>NZ_CP015863.1:2400000-3000000 GCF_002163755.1 Vibrio campbellii CAIM 519 = NBRC 15631 = ATCC 25920
CTTGAACCTCGGCTGTACGGCCGTCAGGTTCATACCAGTAACCAAAATCTTCCAGCAAACGACGTTCTGGTCCCGCTACACACCAATGGGCAATCTCGTGCAGCGCTGACGCGTAAAAACCACGAGCAAAAATAATCCGATGATGCGGATGCTCTTGGTCTGCTGGTAAATAAATTGGCTCATCACCACCAAGCTCCAACTTGGTATTAAAAGTTTCAAGAAACGTGTCGTTGAAGATGGCGATAAGGTCTTGATATTCGTGGTTCATCATCGACTCTGTACTTCAAATTGATATGCGGTGCGCATTGTCGCTGTTTTTCTTCAACAGGTAAAGCCACACAACAAGTTTGGTTATTAGCTGAATTTATCTGAAAGTCGCTTTCTCCATACTATTTCTCATTCGTCACAGATCACATTTCCCACTACACTCACGCCTTATTTTTAAGCTTAATGATGGCGATATCAACGCCACTTAAAGCGAGATTCTTTTAGGGTTTAAGCCCCTTCCTCAAGGCTTAAATCTTGTTGGTAAGTTTTGCTGCTGTTTTCCTTAATCTCAAGGACTGAGACAGCGCCCTTTTATTTGAGTGTCCCCTTATGCTGCTAAGTGTGTTGTATATCATTGGTATCACGGCTGAAGCCATGACTGGTGCGTTGAGTGCTGGTCGAAGAAAAATGGATTGGTTTGGTGTTATGTTGGTAGCCAGTGCAACGGCAATTGGCGGTGGTACGGTGCGCGATATTCTTTTAGGTCACTACCCTCTAGGCTGGGTGAAGAACCCTGAATTCCTAGCAATCACATGCGTTGCGGGTGTACTGACAACTGGCTTGGCGAAATGGGTAATTAGGCTGAAAGGTCTATTTATTCGTTTGGATGCACTTGGCTTGATCGTATTTAGCATCATCGGCACCAAGGTAGCAATTGGTATGGGCTTACACCCTGGCATTTGTATGGTGTCTGCACTAGTCACTGGTGTATTTGGTGGTCTGCTACGCGATTTGATTTGTCGTCAAACACCGCTTGTGTTGCATGAAGAGCTTTACGCATCGGTGGCACTTATCGCATCAGGTTTATACCTAGCGCTACTTGAGTTCAACGTACCAGATGTAACCGCGACGATTGTCACTCTGATTACTGGTTACATGCTGCGAATGGCTGCAGTACGCTTCAAATGGCGCTTACCTTCATTCCACTTGGAAACAGAAGGCTCGATTCACTGATTCGACTCAAAAGCTATTGAAAAGAAATGAAAAAAGGCTGCTCACTGAGCAGCCTTTTGTGTATCTATCGATTTAAGTTTCAAACTTAAATCTTTGGAGTCTCGGTTTGTACGCCATGATTTTGACCACGGTGGCGTAACAAATGATCCATCACGACAATAGCCAGCATCGCTTCTGCAATAGGCACAGCGCGGATACCCACACATGGGTCGTGACGACCTTTAGTGATCAATTGAGTTGGCTCACCTTCTTTAGTGATGGTTTCACCCGGAACCGTAATGCTTGACGTTGGCTTAAGCGCAATGTTTGCAACAATCTCTTGACCGGTAGAGATACCGCCAAGAATGCCGCCTGCGTGGTTGCTACCGAAGCCTTCTGGAGAAAGCGTATCACGGTGCTCGCTGCCTTTTTGGTTTACCACATCAAAACCGTCGCCGATTTCCACGCCTTTCACCGCATTGATGCTCATTAGCGCATGCGCAATGTCTGCATCCAAACGATCAAATACAGGCTCACCAAGACCAACAGGTACATTCGTTGCCACAACCTGAATTTTAGCGCCAATAGAGTCGCCTTCTTTTTTCAGGTCACGGATAAGTTGATCAAACGCTTCCACTTTGTCTGCATCTGGGCAGAAGAACGCGTTGTTTTCGATTTCATTCCAATCCACTTTATCGATTGAAACATCACCCATTTGTGACAAGTAAGCGCGGATTTCGACACCGAACTCGTCTTTCAGGTATTTCTTAGCGATTGCACCAGCCGCCACACGCATTGCCGTTTCACGAGCAGACGAACGGCCGCCACCTCGATAATCGCGCACACCGTATTTTTGGTGGTAAGTGTAATCAGCGTGTCCAGGACGGAACTTGTCTTTGATGTCTGAGTAGTCTTTAGAACGCTGGTCTGTGTTCTCAATCATCAGACCAATTGAAGTGCCTGTAGTTTGACCTTCAAATACGCCAGAAAGAATTTTTACCTCGTCCGGTTCACGACGTTGGGTAGTGTAACGTGATGTGCCAGGACGGCGACGGTCGAGATCCGTTTGCAGATCTGCCTCAGTGATTTCCAAACCTGGAGGGCATCCGTCTACGATACATCCTAGTGCGATACCGTGACTTTCTCCGAATGTCGTTACTCGGAAATGTTGTCCGATACTGTTTCCTGCCATTACTTCCTCAAGTTTTTTTCGTCATGCTCTAGTGAGCGTAACTGCTTTTCAATTATTCGTGGAATCATAGTGGCGGTATTACGTTTTGATGTAAAGCCCGATCTCAAAGGAAAAGAAAAATAGCGGAATGACACTCATTTCATCGTGTCACTTTATAGGGAAGGCCAAACACATAAATTAATCGAGAAAAAGCAGAAAATTAATCGATTTAATTCCTTAGGTAGTTTTATAAAATTAGGATATTTTCAAAAAATCGAGTGTAACATTTTTATCATTAGATGAGGCGCGACAATGGAGCAGTGGTTACCAAGCTTAATTACAGAAAATCCAACAGAGGGGTTTGAACTAGCAATCAAACTCAGCAGAATGGGAGTAAAGAAAACACAACCTAGCATGGATGTATTACACAAACTAAGACCTGAATACTCAGAAAATGCGGCACTACTAATAGAGTCTTCAAAAACAATTGCTATGCATTTTCAAACAATTTCACAAGCAAACAATTTCTGGAAAGAGTAATTTCCCCTCTTTAACTGTCTCAAACCAAGACCTAAGAAGTCGTTTGATGTGGTCAGTATTCAGTGTTTTATCTGTTAATCTCCAAACACCGAGCATTGGGCTCGGTGTTTGAAGATTAAACTGTCTAGTCTTTGTATAGTTTAAACTCTTCTGCACACTCAACCAGCTGGTCGCGCGTTAGCATGAATACGCCGTGACCACCGTTCTCGAACTCAATCCAAGTGAATGGAATTTGTGGGTACTGTTCCATCATATGAACCATTGAGTTACCGACTTCACACACAAGAATACCATCGTCTGTTAGGTAGTCTGGTGCGTTAGCAAGAATACGACGAACCAGTTTTAGACCGTCAGTACCTGCAGCAAGACCCAGTTCAGGCTCGTGCGTGAACTCGTCTGGTAGGCTGTTCATGTCTTCTTCGTCCACGTAAGGTGGGTTAGACACGATCAGATTGTACTTCTCTTTTGGAAGATCGCGGAACAAGTCAGAGCGGATTGGGAACACTTGTTGCTCCATGCCGTGATCTTGTACGTTTTGCTCTGCAACTTGAAGTGCGTCAGTTGAGATATCGATCGCGTCAACTTCTGCTTCAGGGAAAGCGTGTGCACAAGCAATCGCGATACAACCAGAACCCGTACATAGGTCCATGATGCGCGTAGGCTCTTCCACCAACCAAGGTTGGAATTCCGCTTGAATCAATTCACCGATTGGAGAACGTGGCACAAGTACACGCTCATCGACGAAGAACTCAAGACCACAGAACCATGCTTTGTTGGTTAGGTATGCAGTTGGTGTACGCTCGTTGATGCGTTTTACTACACGCTCAACAATACGCAGACGCTCGCTTGTCGTAAGGCGAGAGTTCAATACGTGCGGAGGCACATCAATCGGCAAGTATAATGTTGGCAGGATAAGCTGAACCGCTTCATCCCACGCATTATCAGTGCCATGACCGTAAAACAGGTTAGCGGCGTTAAAGCGGCTTACCGTCCAACGAATCATATCTTGAAGGGTATGGAGCTCCGATACCGCCTCTTCTACAAAAATCTTATCCAAAATTGCCTCCGAAAAGCGCTACAATACTGCCATAAATTGTAAAAATGAAATTGTTTACCTAATGAGCAAAAAAGACACCGAACACGATGACGATTTCGCCTTGTTTAAGGATGCAGTACAGGGCGTAAAAAAGTTGCGACAGGATACCATAATCCAGCAACCAAAAAAAAATACTAAGCAAAAAGAAATCACACGCTCAAACCGCGAAGCGAGTGATTCTGAATTTTACTTTTCCGATGAGTTTGTCCCGCTCTTAAATGCGGATGGACCAACTCGCTACGCGCGTGATGATGTCTCGACTTATGAAGTGAAACGTCTTCGTCGTGGCGTGTACGTGCCTGACGTCTTCCTTGACATGCACGGCATGACACAACAAGAAGCCAAGCGAGAACTCGGTGCGATGATCGCGTACTGCGTGAAAAACGAAATCCACTGTGCGTGTGTACAACACGGCATCGGTAAGCACATCTTGAAGCAGAAAGCGCCGCTTTGGTTAGCTCAGCATCCAGACGTAATGGCATTCCACCAAGCGCCTCTAGAGTTTGGCGGCGATGGTGCCCTACTGGTGCTGCTTTCTATTCCTGAGAAATAACCCACCGACTCCGAAAAGTATTTCGCTGACGAGCAAGAACGACAAAGGCAGGTTAACCCTGCCTTTTTTGTTTTTCTCGAGCCATCATCCCGAGAACTCTTGTTCTATGGCGTGATATGCCAAAGCACTTCACCGCGTTGTGTTTGCGGGTCAAACTCAATACACACCAAGCCAGATGTCGGGAACATTGGCGGCGTCATGTCTTTCACAAATTCCGAGGTCAGGTATCCCACCAGCGGCAAGTGCGACACAAACAAAAGAGATTCAAGCTTCTCAACTTCAATCAACGCATTAGCGAAATCAAACACTTGGTCGGATTGACCATAAGGCGTGATGTCTTCACACGTTTCGATGCTTTTCGCCGAAAAGTGTGCGCTGATTTCTTGCCAAGTTTGCTGCGCTCGAATGTACGGACTCACCAGTACTTTGTCGAATTGAGCAAAACCTTGCTCTTTACATGCTCGGGCAACTGCTTCCGATTCAGTTCTGCCTCTCGGGGTCAGTTGTCTTTCTGCGTCGGTGTTCGCAAAATGCTCTGCTTCACCGTGACGCAAGATAAATATTTTCATGTTATTTCCTAGGGATAGCTAACGCTACCAAAAGGTTGACTGCTATCTTTATACGGATAGCGGGCTAACTTTAATAATGTCGAAACAAAAATACTGATATAATTATCGGTTCATTATACCAATTCGCTTGCTAAAGATAGCGACTTTCTTAACAATCTATTAAAAAGAATATACTCAGTTCATCACATTCTACGATGAAGTTATGAACTCAGTGCATTCCTTCAAATAGCTCGAACCCCATAGCAATTTGCTGATGGGCTTATGCAGTACTCTTACGAATAACAAAAATGCGGCAAGCAGTATTTGTCGAAGCGCAAACTTTGCGCCTCCCCGCTCGGGGATCATAATTACTGTAATGCGAAATCTGGAGACGCATCGTGCACCTAAGTCCAAACGATTCAAATCAATATCGCTACATTACATTGAGTAATGCCCTGCGCGTGTTGCTGATTCATTCCGACACGGCTCAACAGTCGGCAGCAGCCCTAGCAGTAAACGTTGGACACTTCGATGATCCGATGGATCGCCAAGGTCTGGCACACTATCTAGAACACATGCTTTTTTTGGGTACGGAAAAATACCCTAAAGTGGGCGAGTTTCAAAGTTATATTAGTCAACATGGTGGCACCAACAACGCTTGGACAGGTACCGAGCACACTTGTTTCTTCTTCGATGTGACACCAACCGCCTTTGAAAGCGCACTTGATCGTTTCAGTCACTTCTTTACCGCGCCACTGTTTAACGAAGAAGCGTTAGACAAAGAACGCCAAGCGGTCGACTCCGAATACAAACTCAAACTGAACGACGATTCTCGCCGTCTGTATCAAGTAAATAAAGAAGTCATCAACCCAGAGCACCCGTTTTCTAAATTCTCTGTCGGCAACTTGGATACGCTTGGTGACCGCGAAGGCAAATCGATTCGCGACGAAATTGTTGAGTTTCATCACTCACAGTATTCCGCTGATTTGATGACGCTGACTTTGTTTGGTCCACAATCTCTCGATGAGCAGCAAGCGTGGGTAGAAGCCATGTTTGCCGACATTCCAAACCACCAATTACGCGGCAAATCGATTGATGTCACTATTGGCACCGAAGATAGCACTGGTATTTTGGTCCAAGTCGAACCAATCAAAGAGTTCCGTAAACTGATCCTCACGTTCCCAATGCCGGGAATGGACGCATACTACAGCGTGAAGCCTCTCTCCTACTTTGCTCACCTGTTGGGCTACGAAGGTGAAGGCAGTTTAATGCTTCAACTCAAAGAGAAAGGCTGGATTACCTCCCTCTCTGCAGGTGGCGGGGCGAGCGGCAGCAACTACCGCGACTTCACAGTAAGTTGCACCTTGACACCAAACGGTTTGGATCATGTCGATGACATCGTTCAAGCGGTATTCCAATACCTCACCATGATCAAACAAGATGGCATGGATGAATGGCGATACTTGGAAAAACAAGCGGTATTAGAATCGGCTTTCCGTTTCCAAGAGCCATCACGTCCAATGGATTTGGTCAGTCATCTGGTGATCAACATGCAGCACTATCAACCAGAAGACACGGTTTATGGTGACTACAAAATGGCAGGCTACGATGAAGAGCTTCAACGTTCATTGTTGCAGTACCTTTCGGTTGAAAATGTTCGCGTCACATTGATTGCGCAAGGTTTAGAATACAACCGAACCGCAGAGTGGTACTTCACGCCTTACTCAGTCATCCCGTTTAGTGAAAACCAACGCCGCTTCTATCATCAAATTGATCCGAGTTGGCAATTCGTTCTGCCAGAAAAGAACCCATACATTTGTTATGACCTCGACCCAAGACCATTTGAAAACGGCGGGTCGTTGCCAGAATTGGTTGAAGAGCTCGAAGGTTTTCGACTCTGGCACCTGCAAGATGATGAGTTCAGAGTGCCGAAAGGTGTCGTTTACGTCGCTATCGACAGTTCACACGCCGTTGCATCGCCGAAAAATATCGTGAAAACACGCCTATGTGTTGAGATGTTCCTCGATTCTCTAGCCAAAGAAACCTACCAAGCAGAAATCGCGGGGATGGGTTACAACATGTATGCTCACCAAGGCGGTGTCACGCTTACATTATCGGGCTTTAGCCAGAAGTTACCTCAACTTTTAGAAATGATTCTGCATCGCTTTGCAGCTCGTGAGTTCAACCCAGATCGATTTGAAACCATTAAACAGCAGCTTCTTCGTAATTGGCGCAATTCATCTCAAGATCGCCCAATTTCACAGCTTTTTAATGCACTGACAGGTTTGCTCCAACCTAACAATCCACCTTTTGCAACGCTGGTTGAAGCATTGGAAGAGATTGAGGTGGATGAGCTGTCTGTGTTTGTTGAATCGATTCTTGCCGAGTTGCATGTTGAGATGTTTGTCTATGGCGACTGGCAACGCCAGCAAGCTCATGACATGGCAACCACATTAAAAGACGCATTGCGTGTGAAAGAGCAGCGTTACGAAGAGGCACTTCGCCCACTCGTCATGCTGGGTGAAAATGGCAGCTTCCAACGCGAAGTGAACTGTAACCAACAAGACTCGGCGGTGGTGATTTATCACCAATGTGAAGACATCTCGCCGCGTAACATTGCGCTTTATTCCTTGGCGAATCACTTAATGTCGGCAACCTTCTTCCATGAGATCCGAACTAAACAACAGTTAGGCTATATGGTTGGTACAGGGAACATGCCACTTAACCGCCATCCGGGGATCGTGCTTTATGTGCAGTCACCAAATGCGGCGCCAGCTGAATTGGTTACCTCAATTGATGAGTTTTTGAATGCGTTTTATATGGTGTTGTTGGAGCTTAACGAATACCAATGGCACAGCAGTAAGCGCGGATTATGGAACCAAATTGCAACACCTGACACCACATTGCGTGGGCGAGCGCAGCGCCTATGGGTAGCAATTGGCAACAAAGACACCGACTTTAATCAGCGCGAAAAAGTGTTGGAAGAGCTTAAAGAGTTGACCCGTACCGACATGATCCGTTTTGTGGTCAATGAACTAAAACCTCGCACTGCCAATCGTTTGGTGATGCATTCGCAAGGTATCGCTCATGAAGACGCGCCGCGTATCAACCTTGGTTTAGAAATTGGGTCAATTGAAGAGTTTCAGTTGCGCCCGAAAGATTTCGGTCTCGGGTAAATCATTGTGATTAGCACTGACACAAAAAAGGCTTGCATCATGCAAGCCTTTCTATTTTTAGCGCTAGCCGTTAATCGTAGAAGTTACGACCTTCGCCAGCTCGAGTTAACAACCCATCGCACGGCGCGTAACGATCACCGTATTTCGATGCAAACTCGTTCATTTTCTCAACCAGTTCTCTCAAACCGAATTGATCCATGTAACGGAATGGACCACCTAAGAATGGTGGGAAGCCTATACCAAAGATCGCACCGATATCACCATCGCGTGGAGAACGGATAATACCGTCATCTAAACAGCGAACCGCTTCGTTTAGCATTGGCAGCACACAACGCAATGCAATGTCGTTATCGCTCAGCTTGGATTCTGGCGTCAGGTTCAATAGCTTGTAAACTGACTTATCGACTTCTTTCTTCTTACCTTTGTAGGTATAGAAGCCTTTACCAGTCTTACGACCTTTGCGGCCATCGTTCAGTAGTGTGTCGAATACGTCTGGACCTTTGAATCGCTCGCCCAATTCGTTAACCAAGATCGGCATGATCTTAGCACCAATATCAACACCAACTTCATCCAATAAAGTAATTGGACCCACAGGGAAACCGAAGTCAAGCAGAGCACCATCAAGTTGTTCGATCGGCTCATTTGCTAGCAAGATGTGTGCAGCTTCGTTCATGTAAGGTGCAAGAATACGGTTTACATAGAAGCCTGCTTTATCTTTCACGACGATTGGTGTCTTGCCCTGCTTCTTCGCTAGTGCAACAACGGTAGAAATGGTCGCTTCTGACGTAGTTTCATGAGGAATCACTTCCACCAGTGGCATTTTCTCCACCGGGCTGAAATAGTGCAAACCAACGATATTTTCTGGGCGCTCTGCTTTTTCCGCAATTTTGTGGATTGGTAGCGAAGACGTATTGGTTGCAAAGATAGTCTCTGGTTTCGCGTTCGCTTCAATATCTGCAACCATCGCCTGTTTAAGGTCAAGATCTTCAAATACAGCTTCGATAACCACATCAATATGATTGAAGCTTGTAAAATCAATACCACCCGAAAGTTGCAGCATTTTAGATTGCAGACCCGCTTTTGAGATAATGCGGCGCTTACGCTGCTTTTCGAACAACTTGTAGTTGTAGTTCAACGCGTTAAGCACGCCATCATTGCTGACATCTTTAATACGTACTGGCACTTTCGCTTTCGCAACAGAAACATGGCTAATGCCAGCCCCCATTAGACCACCACCCAACACGCCAACTTTGTTGACTGCAGTTGGCTCAGCTTCTGCGCCGTTTTCTTTCTTCATTTCTGTCGTAGCAAAGAAAATAGAACGCAGTGCTTTAGATTCTGAACTCATTACCAGTTCGCCAAAGCGCTTCGCTTCAAGTTCTTGACCTTGGGCAAAGCCCTTTTCAAGACCATGCTGGATCACTTCTAGAATCGCGACCGTTGCAGGGTAGTTACCACGGGTCTTTTCATTGGTTTTCTTCGCGGCTTGCTCAAACACAAACTTACGACCTAAACCACTACCCGACATCAACTTCTCTTTTGTAGATTGCTTTTGTTTACCTTTCTTCTTGCCTTTTTCGACATGCATCTTCGCGACATCGAGTAGAACAGTCTCTGGCACACATGCGTCAACCACGCCCAACTTTTTCGCTTTCTTTGCACGCAGTTGTTTACCTGTAAGGATTAAATCCAACGAAGGTAATAGACCAATCAAACGCGGAAGACGTTGAGTACCACCGGAGCCTGGCAGCAAACCAAGTTGCACTTCTGGCAAACCAAGACGCGTTTTATCGGAATCAGTACATACACGGTAGTCACACGCTAGAGCAAGCTCTAAACCGCCACCTAGACATGGACCGTGAATCGCAGCGACAACCGGATAAGGCAGATCAGATAGCTGTTGGAACAAGTCTTGGCCTTGCTTAGCCAATGCTTCCGCTTCACTCGCCGTTGTGCACGCTTCAAGCATACGAACGTCAGCGCCCGCAACAAAGTTATCTGGTTTTAGGGAGTGAATAATCATCCCTTTCACGCCGCTGGTGTCTTTCAGTTGAGTGAAAATTTCTTTCATCTCATCTGCAAACGCCGCTTGCAGCGTGTTCATTTTCTCGTTTGGCACATCGATGGCTAGCCAAGCAATGTTCTGCTCATCAATCTTTAGACTAAATGCTTTTTGCTCGCTCATTACTCAACCTCCAAAATCATTGCTGCACCAAGACCACCTGCGGCACACGCTGTATTCAACGCGAGACCACCGCCACGACGTTTAAGCTCACGCAGCGTTTGCGTCATCATACGTGCACCAGTTGCGGCAAATGGGTGACCGTAGGCAATGGAACCACCAAGGACGTTGAACTTATCCATGTCGATTTCACCTATCGCTTTCGAACGACCTAGGTTTTCTTGGGCAAATTTATCAGAAGCAAACATCTTCACGTTCGCAAGAGCTTGTGCAGCAAACGCTTCGTGCATATCGATAAGCGTCAGGTCTGAAAGCTCGAGACCAGTGTTCTCCAACACTTTTGCCGTCGCGTATGTTGGTCCCATTAGCATGTCCATTTCCACACCAATGGCTGAGAATGCATAACCGCGGATGTAGCCAAGGATTTCCATACCAAGTTCTTTCGCTTTGCCTTCACGCATTAGCATCACGGCAGCACCGCCATCGGTTAATGGCGTACTGTTCGCGGCTGTTACGCTGCCGTATTGACGGTCAAAAGCCGGACGCAGTTTCGCGTAGCCCTCTAATGTAGAGTCATGACGAATGTTGTTATCTTCAGAGATCCACTTTTTGTATGGTTCAGGGAAGGCAGTCATCACTTCGTCTTGGATTTTGCCGTCTTTCCAAGCTTGCGAAGCTAGAGAATGAGAACGGTGTGCCAAAGCATCTTGCTCTGCACGAGTAATGCCGTGCGATTTAGCCATTTGCTCGGCAGTCTGACCCATAGAAAGACCCGTCGAGTATTCAGCCACTGCCGGCGGCACTGGCATTAAATCTTTGAAGCTGAGTTTCTTAAGAATGTTGAGCTTTTGACCCAGCGTTTTGGTTTTGCTTAGCGCAAGCAAGTTAGCGGCAAGTTTCTTCGAAACACCAATTGGCAGAACAGATGAAGAATCCGCACCACCCGCGATACCAACATCAATGCTGCCCGCCATAATGCTCTCTGCCACGTTGACTGCAGCTTGGAAACTGGTCGCACACGCACGAGTTACGCTGTAGGCATCAGTATGGATGTGCATTCCTGTGCCAAGTACGATTTCACGCGCAATGTTTGGCGCTTCTGGCATTTGAACGACTTGTCCAAATACCACTTGTTCGATGAGTTTCGGGTCGATGTCTGTACGAGCAAGCATTTCGCTCACTACCATTTTGCCTAAATCGACCGCTGGAACCTGGCTGAACTCAGTGCTTTGACGAGCAAAGGGGGTTCGTAGCCCTGCGACAATAGCAACACGTTCACCGTGGCGTGTTTTCACTTCCTGCTTGCCCATTGTTTCTCCTTAAATACAAGAGGTCTGACCTGATGCATTGTAATCAGTTTGTTAAATTTATCAAACGTGCGTTTAAATAAACGTGAAGCGAGTAGATCTATTGCTCTAGTTCATTGATTATTCGGCAATTAAGAATGATTAACTATAGTGAGTAAAAATGAGGAGAAGTGTGCGGGAGGTAAAATTGAAGCAAAAAAAACCACACAAAACTGTGTGGTCGGAATATTTATAAAACAATTAACCTACGCCAATTGTAAAATTAATCAGTTTCCTGATTAGGAGAAAGTAAAGTCAGCCTTCAAAAGGAAGTGTCATCTTGCTCAACATGTTAGTCGTCAATGACTAACTAGATGACAAGATGTACTATAGCCCCTTCACTGCACGAGATTTTGAAATAGATCAATTTTATGGCGATTTTACGAATTCCAACCGTATCAAAGTTCGAATAACTTCAAATCGCCTAACAATAAGTGTAGGAAAACACCTGAATAAAAAGATATAGAACAAATTATCATCACTTCAAATAATTGTTTGATCGTAGAAGATGTATATTGTGCTGCTGCTAAACTACTGGTGTGTACTCAGAACAAGCACAAATATAAGCGGTACCCATGACCTCACAGAGCAAGACGGAGGCTCCTGTGGCAATATTTAAAATGTTTGGAAAGAAAAACTCCAACAGTCCGGTCAACTCTGATATGGACAGACAAAGAAAATACGAAGCTCTTGTACGGGGCTATCACAGAGATTTGTATCGCTACGCTTACTGGTTATGCAAAGACAAGGCAATTGCAGAAGATTTGGTTCAAGAGACCTGTCTGCGCGCATGGAAGTCACTGGATAGTCTTCAAGATGAAAAGGCCGCGAAATCTTGGCTTATTACTATATTAAGACGAGAAAACGCACGCCGCTTTGAACGTAAACAATTTGATTTGGTTGATATCGATGACTATGGCAATGATGCTAAAGTCAGCGATGACCCACATCATCAACAGGAATGGCTTCAAGCTCAAATCATGAAGCTTGATGTTGAATACCGTGAGCCTTTGTTTCTTCAAGTTGTAGGCGGTTTCAGTGGAGAAGAAATCGGCAGCATTCTTGATCTAAACAAAAACACAGTAATGACACGCCTATTCCGTGCACGTAATCAATTAAAAGAGATGTTGGATTCTCAAGATACTCAGAGAGGACAAAAAAATGGATGATTTAGAATTTCGTCGTCGTATTTTGTCGGATCCAAAACAGAAGGATGAAGAGATTCTGCAAGCTTTAGCTGAGAGCGACGCTAACAGTAAGTTTGCTGATGATGTTTTGGATCTCGACCTTAAGATTAAGCAAGCCATGAATGTGGATGTGCCTGAAGATCTTGCTGATAAAATTCTGTTTAACCAGACATCGAGTGCGCTAGATGACGAGAAAGTCGTAAGACCGAATTTTGCTCGCAAAGCGATGGCGTTGGCAGCATCAGTTGCATTTACTGCGGGTCTACTTGTAGGTCAAATTAACTGGGGTAACTTTATTGTTTCTCCAGCGCAAGCAAGCCTCGCAGACACCGCAATGAAACACGTCGTGGCGGAAGAGCCGTTCGTTCGCAACATCGATGAAGATGTTTCAAACAAGCAAGTCAATGCGAAAATGATGCCTTTCCATTATCAGCTAAACGGTGATTTCCCATACCACGTCTACTACCTAAACCATTGTGGTTTTGGTGAGTCGAATAATGCACTTCATATCGTCTTCCAAGGTAAAGAAGGCAAAGTCACCATGTTTGTGACTGATGTGAAGAGCGACCAGAAAGTCGACTTTGATAAAGATGGTATGAGTGGTGTTGTGAAACCGGTGGGCAAAGCCAGCATGATTCTTGTTGGTAGCAGCGGCGAAGATATCGATGCTATTGCAGCGAAATTAGCGCCAATGATGGAGCCAATGTAGTAACTTCATCGAAAGCACGAAACTGCACAGTAAAAAGCCGCTAAATTTCGAAATTTAGCGGCTTTTTTGTTTATGTATAAGGCAAAAACCATTCACACCAGACATTTACTTTAGAGTCTAAACTCTAAATTATGCACTTTAGGTGCAATTTACCGACATTTAGACATCATTTCTGCAATTTTTATTCAAATTTATCCAATGGTCGGATTTGTATGGTCCACTCTTAATACTACTATCTGCGCCACTGAGCAAAAGCTCAACTTATCGTCCAAAGAGACGAAACTAATAAGGAATAAATAATGACTCAGAATACGCGTCTGTTTAAAAAGACTCTCCTAGCAGTGACGGTTGCAATGGCATCAGGTCAAGCAATGGCAGCTGGTTTCCAGCTAAACGCACAATCAGCGACTGGTATCGGTCGTGCATTCGCAGGTGATGCGGTAATTGCAGATAACGCATCTGTAATGGCTCGTAACCCAGCAGCAATGGCTCTATTTGACAAAATGGAACTGTCGCTAGGTTTTGAAAGCATTACTTCGCTTATTGAAGTGAAAGATGTGAAGTACTCGGGCTCAATGACTGGCCCTCATGATGTAGCAAACACTGATGATGTTGGTGATACATCAATAGCGCCAAACATCCACCTCATTGTCCCTGTTAATGAAAAATTTGCTTGGGGTGTGAATGCTTACTCAAACTTCGGTACTAAAACAGAGTTTTCTGACAACTATGTTGCAGCTGAATATGGTGGTCTAACTGATGTTAAAAGCTTTAACCTTGGTGTAGCTGGCTCATATCGCCTGAACGAGCAATGGAGCTTTGGTGCAGGTCTAGACCTAATTTATGGTCAAGGTACAATGAAACGTGTTGCTGGTCAGAGTTTTCCTCCAATTCCAGGCCTACAACCAGGTTCAACATTGCTAGATGTTGATAAAGCTGATGGTTTTGCTGTTGGTTTCAATGTAGGTACTGTATTTGAACTAGATGAAAACAACCGTTTTGGTTTGTCTTACCGTTACAGCCCAGAATTTGAAGCTGAAGACGACAAAGGCCAAAAAATTGTTCTGCCTCTACCCGATATGGCTGAATTCTCTGGTTACCATAAAATCGAAGATACCAAATTCGCAGTACACTACTCAATCCAATACATTGGTTGGGGTGCGTTTGACCAAATTGAGTTTAAAAACCTTAAAGACTCGCTTCTTGTAGGTAGTTACAATAAAGATTACCAATGGCAAGATGGTTGGCACTACTCAATCGGCGGTACATACTACCTAAACAACGATTGGACTCTACGCGCAGGTTACATGTACGACACAAGTGCACAAGATCAAGTAACATCAATTTCTGTACCTGACTCTGATCGTCAATGGCTATCTGCAGGCTTCACCTACCATATCGATAACAAATCGAATGTTGACTTTGGTTTCACCTACCTAATGGGTGATGACGTTTCAGTAAATGAAGAGACCACAGTTAATGGTTTCCCTGTGAGTAGCATTTCTGCTACGACGCATGCAGACGCGATTCTATTCGGCTTACAATACAGCCGCAGCTTCTAAGCATTACGCGATAAGCTAGTATAAACACTCTCTATATAAAAGGCTGGAATTCCAGCCTTTTTTCTTATCTATTGCTTTCTATTCACCAAGATTGGGCGCACACGTGTAATCAAAAGCCATAATTATGACTCACAGGTGTTCGCTGAATTTTTTTCACACAGCCGTTACAGTTAGATAGATCATCTACATATCTCTATATAAATAGATTATAGGACTGAAAACACTGTTTTATTGGCTTTTCATTTTTAAAGTAATAACTCTAGTCGTAAAATTTGGCCCCACGTTATAAATAACTCAGCGAACATTACAATGAAAACCAACAAGACTCTCCTTTCGGCAGCAGTGGCATTTGGCCTACTAAGCACTTCAGGCGTTGCAAACGCAGCAGGTTTCCAACTTGCAGAATACTCTGCGACAGGTCTAGGTCGTGCATACGCTGGTGAAGCAGCAATGGCTGATAACGCAAGTGCACAATGGCGTAACCCAGCAATGCTAACTTACCTAGAAGGCACACAAGTGTCTGTTGGCGCTATTTACGTAAACCCAAATGTAGATGTTGACGGTCAAATGCATGTTGGTGGTGGTGCTACTCTTCCAGCAAGCTCACATGACTTTGCACACGACGCTGTTATCCCTAACTTCTACCTATCTCATCAGTACAACGACAAGTTTGCTATTGGTCTAGCGTTTGGTACTAACTACGGTATGGAAACGGATCTAGGTAAAGATTTCGCGGCGGCTAACTTTGGTAACGAAGCGAGCGTAACGTCGATGGAAGCAAACCTGAACGCGGCTTACAAACTGAATGAAGCACTAAGCATTGGTGGTGGTATTCGTTACATCATCGCAGACGGCAGCATTGGTGCATCAGTGCCAAACCACTTCCCTGCTGTGCCTTCTATGAACTTAAAGCCGCAGACAACGCTAAAATACATGGAAGGTGACGATACCGCTTGGGGTTGGCAAGTTGGCGCAGCTTGGCAAATCAATGAAAACAACCGCGTTGGCTTTGCTTACAAATCAGCGGTAGACCTAACACTAGAAGGGCACGCAACAGGCTGGGCATTCAACCCAATCAACCCTAACGCTAAAAAAGCAGGCT
Source organism: Vibrio campbellii CAIM 519 = NBRC 15631 = ATCC 25920 (assembly GCF_002163755.1). Taxonomy (NCBI): domain Bacteria; kingdom Pseudomonadati; phylum Pseudomonadota; class Gammaproteobacteria; order Vibrionales; family Vibrionaceae; genus Vibrio; species Vibrio campbellii. The sequence goes on from NZ_CP015863.1 coordinate 2,416,373, forward strand.
CAATGGACTTAACATTGCCAGCAACAGCGGAACTGGCAAGCTTCCACCAACTAAATGATCAACTAGCAGTACACGCTAGCATTAACTGGACTGATTGGAGCAGCTTTAAAGAGCTAGTGGCAGATTTCCCAGACAAATCAGATCTAATCAAATCTGAAAACTGGGAAGATAACTACCGCTTTGCTGTAGGCACTACTTACAAGCTTGACCAAAAATGGACACTGCGCTCAGGCGTTGCATACGACATGTCAGCGGTTGATGACAAATACCGCACGACCACTATTCCAGAAACAGATCGTCTATGGCTAAGTGTTGGTGCAGGCTACGAATGGTCTAAAAACCTAACGCTAGACGCTGGCTTCACTTACATCTTTGCTAAAGATGCATCTATCAGTGAACCTCGCGATGCATCTGATAAAGAAGCAGCTCTGCTAGGTGGCGCGTTTACAGGTGAAGTGACTGGTAACGTATGGCTAATCGGTGTTCAAGCGAACTACACGTTCTAATCTGAACGCGAATTATCGATAAAAGAAAGTTAACGATAAAAAGAAAGGCTTGGTGAAAACCAAGCCTTTTTATTTTGCTATTTACTGAAGCGATTAGAAGTCTTCTTCTAAGTACTCATCCAAGTATGCTTCTTCGTCTTCATCCACTTCATCAACATTGTTGATTTCCGCTTTGAAATCTTGACGCTGTAAGTAAACATCACGCGTTAGCACATATGGATCTGGAGATGCTTCAAGCTGTGCTTCTTGTGGCACTAATAGCGCACGTTTCTCCATACCCTCTAGTGCCCACTTACCAAGACCAGCCCAGAAGTTGAGGTAAGATAGCGGAACATACATGCCATCGACGGTATCTGTCACTGCACGTAGTGTATATGGACCATAACCAGGGATCATAAAGTAAGGCCCATTACCAACGCCATAGTGACCCACTACACTGCTAAACTCTTTGTTATCGTATTTCGTGATACCTGCAGCCGTCGCAATATCAAACAAGCCGAAAATACCGAACGTGGAGTTAATCCAAAAACGGTTAAAGTGATCAACGGCTTTAGTGCCATTACCCATAACAAGGTTGTTTACCACACTTGCTGGTTCATCTAAGTTTGCTAAGAAGTTAGCAATACCAGAACGAATCGGTACTGGTGTGTAATCAACATACGCAAGAGAGATTGGACGAACCAAATACGGATCTAGGTAGTCGTAGTTGATGTCCCACATAGCGCGGTTGAAGCCTTCTAATGGGTCATAAACATCAGAAGTGGCTTGATTCGTTTCGTTTTCTTCAGTTACTGCCTCCTCTGGAGCACTTGAACAGCCAACCAGTCCAACTGCAAACAGCAACAAGAAGATGGATTTACCCTTGTTATACATTCTTCGTTCCATAACGACTATTGATATACCTAAGTAACCTGTGTTGTCGCTCTTTAGCGCCGAGACAAAAGTCACTTGGGTATATAAATAAAGGCCAGCGATTGCTGGCCTTTGTATATTCTACTCGATAGTTGCAAGTCATACCACAAACCGATGTGGCGCTCACTGAGTGTCAACTATCAGAGACAATGATGTCTATTGATACTGTTTATCAATCATTACTTCAACTGGCTGACCGAAATCTACCACAGCGCTCTCACCGTGCCAATCCTGGTCACGAGTCGCCACGTTGCCATCAGAGTCTACGCGGACACGGACTATCAGCTTATCCAATGAAGAAAGCTTCTGGCCATCCATCATCGCATTCCCATCATCCAGTACGACTGTGCGAGGGAATGTACCTAATGGGTAACGAGCCGCCGCAACTGGCATTGGAGAACCATCTGCACGATGAACTGAAACGATCAATACTGCGTTTGGATCCAACTGAGCTTCTGGAGCAACATTAATGGTCACAGCTACACTCTTATCTGGAGAAACCGCTTCGCCCATTTGTTTGCGCGCGCTCTCGATACTACGGCCAAGCATTTCATAGCGGCTGTCTTCAGGACCGATCATTTGCTGCATGATGCCCCAGTATTTAATTGCCGCAGGGAAGTCTTGACGCTCGAATGCATCAAACGCTAGAAGCGAGAATACACGTAGGTCAACGTAATCCTGCTGCATCAGTTTTCCAAGTAGAGAACGAGCCGTCGCTTGATCCATCTCGTCTTGAGAAAGCATCAGTGCTTGCGCATAACCAAGTTGAACATCAGGGTCTTTTGGCTCCAGCTTGTACGCTTTTTCCATCGCATCAATAGAAGTCGTCACGTCACGGTTAGCCAAAGCAATACGACCTAGTAGCAACCAACCCGTTGAATCTTCAGGCTGGTAGTGCAGACGAGTACGCAGCGCTAAAGACAGATCGGCCATTTCGTCTTCACTTAACGGCTCAGACGCAGCAGACATTAGCTTCTTAGAAAGCTCAGGAAGGTTAGCGTTAACTTCTTGCCACTTGATCACATCTTGAGATGCACCAAACTTGTAGTACAAGCCGTAACTCAAGACTACTGTCAGAATGACCGATGGGATTAATACAGCAATAGGAGAAACCTTGGTTTCTTTTTGCGCTTTACCACCCGGGATATCGTCAAGTAGAGACTGCTTTAGATCCGAAATCAGATCGTCTTCGCTTTCCACCAGACCTTCATCTGTTTCTTCAGCAAGCTCAGATAGACGGTCTTTATAGAACGCCTTGTTGAGCTCATCACGTAACACTTCATCGTTGTTGGCTTTTTGCTTTAGCAATGGCAATGCAATCAGTGCACACGCTACTAGCGTAAGAACAACGGTTGAAACCCAAAATAGTGTCATTATTTCTTATCTCCGTTGCTCTCTTCATCAAGTAATGATTTGAGACGCGCTTCTTTCTCTTCGTCCCATTGCTCATTGCTTGCCTGAACTACTTTTGCTTTAGATTTGCGGCTACGTAGCACGATCAAACCAAAACCGCCTAATACCACTGCAAGCGGACCTAGCCAAAGAATTGCAGTCGCAAAAGTAAACGGAGGATTGTAAGTAACGAAATTACCGTAACGAGCAATCATGTAGTCGACGATCTCATCTTTCGACTTACCTTCTTTGGTCATTTCATACACCTTATGGCGTAGATCCTGAGCCAGTACCGCATTCGAATCTGAGATAGTGTTGTTCTGACATTTTGGACAACGCAGAGTGTGACCTAGCTCTTTAAACTGCTGTTCTTGCTCTAGGTTGTCAAACTCATACACTTCAATCGCTGCGTGGGCAGCTAGAGAGAATGTCATTGCAGCCAATGCCGCTAAGATAAACTTTCTCATTGCTTCGCCTCCTCAACCAACTTGGTGTAAAGCGGCTCTAATTTTTCCGCCCAGTTGCGAGGGTTTACATCACCAACATGGCGGTAGCGAATCAAGCCATTTGCATCGATGATAAATGTCTCTGGCGCACCATAAACGCCAAGGTCTAGACCTAGCATGCCGCTGCCATCAAACAGGCTGATTAGGTATGGGTTGCCTAGGTCGTTTAGCCAACCCACCGCTTTGTTGCGATCATCTTTGTAGTTCATACCGATGATCTTCACACCTTTACCAGCAAGCTCGTTTAGGTATTTATGCTCTGCGTAACACGTTGGACACCAAGTTGCCCATACGTTAAGCAGTAAAGGTTCGCCTTTAAAGATCGATTGATCGTATTGCTTACCCGGCTCCGCCAAGTCTTCTAAGTGAAACTCAGGCACTGGCTTACCTACCAGTACCGATTCCAATTTTGTTGGATCATCACCCTCTTGGTTACGAACCAACTGAGTTGCGAAGATACCCGCCAATACCATGAAAGCCACCAAGGGGATAAATAAGACCTTCTTATTCATTTATTATGCCTCCTTCTCCGCTAGCTTTGACTTTTCGTCTTTCTTAGCCGTTTTGCGGAAGCGGTAACGTCTATCAGAGATAGCCAGTGCACCACCCAAAGACATGATCAATGAACCAGCCCAGATCCAACGAACGAATGGTTTGTAGTAAATACGTACTGCCCAAGAACGGTTATCGTCTAGGCGCTCACCCATTGCGATGTATAGGTCGCGAGTGATGCCACGGTCGATAGCCGCTTCTGTCATCATTGACTTCGCCGTGCGGTAGAAACGTTTTTCAGCGTGTAGCGTGTTCACGTACTTACCGTCATTGGTGATTTCAAAGTCCGCGATGTAACCATCGTAGTTTGGACCGTCTTTGTCACGTAGACCTGAGAAGTAGAAATCGTAACCGTAAATCTTGAAGTGCTCACCTGGCGCCAAACGCACGTCACGTTCGATGCTGTAGTTTTGCACCATCGCAATACCAATCACAGTAACGGCTAGACCAATGTGACCTAGCATCATTGCCCAGTGACTGCGTTGAAGTTTACGAACACCTTCGCCAAAGCTGTGACGGTGAGTAGCACGCTCGTACAACTCAAAACCATGCATTGCAATGATCCAGATTGCCATTACCCAACCGATGTAAGCCATCGCTGAGAAGAAGTCTGCGAACAGGAATACGCACACTGCAGCTAATGCGAAAGCAAGCACACCAGAGACAATCATTGGCTTAATAAGCTTAGATAGATTGTCGCGCTTCCATCGAATCATAGGACCAATACCTAACAGGAAGGCGAACGGCATCATCAGCCATGCGAACAACATGTCGAAGAATGGTGCACCGATAGATACGGAACCAAGACCAATTTGTTTGTGAATCAATGGCAACAAGGTACCAACCAATACTACGACTAGCGCAGCAATCAGAAGCACGTTGTTGGAAAGTAGCGCATTCTCACGCGACACCAAATCGAAATTACCACGTACGCGAACCGCGGCCCCTTTTACTGCGAATAGTAGGAGAGAGCCGCCGATAACGAAGACTAGGAAACCGAGGATAAACATACCGCGAGATGGATCAGAAGCGAACGCGTGCACCGATACCAAGATACCGGAACGAACCAAGAAGGTGCCCAGCAAACTTAATGAGAATGCTGAGATCGCAAGTAGTACTGTCCAAGCTTTGAATGTACCACGCTTTTCGGTTACCGCTAGAGAGTGCATCAACGCTGTACCCGCTAGCCAAGGCATAAATGATGCGTTTTCTACTGGGTCCCAGAACCACCAGCCACCCCAGCCAAGTTCGTAATATGCCCACCAGGAACCTAGCGCGATACCTAGCGTTAGGAATACCCAAGCTGCTGTTGTCCATGGGCGAGACCAGCGAGCCCAAGCCGTATCAAGACGACCTGTCATCAAAGACGCAATTGCAAACGAGAACGCTACCGAAAAACCTACGTAGCCCATGTAAAGCATCGGTGGGTGAACAATCAAACCCGGGTCTTGAAGAAGTGGGTTCAAGTCACGGCCATCGACCGGGAAGAATGGCAACGTACGCAGGAATGGGTTAGACGTCAGAATGATAAACATTAGGAAGCCCACCGAGATCATGCCCATCACTGCAAGTACACGAGCAACCGATTCTTGTGGCATGCCACGGCTGAAAGTAGCAACTGCCACTGTCCACGTAGATTGGATAAGTACCCAGAGCAACAATGAACCTTCATGCGCACCCCAAACCGCAGTCAGACGGTAGTACCAAGGCAGTTGGCTGTTTGAGTTACTTGCTACATATTGCAGAGTAAAGTCGTTGGTATAGAAACCCCAACATAGAATAACGAAAGAGAAAGATAGCATGATGAACATCGACCACGAAAGCGGTCGTGCTGTGTTCATCAGCGTCGTGTTGTTATTTGATGCACCCCATAGCGGCAATACGCTGAGCAATAATGCCATTGCTAGCGAGAGTATGAGGGCAAAGTGACCGATTTCAGCAATCATTGGCCGCTTCCTTGTTTCTGTTCAGTTGTGTACTGCAGAGGCTCATGTGTCTTCTTCATTGCTTCTGCAATCTCAGGTGGCATGTATTCTTCGTCGTGTTTTGCCAACACTTCAAAAGCTTTTACGGTCGTCGCGTCTTCAAGAACACCTTGCGCAACGATACCTTGACCTTCACGGAACAAGTCAGGAAGGATACCTTCATAAACGATGGTTACTTTAGGGCCCACATCGTGCAGATCAAAGCTTACTTTTAATGATTCAGGGTCACGGCGAACCGAACCTTCAACTACCATGCCACCGATACGCAGGCGTTGACCTACTTCAGGTTTAGTACCGTCTGGCTTACCGTTTACCAATTCCGTCGGCGTGAAGAATAGATCCATGTTTTGGTTCAGTGCATATAGCATTAAACCGATGGTTGCACTAATACCGATAAAGATTGCTAAAACAATGCCTAGCCTCTTTTTACGTCTCGGGTTCATAACGTGTTCTCCATATTCTTCGCCGCGTCGATACGCGCTTGACGGTCAATTTTCGCTTTCACCTCTTTCAACAATGCATCCCCACGACGGATGCTCGAAATCAGAAGAATGAGCATAGATAAGAAGGTGATACCAAACGCGCTCCATACGTATCCTGCGTAGCCACCCATGGCAAATAGTTCGCTCAGAGAATCAAAATGCATAATCAATTACCTCACTGAGTTTTTTCAGTTGCGAGTTTGCGCACCCAAGGGCGGTGACTCTCTTTGCTGATAATTTCGTTACGGAAACGCACCATCGTGACTGCGCCAAAGAAGAACGCAAAACCAAAGATGTTTAGCAGTAGAGGCCAAAGCATATCGGATGAGATGGATGGTTTTTCAAATTTAGTGATAGTCGCGCCTTGGTGAAGCGTGTTCCACCATTCTACTGAAAAGTGGATTATCGGAAGGTTAACAACACCAACGATAGCTAAAATACCTGCCGCTTTCGCCGCTGTTTTTTGGTCGTCAAATGCGTGGTACAAAGCGATAACACCAAGGTACAAGAATAGAAGAATTAATTCTGAAGTCAGACGTGCATCCCATACCCACCAAGTGCCCCACATCGGTTTGCCCCAAACGGCACCGGTTAATAAAGCAATAAAGGTGAATACTGCACCGATTGGCGCCATCGCCAATGCTGCCATATCTGACAGGCGTACTTGCCAAACCAAGCCGATAAATGCGGCAATGGCCATCGACATGTAAACACCCATCGACCAAATAGCCGAAGGTACATGGATGTAAATGATTCGGAAACTGTCGCCTTGTTGATAGTCAGAAGGTGCAAATGCAAGGCCCCAGACAGTACCACCCGTTAGGCATACGAGAGCCAATACAGAAAACCAAGGTAGGAACTTACCACTCAGGTGATAAGCTGTTTCAGGCTTGGCATAAGGATGTAGCCATTTCCACATGTTAAGTTCTCACTCTTACTTCAGTTACACTGTTCATTGGGCCGAGACCTTAGCAGTGCTTTAATAATAATTCTTTGATCAAACGTCGCTTAAATCGCATTTATTTAGTTAGTTAACACTAACTCGCAATGCTGCGCTTATGGCGAATGGCGTAAGGGTCATCGCCCCCATCAGCATTGCGCCTAAAATTGCCAGTTGTCCGTTATACGACATACCTAATGCCGCAGCATCAATCGCGGACGTAGCGAAAATCAGAATCGGGATGTAGAGCGGAAGAATGAGCAAACTCAAAAGAACGCCGCCTTTTTGTAACCCAACCGTCAGTGCCACGCCAATGGCACCAATAAAACTCAGCGTCGGGGTACCGATAGCAAGTGTCAGCACTACAGACAACCAAGTATTGAAATCAAGAGAAAGCAGAATCGCCAACAATGGACTGATCAAAATCAGAGGCAATCCCGTCAGCACCCAGTGAGCGATAACCTTTGAAATCACAACAAGTTGCAATGGAATTGGCATTAGCATCATTTGTTCGAGTGCGCCGTCTTGATAATCATCACGGAATAAACGTTCTAATGATAATAAGGCAGACAGCAGCGCAGCAACCCAAACAATGCCAGCTGCAATACGTGCTAACAAATTAGGCTCGGGACCGATGCTGAGAGGAAAAAGTGTGATCACGATAATGAAGAACCACAACGGGTTCAAGATGTCCGCTTGACGGCGAAATGCGATCAGAAGCTCACGGCGGATAATGGTTGTCATGGCCGAAATCATATCAATCACCCAGTTTTATTTTTCTAAGTTTCGGGCTGTCTGCAAACATATCTTGGTGCGTAGTAAGTACAACAATGCCGCCACTATCTGCATGACTGGCAAACAACGACTCCAACACTTTGACACCTTGTTTGTCGATGGCAGTAAGAGGCTCGTCCAGAATCCACAAGATTTGATTGCTTAACCAAAGCCTTGCCAAAGCCACGCGACGTTGCTGGCCTGCAGAAAGTTGTGCTACAGGCACATCTTCTCGGCCTGCAAGCCCCACTTGGGCAAGTGCGGCAAAGATTTCTTCTTCAGAGGAGCGATTATTGTGGATAGATTGGTAAAAGCGCAGGTTTTCTAATGCGGTCAGTTCGCGTTTAACGCCAGTTTGATGCCCTAAGAAAAGCAAGTCTTGATGGAATACGTCGCGAGATTTCTCAACCTCTTCACCCTTCCATTTGATGATGCCTTCTTCTCTGTCTCCTAACCCTGTCACGATACGCAATAGTGTGGTTTTACCTGTACCGTTACGTCCCTCAATCTGGACCAACTCACCAGGCTTGATTTCGAATTGCAGGTTTTCAAACAGGACCCGGTCATCACGGATCGCAGTTAGGTTAGAGACTTCTAACATAGGGCTTCAACTAAAAAATGAACGAGTCGCTATATTAGCACAGCTTAGATATGACAAAACAGGATAAGAAAGCGTTGATGTATGTAAGTTCGTGAGTTTTTGTTAACTTATAGTCACATCTTAATAAAAACAACCACAAGTAATTATAAGTTTTTATTTTAAAAATAAAAAAAGAAGCCGAAGCTTCTTTTTTCAATCTTTATCGACGTCTTCCGCGAGAGGAATATGTCGGGTCATCAGAGGGTTGACTGCTTAGCGGTGGGATTTTCTCCTTCCCTGCCAATTTTTTCTGCAGAGACAACATCAATTCCGCCTCTGCTTTTGGCAATTCACACTCTTCAATCAACTCATTGATGTCAGCACCAAGTTGAACCATTTTTGAAGCGCGGCTGTACAAACGTCCGTCTGTATCAGCGTGTTCAAGTTCACGAATGCGCTCATTAAGATGTTGAATAACATCTTGTTGTTCAGTGACTTTCTGACCTAGGCCAACCACCACTGAACGTACTTCCAACAGTTGTTTATTCAGCTTTTGCACTTCTTTTTCCGCATGACGCGCTTGAGCACGTTGCTGATCCATCTGCTTTTGCAAACCCGCACGCACGCGCAGCTGAAGCAAAAGCAGCACCAAGAAGACAAACGCTAGACCGCCTACAATAAACGGTAATGATAGGAAGGTTTCTTCAGCCATGATTCATCAGCCAATTACAGGTGAGCCATCTCATCCCATTCGTCATCGGTTAGCAGCTTGTTCAAATCAACAAGGATAAGCAGCTTACCGTCACGGTTGCTTACACCTTGGATGAACTTCGCGCTTTCGTCAGTACCTACAGAAGGTGTTGTATCGATCTCAGAAGAGCGTAGGTAAACCACTTCAGCAACGCTGTCTACTAGGATACCGATTACTTGACGCTCAGACTCAATCACGATGATACGCGTGTTGTCTGTCACTTCGCCTTCCATTAGGCCAAAACGTGAACGTGTATCGATAACCGTTACAACGTTGCCACGTAGGTTGATAATACCTAGCACGTAATCTGGCGCACCTGGAACTGGAGCGATTTCTGTGTAGCGAAGAACTTCACGAACTTGCATTACGTTAATGCCGTACGTTTCTTCTTCTAGTTGGAACGTCACCCACTGAAGAACTTCGTCGTTCGATGTATCTTTCTTCACTTCTACTTCAAAAGCTTGAGACATAGTTAATCCTCGTTAATGTCGTTCCCGACCAAAAATCTAATTCAGTGATTTTACATCTAAACCCGCGTTTAGCATGTCTATAAGTGCTTGGACATGAATTAAAGCACACATTTTTTCTTTCACCATGCCCGCTAGCCAAGGGCGTTTGCCCGCTTGTTCACGCCACCGGACTTTGTCGATATTGAGCGTTTCAGTCCCCATCAATTGGTTACTGGCCAGCCCCCACATGCTTTCACCAAGCATGACGACGTATTGGTAGTTATCTTTGTAGTTGTCGTCGCGAAGCTTATCCGCCATCACCCACTTTGCAGTGTCGACAACATCAAATTGTTGCTCACGACTGGTTTGCAAACCCAAGTACCATGCAGGGCGACCAATCAAGTGGTTCAGCTCTGTGATGCGGTGAATACCCCCTAACTCATCAAGCGGCACCGCAAAAGTCACACCATTTACATCGAAGTAAAGCACTTGAAAGTCTGCACTCCGCTGCGTGCTTTCCCAAGTATTGGGTAACTTTGCACCCGCTTCGGTTTCCAGTTCTGTTTCTGTCTCAGTGTGCTGTTCAGTCTCCACTTCAACATCAACTGTGGGTTCAACCATTTCAATTTCTGGTTGCTCCCAAACTGGCTCAGGTTGTTCAACCTCAACAGTCGATATCGGCTCTTCGTCGATCACCCACTCTTGAATTTCTTCAACGGTTTCCACCGCTGTTTCGACTTCAATTTCTGGCTCCATTGCTTTTGCTTCAGTCGCAATATCAATGGTGTTTTGTTCCAGAATGTCATCGATATCCAACTCTGCCACCACGTTGGTGGACTCAAGTTGGCTAAGCAATCGCTGAACGTCTTCCAGATTAGGCGCTTCTAACTCTGGCGAGTACGAATCACTATATTGATACGACTCCGGTTCTGCGTATTGCAGCTGTAATTTTGGCTCTGGCTCTGGCTCTGGCTCTGGCTCTGGCTCTGGCTCTGGCTCTGGCTCTGGCTCTGGCTCTGGCTCTGGCTCTGGCTCTGGCTCTGGCTCTGGCTCTGGCTCTGGCTCTGGCTCTGGCTCTGGCTCTGCAGATGATAGTTCTTGAGCGAGCAAGTCAAGCTCTTCTTCTTGCTCAATAACTTCGACCTCTTCGCCTAGTAAAGCACTGAAGTAATCATCGAGTGCTTGTTCACTGGAAAGTATGTCGTTATTGCTCATCGAACGCTAACCTCTCCAGGTAAATCAACAGTTGCTTATAAGCAAACACGCCACGACTGCCAGAAGCAAAATGCGATGCAGGCAAATGTTTCAAGCTCGCATCGCGGAATTTGGTGTCAATAGGCACAGCCGAAGTCCACACCTGATTCGGGTAGTCTTTCTTAAGCTGAGTCAGTGTCTGCAACGAGGCTTTGGTGCGCTTATCGTACATAGTCGGAACGATAGTCACTTTGAAGCCACCCGGACGAGACTTTTGCATGATAGTCAGGGTGCGAATCATGCGCTCCAGACCTTTCATTGCAAGAAATTCGGTTTGAACCGGAATCAAAATGCGGTCACTGGCTGCTAGTGCGTTAACCATCATCACACCTAGAATCGGCGGACAATCAATCAAGACATAATCGTAGTCTTGAGCAACAGCTTGTAATGCGCGCTTCAAGATCAAACCCATTCCACTGCGGTTGCCCATTACGCGATCTAGCGTAGCAAGCGACATGTGCGCGGGAATGATGTCCATCCCTTCAAGCTCGGTTTCTAAGATCAACGGTTTCACCGTCTCACGTGAAAACGTCTTGAGTTGGAAAAGATCGAACAAGCTTGATGTTACGGCATCCGGATCATAACCAAGATAAGTCGTCAGCGACGCGTGCGGATCGGTATCCACCATCAAAACACGATGACCTTTTTGGCTAAGTAGACCGGCCAATGTCACGGTTGATGTGGTTTTCCCTACCCCACCTTTTTGGTTAGCTACACTCCAAACGATCATGATCTTTCCTACGCTAAGCCCACTTCCACCAACATGCGCTCAGCAATGCGATCGAGTGGTAAGTCTTCAGTAGAGATGCCTGCTTTCGCAACCGCTTGTGGCATGCCATAAACCACACAGCTTTCTTCATCTTGCGCCCAAATGGTAGAGCCTGCAGATTTCAGCATGCGTGCACCTTCACGACCATCAGCACCCATGCCGGTCAGTACCATCGACAGAACTTTGTCGCCGTAGACTTTTGCTGCCGAGCCGAAGGTCACGTCAACACATGGTTTATAGTTCATTCGGTCGCCACCGTCGATAATACGAAGACGAGCAGCACCTGCACGACCGTCAACCATCATCTGTTTGCCGCCTGGGGCAAGATAAGCCACACCCGCTTGCAACACATCACCATCTTGCGCTTCTTTCACTTGGATTTTGCAAAGCGTGTTGAGACGGCTTGCAAACGCCGCGGTAAAAGTCGCAGGCATGTGCTGGATAAGCACGATTGGGTGCGGATAGTTAACTGGCAAACGGGTCAGAATTTTTTGTAGCGCGACAGGACCACCAGTCGACGTACCAATCGCCGTTAGCTGATACTTCTTACCTGATGCGCGGAATTTCGCTGCCATCGGACGGCTTGGCGCAGATGCAGTCGGCGCAGCATTGCGAGAAGCCAAAGGGCGCACTGTTGAACTGGTCGCCGTTGCAGCTGGTCGAGCAATTGGACGGCGCATAAACGCTCGTTTAGAAGCGATTTGAATCACACGCTGTTGAAGCAGTGATACCGCTTCATCACGGTTACGAGCAATGTCTTCAAATTTTTTCGGTAAGAAATCCAGCGCACCAGCGTCTAGTGCGTCAAGCGTTGCTTTCGCCCCATCGTGAGTCAGGGACGAAAACATCAGGATTGGCGCAGGAGATGCAGCCATGATTTCACGAACGGCAGTGATACCGTCCATGACTGGCATTTCAATATCCATTGTGATGACGTCAGGTTTCAGAGTTTTGGCTTTCTCAACCGCTTCTCTACCGTTAACCGCAACGTCAATCACTTCTAGGCGCGATTCTGAGTTGATGATTTCGCTTACGCGACGACGGAAAAAACTCGAATCATCAACGACTAGTACTTTAATCGCCATCTTATTCCTTTTATCGACTCCAGCTTCGCTTAGATGCGCGAAGCTGCAGCGTATTGCTTAAGTAGGTCTGGCACATCAAGAATCAATGCGATGTGGCCATCACTGGTGATCGTCGCACCTGCCATTCCTGGCGTGCCTTGCAATAGATTGTCTAGTGGCTTGATCACCACTTCTTCTTGGCCGATCAATGTATCCACAACAAAACCAACACGTTGGCTGCCGATCTGTACGATAACTACATGGCCGTGGCCTGTGCGCTCTTGAACACGAGGAGACTTAGAAGCCAACCAGTTCTGCAAGTAGAACAGTGGGATAGACTTATCACGTACGATGATCGTCAACTGACCATCCACCACGTTAGTACGGCTTAGATCTAAGTGGAAAATCTCGTTCACCGACGCCAATGGCAGAGCGAACGGATGACCGCCAACGCCGACCATCAGTGTTGGAAGAATTGCCAGTGTCAGTGGAACTTTGATAGTGATCTTAGTGCCCTTGCCCAGCTCTGAATCGATATCGATAGAGCCGTTTAGCGTATTGATCGCAGTCTTCACCACGTCCATACCTACACCACGACCAGAGATATCTGAGATCTTCTCTTTACTTGAGAAACCTGGCGCAAAGATCAGGTTGAAACATTCTTTGTCTGATAGACGCGCTGCCGCATCTTCGTCCATCATGCCGCGTTTCACTGCGATGCCACGAAGTTTGTTCGGATCCATACCGCCGCCATCGTCAACGATAGCCAGTTCGATATGATCGCCTTCTTGTGATGCCGACAGGATGACTTTACCAGTACGAGATTTACCGGCTTTCGCTCGGTCGTCTGGCATTTCGATGCCGTGGTCAACCGAGTTACGCACCAAGTGGATCAATGGATCCGCTAGCGCCTCTACTAGGTTTTTATCTAGATCGGTCTCTTCACCGCGCATTTCAAGCACGATGTCTTTATTTAGGTTACGCGCCAAGTCGCGAACAACACGCGGGAAACGGCCAAATACTTTCTTGATTGGCTGCATGCGCGTTTTCATCACTGCACCTTGAAGGTCTGCAGTCACGACGTCTAGGTTTGCTACCGCTTTCGACATTTCTTCGTCGTTGCTGTTCAAACCAAGGCTTAGTAGACGGTTACGCACCAATACAAGCTCACCAACCATGTTCATGATGGTGTCTAGCGTCGAAGTATCAACACGTACCGTTGCTTCCGCTTGTGGCTTCTTAACCGCAGGTGCTTTTGCTTCTTCTTTTACCGCAACCGGTTTTGCTTCTGGCTCAGGAGCCGGAGCAGGTGCTGGAGAAGGAGCAGCTGGCTCTGGCGATTTAGGCGGGTCTACTGGAGCAACATCTGATGCTGATGGGCTCTTACCCACACCGTGTAGCTCATCCAATAGACGTTCAAATTCATCATCAGTGATGTCGCCGCTGTCCGCTGCAGGCGCACTTGCCTGAACAGGTGCAGCTGGAGCTACTGGCGCCGGTGCAGACGCACCCGGAGCAGAACCTTTACCGTGCAGCTCGTCCAATAGCTTTTCAAATTCGTCTTGGGTGATTTCGTCAACAGAGCCAACGCTTGAAGATGCAGGAGCAGACTCAACTGGCGCAGCTGGTTGCTCGATGACAGGCTCAGGAATAACAGGCTCTGGCGTTACGACTGGCGCTTCAACTGTAGCGACGACTTCGTCTTCAGACTCAGGTTTGCATAGACGGTGAAGCTCTTCTAGCAACGCAGGATCTGCCGCGTCTAGAGGTTCACGATCTTGTACCGCTTGGAATTGATGGTTAACCGTATCAAGCGCTTTCAGCATGGTGTCCATCAGGCTTGGCGTCACTGAACGTTGACCGTTTCGCAACACGTCGAACACGTTCTCTGCACCGTGACAAGTATCCACCAGCTCCGCTAATGATAGGAAACCAGCACCGCCTTTCACTGTGTGGAAGCCGCGGAAAATCGCGTTTAGGAGATCTTTGTCTTCTGGATTGTTTTCCAGTTCAACAAGCTGCTCAGAAAGCAGCTCTAGGATTTCTCCAGCCTCAATGAGAAAGTCCTGAAGAATATCTTCGTCTAAATCGTAGCTCATACGTTACCTTTAAAATCCAAGACTGGACAACAAGTCGTCGACTTCGTCCTGCGACGAGACCGCATCTTCCCTTTGCTCAGGATTAAGAATTGGGCCTTCTGCTTCGCTTGATTGTTTTATCTTTTTATCTGACGGTTCTGGCAAAACTTGAGTCTGTTCTTCTGGTTTATTGCCAGAAAAGACGGTCAAGATCTCAACTAGGCGATCTTCCACTTCATTGACAAGCGTGATCACGCGACGAATGATTTGACCCGTTAAGTCTTGGAAGTCTTGTGCCATAAGAATTTCGGTCAGCTGACCGCGCAATTCAGTGCTATCACCTTCGACCTGAACCAACAGCTCATCAATACGATGGCAAAGCGCTTTAAAATCGCTTAATTCAATGCGTCCGTGCATGAGTTCGTTCCACTGAGGGCGAACTTGTTGAAGGCACTCATGCAGGTTATCGGCGATAGGCAAACAGTACTCTACCGCGTCCATCGTTTTATTTGCTGCTAACTCAGTTTTATCAATCACGTATTGCAGACGGTCTCTTGCATCAGGGATTTCCGCCCTGGCAATTTCTGTCATGCGTTGATCAATATTGAAGTGCTTAAGTGAATCATGAAGGTCGCGGGTTAATGTTCCGATTTCTTTTAACATCGGATTCCCATCACTTTCATATATCGAGGCAACAAGCGCATTCGCTTGATCTTGTTCCCCGCTTTCTAGCATCTGAACGAGCGACTTCGCCTGCTCTAGTGAGATCATCCTGAATAGACCCTTTTTTACGTTTAATTCTTCCTTTTCGCTTTTTTAGCGTCAAACGAGCCACCCTTTAGTATTAAGTATTAGGAGTGATGACTCGGTTAACTAAGAGAAAGAAAGAGTTATAAACGTTCGAAGATTTTATCTAGTTTTTCTTTTAGCGTTGCAGCCGTAAATGGCTTAACGATGTAACCGTTAACGCCTGCTTGAGCTGCTTCGATGATCTGCTCACGCTTTGCTTCCGCTGTGATCATTAGAACAGGTAGGTGCTTAAGTTCCGCATCCGCACGGATGTGTTTAAGCAGATCGATGCCTTGCATACCTGGCATGTTCCAGTCAGTTACAACAAAGTCGAAGTCACCTTTTTTCAGCATAGGTAATGCGGTTAAACCATCGTCCGCTTCCTGAGTGTTATTGAAACCCAAGTCACGAAGCAGGTTTTTAACAATACGGCGCATTGTTGAGAAATCATCAACAATAAGGATCTTCATGTTTTTATTCAAAATTGCCTCCACTGAATCGTAAAATCAGTGTGTTTAGTCATTTTGTGTCCACGCACTGAGCTTGGTGCGTAAACGTTGCATCGCTTGACTCAGTATTTGGCTTACGCGAGATTCGCTTACACCCAACACGTCGCCAATCTCTTTCAAATTGAGTTCTTCGTCATAATAAAGCGAAAGTACTAGCGCTTCACGCTCTGGAAGTTGTTTTATTGATTCAACCAGTGCTTTTTTGAACGATTCATCAGCAACGCCCTTAAATGGGTTGCTGTCATCGGTTTCATCAGCCGGTGAAATCACATCATCAGAGACGCCTAAATCTTCAATTCCCACCAGTTTTGAACAGTTTATGTCGGTAAGTGCACTATGATATTGGTCTAGTGTCATACCAAGATGCGCTGCTACTTCTGAGTCCGATGGGTCACGATTTAGTACACCTTCCAGCTCTGCGATCGCTTGGTTAATTTCGCGATTGTTCTTATGAACAGAACGAGGCACCCAGTCGCCTTTGCGAATGTCATCTAACATTGCACCGCGAATTCGGATACCTGCATAAGTTTCAAAGCTCGCACCTTTAGAACCATCATAATTCTGCTGAGCTTCGATAAGGCCGATCATGCCGGCCTGAATTAAATCTTCTACCTGAACACTCGGCGGTAAACGGCCTAACAGGTGATGAGCAATACGCTTAACCAACACCGAGTAACGTTCAATGAACGCCTGCTGGCTGTTAAATTTGCCATGTTGGTCATAGGTAATCGCTTTATTCACCAAAAGGGTCCTCTGTGAATTCAGTACGATTTAACAGTCTTTCGACAAAAAACTCTAGGTGTCCACTTGGTGCTTTTGGCAGTGGCCACGTCAGAGCTTTGTTCGCTAATGAGCTGATCGCTAAAGCCGCAGGAGAACGAGGGAATGCATCCACAACAATCTTCTGTCTTTTCACGGCTTGACGTACTTTGTCATCCAATGGAATACATGCTACGAGTTCAAGGCTGACATTCAAGAAGCGCTCTGTGACTAGTGTCAACTTTGCGAATAATTCTCTGCCTTCACGGTAGCTTCTGACCATATTTGCAACAACTTTGAAGCGCTGAACCTGGTGTTCTTTACTCAACAGCTTGATTAATGCGTAGGCATCTGTGATAGAAGTCGGCTCATCGCAGACAACAACCACAACATCTTGAGCTGCACGTGAAAAGCTAATCACCATGTCAGAAATGCCCGCTGCTGTATCAATCAGCAGGACGTCAATTTCTTCTTCAAGGCTACCAAATGCACGGATGAGTCCAGCATGTTGAGCGTGAGATAGCTCGGTCATGCTTTGTGTGCCAGAAGTTGCAGGGACTATCTTTATACCATAAGGGCCTTCAACAATCGCATCTTTTAGCTCACATTCACCCGCAAGGACATGCCCTAGGTTACGTTTTGAACGGATTCCGAGCATAACGTCCACATTGGCTAGACCTAGGTCAGCATCGAGAACCATCACCTTTTTGCCTTGGCGAGCCATACAGATCGCCAGACCCAGTGTTACGTTTGATTTACCCACGCCACCTTTGCCGCCAGTAACAGCAATTACTTTAGTCAATGATGGTTGTGTTAAGCGACGGAGGCCGCTTGCTTGATCGTGTATCATATTCTCAGTCATAGTAGTCCGCCGCCCTAGAGTCCTTCGCTGTCACTGTTCCAAAAGTGAGGTTCGTTCTCTGTCGACTTCTCTAACAGTTCATTTGCTTTCGCAATCATGTATTTTGGTTGTGCTATCACAATGTCTTCTGGCACGCGCTGACCATTGGCAATGTAGGCCACTGGCATCGCGTTCTGAATCACCACGCTGATGAATTCACCTAAACTCAACGATTCATCAAGCTTAGTCAAAATACAGCCCGACAACGGAATGCGTCGGAAATGATCCAGTGTTTCTTGTAGAACACGACGTTGTGCGGTAGCTGGCAAAACAAGGTAGCTGTGAATCACTTCTCCGCTCTCTTGCATTAGGGTATCAAGCTGCTCAGAGAGTCTTACATCTCGTTGCCCCATCCCTGCCGTATCGACCAAAATCAGTCTTCTGTTTCGTAGCTGATATATAACATCGGCTAACTCGTTAGAATCTTTAGCAACTCTTACGGGACAACCCATAATTCTTCCGTAAATTGAGAGCTGCTCATGTGCACCTATGCGATATGTGTCGGTTGTTACAAGGGCCACATTGTCGGCACCAAACTCCATCGCCGCACGCGCTGCAAGTTTTGCAACCGTAGTCGTTTTACCAACACCCGTTGGGCCCAGCAGTGCAACCACACCGCCACGCTTGAGGATGTCTTGTTTTGGAATGCTGATTTGATCCGCCACGAGAGAAAGCAGTGCCTTCCAAGCTCGCGCCGGTTTGGTATCTTCTGGAATGTAGCAAGCCATCTGGTCTGCAAGCTCAGGTGATACACCCATGCGTTCCAAACGCTTAATCAACATCGCACGCAATGGCTCACGACGCTCTACCTCTTGCCACATTAAGCCTGACACTTGATGCTCCAACAGACGACGAATCGACGTCATCTCTTCGCGCATGTTCTCCAGCTCACTTTCTGAATCTTCTCGCTCATCCGATGGACGACGACGGTCATAGCGCGTTGGATCCAACTTAGGCGTTGGGCGGTCGAATCGGTTATCTTGCGCAATCAACTTCGCCAATGGCGAGTCTGGTTGATAGGGCGCTGGCTTCTCTTGGTTATAGCTTTCACGGTGCTTATTTTGACGCTGCAGCAATGCCGACAAAGAGTCTTCGTTCTCTGCCACATGGTCATCGGATTCTGCTGCCCCGCCGCTGTATTGCTTGAGCATGTTGGCGAAACGTTGCGTCATTGAGCCTGATTTTTCGCTGTTTGCGTTTAGGCTAATTCTGTCTTCATCCAAACGGCGATCTTGATAACGCTCTGCTGCGGATGACGGCAATTGACGTTGTTCGCTATAACGATTTGGTTGAGCTGCGCCACGATTAGGAAGAGAGTGTGCTTGCGAAGTTGGTGCTGCATTCGACTCACCATCGATTGCCGCTACGATCTCTACACCGCCTGCCACTTTCTTATTCGACATGATCACTGCTTCTGCACCAAGCTCTTCTTTCACTTGGAGCAGCGCCGTTCTCATGTCTTTGGCAAAAAATCGTTTAATTTTCAAACTATAAATCCATTAATGATGCGCGGGTTAGTTGCCCACGGCTTGCACAATTCTGATCTGCTTTTCGTCCGGTATTTCTTGGTAAGACAGTACTCGGAGGTTAGGTATCGTGTTCTTAACGAACTTCGCTAATGTCGAACGCAATACGCCAGATGTCAGCAGAACCGCAGGCTCACCTTTAAGTTCTTGCTCTTGTGTCGCTTGGCTTAGGGAGGACTGAAGTCGCTCAGCCAATCCCGGTTCAATACCGGCAGATTCGCCGCCTGAAGCCTGCATGGTTTGATGCAATATTTGTTCCAGTTCAGGAATCAGAGTTATCACTGGTAGTTCAGGCTCTATACCATTGATTTCCTGAACAATTAGGCGTTTCAAACTGATGCGTACTGCGGCAGTTAAAATGTCAGGTTCTTGACTCTTACTCGAGTACTCCGCCAAGGTTTGTACGATGGTTCGAATATCACGAATTGGAATGGCTTCATTGAGCAAGTTCTGCAGCACTTTCACCACCACACCAAGCTGAAGTTGGTCAGGAACAAAGTTCTCAACCAGCTTAGGCGCACTGCGGCCGAGCATTTCCAATAGGTTCTGTACTTCTTCATGACCAATCAATTGTGACGCGTTGTTGGTCAGTAGTTGGCTCAAATGGGTAGCAAGCACTGTCGATGAGTCCACCACGGTGTAACCTAATGCTTGGGCATGTTCACGCTGCTCTTCACGAATCCAAACCGCTTCTAAACCGAATGCAGGGTCCATGGTCGGCTCGCCTTCAATCATGCCGTAAACCTGACCGGGGTTAATCGCCAGCTCTTGATCTGGGCGAATTTCTGCCTCACCCACGGCAACCCCCATCAAGGTGATACGGTAGCTGTTTGGTGTGAGTTCTAGGTTGTCACGGATATGCACCGCAGGAATCAGAAAACCGAAGTCTTGAGAAAGCTTTTTACGCACCCCTTTCACGCGCTCAAGCAGTTCACCACCTTGGTCACGATCCACCAATGGAATCAGACGATAGCCTACTTCTAGACCGATGATATCGACGGGTTGTACGTCATCCCACGACAATTCGCGTTGAGAAATCGGTTCGCTGCCATCTTCTGCTTTAGCGGGTAAAGCAGGCTCTTTGGCTTTTTGTTTTTGCTTCTTGTCGAGCCAGTAAGCTGCACCACCAGCAACAACCGCTAATGATAAGAACGAGAAATGAGGCATGCCCGGAACGATACCCATCACACCAAGGATGGCTGCAGTGATCATGAGGGCTTTCGGGTTGTCGAACATCTGGAAAATCAGCTGTTCGCCCATGTCTTCATCAGTATTTTGACGCGTTACCATCATCGCAGCCGCGATAGACAATAAAAGCGATGGAATTTGTGCCACCAAGCCGTCACCGATAGTCAGCAAGGTGTAGATTTGCATTGCTTCAGAGAAGCCCAAACCGTATTGCGCCATACCAATGGACAGACCGCCAATGATGTTGATGAACAGGATTAAAATACCTGCAATCGCATCACCTTTTACGAATTTAGACGCACCGTCCATTGAGCCGTAAAAGTCCGCTTCTTTGGTCACTTCAAAACGGCGTAAACGCGCTTGGTCTTGGTCAATCAAACCAGCGTTCAAGTCCGCATCGATCGCCATCTGCTTACCTGGTAAGGCATCCAAGGTGAAGCGAGCACTTACCTCAGAAATACGCCCCGCACCTTTGGTAACAACCATGAAGTTAATGATCATCAAGATTAGGAAGACCACCAGACCGACGGCATAGTTACCGCCGATCACCACGTTACCGAAGGCTTCGATTACGTTACCAGCCGCATTGCCCCCTTCATGACCATACAGAAGTACAACACGAGTTGAAGCAACATTCAGCGCCAAACGCAATAACGTCGCGATAAGCAGAACGGTTGGGAACGCCGCAAAGTCGAGTGGACGACGTGTGTAAACGGTCACTAATAACACCACCATCGCCAAGGCGATGTTAAAGGTGAAGAATAAATCCAGCAGGAATGCAGGTATAGGTAGCACGACCATTGCAAGGGTGGCCAATACCATAACAGGCGCACCAATGGCGGGCATGGAACGCTGTGGAATTCTTGGTAATTTATCTGCAAATGGCAGGCTTAACTTCATACTGCGAGGTGTCTCAATCGGTCTGGAGCATCACGTAAAGAAGCATGTGAGTACATACATGTAACTAGTATTACGCGACGGCTTTCGCCTAAAAGTTTAGGTATTGTTGTTGATTAGCACGATATAAGCAATGTGTGTACCATGATTAACGCCAAAATAATGACTGGTTGCTCAAAGAAATCACAATCCTTTGATCTAATGTGAATTTTTGTCTAATCACACCATGCAATTATTTTCATTAGTGACGATGTTCAGTTGGGATTGGTAAGTCGTAATCCTGAATTTTCGGTCGTTGCCCACCACGCTTACGGTACTGTTTAAGTTGGAACACAAACGCCAGAACTTGTGCCACGGCAGTAAATAAACCGTCTGGAATTTCCTGCTCTAACTCTGTGGTGTGGTAAAGCGCACGTGCCAATGGCGGAGCTGGCACAATGGTAATGTCGTGTTCACGTGCCACTTCTCGGATCTTCATCGCCATATGGTCGGTACCTTTGGCGATTACCACTGGCGCACGGTCGGTTTTCTGCTTATAACGCAACGCAACAGAAAAGTGCTCCGGGTTGGTAATAATAACGTCGGCCTGAGGCACATCGGCCATCATTCGACGCTGAGCCGCTTCCCGCTGCAACATACGAATACGACCTTTAACTTCCGGCTTACCTTCGGTCTCTTTGTATTCGTCTTTGATCTCTTGTTTGGTCATTTTAAGCTGATCAGCATGTTGCCAAATCTGGAACGGAATATCGATCGCCACGACGATAAGCAAGGAGCAACTGATCAGTAGGATGAAGTTGAGCAAAATATCCAAAGCGTGGAAGATATTTTGCGGGTACACATCCATGCTTAGCTGAATCAAATCCGCTTGCGAAGCTTGGATCAGATAGATCGCCATCCCCGTCACCAATGCGACTTTCAGAATTGATTTAATCAGCTCGACCCAACTCTGCATCCCGACCATGCGCTTTAAACCACTAAGCGGGTTCATCTTGGAGAGCTTTGGCATCGCCGCTTCGGCAGAAAAGCTAATACCACCGACGCCCGCTGCACCAATCATGGCGGCAACAAACAAAGTGATAAGAATAAGGAACAGTGGGAACAGCAGATCCGTCATCGCTCCAAAGGCAATATCGAATAGCTTCGCGGTATCGAAGATTTCATCACGAGTAAGATCAAACAAGCGACTCATAATTGAAAACAACGAGCGCGCCAAAGACTCGCCAAACCACATCAAGGCGATAGCGCCCACGATCAGCACGGATGCCGATGCGAGCTCTTTAGACCGAGCAACCTGCCCCTTTTCTCTGGCTTGTTGTAAACGTCGGGGTGTGGCTTCTTCGGTGCGTTCCTGACCGTCTGACTCTGCCAATCCAGCCTCCTAGCAATCCAAGCGAATGAGGTTACAAATCTGTTCCTCACCCACAGCCCAGAACAATTCATAATGACTGTACAAACCAGCCAAGATGTACCAACAAAGTAACAAGCCCACCATCAAGGCGAAAGCAAAACCAAGCGAGAAGATGTTCAGCTGTGGTGCAGCACGTGTCATTACACCGAATGACAAGTTAATCGTCAGCAGCGCGATAATGCCCGACAACGACATACTGAGTGCCGTCTTAAACATGATGCCAAGCCAACTCGCCATTTCACGGAAGTCGACCGCATTGAGCGAGCCGGACCCAATCGGCAAGGTTTTAAAACTGAACACCACCAATTGCAGCATTTTTAAATGCCCATCGGTAGCGAGGAAGAATATGGTCGCCAAAAACATAAACAACTGACCAAGCAAAGGCGTATTTTGACCGTTCGCAGGGTCCACCATCGAGGCAAAACCCAAGCTCGATTGCATACCCAAGATCTGACCAAGTAGAACAAAGGTTTGAATCATAAACTGGGTCACCATGCCCATCGCAACGCCAATAACGATTTGCTCTGCAATGGTCATAAAACCACGGAAAGAGAGTAATTCAATGTCTTGAGGCACGGCAGGAATCGCAGGCGCGACCGCAAAAGTAATCGCGAGACCAAGATAGAGCCGAATTCGAGGCGAGACGAAGCGTGCCCCAGTTACCGTCATCACCATCAACATGGCAGAGATGCGGGTATAGGGCCAAAAGTAGTTTGCGATCCAGTCGAGGACGATATGGGTCGGATACTCCATACGCGCCTCTAGTAAAGCACCTGTGGTAGGCGTTCAATCAAACCAAAGAAGTATTCCATCAACATCTGTGTCATCCAGTGGCCAAACAGCATCAGTGCCAACAAAGTGACAATCAAACGGGGTAAGAAACTCAACGTTTGTTCGTTGATAGAGGTTGCCGCTTGGAAAATGGCAACGACAAGACCGATAAGCAAACTTGGGATGATAATGGCACAGACCATGATCAGCACCATCCACAGTGCATCACGGAAAAGCTCGACAAACATTTCAGGAGTCATGTCTTACCCTCTTCTCTCTGTGCCAATCTAAAGGGCAAAACTGCCGGCGAGTGTAGACAATATCAGATTCCAACCGTCCACTAGCACAAACAACATCAGCTTAAATGGCAGCGATACGATCATTGGTGAAAGCATCATCATACCCATCGCCATCAACACCGAGGCAACAACCAGGTCGATGATCAAAAACGGCAGGAACAACATGAAACCGATTTGGAACGCGGTCTTGAGCTCAGAGGTAATGAATGCCGGAATCAACACTGCCATAGAGACATCTTCTGGGTTCGTTACCTGCTCACCAGACATGTTCACAAAGGTCTCTAGGTCTTTGATTCGTGTCTGCTTAAGCATAAAGGCTTTCATCGGAACTTGCGCAGCATCGAACGCTTGGCGCGCCGTCACTTGCTCATTCAAATAAGGCTGAATCGCGTTGTCATTGATCTCATTCAGAACTGGCGACATTACGAAGAAGGTAAGAAAGAGCGCAATACCAATGATGACTTGGTTCGAAGGCGTTTGTTGCAGACCCATTGCCTGTCGCAAGATGGACATTACCACCACGATACGGGTGAATGAGGTCATCAAAATCACCATCGCTGGCAAGAAGCCAAGCATGGTCATCAACGCAAGAATTTGCAGCGTGACCGAGTAGTCTTCGCTGCCATCAGCATTGGTCGTCATGGTGAAAGCGGGAATGCCTCCACCATTGCCCACCGACATGCTGCGGCTTGAGCCCGACTCGCTCTCCATGGCTTTTACTGTCACGCTGTCGCCTTGAGCGAGATTAGCAGGAAGCGCGGATTCCTCTGCTTGAGCAAACGAAAGCGAAGAAAACAGTACGCCAATCAGCAACACAAAGGTGCTGAGCATCAGGCGGATTGAGTTATCCTTTGTCATGTTTTTTTATTAGTTGGCTGAACTGGCTAGCAAAAGCACCGGAAGCCAACTCTTCCTCTTTCAATGGCGTTTCAAGTTTGGCAAGCGTTTGAATAGATTGGCTAGTGATGCCCACCAAAAACTGCTCTTCACCGACTTGGACGACCGCAATTCGTTCTTTCGTACCAACGGGTAGCTGACTAACAATGCGCAGCCCTTTTTGCTGACCTAGTGCTGGCACTTGCATGCGTTTCAACATCCAAGCAAGCAGAAGAATCACGCCAATAACCAACACTAATGAGCCCAGTGTTGTCGCCAAATCTAAATTACTTGGCGCGGCAGCAAATGCATAAGGAGCACTTAGCGTTAAGCCAAGTGCTCCTGTGATTTGCTTCAATCGAGTTTTGATTGAACTGCTCATATTAACGTAGCTTTTTGATGCGTTCAGTTTGGCTGATCACGTCGGTAAGACGAATACCAAACTTATCGTTGACGACCACGACTTCGCCGTGTGCAATCAAAGTGCCGTTCACCAATACGTCGAGCGATTCACCCGCAAGGCGATCAAGTTCGACAACCGAACCTTGGTTCAACTGCAGCAGGTTACGGATGCTAATTTGTGAACGGCCCACTTCCATCGAAATGGTGACTGGGATGTCCATGATGGTGTCGAGCTTACGACGCTCATCATCCGTGATTGGGCTAGAGGTGTCTTTCAACTCTTCCAGTGGCGCTGCCAATACTTCATCAACATCAATTGAAGGTGCAGACGGGTCTTCGCCAAGAGCAGCTGCCCATTCGTCTGCTAGCTTTTGATCGTCACTTGGTTCCATTTTTCTGTCCTGTGTTAAACCTTACTTGCGCCCTATTTCTTCCTTCATGACCGTTTGTTTGAGAGTCAGAAGCGAGGCGATGGTATTGAGTAAGGGTTTTAATCGTCTTTATCGTCGTCGTGCTCAAGTTCAGACATGATGTCTTTACCCAAGAACGCTAAATCGGTTTTTACAACGTGAGGGCGTTCAATCTCTTCGGAGATTTGTACCGCCATCTTATCTTCGGAGCGACCCATCTTCACGCGGTAAGTCGGTAAATCTTCGATGAACATGGTCGCGTGCTCAGGCATCTCAATCGGGATGACATCGCCTGGTTGAAGCTCCATCAAATCGCGCAGAGAAATGTCTTTCTCCAGCAAGTTCACGCGGAAGTTAACTGGGCAATCCATGATCTCTTCACGCAGTGCAGAGCTCCAACGAACGTCGGTTTCCATCTTGTCAGACTGAACACCCGCATCGAGCAATTCACGGATCGGTTCCACCATTGAGTAAGGCATGACCACGTGGAAATCACCACCGCCGCCATCGACTTCAATGTGGAATGAGCTCACCACAATCACTTCGGTCGGGCTCACGATGTTGGCCATGCTCGGGTTTACTTCGGAGTCGAGATACTCGAATTCCACACCCATCACTGGTGACCACGCTTCTTTGTAATCTTCGAAAACAATTTTCAGCAGAAGCTGGATAATGCGACGCTCAGTTGGGGTAAATTCACGACCTTCAATTTTGGCGTGGAAACGACCATCGCCACCAAAGAAGTTCTCTACCAGAATAAACACTAAGCGTGCTTCCATGGTGATCAGCGCCGTGCCTTTTAGTGGACGGAAGCGCACCATGTTCAAACTTGTCGGTACGTACAGCGTATTTTGGTATTCACCAAACTTCATCATCTGTACGCCGTTAATCGACACCTCAGCGGTTTTACGCAACATGTTAAACAGGCTGATTCGCATGTGTCGGGCAAAGCGCTCGTTGATAAGTTCGAGCGTCGGCATCCGACCACGGACAATCCTGTCTTGAGACGAGAAGTCGAAACTGACGGCACTCTCGTCGCCGGCATCCATGGGTTCATCAACGTCATCAACGTCGTCAACCCCGTGCAGTAGCGCATCAATCTCGTCTTGGCTTAATAGATCGGTCACGTTATACCTATTGAATTACAAAATCTGTAAACAGTACTTTTTCAATCACTGGCTTACCCACCGCAGCATTCAACGCCGCTTTGATGTCATCAGAAGCACGGTCTCGCAATTCAACACGACCGGTTGGTGAACGCAGTTGCTCTACCGTCGCAGAAGCAAACGTCGATAGCAGTGAGCTTTCAATCAGTGGAGAGTGATAACGAGCTAGTTGCTCATTCTCACTGCCGCGCACCATCAGCTGGGCTTTGATTTGTACTAGTCTGTCACGACGGTCACCCGTCACATTAAAAATAAACGGTTGTGCGATGTTCACATACGCGATTGGCGCGGCTGCCGTTTGCACTTGTGTTTGCTCCGCTTGTGCGGCTTGCGCAGGTTCATCAGACCCCATCAAAAAGAAGGCTGCTGCACCACCACCGAGGAGCAAAACCACCACTGCGATAATGATGATCAGTAACTTACTTTTTCCTTTTGGTGCATCTGCACCTTGTAGCTGTTCTTCTGCCATTACTGTCTCTTATTGTTCTGTTTTTAGGCCGCTATCTTATGCGTAAAAACTAATTCCATCACGCTTTGAAACCACATTCAAATCAAGATTCGTGTCGGCATCAAAGTTTTCATCTGACTGACCAGAAAATCCACGACCTTGAGAGCCTTGACCGTTTTGTTCCGCATTCGCGTAACCACTTTGTTGCTGACCACTACTCTGTTGTTGAACCGAAGAATCTGCCAATTGCATGCCTTGCTGAGCCAACATCTCTCTCAGGCGAGGTAAGGTTTGTTCAATCAAGTCACGCGCTTGTGGGTTTGCCACCGTAAAATGAACATTAGCGAGATCGTTGTTCATTGTCATGCGGATCTGCATACGACCAAGTTCTGGCGGATCAAGACGGATATCGAGGTTCTTTAAGTTCTTCGACATCATCATTTGTACTTTCTCAGCCACTTGGTCATTGGCCAGTTCTTTGGTTAGTTGAAACGGTAACTGTGCTTGCTGGGCAGCATCGACACGAGCTTGTTGCTGAGCTGTCACGCCTTGTTGACCCGCAGCCGCTTGAATTTGTCCCGCCAAACCATGTTGTGGGTCAGGCTTATCTTGCTTATTCGTTGCACCTTTCAATGCGCCTGCAGCAAGTCCAGCATTCATCACTTTCTTACTCAGCTCTGCACTAGAAGCCGCCTGCGCTGATGTGTTTAAATTCGCTGCCACTAGTGCTTCTGGCATTGCAGATAACGCTGCTTTGTCAGCATTTGGGGATGCTGCTACCTGCGCACTCGCTTGAGCTGCAGCGTGCTTCATGTCCTGCGTGACTAGCTGATGAGCCTGTTGGGCGGCCACTGTTGAAGCGGCGACACGAGTTTGGTTATGGGCAGCTTGATGCTCTGCCATCGCAACTTTGACATCACTTGGTAAAGCTACGAATTGCGCTAATTCTTGTACCGGAATATCAGCCACCAGCTCACCCGTTTTTAGCCCTTCAATCACATCAAGTTCTTGCTGAGACAGTGGCTTTCCTTGAGCAAGTTTAGTGTCGATGACTTGCAGCTCATCCAGTGAGATACGCTGTACGTCCGCAACCTCGGTATTCGTTGTCTGTGCATCTGCTGGCAATACAGATTGTAGCGCTTCAGTTCCCGCTAACACCTGGGCGACTTGAGAGCTTGGTGAATTCCAGTCAATTTGTGTAGAAGCAGTACTCTGCGCCACGTTGCTTGTTTGTGCATTTGGTGAAACCTCTACCGCTGTTGCAATAGGTTTACCATTTGCATCCAATGTTACTTTTTCTGCAGCACGGATTGGTAAAACATCACCTTGCTCGACAGATTTCACCGAGGTTGATACCGCTTGTTGATCTGAAGTAACCACATGGTCTTTGACTTGTTGAGAGGCACCTTGGGTTTGGGCTGCCTCTGGTGGCAATGCTTTGCCGCTATCAACCAATTGCTCATTAGGCTTAAGCGTTTGGTTTGCTTGCTCTATGCGACCCAATAACTGCTGTCCCTCTCCCATTGCACTTTTTACTTGAGAATCGGAGGCTTGATCAGCGACATCAGCTTTACTCACTTTCGTTTCACTTGGGCTTGTGTCGTCTGATGAATTTGATGCCTTAACATTGCTAGAAGAAGCGGCATTTTCTGAGGATTCAACAGAACTATTCGTCGCTTGTTTCCCTTCCCCTTGAGCAAGCAACTCATCGGTTGATTCTGTCGAGGTCGCATTGCCTGTATCTTGCGCGACTTTTTCTTGGCTCTCACCTTGTGAGTTCTGGGATACCACCTTCCCAGCCTCCTCCGAAGTTTCTGCAGCAGCGTCTGGTGTATCAGATTTTGCGACCGCTTTTTCGGCTTTTTGTGAATCAGTGAATACCCCGGCTAAGGTTTCAAAAAAACCTTTGCTTTCAGGGTTTTCTGCATCAACTTTATTTGAAGAATCGGAAACCGACGCCTTATTGGTTGCAGAAACATTGGATAAATTCACATTCATATAGAAACTCTCGTCATCGGCAGCGTTGAGCAAGCCGCTGTCGGATTGCACATGGGCGGCAAACTTAGGTCAAAAGACCCGATACTGACGGATAAATTGCAAAAATCACGCCAACGCTCAGCGTGGATTTTCTGACGGTACGAATCAGGGATACTGATGGAACAAAGATCAAACTTGCAGCAGACACAAAGGCCTTTGCAATTTGACTGGCGGTTCGTTAGAAAGTAAACAGAGACCTTGCTCAATCAATAAGGAATCGCTTTGAAAGTCACAGAACTCCGCCAATATAAAATTAAAACTGGCAAAACTGAACAATGGTTAACGTGGATGAAAGACGAGTTGCTGCCCTACCAACGCTCCAAAGGCATGCGTGTCCTAAACACCTATGTTCACACTGGTGAAGATGGGCATGATTACTTTGTCTGGTTACGTGAGTTCGACAGTGAACAAGCGCGACAAACGATATACGCAGAGACTTACAATGAGTGGTGGATTAGCGTGATTCGACCAAAAGTGTTTGAGTTGATAGAGCAAGACTCCGTCAAAGTAACCTTGCTTGAATCAGTAGAGATGTAACCAGCAGCACTAACGCAATATAACGATGAGAAATGCTTAGAAACGTTGCGGTTTTCGGCTGTAAAGCAAGGTAGAAAACTCATCCATTTGTTTTTGTTCACGCTTCGCTTCCGCCATTTGCTTTTCTTTCTCGCGCTTTTCAATCATCCACTCGTAAGACATCCGTTCTTTACGCATGTTTAACCAGTAATCTTGGCAGTTCACCACCTGCTCTTTAAAGTGGTTTTCTGCCTGTTTTTGCTTGGAAAGCGTTTCATCGAGCTGAGTTAAAAAGCGGTTTAAGTGGCCGTATTGGCTTGCGGTGAGTCCCGCCATACCGCGGTCTACCAACTGCTGACAGTAATCTAAGCGGTACTTTTCAATTTGCTCTACTTGGCGGTAGTAATCATCTAGCTCTGAGCGTGCTTTGTTGAGCGCCAACACCGCTTGGTCTTCGCGTTCTTTTGCTTGCTCGAGTAGGAATTCCATCGCGTTATTCATACACTATTACCCACCCAAGATGCTCTTCAACATGTTGACGCACATGTCATAAGGCACAGACTCTTTCATGCGCTGCTGCAAGTATTCGTCCAGTTTTGGCTTGAGGGTAAATGCGCCATCGATAGCAGGGTCAGTCCCCGGTTTATAAGCGCCAATCGACACCAAATCTTGGTTCTTGCGGCAAATCGACAACACCTGACGCACCGCTTTCGACATCAACACGTGCTCTTCTGTGGTGATTTGCGGCATAACACGGCTCACCGATTTCTCGACATCGATGGCTGGGTAGTGACCTGCATCCGCCATTTCACGAGATAAGACAATGTGACCATCGAGGATCGCACGTGACGCATCGGCGATCGGATCTTGCAGATCGTCACCTTCGGTCAGAACGGTAAAAAATGCGGTGATCGAACCTTGATCATCACCACCGTTACCTGCGCGTTCCACCAAGGCTGGCAGTTTAGCAAACACCGAAGGCGGATAACCTTTGGTTGCAGGCGGTTCACCCACAGACAATGCAATCTCACGCTGCGCTTGAGCAAAACGCGTCAGAGAGTCCATCAGTAGAAGAACATCTAATCCTTGGTCACGGAAGTATTCGGCAATCGTCAGTGCCGTTTGGCAGCCCTTCAAGCGCATCAAAGGTGAAGCATCGGCAGGTGCAGCCACCACCACAGAACGGCGGCGTCCGTCTTCACCCAAAATTTCTTCGATGAATTCTTTTACTTCGCGTCCACGCTCACCAATCAGACCAACGACAACAACTTGCGCCGTCGTGCCTCGCGTCATCATGCCAAGAGTGACCGATTTACCCACACCAGAACCGGCAAACAGACCGATACGTTGACCTTTACCTACCGTCAGCAAGCCGTTGATGGCTTTTAAGCCCACATCAAGTGGCTCAGAAATGGGCTTACGCGCTAGTGGGTTAATTGGCTCAGCATTGAACGAAGCACAGTGATCGGTATAAAGCGGGCCGAGTCCATCCAGTGGGTTACCCACACCATCAATCACACGGCCTAGCAGCTCCATACCAACAGGCAAACCCGCCTCACTGGTCAACGGCGTCACTTTCGCGCCCGGTAAGATGCCTGTGATTTGCTCACTCGGCATCAAGAAAAGGTTATCACCAGAAAAACCCACCACTTCCGCTTCCATATGACCGGACATGGTTTCGACCAAACACAAACTGCCAATCGGAGCACGACAGCCTGTCGCTTCCAAGGTTAAGCCAACAACACGTACAAGCTTGCCTGAAGCAACCGGACGCGTAGTTAAGCCTTCAACTTTGTAGTTTTTTAAACGATCGGCCAAGGCTTGCATGGACTACTCGCCCCCTTGATGACGATTTGCGCCACAGAAGCTGTTCAATACGCTTTTTATGCGTTCTTCCATGCGGTAATTGATGCTCGATTCACCAGCAGCAATTTGTACATCACCACGGTTCAATGAAGGCTCCGACACCAAAGTCCAATTACGGCAATCAAGCTCTTCTTCGCCGTATGCAGAGCGAATGATCGCCACATCGTCGGGGTTCAGATGTAAGGTAATTGGATGACCAGAAATAGGCAGCGCTTCTACAGACTGCTTCACCGTATCGAGAATAATTTGAGGATTGGTTTGCACTTCCACATGCACAACTTCTTTGACTAGGCACAGCACCATATCCACCAGCTGCTTTTCAACCTGAGCGTTCATCAGCTCCAAAGGTTGAGCGAACTGGTTGGCCAAGTTCATAAAGGTTTCCACCTGCTGCTGAATGTACTCCTGCCCAGCGGTAACACCTTCCGCTTTTCCGAGTTCGAGACCTTCTGCATGACCGGCTTGAATGCCTTCTTCTTTGCCTTTGTCGTAACCTTGCTTGAAGCCCGCTTCTTGACCTTGATACAGACCTTCTTGATAAGCGCCTTGCTTGATCAACTCAATCTGTTCTTCTGTCAGTTCAAGAACTTGCTCTTCTTCTGGTTCGTCAAAGTTTGGCACCCAACCTGGATCGTAGTTAAACGCAGTTTGTTTGGCTTGTTTTGCTTTCGGCTCACCGTAATCAGGTAACCCCCAGCGCTGCGGTTCGATCATCGCATCGTCTTCATCAGGACGGATAAATCCACGTTTTCTATCGCCAGCCATGCTTAACCTACAATCTGTCTATGTTGAAATTGATTTTGAAAATAAAGTGCTTTGAAAAAGTGCATTACTACAGAAGTGCGCTCCTCCCGCCTAAACAGGAGGAACAAGAAAGGATTATAAGAACTCCTCTGCGCCGCCAGACAGCATGATTTCGCCAGCGTCTGCCATACGACGAGCAATCGCCAAGATTTCTTTCTGCGCCGCTTCTACGTCTGCTACGCGAACCGGAGGCATTGCTTCGATATCGTCGCGCATCATCTCAGCGGCACGTTTAGACATGTTCTTGAACACTTTCTCACGTAGAGAATCGTCGGCACCTTTAAGTGCTCTTTGCAGAACGTCTTGAGGAACGTCACGCAGCAATTTCTGAATACCTTGGTCGTCCACTTCCACCAAGTTCTCGAATACGAACATAAGATCTTGGATTTGTGTAGCCATGTCTTCGTCTTGGTCGCGAATCTGCTCCATCAAAATACCTTCGACGTTGTTGTCTAGGTAGTTCATGATTTCTGCTGCTGCCTTCAGGCCGCCAATCTTCGCCGCTTGTGCACCCGCTTGACCCGCGAACTGCTTCTCCATGATTTCGTTCAGCTCTGCCAGTGCTGATGGCTGAACTTCTTCTAGGTTGGCAATACGCATCATCAGATCCAGACGCACACGCTCTGGGAACTGAGAAAGGATTTCTGCCGATTGGTCCGCTTCCAAGTACGAAAGTACGATGGTTTGAATCTGCGGGTGTTCGTTGACGATGATACTTGCCACTTGGCGAGGATCCATCCACTTCAGTGAATCCAGACCTTTCGAGCCAGTACCCAATAGGATTTGGTCAACCAAGTTGTTTGCTTTATCCTCACCCAGAGCAGCCACTAGCGCATTACGCATAAAGTCTTCGCTGCCCATACCGATGTTGGTGTATTTCTGGATGTCTTCTAGAAACGCGCGATGCACACCAGACACTTTGTCTTGGCTTAGGTCTTTCGCTCGCGCCATTGCGCTACCCACACGCTGAACCTGTTTTGGTTCTAGGTGACGGATGATGCCAGCCGCGTCGTTTTCGTTCAGGCTCAGCAGCAAAATCGCCGCTTTCTCTTCGCCTGTCATGCTAGAGACATCAAACTCCGCTGGCAAACCTGCGCCGTTTTCATCTTGAGGTACGATATCGTTAGCCATTTTCGTTCATCCAGTTTTTCACAACTTGAGCAGCAAGCTCTGGCTCGTTTGCCACCAGAGCACGTACTGCTTTGAGTACATCTTCATCTTTGTGCAGGTTAGGCAGATCAATGCTTGAACCAAACTCAAACAGTTCACCGCTTTCGATGTCGCTACCAATCAGGCTGGTTTCGCCATCCGCACCAATTGGCAAGCCATCTGGCCCGTACATTTCGTCTTCGTCGCCACTTGCTGGGTTGAGCAATTTCTTCATTGCAGGGCGAACCAGAACCAAGATAACCACGATAATCACTAGCGCACTTGCAAACCAACGAACCCAATCGTTGAAGTTTGGATGTTCCCAAATTGGTGGATCAACCATTTGCTCAAGCTCTGGCTCGGCAAACTTCACACTCAGTACATTAAGCAGGTCACCGCGATTCTCATCAAAGCCGACGGTACCGATCAGCACTTGGCGAATCGCGTTGATTTCAGATTCTGATAGCGGCGTGTACGTCACCTCACCCGTATCTGGGTTTACGGTGCGACGGTCTTTGATCGCTACCGAAACGGTCTGACGAGCCAACGTGCCAGTTTGCTTGCGTTCATGACTGATGGTGGTATCAAGCTCGAAGTTACGCGTCGATTCTTTACGTACCGAGCCTTGACCAGTCAATGTGCCGTCTTTCATCTGCGCCACATCTTGAGGAATAGACGCATCCGCTGGCGGTTGGTTACTCAATGCACCTGGAATGCCCGCAACCATGTTGCCGTTGTTGTAATCTTCCAGCGCATATTCACTGCGCGTAGACGGCGTATTCGGATCGAAGTTTTTACGAGTTTGCTCGACGGTGCTGAAATCCATCTGGATATCTACCTGAGCAGTGTAGTTACCAAAACCTAGAATAGGCAGAAGTACTGAATCAATCTTTTCGCGCAGCGCTTGCTCTTGGCTGCGTTCTAGCTCTTGCTCTTTACGACGTGCAGCAGATGCTGGGTCTTGGGAACCTGAGCTCAGTAGACGACCGTGTTGATCGGTTACCGTAATACGAGAAGTCTTCATTCCCGGAACAGCACTCGCCACCATATCAACGATGGAATCCACTTCTTGTTGTTTCAGGTTTGCGCCTGTAGAGAGCGTCAAAAATACCGAAGCAGACGCTTCTTGGTTGTGACGAACAAACACGCTGTGTTTTGGTAGAGCGAGAAGAACACGCGCTTTACGCACCTGCTTCATCTCTTCGATGGCTTGCGCAAGTTGGCGCTCACGACTGAGCTTCAAACGCTCTTGTTCCAAGCGCTGTGATACACCAAAGCCCATGTCTTGCAGCAGAATGTCATCGCCCGCCTCTGTTGCTTGGTTAACACCTGCACGCACCATGCCTAGCTTAATCGAGTTGTAATCGCTCGATTCAACCGAAATAGTATTGCCATCTAGCTTGTAATTGATTTTTTTCTGGTCGAGGTAATCCAGCACAGGGATCAGTTCTTCGGTTTCGTATGCACCAAGTGGGCGCATTTCCGGTTCTTTCACCCAGAAGAAAAGCATTACGATTAACGCAACACAGATAGAGATGGACAGCACTAATACGACCTGACGAAGTAAATCGAGGTCTCCCACTGCCATATCGAATTTTGACGCACTGCGCTCTTCAAGATCTGGGTTTTGGCTATCCACATCCAAATCTGAGCCAGCGATCAGTGCACCATCTGCGCCGCCATCAGTGACGGTTAAATCTGTTGACTTGTCTGCCACACTTATTACCTAAAATTACACTGGCATGTTCATGAGATCCTTATAGGACTCAACGAGCTTATTGCGGATTTGTACAGTGGCATCGAAGGCAACACTGGACTTGTTACGAGCAATCATAACGTCAGAAAGGGAAACATCGGCATCACCACGGTCAAAACGCGTTTGCAGATCGCCCGATGCTTTTTGAAGTGAGTTTACGTTATTGATGGCTTTCGTTAGGAGATCACCAAAATCTGCCCCAACTTTCGCACCTGTTGCAACGGGAGCGGTGTTGGTCGCCTCCACCATCATGGCGCGCATTTCTGCCTGAATACCATCAACTTTCATTGTCACCTCTAAGCCAAAAGTTTGACTATTAAATAAAACTGATTATTGACACAGCAATTACTGTGCCATAAGACAATAGTGCCGTAGTGTACCCACACTTTTGTCCTATGGCTATTTATGTGAATACTAAGCCGGAATATCGATACCAGCGTCACGCATTTTGGCAAGTTTGTAGCGCAAAGTACGTGGACTGATGCCCAGTTTCTCTGCCATTTCTTTACGACGACCGTTGCATTCGATCAGCGTTTCCAAAATGATCGCGTATTCTTGGTCACGCAGCTCACCACCAAGACCTTCGCCACCGACAGCCACACGGTTGATCGATTCAACTTGCGCGACAGGTTTAACATCGGGCACCAAAACCTCTGAGTTTTGAACCACAGACTGCAGGCTGCTCGCATCTTGCCAATCTACACCTTCTAGCAAAATGTGTTCTGCATCGATGTCACCATTTTCACTCAAAATCAGAGCACGCTGAACCACGTTATCCAGCTCACGAACGTTACCCGGCCAAGGGTATTGAAGCAGCTTATCTAACGCGACTTGAGAGAACTTCGGCACAGGCATGCCCATCTTGCTGCAATGACGTTCTGCTAGATGCTGAGCCAATGGCGAGATGTCACCTTTACGTTCACACAGTGCAGGCCATGAGATTGGGAATACGTTCAAGCGGTAGTACAAATCTTCACGGAAGTTGCCTTCCGACACATACTGCTTAAGGTCACGGTTACTGGTTGCCAATACACGTACATCCAGTTTGATGCTCTTACGACTACCCAAACGCTCCACTTCACGCTCTTGAAGAACGCGCAGCAGTTTCGCTTGTAGGTTTAGGTCCATCTCACTGATTTCATCCAGCAAGATAGTACCGCCTTGGGCTTGTTCGAATTTACCCGGACACGCTTGTACCGCGCCAGTAAATGCACCTTTCTCGTAACCAAATAGTGTCGCTTCCAGCATGTTGTCTGGAATCGCTGCACAGTTGATCGCAACAAAAGGGCCGTCTTTACGGTTTGAAGCGTTGTGAATGTAACGAGACATGACTTCTTTACCCGAGCCACTTGGGCCCAAGATCATCACGTTAGCATCGGTGCGCGCCACTTTGTCAGCCAAAGCCAATAGACGCAGACTCTTCTCGTCTGCTACGACTGCATCACCGTTGTCATCACTTTTGATTGGTGCGTAACGGCTCACCATGTTGAGCAAAACTTCTGGTGCAAATGGCTTCGCCATGTAATCAATCGCACCTTCTTTCATTGCCGACACAGCGTCTTCAATGTTTGCGTAAGCCGTCATAAGAAGAACTGGCATGTTTGGCCAATTCTGTTTGATATTACGTAGCAGAGCCAAACCGCCCATGCCTGCCATTTGCACGTCAGAAACCACAATGTCTACCGCGTTCGACTTCAGCTTAACCAACGCGTCTTCCGCACAATCGGCTTCTAACCACTCGTACCCTGCCAGAGCCAGAGTATCCACTAGGGCTTCACGAAGACCTTCATCGTCTTCTACGATCAGCACTTTGCTTTGCGCCATTATGATTCTCCAGTAATTGTTATCGACAAAAGCCGCTTACTGCGCTTCTGCTTGCACTCGCTCTAGCGGAATGCAAATGGTAAAGCAGGCTCCATCACCCTGCTCTGAAATAAGTTCCAATCGGCCGTCATGGGCACGGCAAACCATTTGAACCACAGCGAGCCCTAACCCGGTTCCTTGAGAACGCGTGGTAAAGAATGGCTCCATAATTTTTGCTTGCAGTTCTTTTGGTACACCCGGACCGCTGTCTTGCACAGAAATGCGCAATTCACCGTTCACAGGACGGAAAAAGACATCTATCTGCGATTCCTTTCCTGACATCTGAATCGCGTTCATCACTAAGTTACTCAGTGCTGAAGCAATGGCGTTAGCGTTGCCTAACAGCTCAGTGTGTTCTTCTTCCACTTCTAGGAAGTAGTCAATGTTGTTGTTCTTCAGCGCGGTTTCGACCATTGGCTGATATTCAGCAACTAACTGAGAAATGTTAAAAGGCTTAATGACTTTATTATCACCACCTTTAGCAAAAAGCAGCATATCATTAACCTGCTTTTCCAAATCGTGCAGTCGATCCATTAATTTGCTTTGAAATCTATCTTTTGTCGCCGGAGGGAGATTTGGCGCTGCTAAATTAGATGCATACAACATGGCGCTCGATAATGGTGTTCTGACTTGGTGTGCCAAAGACGCCACCATACGGCCTAACGATGACAAACGTTGTAAGTCACTCACGCGAGATTGCAGTAAACGCGTTTCCGTTAGATCGGTGATCAAAATGAGTTGGCCAGTCGCCGATGCCGAGATCGCTAGACGAACTTTACGACCATTGCGCAGTGAGACTTCATGACCATCATCTTCGCGCGGATCAAACACCGCTTGGATGATGTTGAACCATTTCTCGTCGACCAGTGGAATTTCAAGAATGCGGTGCGCCTCTGGGTTGGCTTCACGCACCACACCGTGGGTATCTAGTAAGATCACACCAGCGGGCATCACGTCCAAAACCTGCTTATAACGCTCTACTTGATTCTCTACTGAGTCTAAATGGGATTGGTTGGTGTTATTGTCCATTCACTGCCTGTCGAAATATCGCCATTTAAATACTAAAACAGCTTGGCAAGCAATTAGCGTACCAAACTGTTTTCTATATTTATCATAGCGTTATGTCATCGACAAGAAGCTGACACTAAGAAATGTGCGGTTTTATTGTCAGAAAAGATAACAAGTTGCCTGAGATTCAACCGCTTTAACGCCAGGGTGACCCTAGCGTTGAAGGTTGTACTTACGCATTTTCTCAACCAGTGTTGTGCGTCGCATCCCTAGCATATCTGCAGCTCTTGCTACCACACCACTCTGTGCTTCAAGCGCTTGGCTGATCATGTTGACTTCCATATCCGCAAGCAGCTCTTTCAAGTTAACCCCTTCTGGTGGCAATCCTTGAGGTGCATTCATGTTGTGGTCCAGGTCGTTCTGCTCATCAAAGCTGAAGTTCTCAGAGAAGATATCTTGGAACACATCGCGTTCTTGCTCTTCCACAGAGGTGAATGGGTTACCTTCTGGCTGGAATTCTGGGATATCGCTGTAACGGTATTTGGTGGGTAAGTGATTCACGTCCACTAGGCTATTCGGGTACAGGATCACCATACGCTCAACAAGGTTAGCAAGCTCGCGGACGTTACCCGGCCAGTTATGCTCCATCAATGAGTTGATTGCACGAGGTGTGAAGCAAATTGGTTGCCCGCCTTCTGCTTCCAAACGCGTCATTAGCTCTTGTAGCAACAAAGGGATGTCTTGCTTACGCGCTTTTAGCGCTGGCATTTCAATTGGGAAGACATTCAAACGGTAGAAAAGATCTTCACGGAATGTGCCGTCGTCGATCATCCCTTCTAGGTTTCGGTGTGTTGCTGCTACCACTCGAACGTTCACCTTGATCGTCGTATTACCACCAACACGCTCGAAGCAACGCTCTTGCAGTACACGCAATAACTTCACTTGCATCGACATCGGCATATCGCCAATTTCATCAAGGAAGATAGTGCCACCCTCAGCCAGTTCAAAACGGCCTTTACGTGCTGTTAAAGCGCCAGTAAATGCGCCTTTTTCGTGACCAAACAGTTCACTTTCTAATAGTTCTGGGGGAATGGCGCCACAGTTGATAGGCACAAACGGACCATTGCGGTAAGCAGAATGGTAATGAATGTTTCGTGCTACCACTTCTTTACCTGTACCAGATTCACCCAAGATAAGTACGTTTGCTTCAGTACCTGATACTTGTTCGATCAAATGACGAACTTCTTGAATGCCTCGGCTTTGGCCGACAAGGCTACGGAAAAGCGTGTTTTTGCGTGCGCTTGCTACCACGTTTACGCCTTTACGACCAAGGAAGTCTTTGCAATGACGTAACGCTTCGCTAAGTTGCGGGTAGTTGAGCGGTTGCTCTAATTCACCGACAAAGTTTGGCAAATCATCAACGGGCAATGGGAAAGAGCCCATGACGAGAAGTGGGATATGGTACGCTTCGTTGAGGTGAGCCATCACCGCTGTCGCTGCATGACCCGCAGAGATGTTACCGACAATGCAGCCTGACCAAACGGCTGACCAGTCAACATCGCCTAGCTGATCAGAACTGACAGCTTCGCAACTTTCTCCAACAAATTCCAATATATTGCTTATATTCAAACGACTTGGTGCATCGTCATCGATTACAAGCAGCTTTGCCAAACCTTGCATAAGTAAGAATGATTGCCTTTATTATGGGGTTGTTGCGGCCAAACCTTGATTTGCGCAATTGAGTGTTAGAAAGGGGGGGACCACTCTCAATTAACGATAGACAAAATAGGAAAATCAGCAACAAAAAAAAGCCATTAGGGCCACTAATGACTTCTATTTTATTTGAATAAAAAAATAAGGCAACCAAGCAATAAAGAGGTGTGAGCTCTATTGTAACTTTATCTAACTCATTTCTATGCAATTTGGCACAATACCCTACTCATTAAGTAAGGTATTGTTTTATCGATTAAATGCCGACTTCTGCTGCCGTTAGGTTGTGGAACTCAGTAGGAATCTGGTCCCAAGCCGATTTGATTTCGCGAATAATATCAATAACATCATCAATTGGTTGAGGATCATTCTGGTGGTTCGCAGCCGAGATCTGAGTGATCATAAATTCGTAAAGTGAATCTAAGTTTGAAGCAATGTCACCACCATCTTCCATAGATAGACAACTACGAAGTGCGATGATGATGTCCAACGCCTTACCCAAGCGTTCACCTTTTGCAGGAATGTTACCTGCTTGCATTGCTGCTTTACCTTGGATCAGACGCTCAATTGCACCTGCCATTAGCATTTGAATGACTTTGTGCGGAGACGCCGCACTCAGCTGGCTGTCGACTGATACCTTTTTGTATGCTTGCAAAGAACCGCGCATAGTATTCCTCTTTTATATAAATTTTTTGTACTGCTGAAGCGAACGTTGACCATAACGGAACTTGTGAAGCTCTTTACCGACGTTAGTGGTTTCGTTTTGCATCAGCTCAACAATACTTTTGGTACGAGTGAGCAAGTCTTGCCACTCTGCTTCCTGCTTCACCAATGGATTGTTCTCAACAATGGACAGCAGGTTTTGCAATAACCGTTCCCTGATATCGACCAAGTGAAGGATTTCTTCAGTATTAAAGTCGACTTTTTCCAGCTCTTGCGTAATTAGTTGATCAATATCACTAATTTCTATGAGTGCATCTTTCATCTATTGGCCCAACGCGTTCATCAGCGCCCCTAGTTGGCCCTGCATCTTACCCGTTGCATCTTGCATCGCAGCGAACTTAGCGTGAGTACGCTTCTCTAAACTGTCCATGCGGCGATCTAATGCCGCTTGGTCGTCTCCAAGGCGGTAGTTTTGTTCAGTTAGGCTCTTCTCTCGCGTACGGATGCTACCCGTAAAACCGGTAATGCCTTGGATTGCGTCTTCAACGCATTTCGCGAAACCTGTGTTACCGCCAAAGAACTTCTCCAACTCATTAAAGTTGTTGTTCAATTGGCGATCCAACATGTCATAGTTGATTTCTAACGTACCTTGACGTGTGGTGGTGATACCGAACTCAGTCAAGGATTTCAGATCTTCCGGTGCTTTCTCTATCGAGGTTGAAAAGACCGATTTCAAACGTGCATCAGCGTTACGTACCGTACTGTCACCCGCTAACGGTCCTTTCTGACCTGTCGTCGGGTCAACACTGGCAAGTGCTTTAGAGGTTTGATAGAACGAGTTGTACGCGGAAACGAAGTTTTCAATATCTGACCGTACACTCTGGCGATCATACTCAACGCCAATCTCAGCCGGGGGTTTACCCAGTTCCGATTTGCCCTTCAGCGTTAGGTTTACACCTTCAATGGCGTCTTCAATCACGTTGTTATGGCTCGAAAGCTGTGCAACGCCATCAAGCATCACTTGCGAATCCTGACCGGCTTGCACTTCTGTCATGCCTGAATAAACTTCAAAGGCTTTTTGCGCTTCTGCGATCTTTGCCTCTGCGACATCAATTTTCTCAAGACGCTCGCGCTCTTCAGGCTC
The DNA here is from genome assembly GCF_002163755.1 of Vibrio campbellii CAIM 519 = NBRC 15631 = ATCC 25920. Lineage (NCBI taxonomy): Bacteria > Pseudomonadati > Pseudomonadota > Gammaproteobacteria > Vibrionales > Vibrionaceae > Vibrio > Vibrio campbellii. The sequence continues at coordinate 2,458,235 of NZ_CP015863.1, forward strand.
TAGTTTAGCGCGATGGATTTGCTTCGCTTGTTCTTCCGTCAGTTCACCACGAGCCACCTTTTGGTCAAGTTCTTGCTTTTCATCGGCAATCTTTTGCTCAATTTCCGCTTTCTCTTGTTCAAGCTGTTGTTTAGCTTCTTTGGTTGTGACGTAAGAGTCAGTCAGCGTACCAGAGGCTGCATTGTTCCAGCCCGGAACGTCTGGTGCTTTCGCGATGGCTTCTTCATCCAGCTCTAATTCTGGCGGACGGTAAGAATCGAGAAGTGTGCCTGAAGCGGTTTCTGTCCAACCGGGTATGCTGTCTTGCGGACGCATACCCGCTCGTTTATTGGCAGCATCAATTGCTTCTTGCCCTGCCTTCGCCGCAGCGGCACCCGCCGCAGAGATCGGTTCGTCCGTTGCGCCATCTTGCGCATTCTCTGCCGCTTTTTGTTCTTCAGGAGGTATAGGATTGCCGTCTGCATCCACCTGTTCAGGTTGGTCTGCATCGGTGTTTGACTCTGGTTCTTTAAGGGGGCCAAGTACGGCTTCTGCCGCTTCACGAGCTTCTTCAAGCGCGTTCACTCGGTCTTCCAGAGTTTTGTATTCGAAATGTTTCAGAGGGTTGCCAGCTTCGGCATCCACACTGACTTTGATTTGATGGTCCTTGCCCGAAAGGTTCGAAGCAAGGATCAAACGCGGCCCTTCTACGTCGTTAATAACGGAAGCACGTACGCCAGGGTTATCCTTAGCGCCGTTAATTCCACGAACGACATCAACTAGCTTAGAGCTAGAACGGACATTAACGTCGAAGGTGTCATCACCAAGAGAAATCTGCAGCTTACCAGCGCCAAACTTGGCGTCTTCTGGCAAAACGTCAGAAGCCACTTTGTGGCTCTGTGCAAGCTGCAACACATCGATAGCATACTTACCGGCTATAGCGTCTGTTGTTGCGGTCGCGGATACGACTGCGTCGTCCGTTGTCTCTATAGAACGAACGGCAAACGCCTTCTCCTGACGAAAGTTCGTCATGAGATTCTTCATCGTATCCAACGATTCTCTGAGTCGCCCATAGGCACTGATGCTGGCGTCAATTGTCGCGCGCTCGTTGTCGATGCGTTGCTGCTTTGGCACACGCTCGGCATCTACAATTTTGCTGACCATGGAATTGATATCCATGCCGCCAGACATCCCCAAAGGGCCTAAACTCATCAAATCACCTCAAAAACGACTTACACCTTTTCAACTAACAAACCGCGGTTAGCTGTGTGCTCAGCTAGGCGACGCAATACCACGAGCATTTCTTCATCAGGGATCTGACGAATTACATCACCGGTTGTGGCTTCGTAAATCGTCACAACGTCTCGGCCCGATTCTTCATCGACTCGAAACGCTACCCCTTTATTCATGGCGCTCACAAATTCATTCATTTGCTCGACCATTTTTTCGCGTTCTTCTTTGTTCAGCTCTTGGCGAGATTCCGCCATTTCAATCGCAGCTTGAACATAGAGTTCGCGTTCGGCATCGTTCGGTTTTTTAACGGGAACGGTGCCGTTAGTACTTGCTGTGCTAGGCGTGCCTATGCCATTTTCTTTAGCAACTTTTGTGCCACTCGGTGTGCCGTAAGGCTGGATGTTCGACGTGTAGGAGGATATTTCCATTACAATCTCCCTTCCACCTTATGAGCTAACGATTAGGTCTATCGCTTTGGTGATGGTATCACTAGGCTGAGTCGACCCAATTAGCCCAACAAGCTTAGCGCTGCAGATGGTGACTGCTTCGCTTGTGCCAGGATTGAAGTACTTGCTTGTTGAAGGATTTGCGACTTAGTCATTGCTGTCGTTTCCTTCGCGTAGTCAGTATCTTTAATACGGCTGTTAGACGCGTTAACATTCTCGTTAATGTTGTCTAGGTTGCTGATAGCGTGGTTGAAACGGTTTTGGAATGCACCAAGAGACGCACGTTGGCTGTCTACTGATTTTAGTGCGCCGTCAATGATCGCTACTGCTTCTTGAGAGCCTGCAACTGTGGTTACGTCGATGTCTTTAACCGTTACGTCTTTTGCATCGCCGAAGCCAATTTCACCCGCTAGGTTGCCAGAGAACTCTACATCGCCTGTTACTTTTTGAGTAGCAGCGAATACTTGTAGCTTGCCATCTTCACCAACAGATGCTTTTACATCTTCGCTTTGACCGTTGATGTAAGTTGCTAGCTGCTCGATATCATCGCCTTGTTTCGCGTTGATAGTCAGCTCTTTCTCTTCACCTTGCTTGTTGGTGTAAGTCATCTTAAGCTCAGTGTTATCACCTACTGCCCAAGATGCATCTTTGCCATCTTCTGCTGAGTAGCTCTTACCGCCCATTGCAGAAGTATCAGAACGTAAGTTACCCATAGAAAGCATTACTGCTTCACCAGAGTCCGCACCGATTTGGAAAGATTGAGTACCGTAAGTACCGTTAAGAAGCTTGTTACCACCAAATGATGTGGTTTCAGCGATACGGTTTAGTTCGTCGTTAAGTGCTGTTACTTCTTCTTGAATCGCTACACGCTCAGAACGCGAGTTTGAACCGTTCGCAGATTGAAGCGATAGGTCACGCATACGTTGTAGGATGTTGGTAGATTCATTCATTGCACCTTCAGCAACCTGTGCAATAGAGATGCCGTCGTTCGCGTTTTTCACAGCCATGTCTAGACCACGGCTCTGTGCGTTCAAACGGTTAGAAATCTGTAGACCTGCAGCATCATCTTTCGCGCTATTGATTTTATAACCCGAAGACAAACGCTCCATTGATTTTTGTTGACCTTCAGCCGCTTGGTTTAGGTAACGCTGTGCGGTCATCGCAGAAACGTTAGTATTAACGTTAATCGCCATAGTTGATCTCCTTAAGGCTTTAGTTGATGCACCGTCGTGTCTCTCACCTCACTTAGGTACATCTCATTTCTCTCAGTCCCTTTAACGGCGGCCTATAAATATCCTTTAGGAGAAATTTTCAATTTTTTGCGATTAATTTCTTTGGCTTACTGAAGTGTGATGCATCTCTAATATTGTAACTAGAAGTAACTCAAGCTTGTCCAAACCTCAAAAACAGATATAAAAAAACCCAGCCGAAGCTGGGTTTACTCGCTCATCTCTCACCACGAGCCAATGGGGTTCTCGCCTTAGGTTATTAACCTAGTAGGCTTAGCGCTGAGTTCGGCGCTTGTTTCGCTTGCGCAAGGATAGAACTTGACGCTTGCGATAGAATTTGTGACTTAGTCATTTGAGTCGTTTCTTTCGCGAAGTCAGTATCTTTAATACGGCTCTTCGACGCGTTCACGTTCTCGTTGATGTTATCCAAGTTGCTGATTGCGTGGTTGAAACGGTTTTGGAAAGCACCCAGCTCTGCACGGTGGCTGTCTACGTATTTCAGTGCCGCATCAATGATAGCCACAGATTCTTGTGCGCCACCTACTGATGTTACGTCGATAGTATCAACCGTTACGTTATTGCCGTCGCTTAGACCTAGCTCACCAGATAGGCCGCCTGAGAATTCAACGTCACCTTCAACTTTGTTGTTACCCGCAAACACTTGTAGTTTGCCGTCTTGGTCTACTGACGCTTTTACTAGGTCAGTTTGACCATTGATGTACGTCGCTAGCTCTTCGATATCGTCACCCGCTTTCGCGCTGATGTTGATTTCTTGCTCTTGACCAAAGCTGTCAGTCAGGCTGATTTTCAGGTCGTTTTTGCCCGCTTCAACGTTCCAGTTTTTGTCTTTACCGTTGTCAGCTTGGTAGCTCACGCCGCCCATCATTTTATTGTCTGAGCGCATGTCTTTTAGGTTAAGCATTACTGCTTCACCGTTGTCCGCACCGATTTGGAAAGACTGAGTACCGTAAGTACCGTTTAGAAGCTTGTTACCACCGAAAGAAGTCGTTTCAGCGATACGGTTTAGTTCATCGTTCAGTGCTGTTACTTCTTCTTGAATCGCAACACGTTCTGCTTTTGAGTTAGAACCGTTTGCTGATTGAAGAGACAGGTCACGCATACGTTGTAGGATGTTAGTGGTCTCGTTCATTGCACCTTCAGCAGTTTGTGCAATAGAGATACCGTCGTTCGCGTTACGAACAGCCACATCCAGACCACGGCTTTGTACGTTCAAGCGGTTCGAGATTTGAAGACCCGCAGCGTCATCTTTCGCGCTGTTGATTTTGAAACCTGAAGACAAACGCTCCATAGAAGTTTGTTGTGCTGAGTTTGCGTTGTTTAGGTAACGCTGAGCGGTCATCGCTGATACGTTTGTGTTTACATTCACTGCCATGGTGATTTCTCCAATTGATTTTCCGATGTAACGGTTTCCGACGTCTCGGAAAACCAAGTAGTTCTCTCAAAGTTACTTTTATTAACGGCGCATGCCCTGTTTTCTTTAGAAAAAATTTTAGATTTTTTTGAAAATAATTCGTTTGGAGGGGTAATCGTGACGAAGCGGATAAAAAAGCAAAAAAACTTTCATTTTTCGCTAAAGCTTCTTTTCGAATTGTCGATACAGGCTGATTTTGCGTTAAATTCGTGTGGTGCGAATCATTAACCAAGCAGCGTCAAAGCAAGGTTTGGCGCTTGTTTTGCTTGTGCCAGAATCGAAGTGCTGACCTGTTGTAAGATCTGCTGCTTCACCATTTGTGTGGTTTCTTTGGCGTAATCAGTATCTTGAATACGGCGATTCGAAGCCGCTAGGTTTTCGTGGATATTCTCCAGATTATTGATCGCATGATTAAAGCGGTTTTGATACGCACCTAGCTCAGCACGACTGCTGTCCACTGTTTTCATGGCATCATCTAGAATACCAACCGCCATCTGAGCACCACCCACCGTACTGATATCAATTTTATCTACCGTTCTTTTTACGGTGACATACTTGTCAAGCTCTAACTCATCCCCCAAACCACCACTGAAGGTTGGTCCAGGGTATCCTATGGCATCTTTATAGGACATCAGTAACTGCAGTTGCCCCTCTTCATTAACAGACGCTTTTACTTTATCGGTTTGCCCATTAATGTAAGTAGCGAGTTCTTCTATATCGTCACCTGCTTTAGCTTCAATACGGACCTCCTGCTCTTCAAAATTGTTATCACGATAGTGGATAACAATATCGTTGTTTCCGTTTTGAACCATCCAATCGGAGCCGACCCTTTGAGATGATCTCATAGAAAAGCTAGCAAAAGATTCCGGCTGCATAGTCCGTAGGCCAATTTGTACCGCTTCACCAGCAGTTGCACCGATTTGAAAAGACGATGTGCCAAATGTGCCATTCAGTAATTTACGCCCACCAAAGGAGGTGGTTTCGGCAATGCGGTTTAGCTCATCATTAAGTGCCATCACTTCTTCTTGCAGCGCAGTGCGTTCCGCTTTGCTGTTTGAGCCATTAGCTGACTGGAGCGACAAATCACGCATACGTTGCATGATATTGGTCACCTCATTCATCGCGCCTTCCGCAGTTTGCATGATGGAAATGCCATCGTTCGCGTTACGTACGGCAACATCTAAACCACGCATTTGCGATTGCAGACGGTTGGAGATTTGCATACCCGCAGCGTCATCCTTTGCGCCGTTAATACGCTTCCCTGAAGACAAACGCTCCATGGATTGGTTCAGCATATCGGTTGCACTGGTCAAATGACGCTGTGCGACAAGTGCTGCCACATTGGTATTAACAGTGATCGCCACAAATATTGGTCCTGAAATTAAGGCTTTGGATACTTATCGACCAAATTGCAGAAAGGTTTAGGTTTTTTTGAGAAAGAGCCAGTGCTCAAAGTAATGGAAAGGGAGGAAAGACGAAAAAGCCCTCCGAGCGGAGAGCTTTAGTATACGTTGCTTCTAGGAAATTACTTAATCGCCAATTCCGCTAGCATTTCTTGTGATGGAGCGAAAAAGTAAGCGCCTGTTACCGCTTTAGTGAAACGAAGCAGTTGGTCTGTCTTGCCATCCGTCACACCGTACATGCTTTCAAGCATCACTTTGATGTTGTGGATAGTATTGCAGTAAGAGATGAATAGAAGACCATGTGCACCAGTCGCTGTGCCGTATGGCAAGCTGTGGCGAACGATCTTAAGACCTTTACCTTCTTCTTTAATGTCTACGCGACCTACGTGAGACGCAGCTGGAACGTCTTCTAGCTCGATAGAGTCTGGTTTAGTACGGCCAATGACTTTCTCTTGAGCAGAGACATTCAGACGGTTCCATGCAGGAAGGTTGTGCTCAAAGCGTTGAACCATCACGTAGCTACCACCAGCGAAAGCGCCGTCTTTGATCAATGCAACGTCAGCACGCGCATCACCTTTCGGGTTCTCTGTGCCATCTACGAAATCCGTCATGTCACGAGCATCTAGGTAACGGTAACCGTAAGTTTCGTCGACGACTGTTACATCTTCTGCTGTATCCACTAGGAATTTACGCAGTACATAGAAGTGCAAATCGTGACGATTTGAGTGGCAGTGAATCAGTACATCAACATCAGATGCAGGCGCAATCACGTCGCCTTCGCCTAGCTCAGGGAAGTCGATCAAATCTTCTGGCATTTGCATGTTTAGGTGCTGCCAGAAAGACTTAGTGAATGCGATAGAAATCGTTAGGTCTGCACCTGGTTGGCTCGCATTTAGCTCATTTACTAGCCCAGGTAGCGCTTTCAGTTTCGCCAGTACGTTTTCACGGTTTTGGTTCACCTTTAACTGAGTGTAAAGTGCAAATGGTCCTGCTTCAGGCACAATCGCCGTTTGAGCTTGTGACATTGAGAAATCCTCTATACATTGCCCCATGCGGGAATTTTTTGTTCTTAATTCTTAGATGGCTGTTCTTCTTTGTGCTCAACTTGTGGCACGTTGAAACAGTCTTTCGCCCATCTTCCATTAAAAAGATAGATCATAAACCAAGCTAACAGGGTAATAGTGAGCGCGTTTGCCCAGTTGAATACACCATGTTCTAAGTAGACATGATACATGGTCTGAACCAATTGAATACCGCACAAGATCAAAGTCATGGCACGACCATGCTGCGTAATTTGATTCACCCAACCTCTGTCTGGATGACGTAAGCCCATCAGCCACATCAATAATAAACTTGGAATACCCATCGATAGTCCGAGATATAGCGTATTTGAGTCGGGATAAACAATCGATAATATCTTGCTACCGCTGTGTCTACTTACTCCTGCCATGGCAAACACTACCCAAGAGCGCGCTAGGAACATCCACCCTAGCCATAACATAATTGGCGCTTTCAAAAATCCATGAGCGTCGTACTGATCAAATGAGTAACGCACAATATCGTCTTCTTAGTTTCATAAAAACGCCACTTTAACCGATCGCTTAAGAGTTGCAACCCAGCAAAGATGAGAACTAAAGTTCATTTCGTCATCTTACGCAGGTAAACTAAGTTAAGATTTACAGTGACGTCGATAAAAAAGCATGAAAAAGAAAAACACAGCAGCACCCGCTCCTTCTCAAGAAACCCAAACTGAAGCCATGAAAATTGCCAAATCAACCCAAAAGCCAGGGCAAACCAAAGAGCAGACGAAACTGATCGCCCAGGGGATTGAAAAAGGCATTGCTCAGTACAAAAAGCAGCAGAAAGAGCGCAATCGACAGGCCGATAAAGCGAAGAAAAAACAACAGAGAGAAAAACAGCGTCAACGTGATGACGTCGTTGAACAAGATTCAGCAAATATTGAAGCATCAACGAGCAAACCAGCTGTATTACCTTGGGCACTATTGGTTCTAAGCTGGATTGGTTTTGCGGCTTACATCGTGATGGGGAAATAATATGCAACGTTCTGTGATGATAGGAAGCATCGCACTAGCTTTGATGGGCTGTTCGTCACCGTCAACGCTACCGGCGGCATCAAGTGATGACGTTCAGATTCGCTTTGATAGCCAGTTCAATCCGGAGCAATGCGAGTATTTAGGTGAAGTCACGGGCAGCGAAGGTCACTGGTACAGTTACTTGTTCTACACCAACGATGCCATGATGCATGGTGCGATGGCCGATTTGAAAAACAACGCCGCTTTGCTCGAGGCCGACACCGTTTACATGGTCTCCCCACAAGACTTTGTGACTTCTTTCAGCGTACTAGGTACTGCCTACCGCTGCCAATAAGCGTTTTCCAAACGTAAAAAAGCCAGCAATTGCTGGCTTATGCACGAAATCCAAGACTGCTAGCGATATCTCCCTCTCGCTCAAGAACCCATTGACTGTCAAAAGGTCCCCAATCCGAAAGTTGGTAATAGCCGTCGTTATGACGTCGACCATCTTGAACGAAGATGAGTTCGATGCCGATCCCCGGTAATGCCTTGAGTACATCTTGAATAGTACGACGAGGCCACCCCGTTCTTTCGATCAATTTTGGTACATTTGGCCTTTCTAGGTTTTCCACCAACAAGGCCAAATATAGCCGCCTTGCAAAAACAGGACTCAATTCCATTGACACCTCCTAAAATTGTGCCGATTCATTATTTCCTTTTTGCTCAGCAAGATGTTGCGTTTGATCAATAACTCGACTTTTCCGTGCTATTTAGCCAAGTTTTTTATCATTCTTATCGCTGTTTGGTGGAGGAATGAGCGACTGGGCACGGCCCAATAGAGCACTGACCTGTGAAATATTCGCCCCATGATTTTGTCACATTGGTTGCTTCTTGATAGGATGCTTGAACAGCCAAAAACAACGCAAAATCGGGCGTTCCATAGCGCAAACCGATAAGTAAAGCACAAAGACAAGAGGAAATAATATGACGATCACCATGTTCGGCATCCCAAACTGCGACACGATTAAAAAAGCCAAGAAATGGCTAGAAGCGGAAAACGTTGCTTTTGATTTTCACGACTACCGCAAACAAGGTATCGATGCGGCAATGGTGACTGAATTTTGTAACGCACTAGGTTGGGAGCAGGTTCTGAACAAGCGTGGCACGACTTTCCGTCAGCTGACTCAAGAACAAAAAGATGCTCTTAACGAAGAAAACGCAATCGCGCTGTTAGTAGAAAACCCAGCGATGATTAAGCGCCCTATCTTGAAAGTTGAAGACCAACTTCATATTGGTTTCAAAGCAGACCAATACGCGACCATTTTTAACTCTTAATTAAAGGAACACTCAAGGATGACAGACAGTCCAGTACTGGCACTCACTAAAGACCTGATCAGCCGCCAGTCCGTAACGCCTGAAGATGCAGGCTGTCAGGATGTAATGATCGAGCGATTAAAAGCGCTTGGTTTTGAAATCGAAGTGATGGTGTTTGAGGACACCGCTAACTTCTGGGCTCGCCGTGGTACAGAAGCACCATTGTTTGCTTTTGCCGGTCACACCGATGTCGTACCAGCAGGCAAGCTAGAGCAATGGGACACCCACCCATTTGAGCCGACTATTATCGATGGTTACCTTCACGGTCGTGGCGCCGCAGACATGAAAGGCTCGCTAGCGTGTATGGTCGTGGCGGTTGAGCGCTTTATTGCAGAAAACCCAGACCACAAAGGCTCGATCGGCTTCTTGATCACGTCAGACGAAGAAGGCCCGTTCATCAACGGTACGGTTCGCGTGGTTGAAACGCTAATGGATCGCGGCGAGAACATCGATATGTGTATCGTTGGCGAACCTTCAAGTACTGAAGTGGTTGGTGATGTCGTGAAGAATGGCCGCCGTGGCTCAATCACCGGCGATCTAACTGTGAAAGGTACGCAAGGCCACGTGGCCTACCCTCATCTTGCAAACAACCCTGTTCATCAGTCGCTTATGGCAATCCATGAATTAGCGACCACTGAGTGGGACCAAGGTAACGACTACTTCCCTCCGACTAGCTTCCAGATCCCGAATGTTTCGGCAGGTACTGGCGCGTCTAACGTGATTCCGGGTGAGTTTAACGTTCAATTTAACCTTCGTTTCAGTACTGAATTGAGCAATGAAGTGATTGTTCAACGTATCACCGAAACGCTGGATAAGCATGACTTAGACTACGATCTAAAGTGGACATTCAATGGCGACCCGTTCCTAACCGATACAGGTGCGCTACTTGATGCCGTCGTTGTGGCGGTTGATGAGGTGAACAGCACTAAGCCTGCACTTCTGACCACAGGTGGTACGTCTGATGGCCGCTTTATCGCGCGCATGGGCGGTCAAGTGGTTGAGCTTGGTCCAGTGAACGCGACGATTCATAAAGTGAACGAGTGTGTGAAGGTCGATGACCTAGAGAAATTGACCGACATGTACGAGAACACGCTAAAGCACTTATTGGCAAAATAGCGCCTGCGAGTGCAGTAAGTAGTATTTAACGAGAACACCATGACACCAGAGCAACTTACCGGAATCACCGATTCGCATCTTCAATCCACGTTAGTGGGTCAAAAGGCGTTTATGCTTCATCCAGAAGTCGTCGATGATTTGTTGAAGATGATTGAAGCCGCAATCGAAGCTGGCTTTAAGATGGAAATCGCCAGCGGCTTTCGCGATTTTCATCGCCAAAAAGCCATCTGGAACGGTAAGTTTGCCGGTGACTTAACAATCTTAGACTCCCACTCCCAACCTTTAGACAAAGCGAAGCTCAGTGATGAAGAAAAGCTGATTGCGATCCTGCGCTGGTCAGCCCTACCCGGCGGTAGCCGACATCATTGGGGTTGTGATTTTGATGTCTACGCGCGTAACTTGTTACCGCCAGGCACGCAATTACAATTGGAGCCGTGGGAATACTTAGAAGGTCATCAGTTGGCGTTCTATCAATGGTTGGAAGCCAACCTAGATAGCTTTGGTTTCTTCTTCCCTTATCAGCAAGATCTGGGTGGCGTGGCGATTGAACCTTGGCACATCAGTCATAAATCGGTTGGGCTACAATGCTTAACTCATCTGACGCCCGAAGTGCTGAGAAATCAGTTAATTGAGCAAAATCAGATCGACAGCATTGCAGGGATCGACGTCATATTGAATAATTTGGATAAGATCGTTACCAAATTCATTCACAATATCACGCCGCCGGAGGCTCTATGATCGAATTACTAACCAACCCTTGGGTCATTATCATCATAGTGCTCAGCATCGTGGTAGGTAATATCGCTGCTCTCAAGTACACCGCCAAAATGAAGTTCGGTCAGATGGATAAAGGTCGCAAGAACGATTTAGACAAACTGAACGAACTGGATAAAGAGCGTTACGATGAAAACGGAGAGAAGAAAGACGAATCTCGTTAACCTCTCTGTGAATTCAAGACAAGCTTGATACCACTTCAGGCGCTCTACCCCGTCGAGCATTCTCGTTAAAGCAAACAGCAAAAAGGGACCATTGAGGTCCCTTTTGTTTGTCTGTGTCTGACTACTTAGTTGTAGAGAGCAATTACTCTTTCACAACAGCAGCAAGTACTGGCGCCAGTGACTTCAAGAACTCTTCTTCTACTGGCTTACCAGCAGAATCAGTAATGTTGATAGAAGTACGGTTACCTAAGTCACCAAGTAGGAAGGTGTACTTGCCAGGAGCTAGGTCAACAGGCTTCACGCCGATGTCATTCCAGAACTCGTCATCTGGTGATGCGTACTTCGCAGTCACAGTACCTTGAGATTGGCTGCGTTCTTCAATCTTGAAGCCCATCTTAGGTAGCGTATCTGGTAGACGGTTCCAAACCACATTGTACTGAGCACGAGCAATGATCACTGGCAAACCGCTGCGGTCTTTACCCATCGTAATTGGGATGTGTTTCACGAGCTCTTGTGCTTTACGCTGGGCTTCTTTACGTACATGTTGGTCGTAACGAGCCGTCACCAAGTTAGTCATAAACACGTTGTAACGCTCACGGTTAGTACGTGTTACTTCTTTCACTTGGTTGCCTTCACGCCAATCAATCAAGCTTACTTTAAAACCATGGCGACCGTTCATCTCACCACGAGTAATTTCGTAGCGGCTACCGATTTCCATGTCTTCATCAGGTGAGTTCCAAGTAACCCAACCTGTCTCGATACGATTGTCCGTTTGGTTTTCTACCGGGATCTTGTTCTCTGAAACCATCTTTTGAACGATTTGCCAAACTTTATCCAGTTCATCCTTGCGAAGCAGCCATAGTGTTACTTCACCGTCGTTGCTGCGGTCTAGGCGAGCACCAGGGATCAATTCCAATACTTGCTGAGGCGGACGAATATCAACTTCTTTACCGATACCACCCGCATAGTTTCCTTGAGGAATACGGTAGTTAGGGTAAAACTGAGGTTGAGCACCTGCCGGTACACTCCACTCTTCCAGAGCTGGTGTGTTCAAATACTCGAAGTCGTCCTTTGCTTGACGACGCTGGTTGGCACCACCTGAACAGGCAGTCAATACGAATACAGCTAGTGAACTTAACACTAACTGGCTTGAAAGCTTCATTTATACTCCTAAAACACTGAGGGCCTACTTGCCCCCAGCATGAACTTCGATCCTAGCAAATCAATCTTAATAAATACCGGCGTCTGTTAGCGCCTGTTCCACAACTGGCTGCGATTTTTCAGAAAGTGGGGTCAAAGGAAGACGCAATTCACCCTCTTCAATCAAACCAAGCTTGTGTGCTGCCCATTTTACTGGGATTGGGCTTGATTCCACGAATAGGTTTTTATGCAGAGTCATCAAACGTTCGTTGATCGCTTCTGCTTCGTCGAATTTACCTTCACTTGCCAAATGGAACATGTCTGCCATGTCTTCCGCTGCGATATTGTTCGTTACCGAGATAACGCCGTGACCGCCAAGTTTAACAAATTCTAGGCCAGTCGCATCATCACCACTTAGTAAGATAAAATCTTCGCCACAAAGTTCACGGTGAAGTGCAATTCGGCTCAAATCGCCTGTCGCGTCTTTCAGTGCCACGATATTATCAAGCTTTGACAAGCGTGCCACTGTCTCAGGAGACATATCTACTGCAGTACGACCCGGTACATTGTACAAAATTAGAGGTACGTCACTCGCTTCTGCGATTGCTTTGTAGTGTAGGAACAAACCTTCTTGAGTTGGTTTGTTGTAGTAAGGTGTTACGCTCAGGAAGCCAGAGATACCAGAATCAGCCAATAATTTGCTGAATGTAACTGCTTCGTGGGTCGCATTTGCACCCGTACCAGCAATCACTGGGATACGACCGTTTGCAAACTCAACGGTTTTATTTACGACCTTTACATGCTCTTCAATGGTTAGAGTCGCTGACTCACCTGTGGTGCCAACTGCGACAATACCGTCTGTACCTGCTTCAACATGGTACTCAACAAGCTTTTGTAAACTATCAAAGTCTACTTCACCATCTGCTTTTAATGGTGTAATCAGCGCTACGATACTTCCTGAAAACATGTTTATCTCCCTCATTTTACTCTTTCTGCATGGTACTGTAATGCGATTGACAAACACAAGAGCGTAAACTCGCTTACAAAGTACAAATGAATGAATAATTATCAGTTGTTAGAGGTCTCGCAACTAAAATGTGAATTTTGTTCTCAATCCTATCCATTCTGATAATTGTGTTTAATGGCGATACGCCGTGAGCAAGCTGAGCTCGCCACTTTAAATTAGGCGCGGAATATACTCTCTCGTCATGAGGCTCAAGTCAGCGTTGAGTGAATTAATAGAACGCCTCGCAAGCAAACTGTTCACTTAATCAACAAAGCGTTTTAACAAGTTTAAAAAAAGAACTGACTCGACATTTCTGTGCTGTATCTGTGCTACCATCTCTCTATTGAAAGAAAGGACAAGAAGCTCATTTATGAAGCAACATCTGGTACTTACAGCGGTTGGAAAGGATCGTCCGGGCATATGTAACCAAGTGGTTAAGCTCGTCACACAAGCTGGCTGTAACATTGTCGATAGCCGTATCGCTATCTTTGGTAACGAATTTACGCTTATCATGCTGCTTACTGGGAACGCCAGTAATGTCACTCGCGTCGAGACGCAATTGCCACTTCTTGGGCAAGAACACGACCTCATTACCATCATGAAACGCACGTCAGCACATGAGTTGCTCGACAACAGCTACACGATGGAAGTGTTCATTGATTCTGAAGATCGCATCGGCCTCACTGAAAAGTTCACACAGTTTTTCGCCGATAAACAGATTGGCCTACATTCTCTTAGTGCGCAAACCATCAGTAAATCTAAAATCCAACTGGATGCGGATCAGTTCCACATCGCGATCACCGCTTCAGTGAGCGCTGACTGCAATCTGATGCAACTACAAGAAGATTTCGATGAACTTTGTAACACGCTCAACGTACAAGGTTCTCTTAATTTCATTAAAAATAATCTATAAGTAAAGGACATAACCATGAATACGCTGACAGCAGGCTCGCCAGCGCCAGCCTTCTCTTTGCTCGACCAAGATGGCAACACCGTTTCTCTTGGTGATTTTAAAGGCAAGAAAGTTCTGTTTTACTTCTACCCGAAAGCAATGACGCCGGGTTGTACCACTCAGGCGAAAGGTCTGCGTGATGTAAAAGCAGAGCTAGACGCACACAACGTTGTGGTATTGGGCGTAAGCATCGACCCAGTAAAACGCCTAGGTAAATTCATCGAACGTGATGAGCTGAACTTCACACTACTTTCTGACGAAGACCATGCGGTTGCTGACCAGTTCGGCGTATGGGGCGAGAAAAAGTTCATGGGCAAGGTGTACGATGGTCTTCACCGTATCAGCTTCCTGATCAACGAAGAAGGCGTGATTGAACACGTATTCAACAAGTTCAAAACTAAAGATCACCATGAAGTGGTTGTGAACTACTTGAAAGAAAACGCGTAAGCTTTAGCTTTCATCCGAATATCAAAAAGCCCAGCAATCGCTGGGCTTTTTATTGGAATTCATTTCTATTCTTGTATCGGCTCGTTTTCTTCGGTGCTTGGCAAGGCGTTCCATACTGCTTTCACTAGCGTTGCCAATGGAATCGCAAAGAACACGCCCCAGAAGCCCCACAATCCACCAAATACCAGCACAGCCACGATAATGGCAACAGGGTGAAGGTTTACCGCTTCAGAGAACAGCACAGGGACTAATACGTTGCCGTCTAGTGCCTGAATAATGCCATAAGCAACCAATAGCCAATAGAACTGCGGTGTAAGACCCCATTGGAACAAACCGACAATCGCAACAGGCACAGTCACCGCAGCCGCACCGATGTATGGGATCAGTACTGACAAACCCACCGCAACAGCAAGTAATGCAGAGTAGCGCAGGTCTAGAATAGCAAACGTCACGTAGCTCACGCCACCTACGATAAGGATTTCTAAGACTTTACCGCGAATGTAGTTAGAGATTTGCTCGTTCATCTCATGCCACACTTTGTTCGCTAGCTTACGGTTTTTCGGCAGAATGCCACTTGCCATGCTCATCATCTCTTCTTTGTCTTTCAACAAGAAGAACACCAACAGCGGAACAAGGATCAGGTAAACCGCCAACGTTGCCAAACTAACCAAAGAAGCCAGTGAGCCCTTCACAACACTCTCACCCAAGCCAAGCGCCTGGTTCTTCGCGTTAGTCACGACGGTTTCGACAATTTGTAAGTTTGCTAACTCAGGGTAGCGCTGTGGCAAAGTTGCAATAAACTTTTGCAGCCCCGCATACATGTTCGGGATGTCGTTGATTAAGTTTCCGACCTGAGTCCAAATGGTCGGCACTAAACCAAATACGGCAATCAGCATCAAACCAATAAAGATGAGAATGACGGTAATCACAGAGAAGGTACGAGGAATACCCAAACGGCACATTTGTGTCACCGGCCATTCAAGTAGGTATGCAAGAACGATCGC
This sequence comes from Vibrio campbellii CAIM 519 = NBRC 15631 = ATCC 25920, assembly GCF_002163755.1. NCBI lineage: Bacteria > Pseudomonadati > Pseudomonadota > Gammaproteobacteria > Vibrionales > Vibrionaceae > Vibrio > Vibrio campbellii. The sequence continues at coordinate 2,473,967 of NZ_CP015863.1, forward strand.
CACCAACAATGGCGCAATCAAATGCCCGAAGAAGTAAATAGTGATAAAACCGAACAGCAAGATCGCCACTAGGCTCACTGCATGTGGGTCAGAAAAGCGTCGCTTATACCAACGACTTACCATTTCAAGCATCTTATGAAGGTTCCTTATTGAATACTGTCAAAGTGAAGTGTTCTGGCGAAGCTTGGCAATCCACCGTATAACCTTGGTGACGCAAATACTTCACGATGTCGTGTTTAGAGCTTTTGTCCACCACTTGAATGACAAGCTGATGATATTGCGGTGTTTCTCCCTGAAACACATCTGCAGCGTGACGCTTAGCAAGTAACAGTGCCATAGGGCAGCTTTGCTCACGCAAATCGAGTAACATGGATTCCATTGTATTGCTCTGCACTTGTGATAGGGTTGTATTGTAACGGCTTTTTGAGCTGGTGCTAGTGATTTAAGCGTAGACGACAATGACTTCTAAATTAACAATTTAAAGTTATGTGTATGACAATTTACGAAACCAATTCGTTTATCTTCGGTCTTATTGCTAGCATATTCATCCGACACGGATGACCATAAAGCCTGTGCTGACGTTGAAAGGAATTCATCTCTCAAGCACAGACTCGGTATTTTGGAGAATCTTTAAACCGTATGTTAAAACGCACTCGCTCGCTAGTTTGTTTATGCCTTGCTACTGCATTGAGTACACCTGCGCCGATTTACGCCAATAGTCTCGACCTCCCTGATATTGGTACGGCAGCTGGGGGCACGCTGACAATCGATCAAGAGTTGATTTACGGCGACGCCTACATGCGTATGCTTCGATCAAGCAGCCCTATTGTTAGCGACCCTGTCATCAATGAATACATTGACACCCTCGGTCACCGTTTGGTCGCGAATGCAAATGACGTAAAAACTCCGTTTCATTTTTTCATGATTCGAGATCGCAACATCAACGCATTCGCCTTCTTTGGCGGTTATGTTGCTCTGCACTCGGGTCTGTTTTTACATGCTCGTACCGAAAGTGAACTGGCCTCTGTTGTCGCGCACGAAATCGCGCACGTCACACAGCGCCACCTCGCACGAAGCATGGAAGAGCAAGCACGTCGTTCTCCTGCAACGATGGCTGCATTGGCTGGCGCGCTGTTACTCGCCATTGCCGCCCCAGAAGCAGGCATGGCAGCCGTAACGGCAGCAACCGCAGGCAACATGCAAAGCCAAATCAACTACACCCGCTCAAACGAAAAAGAAGCCGACCGTTTTGGTATCGCGACACTGGCAAAAGCAGGCTTTGACGCACAAGCAATGCCACGTTTTTTTGGTCGCCTAGCGGATGAATATCGCTACGCCAGCAAGCCACCACCAATGCTGCTGACTCACCCATTACCAGAAGACCGTATTACCGATAGCCGAGCACGTGCCCGAGCTTATCCGCCAATGCGCATCATGCCGTCGATTGACTACCACTTGACGCGAGCTCGGATCGTTGCGCGTTACGCAGGTATCGATGGACAAGCTGCGATGGGATGGTTTAAACGTACTCAGAAAAAAGCCTCACAAGAAATCATGTCATCGTTTGATTACGGGCGTGCGCTGGTTCACTTAGATAACAAACGCCTGAGCGAAGCAGAGCCGCTGCTGAAAAAGCTGCTACAACAAGACCCTGGCAACCCATTCTACTTAGACGCAATGACAGATTTGTACATTGCGCAGAAAAAGCCACAAAGAGCGGTCGATATGCTGAGCAGCGCGCTAAAACGTAATCCGCAAAACAACGTCTTAACCATCAACTATGCCAACGCATTACTTGAAGCGAAGAAAGACGAAGAAGCAGTACGTATTCTGCAGCGCTACACTCACGATAACCCAGAAGACACCAATGGTTGGCACCTGCTTTCAAAAGGCAACCACGCTCTGGGCAACAATGATGAAGAACTCGCCGCACGTGCCGAAATTTTGGCATTGCGAGCAAACTGGAACAAAGCGATCCAGTATTATAGTGAGGCAAGTAAAATTGCTGAGTTGGGCAGCTTGAAACAAGCTCGATATGATGCTCGTATCGACCAACTGATGATCCAAAGAGATCGATTCATGGCATTACAATAACGAAATGGAGAAAACCATGTCAGTCGTGATTTATCACAACCCTCGTTGCTCGAAGAGCCGTCAAACTCTAGAACTGCTTGAGCAAAATGGTGTAACACCGGAAGTGGTTAAATACCTAGATACACCGCTTAATGTTGAACAACTGAAAGCACTTTACGCTCAACTTGGTTTTTCTTCAGTACGCGAAATGATGCGTACCAAAGAAGACATTTACAAAGAGCTAGCACTTGGTGACACCTCAGTGACTGATGAGCAGCTTTTCGATGCAATGGCGCAAAACCCTAAACTGTTCGAGCGCCCTGTTGTGGTTGCAAACGGTAAAGCGAAGATCGGTCGTCCACCAGAGCAAGTGTTGGAAATTCTATAAATGGATTGCCAGATCCTCATTTTGTATTTCAGCCGTCATGGCTCAACAAAACAGCTGGCAAGACAGATAGCAAGAGGGGTCGAATCGACTCCTCATTGCGAAGCGATTTTGCGTACAGTTGAAGAATTGTCACCTCACTCACATACCCCTTCTGATCCACTTGTTACTCTAGATGAATTGAAGCAGTGCGATGGTCTCGCGTTTGGCAGCCCAGTATGGTTTGGCAACATGGCAGCGCCGCTCAAGCACTTTTGGGATCAAACCACACCTTTGTGGGTGAATGGCGACCTTATCGATAAACCAGCCTGTGTGTTTACCTCATCGTCTTCAATGCACGGTGGTCAAGAGACGACTCTACAGAGCATGATGACCCCACTTCTGCATCACGGCATGATGGTGTTGGGTATTCCTTACTCAGAGCCCGAACTGCACACCACAAAGTCTGGTGGCACGCCTTATGGGGCAAGCAGTGTAGGACACGAACCAAGTCTTACTGCAGAAGAGATTCGTCTCGCACAACAATTAGGAAAACGACTGGCAACCGCAGCGCAAAAGCTCAAAGGAAGTCAGTAAGCTCAAGGATAAGTAAATCGATGTCTGACATTATCGACCAACCACCTCTCAGCACACGCACCCAAACCTATCGCTACATGGCGCTATTTGGCAATTTGGCGTTATTGGCTTGGGTCGCAATTTGGCAACTAGCCCTTTCCCCTCACCCGCATCTAAGCAGCACTACGCTGGCAATTGCGTGGTGTATCCCTCTATTATTGCCGCTTCCGGGTATTCTTGCGGGCAAGCCTTACACGCACGCGTGGGCAAACTTCGTCTTAATGCTTTACTTCTTGCACGCCCTAACGATTCTGTATGTTGATGGCGGTGAGCGATGGTTAGCCGTTGTGGAGTTAGCGCTTACCTCACTTGGCTTCGTCGGCAACATATTGTTTGCACGAGCACGAGGTAAAGAATTAGGTTTGAAGCTAAAACGCTTGTCTCAAGTTGAGAAAGAAGAGAAAGCGAAATTCAATAAGTAATAAGGAATAAGTAATAAGCTCAGAGACATCCAGCTTCAGTCTCTGCATAATATTCGCCAATGTAATGTTGGAAATGTAGCTACCTTACTTAGGACGGTACTACATAAAAAAGAGTCGCACTAGGCGACTCTTTTTTTGTTCGTTTTTTATTGAACACGAGTTAAGTCAGATGATCTTCAACCACGTCTGTTTCTAGCACTGGCGCGATTTCTGATTCTTCCTCTACTGGCTCAGCTTGAGTACGCACAGGCGCCTTCCACTTATAGATCAAGTCGTATTGCACTGGTGCTGGCTGAGCGATCACAGGCTGCTCTGGCTGAGCCTGCTCGTTCGCCGTATCGAGTTCGACCACATTCGCCGTTTGACCTTCTTCTGACTCTGCTGGCAATTGTGCTGGTTGAGCAGGTTCTACCGGAAGCTGCACTGGTGTTGCTGGTTCCATACCCACCATCGGATCTTCAGTCACTTCTAACGGACGAATCGAAGACGCTTCTTGCTCAAACGCCTGCTGTGAGGCCAATAGATGAATTGTTAGCGTCACTTGGTTGCCTTGAATACGCTTGATTTCCGTACCCGCTACCGAGTTAAGCTTGGTTAGCGAATTCTCTAGCTCAAAGAAATCCATTGCTGATTCAACGTTCAGTACTTTCACATCTAGGGCTTTAGACGATTTGCTTGAAACCACCACCGCACTCTTCTTCGCGTAGTAATCAGCAATACCGCCCATCATCGCAGGAATCGCATTCGCACCTGATGCAGAACCACTGCGTGGAGACTGCTTTGATTCAGATAATTGTGCTGGTGATTGGTCGTACAGAGTCCAGCGAAGCTTATCGCCTTGAACGCGTACGATCAGTACCGCATCGACCGGGTAACGTTGGCTCGCTTGGCTAATTGGATCAACGAAGTCACCCCAAAGGTCAGACACATTCACACCCGTCACATCATCAAAATCACCCACGGGCATAGTGACTGGTAAACCACGCGCTTGTGCGGCTTCACGCAACGCAGCTGCACTTGCTGAATCTGAGTGCTCCCACGTAATCGTACGATCGTAGCCCTGCTCTTCTACCATCCACACCAAAATGTTGGCACGGTTTGGTGACCACAATGGAAGCTGAGCTTGAGTCAGCAGTGAACGGATTTGGCCGCTGTTAAACAGCATCTTCAAGCTGTTTTGACCATCAATTTGGCCGTAACCAAGTTGAGAAATATAGCGAGAACTTGAACCCACTGCTTTCTTAATTACTGGGTTGCTAAGGGAAGATTGGCTGCCAGTCGCACGCACAATCACATCTTGCATACCTTGTTGACGAGCGAGTTCTTCGCCGTCTTTTTGCTCACCGTCGATCGCCACTTCGGCACGATAGATATCCACCTGAGTTAATGCATAAACTGGCAGAGACAACCAACCTATCAATAAGAGAGCTAAATAGCGCATAGTTTTCATAATCCTCTGAACAAGAACACGCATGATAAGCAACTATCAAAACTTGAGCAAGAAGAGTACTGAGTGAATTGTCGGTATTCTGACCAAGTTAAAACCCACTATGAGAACAAACTATTCCTTTCAATTATCAATCCATCCAAAAATTTGATCTAAGTAACATTGCAATCGATTGCCGTAGTGATAATATTCCGCGGATTTGTCTGCGTATCTCTGAATAGGAAATAATTATGAAAAATGCGTTACAAGGCGCTCAGATGCTCTTTGTCGCTTTTGGTGCTCTCGTGCTGGTACCACTACTGACTGGCCTTGACCCAAACGTTGCGCTATTTGGTGCTGGTGTGGGTACCCTTCTTTTCCAACTGACTACTAAACGTTCTGTCCCAATCTTCCTTGCCTCTTCTTTTGCGTTTATTGCTCCTATTATGTTCGGTATCCAAACTTGGGGTATCGGTGCAACCATGGGTGGCTTGATGGCTGCAGGTTTGGTTTATGTGGCTCTTGGCGCAATGATCAAAGTACGCGGTGTTGGCTTCATCCATAAGATTCTGCCACCCGTTGTGGTTGGCCCAGTTATCATGGTGATTGGCCTTGGTCTGGCACCTACGGCAGTAAACATGGCAGTAGGTAAAACTGGTGACGGCGCAGTGCAGCTTATCAATGGCGATGCGGCAGTTATCATCTCAGCAGTATCACTGCTAACAACGATTGCGCTGAGCGTGTTTGCGAAAGGCTTCCTAAAGCTGGTTCCTATCGTTGGCGGTATCTTGGCAGGTTACTCTGTTTCTCTATTCTATGGCGTTGTGGATTTCACTCCGGTAGCGCAAGCGGCTTGGCTAGCAATGCCAAACTTCACCGCACCAGAGTTCAACATCAATGCGATCTTATTCATGATCCCAGTGGCTATCGCTCCAGCAGTAGAGCACGTGGGTGACATGCTAGCGATTTCAAACGTGACGGGTAAAAACTACCTGAAGAAACCAGGTCTGCACCGCACCATCGCAGGTGACGGGGTAGCAACAATTGCGGCCTCTATGGTTGGCGCGCCACCAAACACCACTTACAGCGAGGTAACCGGTGCGGTAATGCTAACGAAAGCATTCAACCCAGTGATCATGACATGGGCAGCTATTACAGCGATCGTCCTTGCTCTAGTCGGCAAGCTTGGCGCGATTCTTCAAACGATTCCAGTTCCAGTAATGGGCGGCATCATGATTCTACTGTTTGGCTCTATCGCAACCGTTGGTCTAAACACACTGATTAAGAACAAAGTTGACCTGCACAAATCACGTAACCTAGTGATCGTAGCGGTAACGCTAGTATTTGGTATCGGCGGTATGGCTTTCGGCATTGGCGAGTTCAGCCTACAAGGTGTAAGCCTATGTGGTATCGTTGCAATCATTCTTAATCTAGTGCTACCAAACGACCTTGGTGAAAACCACGTGGTAGATAATACACAGATGGAAGAAGACAACGCGAAGTAAGTATGGTGCGGCTTGATTGATTTAAGTCGCCCTTCCTGATCTCGCATCTCGTAGCTAACTTTCAAATAGCAGAGACAAAAAAGGCTTGGTTTTCACCAAGCCTTTATTTTTGAATTCAGTAAAAACAATAATGCTTATTGAGTACCGAAGATCTTGTCACCTGCATCACCAAGACCAGGAACAATGTAACCTTTGTCGTTTAGCTTCTCATCGATTGCCGCTGTGTATAGCTCAACATCTGGGTGCGCTTTTTCTAGTGCTTCGATACCTTCAGGAGCCGCTACAAGAACAAGAATCTTGATTGCCTGACAACCTTTCTCTTTTAGAAGATCGATTGTTGCGATCATAGAACCACCTGTTGCAAGCATTGGGTCAACAACTAGAGCAATACGCTCATCGATGTTAGAAGCAAGCTTGTTGAAGTATGGTACTGGCTCAAGTGTTTCTTCATCACGGTAGATACCTACAACACTGATACGTGCGCTTGGCATGTGCTCAAGAACGCCGTCCATCATACCTAGACCTGCACGCAGGATTGGCACTACTGTTACTTTCTTACCCTTGATTTGGTCAACTTCTACAGGACCATTCCAACCTTCAATGGTTACTTTCTCTGTTTCAAAGTCTGCAGTCGCTTCGTAAGTAAGTAGGCTACCGACTTCTGTCGCTAACTCACGAAAACGCTTCGTGCTGATGTCACCTTCTCGCATTAGACCGATTTTGTGTTTCACTAGAGGGTGTTTAACTTCAACAACTTTCATTTCCATCTCCGGCTTTATTGGCAATATTTAAACAAACCTTCAGATTATACATGATTTTTGCAGGGATATCAGGATAGTTCACTAAAGAAAAAAACCGACGCAAACGTTTGCTATCTGTATTTAACCACTGGTAGAATAGTGCCGTTTTCATATCCAACTTAAAAACCGAGGACTTCCCTGTGAGTGGTAACAACTCTTCTCTTAGCTATAAAGACGCTGGTGTAGATATTGATGCAGGCAACGCGCTTGTAGATCGTATTAAAGGTGCGGTTAAGCGTACTCGTCGCCCTGAAGTGATGGGTGGTATCGGCGGTTTTGGCGCATTGTGTGAATTGCCGACAAAATACAAACAACCTGTACTGGTTTCTGGTACTGATGGTGTAGGTACAAAACTTCGCCTAGCGCTGGATATGAACAAGCATGACACTATCGGCGTTGACCTAGTGGCAATGTGTGTAAACGACCTAATCGTTCAAGGTGCTGAGCCTCTATTCTTCCTAGATTACTACGCAACAGGCAAACTAGACGTAGACACAGCGGCAGACGTAGTTTCTGGTATCGCTGATGGCTGTGTTCAAGCAGGCTGTGCACTTATCGGTGGCGAAACGGCGGAAATGCCGGGCATGTACGAAGGCGAAGACTACGACGTTGCTGGCTTCTGTGTTGGCGTAGTAGAAAAAGAAGACGTAATTGACGGCACCAAAGTAGCAGCGGGCGATGCACTTATCGCGGTTGGCTCAAGCGGTCCACACTCAAACGGTTACTCTCTTATCCGTAAGATCCTAGAAGTATCTGACGCAGATAAGAACGAAGAGCTAGCAGGTCGTACTATCGGTGAACACCTACTAGAACCAACGAAGATTTACATCAAATCAGCACTTAAGATGATTGAGAAGCACGACATCCACGCGATTTCTCACATCACTGGTGGTGGTTTCTGGGAAAACATCCCACGCGTACTGCCAGAAGGCACTAAAGCCGTGATCGACGGTAACAGCTGGGAATGGCCAATCATCTTCAAATGGCTACAAGAGAAAGGCAACGTTGAAACGCACGAAATGTACCGTACGTTCAACTGTGGTGTTGGTCTAGTCGTGGCACTACCAAAAGACCAAGCGGACGCAGCAGTTGCACTTCTAAAAGAAGAAGGCGAAAACGCATGGGTAATTGGTGAAATAGCTCAAGCAGAAGCCAATGAAGAGCAAGTTGAAATCCAATAACTTGCGAATCAAGCTCAAAAAATAAAAAGAATGAGGACGCGATGTCCTCATTCTGCTATCTGGAACATCGAAAACCATTCTAATAGTAGGTAATTTAGCGGATACGCACTTCAAACCTACAATAGCAAGGCAGTCTCAACATCATGAAAAACATAGTGGTCCTCATTTCGGGTAACGGCAGTAACCTTCAAGCCATCTTGGAAGCTTGCGAAGACAGTATGCCAAATGCACAAGTCGCGGCGGTGTTCTCCAATAAAGCTGATGCTTATGGTTTAGAGCGTGCAAAACAGTTTGATGTGAATGGGCATTTTGTCGATCCAAAAGCATTCGAATCACGTGAAGACTTTGATGCTGAACTGATGAAACAAATCGATGAATACCAACCGGACGTGATTGTGCTTGCGGGTTATATGCGTATTCTCAGTGGCGCGTTTGTTTCTCACTATCTAGGTAAAATGATCAACATCCACCCTTCTCTATTGCCTAAGTATCCGGGTTTACACACCCACCAGCGCGCGATTGATGCAGGCGATAAAGAGCATGGCACTAGCGTACACTTTGTCACAGAAGAGTTAGACGGCGGCCCTGTGGTACTGCAAGCCAAAGTACCCGTATTTGAAGGTGACGATGCCGATGCACTCGCTGCACGCGTTCAGACTCAAGAGCACAAGATCTACCCAATGGTGACTAAGTGGTTAGTCGACGGGCGATTATCGATGACCGAAGGCAAAGCGTATCTCGATGGTTTTGAGCTTGGTGAACACGGCTACGCTGACGAGTAATTCTGAATACCAAATTCCAAACGCAAAAAGGCAGCGATCAGGCTGCCTTTTGTTATTTTAAATCTTATAAGCTTGGTTCAATGAAGCCGTTGTCAAACTAGAAACCAAAACTAACTGCCTACAAAGTCCCTGACACCACCTTAGCAATACAACACTCGGATAGTAGATTCTGAATCTGACTCGTTCCTCGCCGTTCAGAATGACGCTGTAGGCAAAGAAAAATCAATTTCAATTCAATCGCTTACACCATTCCAACGAGCCTTGGCGAGACTAGGAATCTACTATCAGCACGCTAAGAAGTAAGAATGCTCATCCGTACCCACCCTCGGTTTAAAACGCATAAAAATAAAGCTCGTGATTAAGCGAGCTTTATTTAGATATTCATCGTCAAAAACCATCACTCCAACGGTTCGGTCGGCGCTTGGTTACCCGGCTTCGACTCGGCAAACGGCACATCCGCTAGCGCTTCAGCGTTATTCAGCACCAATTCACCAACATGGAACAAGCCGTACTCGCCCGGCTTCATGCGATGCCATGTCTCATTCCCCGTTAACGGCTGAGTCGCAATCACAGAAACCACATCGTTTGGTGTTGTCTCTTCTTGGAAGTTGATTTCTACATCTTCATCCAACAGCGCGGCCTTACCAAATGGAGCACGACGCGTGATCCAGTAAAGATGGTTAGTACAGTAAGTCATCACAAACTCACCATCGCTGAGCAGCATGTTAAACACGCCCTTCTCTTTCAGCTTGTCGCAGCACTTTGCAACATAGATAAAGACCGCTTCCATATCCTGAGGAGGTTCAGGAAACTTATCTTCCATCTGCTTTAAGAGCCAGCAAAACGCCATTTCACTGTCCGTTTGACCCACTGGACGATGACGCCCTGTGTGCAAGTCTTGGTAATCGGTCAGTTGACCATTGTGTGCAAATGTCCAGTAACGCCCCCAAAGCTCACGCGTAAACGGATGGGTGTTTTCGAGATTCACACCACCTCGGTTAGCTTGACGAATATGGCTCACTACAGCACGACTTTTGATCGGGTAGTTTTGCACCAATTCAGCAATCTGAGAGTCACAACTTGGGTTGGGATCTTTGAAAGTACGGAACCCCTTTCCTTCATAGAAAGTGATCCCCCAGCCATCACGATGCGGGCCAGTGCGACCACCGCGCTGCATCAATCCTGTAAAACTGAAACAAATATCTGTTGGAACATTTGCGCTCATGCCGAGCAATTCACACATGGTTTAACGAACTCCTTACCTTAAAACACAACTAAGCCAGCATTTGGCTTAGTTGTAAATCTTATTCCATCTCTTTTTCTATCAACTGAATAATGATGTGAATGATCTTAATGTGCACTTCTTGAATGCGGTCTGCGTAGCCAAAGTGTGGTACGCGGATCTCGATATCAGCAAGACCAGCCATCTTACCGCCATCTTTGCCCGTTAACGCAATCGTCTTCATGCCTTTCGCTTGTGCCGCTTCAATCGCTTTTAGGATGTTGCCTGAGTTGCCAGAAGTCGACAAACCAAACAGAACGTCACCTTTGCGGCCTACTGCTTCTACGTAACGAGAGAATACGAAATCGTAACCAAAGTCGTTACTCACACAAGAAAGATGGCTTGGATCTGAAATAGCGATACCAGCGTAACCTGGACGGTTTTCACGGTAACGGCCTGTTAGCTCTTCTGCAAAGTGCATAGAGTCACAGTGAGAACCACCATTACCGCACGACAACACTTTACCATCTTGCTTGAATGAGTCAGCAATCATTTTCGCTGCCGCTTCGATTTGCGCGATGTTGTGGTCATCACTTAAAAACTTATTCAGAACTTCAGCAGCTTCGTTTAATTCACTTCTAATCAGATCTTGGTACATAAGACGTTCTCTTTATTATCTCGGCCACAGCAGTGAGGTTGAGCCTCTCGCTTAGCAAATTGTTCTGATGTGAAATTCACACCGGACAGTTCATTACTCTGAGTTTACCCACAAACGAGAATTAGTGTCGATAGCGAAGCAACAGATTTGGATTTATCACGGTAATAAACTTGTTAACTTGCTTACGAAATCATCACCCAACTCTCAACTTTAGAATTTTAACTCTACTTAGATCACTTTTTGCCCAACCTCAGAATTTACATTTATTTAATATTTTGATTACACTTACAGTACTGGTTAGACCTCTTACCAAAATACAGACGTACAACATAATTAAAGTCTGAAAAGGAAAAAACATATGGACATCTTGCTCTCAATCGTAGCGATGACAGTTGTATTAGGCATTACGCTTTACCACAGAATGTCACTCGTGAAATCCGTCAGCTTGCTAACTGCTGCCATGCTAGCACTGACAATCGCAGGCTCAGTTGGTTTTATTGGCTGGGCACTTTACGTTCTTGCCGTTGCAGTGTTCGCGGTTTCTGGCATTCGCCAATCCCTCATTAGCCGCAAAGCACTGGTGATGTTTAAGAAAGTCCTGCCTGCTATGTCTCAAACCGAGAAAGAAGCATTGGACGCAGGTACAGTGTGGTGGGAAGCCGAGCTATTCAAAGGCAAACCTGAATGGCAAAAACTTCACGCAATTAAAGCGCCTAAGCTGAGCAAAGAAGAGCAAGCCTTCCTAGATGGCCCAGTAAACGAAGTGTGTGCCATGGTGAGTGATTTCCAAGTAACACACGAATTGGCCGATCTACCACCAGAAGTATGGCAATACCTGAAAGACAACAAATTCTTCGCTATGATCATCAAGAAGAAATACGGTGGCCTAGAATTCTCAGCGTACGCGCAATCTTTAGTACTGCAAAAACTGACTGGTGTCTCTGGCGTACTGTCGTCAACCGTTGGTGTACCTAACTCATTAGGCCCAGGTGAGCTACTGCAACACTACGGTACTGAAGAACAAAAAGATTACTACCTTCCTCGCCTAGCAGAAGGTAAAGAGATCCCATGTTTCGCACTGACTAGCCCAGAAGCAGGTTCAGATGCGGGTTCTATTCCAGATTACGGCGTGGTGTGTAAAGGCGAATGGCAAGGTGAAGAAGCCCTTGGTATGCGTCTTACTTGGAACAAGCGTTACATCACTCTAGCACCTGTCGCAACGGTTCTTGGTCTTGCATTCAAACTGCGCGACCCAGAAGGCCTGCTTGGCGATCAAGAAGATCTTGGTATCACTTGTGCTCTGATCCCAACTGACCTTAAAGGCGTTGAGATTGGCAACCGTCACTTCCCGCTTAACGTACCATTCCAAAATGGTCCAACTCGCGGTAAAGACATCTTCGTACCGATGGACTTCATCATCGGTGGTGAAAAAATGGCAGGCCAAGGCTGGCGTATGCTGGTAGAGTGTCTATCGGTTGGTCGTGGTATCACGCTACCTTCAAACTCAACAGGCGGCATCAAAACAGCGGCTATGGCAACAGGCGCTTACTCACGCATTCGTCGTCAGTTCAAACAACCTATCGGCCACATGGAAGGTGTGGAAGAGCCATTAGCACGTCTAGGTGGTAACGCCTACGTAATGGATGCAGCGAGCAACTTAACCGTGGCAGGTATCGACCTAGGTGAAAAACCTTCGGTTATCTCGGCTATCGTGAAGTACCACTGTACGCACCGTGGTCAACAGAGCATCATTGACGCGATGGACATCGTAGGCGGTAAAGGTATCTGTATGGGTCCTTCTAACTTCCTAGCACGTGGTTACCAAGGTGCACCAATTGCGGTAACGGTAGAAGGTGCGAACATCCTAACTCGTTCAATGATCATCTTCGGTCAGGGCGCGATTCGTTGTCACCCTTACGTTCTTGAAGAGATGAACGCAGCATATTCTGACGCTGGCGATGCGGTTGAGAAGTTCGACAAAGCGTTAGCGGGTCACGTGAGCTTCACCATGAGTAACCTCGTTCGCAGCATCTGGTTTGGTCTAAGTGATGGTCTCGGTTCAACGTCGCCAACCAAAGACGCAACCAAGCGTTACTACCAACAATTGAACCGTTACAGCGCAAACCTTGCTCTGTTATCGGATATCTCGATGGCGGTACTGGGTGGTTCGTTGAAACGTAAAGAGCGTTTGTCAGCACGTCTTGGCGACATTCTAAGCCAACTATACCTTGGCTCTGCTACGCTAAAACGCTTTGAGCAAGATGGTCGTCCTGTTGAAGATTTGCCACTCGTGCATTGGGGCTTGCAAGACAGCTTGAAGCAAACTGAGGCGGCGATTGATGAGTTCCTGGCGAACTTCCCGAACAAAGTGATTGGTCGTGCACTGCGCGTGTTAATCATGCCATTCGGTCGTGTACGCAAAGCGCCAAGTGATAAGCTAGACAGCAAAGTCGCTCGTATTCTACAAACGCCAAGTGCAACACGTTCACGTATTGGTCGAGGTCAGTACCTAGAGCCAACAGAACACAACGCAGCAGGTAAGATTGAGTTGGCACTGTCTGTGATTCTTCAAGCTGAGCCTGTGTTTGACAAAGTATGTAAAGCGCAAGGTAAACGCCGTCCATTCCTACGTTTGGATACGATTGCCCAAGAAGGTCTAGAGCAAGGCGTGATCACGCAAGAAGAAGCGGAGCTGTTAAGAGAAGCTGAGCAGCATCGTCTAGATACTATTAACGTGGATGACTTTGAACCGGAGCTATTGGCCGCAAAGCCGCTTTACCCTCAGATGGAAAACGTCGCTTGAGTGAATGATCGCTTAAACGATAAGTAGGAAAGCAAACGGGAGCCGAGGCTCCCGTTTTTTATTGAATCTCTGCTAAGCACAACACGGTGTTAGCAAAGAAGCGTTTAATGTTCGTTATTGTCTTCAACGATAAACGACTGTTCAATTCTGCGCAGTTCTTCCTGCTCTTTCAGCTTAAGTTCTTCTTGAAGCGTCGCTTTACGTTCGTTCAAAGCTTTCTTCTCTGACTTGGTCAGGAACTTCACAGCCTTTTTGTTCGCTAATGCGTACGCAACGACATCTTCACCTTTTTCACGGCGTTCATTCACGCGTTGCGAGAAACGTTCGTTGTCACGTGCTTTACGTTCAGCTGAAGTTAATTTGCTCATTTTTGTGCCTTTAATAAGAATACAGCAGCCTAATTGCTGCCCTCAGGTAAACAAATGAGAAGTCATGCATATAGCTGATGGCGTGAGTCTAGCATAGATATGCAAAGGAACAGCGAAGTGATTGAGTGTGCGTACTAGAACCTACTGCCGAGTACTCTGTAGAGGGTGAAGAAACAAACGCCCCAGCGCGCTGACAATAGATTCTTAGTCTCGCTGGAGCTCGCTAGAATGACGGTTTATTTTTAGGCATCGCGCGGCTTCTATTCGTGTGGCTTAAACTTCTTTGTCATACCCTGACTTTTTGGTGCCACTAAGCGGTATCCAAGTTTTTCATAGAAGACTGGCTCATCCGCAATCATAGAAACATAAGAGCCTTCTAGCGCTGCTGACGACAGGTAGCCATCTATGTATTCCATCACTTTCCTTCCTAAGCCTTTTCCTTGATAGCTAGGATCGACCGCGACATCCACAATTTCAAAGTTACATGCGCCATCACCAACCACTCTACCCATCGCGATCAACAATTTGTCGTCTCGGATAGATACACCATAAAGCGAGTTTGGCAACCCAATCTCTGCGGCTTTTAAAGATTTTGGGGATAAGCCTGCTTTTACACGCATCTCACAATATTCTTGTGGGCTTGGAACATGTTCTTCGTATCTTAATGTCATTATGTACTACTCCTTTCGAAACACTCGAAGCATACAAAACAATACTGTATAAATAAACAGATAACTTATAAAAAACACGTGTCAGGCAGATAAAAGATCCGACTTGGAAAAACATCCGCCAAACACTCTGACTCCGTAATAGATGTACGTCGCTCTAAAATTCGACATACCATGTTCAAGACATATTTGACGCAGAAGCCTATCCGCTTGCTCTCGACTGCTTTGCGGCAATACTTCCTCCCTCATGAGCTGATACAACGCATCATGCACCAGAGAAGCCTTAAGGATGTTTTTAGTATCAATCGCTGGCCCACTCGCCCCATCCCATGAATAGCCTTTCTTAATCGTCAACAAACCTTGCTCAGATAGACTCAGAAACGGGCTATCGAAAGGCTGCGCGAGGGTGATACCGGTTTCAATCTGTTCTTCGGAATGAAGGTTGTATTTGTATGCCTGACGTTTTTTGTACTTCATCAGAGACCTCCTAGTCACCTAGCTTCTTTGAGATTTGGAGCTTAAAGCTTTCACACACTCAAATCAGCTTTAACCCACTTAGTGAATATCACGAATGATTTTGCAAATCGAACCGATATTCATAACCTTCGCCAAGAGTGTCACAAAATTAGATGCGCCATAAAAAAGTAAAACGGAGCCAATCGGCTCCGTTCCATATATAAATTCTTGCGCCCTACTTCTTAGGCACTTCCAGCTGCATCTCTGGCATGGCTTGGCGTTTAGCTTTGAGCTTGCTCCAGATGATCCAAAATAGAATCACTAGAATCAATGCAATCACGTTGCCAATGGCGATGATGATCATGCTGCGCTTACGCTCGGCTTCGCGCTCGGCGATGATGCTTTTTTCCATTTCGATGCGGCGTTGCTCGGCGACCTCAGCTTCTTTCGCTAAACGCGCAGCTTCAAGATCCACTCCATCGACGACGCTGAATGACTGCTCTTTGATTGGGAAGACTAATGGGCGCTTAGTTGCTAGGTCTGTGGCAAAGACTTCACCATGCCATGAGTACTTACCTAACTCTGGATCGTTATCCATTTCAAGCGTGGTTTTGGTACCGTCAGCAGACACTTGACCTTGGCTATAGCTGATAAAGCCGTCTGGCGCTTCTTGCTCTACATTCACCGCAATCGAGCCCGGAGTAATCATACCTTGCTCACCACTAACCACCAGCTGGTGTGGTTGGTCTGCATGACGTGATTGAATAAAGGTGCGCGTGAATGGCGATGGGTAAACCAGTACCACTTGTTCCTGTGCTCGCAAAAATACGCCGTTGCCAGAGGTAATGCGCGCGCGGTATTTGCCCGGCTCAACGTCAATCGGCAATTGAACAGTGAAGACACCATCGCCTGCTTTTTCATCCAAACCGCGGCCATCATCGGCAAACTCACCAATCACCATAGGTACTGGGCGAGCTTCTTTGATCAGTTCGTCCTCATTCTCCACAAACTTAGTGAAGGTGACGCGCAAATTGACGCGGTCTAGGAAATCTCTCAATACCAGCGGTTTATCGTCTGAGGTTAAACGCGCGGTGAACTTGAGTGCTTCGTTGTGGTAAAGGCGATTCGGGAACACATCGGTGCTGAGCTTTAAGTGCGAGATCAGACGAATGTTGTTTTTCGGGGTGACTTTTCCGACAGCCTGCCAAGGGCCCGCCATAGGCTTGTCTACAGAGATAATGTCGAGGGAAGGTTCTTGATACCAACGCACGTTGTCGTAAGTACCCCATGCGTAATATTTTTTACCATCAGGGCGGACAAGGACGACAGGTTGAGAACTTTGTTCACGATAAACCAGAAAGGTGATTTGCTCGATGGTCGGGTCGACACGAAAGCGGTTATCTAACAAAGACATGGCGGACTCGCTCGCGGAAAACGCGAAACAACTCCAGAACGCTAAAATAGCGACTGACAAAGCCCTCAACATAGTCTCTCCTATTTACTACCAAATACTGTCGTTCACCAGTTCGAGTCTTTTCTGGTGTGCTTCTACTTCATCGGCAGTTGCACGCAAAACCTTTAGCGCTTTTCTTCCTTCAACACGACGAATGCCTTCGCCTTCGCCGTCTTTTTTATTGGCATTAAATTCTAGGCTTGTTTGACCACCCGTCATTAGGAGGTAAACGTCGGCTAGAATCTCCGCATCGAGCAATGCCCCGTGGAGAGTACGATGTGAGTTATCAATGCCATAGCGTTCACACAATACGTCGAGGTTGTTTCGCTTGCCCGGGAAGATTTTCTTCGCCATGGCAAGGGTATCGGTCACCTTACAGTAATCATCCGTCTTACCGATGCCTGGATTGAGCATTTCAAACTCGTAATCCATGAAGCCGGTATCGAAGGGCGCGTTGTGGGCAACCAGCTCGGCGCCTTTAATGAAGTCTAGAAACTCTTGGTGTACGGCAGAGTATTCTGGCTTATCGACCAAGAATTCATCCGTAATACCGTGGACTCCAATCGCGTCTGGTTGGATTTCACGGTCAGGCTTTAAGTAAACGTGAAAGTGACGACCAGTCAGCTTACGGTTGATGATCTCCACGGCACCAATTTCGATGATGCGGTGACCCATGTAGTGCGGGCCGCCTTCTAGGTTCATACCCGTGGTTTCGGTATCGAGAACGACAATACGATTATGTTCAGAATTGCTGCTGGTATTCATAAGGTTATGTGTGTCAGACTATGCTTTATTAAATGTTTCGGCTAATAGTACCAAAAATATGACCAAACACGTTGAGATTTTCACTGACGGATCTTGTTTAGGCAATCCGGGCCCGGGTGGTTACGGCATTGTGCTGCGTTACAAGCAAACGGAAAAGACCCTAGCGAAAGGCTACACGCTGACGACCAATAACCGCATGGAAATGTTGGCTGCAGTGGTGGCATTGCAAACGCTAAAAGAGCCATGCCAAGTGACGTTAACAACGGATAGCCAGTACGTACGCCAAGGCATTACGCAGTGGATTCATAACTGGAAAAAACGTGGCTGGAAAACGGCAGATAAAAAGCCAGTGAAAAATGCCGATTTATGGCAAGCATTGGATAAAGAAACCGCTCGCCATAAAGTAGATTGGCATTGGGTTAAGGGCCACGCAGGCCATCGTGAGAATGAAATCTGTGATGAGCTAGCACGCACAGCCGCGGAAAACCCAACCGAAGAAGATACGGGCTACCAAGCATCTTAGTTTTTACTGCTTGAGACCTTTTTCACCGCACTGCCCTCTCTGTTCATCACACCCAGTGGTGTTAACTTTCTCTTCAAGCGCCAATGTGGCTTGATAGGTTTGAGAGGGTACGTTCGTTTACGAGCCACGATATAGTACAAACTCCCTGCCGGTGATGTCCAATCGCCTAAGCTATTTTCTAGCCACGTCCACATAGTTTTGTAACGCGTCATAGGAAACAATGCGTAACGATCGCAGTGAATCACTTGGTAGTTCAATATCCCTAACCAGTCTTTAATCCGGTTCACCGTGAACATGCGCCCACTCCAAGGCAAATTGTTTCTGCGCCAAGGTAATAAACTTGCTAAGCCAGTGAAACTAATCGGGTTAAAGCCCGTAATAATAAGATAACCATCATCCATCATGACGCGATCAACTTCGCGCAGCAGCCGATGGGGATCACTTGCATAGTCAAGCTGATGAGCAAGCACGACAACATCAAAGCTTTTTTCTAAAAAGGGTAATTCGTAACCATCTGCGATGACATTATGCAACGGGTTCTGGATATCTACGTTGACTTGGTGTTGAATGTTACAATTACAGCTGGTTAGCTCACAGCTCAAGCCGCCCAATTTCAGCATGTGGTAACCGAACAACTTCGGACACCATTCATCGAGTCGGGTTTGGATTGACTCAAGTACCCACGGCCCATTGTTCATCTCTGACCAAGTTGACGGGTGCTGTAAAGTTTTGTTGCTGAGTGCTGGTTTCATTAACCACCTGACTATTAAAAGGGTGACGGAGAACGAATCGTGTTAGAGATCAAAAGCATACCCGCATTTAATGATAATTACATCTGGCTGATACAAAATAGCGACAAGCGTTGTGCCGTGGTCGATCCGGGCGATGCTAAGCCAGTGTTAGAATATTTGCAGGCTAACGAGTTAACTTTAGAAGCGATCTTAATTACACACCACCACAACGATCACATTGGCGGCGTTTCAGATTTAGTTCGTGCTTTTCCTCATGTTTCTGTCGTAGGTCCGAAAGCAGAACCGATCCCAACATTAACTAATGCCATGGAAGAAGGCGACAAACTTGAGCTTTTCGGTGAAATTTTCATGGTGCTCGGTTTACCAGGTCACACACTGGGCCACATTGGCTATGTAGGCGACGGTAAATTGTTCTGTGGCGACGTACTGTTCTCGGCTGGCTGCGGCCGTATTTTTGAAGGCACACCAGAGCAGATGTTCGAGTCACTGAGCAAAATCATGAAGCTGCCTGAAGAGACGGAAGTGTTCTGTGCACATGAATACACCGCAAGTAACGTAGCCTTTGCCCTAGC
Source organism: Vibrio campbellii CAIM 519 = NBRC 15631 = ATCC 25920 (assembly GCF_002163755.1). NCBI lineage: Bacteria > Pseudomonadati > Pseudomonadota > Gammaproteobacteria > Vibrionales > Vibrionaceae > Vibrio > Vibrio campbellii. The sequence continues at coordinate 2,493,396 of NZ_CP015863.1, forward strand.
GGTTGAGCCCGACAATGAGCACTTGCGCCAGTACCGTGACGATGTAAACCGCCTGCGCGGATTAAACATTCCAACCATTCCTACCACACTACGCAAAGAAAAGTTAATCAACCCATTCTTGCGTGCAACCAACGCAGAAGTGATTCAATCTGTCACGAACCGTATTGAAAATAGCGATCCGTGCTCGGTTTTTACAGCTCTACGCGAGTGGAAGAACGATTTTTAACCAATTTCTGCTTGTAAACTTACACGACGCAAGTATTATCGTGGGCTGATTTTCATAGAAGCGCCTCTGGCGCTTCTATTGCGTTTGGGGCTGATATAAATCTGTTTGAATTTCACCCAAACGCATAAAGTAGCGGCAAACCCGCCTCTACCCTTAGTTAGTGTTACAAGATGTCTATTATCTTGCGACTGCCACGCACATTGTTGCGCGACAGGCAGGAGAAGATAAACAGGCCCTAGATAGGCTGAATCCATGCGTTTAAAGTACAGTTGGGCGTTGGCGTTACTACTTTCTGGCTGTCAATTGACACAGTCAGATTCAACAAACACTCCAACACCAGAAACCAATAAGTCCGAGCAAGCGGAAAAACAAGACGCGGCTCAAGCGGACTCCAAGAAAAAGCTATCGATAGCAAAGAAACCTGCTAAAGAGACGCCGAAAACCCTTTCTCCTCAGGAACAAGAAGATGTATGGCGTCGTATCGGCATGCAGCTTGAGATGGACATCCCAGACAACAAGAAAGTGGCTTACTACCGTAAATGGTATCTGAAGCACCCTAACCACCTGCGCACCGTTTCTGAGCGTGCACAGCCGTTTTTGTACATGATTACAAAACGCATTGAAGAACGTGGGCTTCCAATGGAATTGGTGCTTCTACCTATCGTAGAGAGTTCATTTGACCCATTCGCGTACTCACACGGCAGTGCGGCAGGTCTTTGGCAGTTCGTTCCTGGTACCGGCAAGATGATGGGCCTAGAGCAAAACTACTGGTACGACGGTCGTCGTGATGTGTACGCAGCGACAGATGCTGCTCTTGATTACCTAGAGCAACAAAGCGAGCGCTTTGACGGTAACTGGGATCAAGCGATTGCCGCTTACAACAGTGGTGGCGGTCGTGTATCAAGCGCGATTCGTAAGAACAAAAAGCTAGGTAAACCTACAGACTTCTTCTCTTTGGACCTTCCAAAAGAGACCAGCAGTTACGTTCCTAAGCTACTTGCGCTTGCAGACATCATTGCGAACCAAGACAAATACGGCATCGACATTCCACCAATCCCGAACAAACCGGTTCTGGTTCAGGTTGATCCAAAAGAACAATTGGACCTAGCGATTGCTGCCGATTACGCAGACATTGGTGTCAAAGAGCTGCAAAGTTACAACCCGGCTTACAACCAATGGTCTACGGCACCTGACGGCCCGCACCAGCTTCTTATTCCTATCGAGAAAAAGGATCAGTTCCTTGCTCAGGTGAAAAAGAACCGTGGTAAAGGCATGAAGGTCGCACGCTACAAAGTGAAGCGTGGTGACTCGCTCAGCGTATTGGCTCAGAAGTACGGTACGACAACCAAAGTTATCCAACGTGCTAACGGCCTAACCAACAACAACATTCGCGTTGGTCAGTACCTAATGATCCCAACGTCAACTAAAGACGATGCTAAGTACGCACTTACTGCGGAAAATCGCCTAAACAAAACGCAATCTAAATCTCGCGGTCAATTCAAACTGACTCACGTTGTCCAATCTGGTGAGAGCTTGTGGTCTATCGCAAAAGAGAACAAGGTTTCTCATAAGTCTCTGGCGAAATGGAACGGCATGGGACCAAAAGACACCTTGCGCATTGGCCAAAAGCTGGTGATTTGGAAGAACTCAGACAAGGGCGCCGTCATTCGCACCGTTTTCTATAACGTGCGTTCTGGCGATACCATCAGTGGCATTGCGAGTAAGTTTAAGGTGAAGAGCAACGACATCGTGAAATGGAATTCTCTTCAAAAGCAGAAGTACCTGAAACCAGGTCAGAAGCTTAAGTTGTATGTTGACGTAACTAAGGTAAGTGTATGAACCCATCGAGTAACCCGCTTGTAATGTTGTTGGATATTTTCCGTTCTCCAACATCGTGCTTCCTAGCGCTGTATCAGCGTGGAGGCTGGGGGTGGCAACCGTTCATCTTTTTGATGCTCAGCCCATTCCTATTCTGGGGTGCCTATTTCTCGAATGTGGATTTCACTTGGCTAAGTGAACAATTAACGGCTCAATTCCAACAGGTCGATCCTAAGCAGATTGAACTGTTGGAACCAAACACGCTGATGGCAAGTGCGATCATCAATGATGTGTTTAACCGCTTTGCGACTCTGCTGCTTTTGGCGTTGTGGTTCTTCCTAGCGACTAAAGCAAGCAAACAACAATACGGCTACTGGAAATGGTTTGCGGCGGCTTCTACAATCCTGTTCCCTGCGGTTTTAGGCGACATCGCAAGCTATGCGAGCCTGTTACTGAAACACGGTCAGGTAATGACGTACGCGGCGGATTTAAACAGCCTAAATGGTTTGTTGAAACTGCCTTTGACCAACGAGTGGTCGCACTTTGCTAGCTCACTGCCGTTACTGCTGCCTTGGTACATTGTATTGGGCTATGGTGTGGTTCTGACTTGGACAGAGTTCGAACGCGGACAGGCTCTTGTGATTTCGAGCCTACCTTGGATTGCGTTCTACTTAATTTGGGCGTTGTACATCGTTATTGCTTAAGTTACTCAAGCGAGGATAAAACCATCCTCGCTAGTCGTTAAGCGTAAACGACACCAATAATGGATTATGATCGGAAGCGTCGCTCTGCGGCGCTTTTGCGTTTTTGAGGGTCAAACCTCGATAAAATACGTGATCGAGTGGCAAGCCGGTAATAAATTGAGTGCGGTTGTCTTGGCTAAACGCCACTTCCTGCAAATTGGCTTTTTGCAGTGCTTTCTTCATCGCCGTTAAGCGTTCTTCGCTCCAGCTATTAAAATCCCCTGCAAACAGAATCGGGCCTTTATGCTCCTTCAGCACCTTCTCTAATACAGACAACTGTGACGTGTATTCCTCGGTGCCCACGGTAAAGTTGATCGCATGAATGTTCACCACCGCCAAGGTTTCACCGTTACTGAGCTGATACTTACTGTACAGCGCGGATTTAGGCAAACGCAGCCACGGTTCTTTAGACGTATACGCGCAAGCTCGAATGGGTTCTTTCTGCGCAATGCTGATCACCCCCGCCCCACTGCCAAGCGCTTTGAACGCACTGACTTGGTTACTGACCCAGTGCCCATCCACTAGCCAGTTTTTGAATTCATCGGTTAAGCTTGCTTCTTGTAGTAAAAGCAGTTGTTTATTGGCAGAGAATGAATCGAGTGCTTGCTGCCAGTTGTCTCGGTTTTGTTTGTAGATGTTCCACACCAAGACATTTAACTCACCATCCTTGTCGAGCACCTGTGGCTGTTTAAACTCCATACAGCGAATATCTTGAATAATGTTCGTTCCTGTTTGAGTAATGATTTGTGGTTGCTCTGGCACCGTGAAGATCACCTGAAAGCTGACAAATCCGGCGATAATAAGAAAAACTAACGCAAAAGCTAAACGCTGATACATAGGCCTACCTAACGACAAAAATGGCACGCATAAAATGCGCATAATAAAAAAGGAGCCATTTGCGGCTCCCTTTTAGCTTACTCAAATTTTCACCACATAATGAAGTGAAATCTTAAATCGCGTCTTCGTCTTCTTCGCCAGTACGGATACGTACTACGCGCTCGATATCCGTAACAAAGATCTTACCGTCACCAATCTTACCGGTTTGTGCCGTTTCAATGATGGTTTCAACACACTTGTCTGCAACGTCTTCCGTCACTACAATTTCTAGCTTCACTTTAGGCAGGAAATCCACCATGTACTCTGCACCACGGTACAATTCTGTGTGACCTTTCTGACGACCGAAGCCTTTCACTTCAGAGACTGTCATCCCTGTAATGCCTACTTCAGCCAACGCTTCTCGAACATCATCCAATTTGAATGGCTTGATAATCGCTTCAATCTTTTTCATGTTCATCCCTTAAGCTTCAATCGTTTGCGCATATTATCGGTTAGCACCTCACAACATTCAATCCTTGTTATCATCAAGCACCTGAAAATCCTGACACTGGTGGAATTTATTTGCGGATGAATGTAACAAAGTGGCGAAGTCAGCAATCCCACGTGCACCAAACGAAAAAGCCAGAGCGTTTGGCTCTGGCTTAATTTGAATCTTTATCTGGCTTGTACCCGAGCTTATTACTTCAAGCTTGCGTAGTACGCTGCCAAGTTTGCGATATCGTCGTCAGACAACAGATTTGCTTGTGCTTGCATCACTGGCGCTAGACCGCCCGTGCGTTGGCCCGCTTTGTAAGCCTTGATTGAACTAGCGATGTATTGCTCGTTTTGCCCTTTCAGGTTTGGGTAACCAGGAATCACCGCGATACCATCCGCGCCATGACAAGCACCACACACGCCTGCTTTTGCTTGACCTGCTGCAACATCACCTGCCGCCAGAGCTTGCCCACTTAACATGGTTAGCGCCACCATTGCGCCCATGATTGTTTTCTTCATTGCTTCACCTAATGGATTCTTATTTAAGGATTTTTATATTTTATAATCGACATTGTTGCATGAATTACAACGACTTGCGCCAGATAAGTTCACAATCTTGACCACTGAAGGCTTGATCAACAAACAAATCGCCGACCGCCACCACCTGATCTTGGTACATCAGAATCGGTATTTGGCGACGCAGCCAACTCGGCACATTGTACTCTTGGAATAATTTCTTCAGCTTACGGCTATGGTTACGCGTGGTTGGGTGCGCAGAGAGCCCTTCTGGATTAAACGTCACTCGTAATAGCTCAGGATGAGGCGGCAAGGCAATATTGGCTTGTTCTGAGCGGGTACTCAAGGTGAGCTCTCCCAACTGCTCGGGCAACAGCAAAGCAGCATCGGTTTGAATGGCACTTTGCCAAGTCGTGACATCAACCGTTTCGGTTACCCAATACAGGCGATTTTGAAAACGGCGAACTTCACCCTGCTTAAGCTGAAGCTTTGGATTGGCATCTTGCTGCGCCAGCGCGACCTCATTCCAAATCAAATTGAGCTGAACTTGCGTTGGCATATTGGCATTTAGCTTAGCCAGCCACATACGAACCAATCGCGCACGAGCCAATTCACTGTGCGTCGCTAACTCTTCAATACTCAGACTCAAATCACTTTGTAGTGCGCGTTCAAACACTGCGCTAAGCAACTCGTCCAGCAAAGCTTCTTGCTGCGCGCACAAACTCGCACTGCGCTGCACCGCTTGATGGATGCTCGGCCAACGTTCAGAAAGTTCTGGCGTAATACGATGACGGAGGAAATTACGATCGTAACGCGTATCTTGATTACTTTCGTCTTCTACCCAATCTAGCCCTTGCTCCTTCGCTACGGCCTCAATCTGCTCGCGCTTGATAGCTAATAGCGGACGGACCAAAGTGCCACCAGCAAACGGCATGCTTTCTGCCATTGAAGATAGACCTTTCGGGCCGCTGCCGCGCTTCAACGCTAACAAGAAGGTTTCCACCTGGTCATCGGCATGTTGACCTGTCAGCAATAAATCACCGGACTGGATGTGCTTCGCCAACGCCTGATAACGCGCTTCTCGAGCCAACAGCTCGATACTTTCGCCGCTGTTAGTGTCTAGACTCACCCGCTCAACAGAACAGGTAATTCCCGCTTGCTCAGCCCACACTAAACATTTACCCGCCCATTCGTCCGCGTTGGAGCTTAAACCATGATGCACGTATACGGCGTGACACTTGAATGAGTGAGAATCTGTTGATTGATTGTCTACCGAATACGCTTTCTGATAACGACTAAGCAGTTCGAGTAACAAGCGCGAATCTACCCCACCACTAAACGCCAAGACAATATTGGTGCCTGATTGGTAATAACGCTCAAGAACTTGAGCAAATTGCGAGTAAAGCGATTCCATAAATCATCCGATAGAAACAAAAAAGGGTCGGACGCATGCCCAACCCTTTCTATTTTATCTGTTATCTTGCGAGAATTCAGCTAGTGCCTAGCGGCAGCTGTAATTAGCAGTAACCGTAGTTCATTAGACGCTGGTAACGACGCTCTAGTAGCGTTTCGTGGTCTAGTTGCTCAAGGTCTTCTAACTGGCGAAGCAGGTTTGATTTCATGTTTGCAGCCATTTGAGCGTGGTCGCGGTGCGCGCCGCCTAGTGGCTCTTCGATGATTTCATCGATAAGCTCAAGCTCTTTCAGACGTGGAGCGGTTAGACCCATCGCGTCTGCTGCTTGTGGTGCTTTGTCTGAATCACGCCATAGGATTGAAGCACAACCTTCTGGAGAGATTACTGAGTACGTTGAGTACTGAAGCATGTTCACGTAGTCACCTACACCGATTGCAAGTGCACCGCCTGAACCGCCTTCACCAACAACGTTACAGATGACTGGCACTTTAAGACCAGACATCACTTTAAGGTTAGTCGCGATAGCTTCAGATTGGCCACGCTCTTCCGCGCCAACACCTGGGTATGCACCTGCCGTGTCGATGAAAGTGATGATAGGCATGTTGAAACGCTCTGCCATTTCCATCAAACGTAGCGCTTTACGGTAGCCTTCTGGTTTAGGCATACCAAAGTTACGTTTTACTTTTTCTTTGGTCTCACGACCTTTTTGGTGACCAATGATCATCACTGGGCGACCTTCAAGACGTGCGATACCACCAACGATCGCTTTGTCGTCAGCAAACGCGCGGTCACCCGCTAGTTCGTCAAATTCATCAAAAGCGTGCTTGATGTAATCTAGTGTGTACGGACGTAAAGGGTGACGAGCCAGTTGAGCTGTTTCCCATGCACCTAGATTGCTGAAGGTTTTCTTCTTAAGTTCTAGGCTCTTTTTCTCAAGCTGTTCGATTTCTTTATCAAGGTCAACCGCAGAATCACCACCGTGACGAGATACGTCGCGTAGCGCTTCAATTTTTGCTTCTAGTTCTGCAATTGGCTTTTCAAATTCAAGAAAGTTTAGGCTCATCTATGAATCCTTTTTGACTCAGCGTCTTACGTATTGCGCTGAATTTTTTAGTTAAATTCGAGTTCTACTTGGCCTTTACCAAGTAACTGTTTTAAATCGTCTAGTAATGTATCTGTTGGCGTTACTCGCCATTCGGTGCCCAATGTTAACCGCGCTCTGGCGTCGGCACGCTGGTAGTATACATTGACAGGTACGGTTCCGGCTTTGTGCGGTTCTAAAATACGCGTAAATTGTTCAAAGAATTTATCGTTGATCTGGTTAGCATCAATAGATACCGACAAACCACGTGCGTATTTTTCACGTGCAGTACCCAGATCCATAACTTCACGCGCCGACATTTTAAGGCCACCGTTGAAGTCATCAAAGCTGACCTGTCCAGAAACCACCAGAATTTTATCTTTTTCGAGAAGTTCTGCATACCTATCGAGCGCATCCGAGAACAACATCACCTCCATTCGACCGCTTCGATCGTCCAGAGTCATGATGCCGATTCGCGTACCACGCTTGGTTGTCATCACACGAGCTGCAATCACCAAACCCGCAACAGTTACGGATTGATCACGACGAGTTGGGGTTGCGTCTTTTAGTCGACAACTAACGTACTTATTTAGTTCCTTTATGTATGCGTTAACTGGGTGGCCAGTCAAATATAAACCGAGCGTCTCACGTTCACCCTCTAACCATACTTTCTCTGGCCATGCAGGCACTTGAGTATATTTGTGTTCCACCTCTTCTGGCGCATCAGTCAAAACACCGAACATATCGGTTTGACCAAAGGCTTCCGCTTGGTGGTGTTGGCTTGCTGCTTTCACCGCATCGTTGAGCGATGCCATCAATGCCGCACGGTGTGGACCTAGCCTGTCGAGTGCGCCTGCGTAAATCAGTTTTTCGATTACACGCTTGTTGACCTTTTTCAGGTCGATACGCGCACAGAAGTCAAATAGGTCAATGAAGTGGCCACCTTTGTTGCGCGCTTCTAAGATTGCATCAATTGGGCCTTCACCCACGCCTTTAATCGCGCCGATACCGTAAACAATTGCGCCATTCTCGTCCACGTTAAAACGGTACAAGCCGGCATTGATGTCTGGCGGAAGCACGGTGAGCTTCATGCGGAAACATTCGTCAACTAGGCCAACCACTTTCTCAGTGTTATCCATATCGGCGGTCATTACCGCTGCCATGAATTCCGCTGGATAGTGCATCTTAAGCCATAGCGTTTGGTACGAAACCAGTGCGTAGGCTGCTGAGTGAGATTTGTTAAAGCCATAACCCGCGAACTTCTCTACCAAGTCGAAGATCTTCATCGCCAACTCGCCATCGACGCCGTTGGCAATTGCTCCCTCTTCGAAGGTAGCACGCTGTTTCGCCATCTCTTCCGGTTTTTTCTTACCCATCGCACGACGAAGCATGTCCGCACCACCAAGGGTGTAGCCAGACAGCACCTGTGCAATCTGCATTACCTGTTCTTGATACAGGATGATGCCGTAAGTTGGATCGAGGATTTCTTTAAGCGATTCGTGTTGCCACTTTTCATCTGGGTATGAGATCGCCTCACGGCCGTGCTTACGGTCGATAAAGTTATCTACCATGCCCGACTGCAACGGGCCCGGACGGAAAAGTGCCACCAATGCGATTATGTCTTCAAAACAGTCCGGTTGCAGACGTTTGATCAGTTCTTTCATACCGCGCGATTCAAGCTGGAATACCGCAGTGGTTTCCGAGTTTTGCAACAAGCGGAATGACGGAGCATCGTCCAACGGAATCGATTCGATGCGAACAGGTTCTTTGCCTTCGCGTTCTAGACGCGGGTTAATCAGACCCAATGCCCAGTCGATAATGGTTAGGGTACGCAGACCCAAGAAGTCAAACTTAACCAGGCCGGCGGTTTCCACGTCGTTCTTATCGAACTGAGTAACCGGGAAATGGCCTTCCGAATCGGCATAAATCGGCGCGAAGTCTGTAATGGTGGTTGGTGAGATTACAACACCACCCGCGTGCTTACCGGCGTTACGTGTACAACCTTCAAGGAGGCGACACATGTCGATAAGCTCTTTCACTTCTTCATCTGCGTCATACAACTCAGGCAGTGCAGGCTCAGCTTTGAACGCTTTTTCCAGCGTCATACCCGGATCAGGTGGAACCAGTTTTGAAATACGATCAACGAAGCCAAACGGGTGACCCAGTACACGGCCTACGTCACGGATTACCGCTTTCGCCGCCATGGTACCGAAGGTGATGATCTGAGATACCGCATCACGACCATACATTTCTGCAACGTGATCAATTACTTGGTCACGCTTATCCATACAGAAGTCGACGTCGAAATCGGGCATGGATACACGTTCTGGGTTCAAGAAACGTTCGAATAAAAGGTCGTATTCCAATGGATCAAGGTCGGTGATCTTCAGTGCGTATGCCACCAAAGAACCAGCACCCGAACCACGACCCGGACCTACCGGAATCGCGTTGTCTTTCGACCACTGGATGAACTCCATTACGATCAAGAAGTAACCGGGGAAGCCCATTTGGTTGATTACGTCGAGTTCGATTTGCAGACGATCATCATATTCAGGTCGACGCTGTTTGCGCTCTTCCTCATCTGGGAACAGGAACTCTAGACGCTCTTCCAGACCTTCGCGAGACTTCATGACCAAGAAGTCGGTCTCTTCCATACCTTCAGTTGGGAAGGCTGGAAGGAAGTATTCACCCAAACGTACTGTCACGTTACAACGCTTGGCAATTTCAACACTGTTTTCTAACGCTTCCGGAATGTCGGCAAACAGCTCGCACATTTCCTCTTCAGTACGCAGGTATTGTTCTGGGCTGTAGTTCTTTGGACGACGCGGATCTTCTAGGGTGTAACCATCGTGGATCGCAACGCGGATTTCATGGGCGTCAAATAAGTCTTCACTGATGAAAACAACTTCGTTGGTTGCAACGACTGGCAATTCAAGCTCTTCTGCCAATTCGATCGCAAAGTGCAGGTAAGTTTCTTCATCCGGACGACCAGTACGAACCAATTCTAGATAGAAGCGATCTGGGAAGTATTGGTTGTAGAACTCGACACAACTGTCGACAACTTTACGGTTGCCTTTTAGCAATGCTTTACCGATCTCACCGTTTTTCGCGCCTGATAGAACGATCAAACCTCCTGATAGTTCAGCCAACCAAGCTTTGTCGAGCACCGGTTGGTGTTGTACATGACCACGAAGGTAAGCTTTTGAGATCAGCAACGTGAGGTTTTTATAACCCTCGTTGTTTGCCGCAAGTAACGTTAATTGCGTCAGCTCCTCGCCAAACTCATCCGATTGCATTTTGAAATCAGCACCGATGATTGGCTTCACACCACTGCCGTGCGCAGTGCCATAGTATTTCACCAAACCACATAGGTTAGTGAAATCGGTCAATGCCATTGCAGGCATGCCGAGTTCGGCGACTTTCTTAACGAGCGGTGGAACTTTGTTGATACCATCCACCATTGAGAAATCACTGTGAACTCTTAGGTGAATGAACTTGGGATCTGACATTAACAGGTACCGTAAAACTATATCTTATTTGGGATTCTAACCTAAAGCGGGCGTGGTTTATAACACCGATACGCCCATCCTATTACTTTGCTTTATTCTTCGATGCCGAGCGCTTTCTTCACGGGCTTGAAGCTCTTACGGTGTTCACTGATCACACCGTGTTGCTCAATCGCTTCGAAGTGAGCTTTGGTTGGGTAACCTTTGTGCTTAGCAAAGCCAAACTGTGGGTATTGTTTATCCAACTCTTCCATTTCTTGGTCACGAACCACTTTGGCAATGATTGACGCCGCGCTGATTTCCGCCACGCGCAAGTCACCCTTCACCACAGCTTGGGAATCCATTGGCAGTTCAGGGCAACGATTGCCATCGATAAGCGCAAGGTCTGGCTGTACTTTCAAACTCGCAATCGCACGTTGCATGGCAACCATGGTCGCTTGCAGGATGTTGAGCTCATCAATCTCTTCAGGAGAACAGCGTCCTACCGCCCATGCCAATGCTTTCTCTTTGATTTCTGGCAGCAATGCAAGACGTTTTTTCTCACTCAGCTTTTTCGAATCGTTTAAACCTTCAATTGGGTTATTTGGATCTAAAATAACCGCTGCGGTAACAACATCACCCACCAAAGGACCACGCCCTACCTCATCAACACCCGCAACCAATTGGTAGCCTTGCGGATATTCAAACGGTGATAGTTCTACTTTTGCTTTGGTCGTTTTTGGTTTTACAGCCATGCTAAATCTCTATTTATTAATCAGTTTTAGAACCGCATTCGCGGCTTGTTGATCCGCATCTTTACGAATCCAATGATGCATTTCAGTAAACTTATCCAACATGGCTTGGTTATCCGTTTCAAGTAAACGAGACACTTCGTTAAATAAGTTGTCTGGCGTGCAATCTTCTTGGAGATACTCTTTGACCAGCTCCTTATCGGCCAGCACATTAGGCAAAGAGACGTGCTCGATTGTCAGCAGACGCTTAGCAAGATAAGCCGTTATCGCGTTCACACGATAGCCAACTACCATTGGGCGCTTAATCAGCATACACTCTAGAGCAACAGTACCGGAGGCCAACATCACCACATCTGCAGCCGTGATGACATTACCTGCAGTATCATCGACCAATTTGAACTCTAATTCTGGCGCATGTTCTTTCCACGCACTTTCAAATTGCTCACGGCGTTTTTGGTTGACTAATGCAACAACAAAGCCAAGTTCAGGGTACCTCTGGTGTAGTTTTTTACATGCTTCGATGAACGGCTGTGAAAGCATTTTTAACTCACTACCACGACTGCCCGGAAGTACAGCTAGCCATTTTTTATCTTGATCTAAACCTAATAAGGCTCTTGCTGGTGCTTTATCCGATTGCAACGGAATCGCATCCGCTAAGGTATGACCAATGAATTCACAAGGCACATTGAATTTATCGTAAACTGCTTTTTCAAATGGAAGGAACGCCAGCACAAGGTTCGTTGCTGCTCCAATTTTGAAAACCCGTTTTTGCCGCCACGCCCAAACTGAAGGGCTAACATAGTGGACCGTTTTGATGCCTGCTTGCTTCAGCTTTCGCTCTACTTGCCTATTAAAAGTAGGCGCATCAATTCCTACAAAAACATCAGGTGGGTTGTCAGTGAAATACTTCACTAATTGAGCTTTGACTTTCAGCAGTCTTGGCAAGCGGCCTAGCACTTCAACCAAGCCCATTACGGCAAGCTCTTCCATATCGAACAGAGACTCGCAGCCTTGCGCGATCATTTTAGGGCCACCAATACCAACAAACTCTGCGTCTGGGTGTTGCTGTTTTACCGCTTTGATAAAGCCTTCACCTAGCGTGTCGCCAGACAGTTCTCCGGCAATGATGCCAATACGTAATGGTCTTTCCATATCTACTTCGCTATTTTTCCTTTGCGCTATGGGTAACGATTTAAGCTAAACGATAAACTATGTATCCACATAAACCGCGGTAGCTGCACAATCTGCAGCGTACAAACCGTTATCCATAAAACACAAAAAGACCGCAGCCCAATTTGGGCGCGATCTTTTCAATTTAACCGCTCATTCGTTAATTAACGAATAATGCCACGTTCCGTTGTTTCCAGAATATCTGAGAAACGTTTCACTGCTGGCCACTCTTGTGCCATTTCAGCTAGGATTGGTTTCACTTCTTCCAGAGTCTTACCTGAACGGTAGATTTCTTTGTACGCTTTTTGCAGCGCACGAATTTCTGGTTTTTCGAAACCGTTACGCTTCAAGCCAACCAAGTTCAAACCAAATGGGGTTGCGTGGTTACCTTGAGCCAATACGTAAGCTGGTACGTCTTGAACAACCGCAGAACAGCCGCCAACGTAAGCATAAGCACCAACCGTACAGAATGGATGAATCGCAGAAAGCGCCATTACACCTGCGTGATCATCTACCGTTACGTGACCACCAAGGATCGCATTGTTACCAATGTGAGTATGGTTACCAACGACTACGTCATGTGCGATGTGTGCGTTCACACAAAGCAGGTTGTCGTCACCAATCACTGTTGTTGCTTTGTCTTGAACCGTACCACGGTGAACCTGAACCGCTTCACGAATCACGTTACGGTCACCGATAACCACAGTTGTATCTTCGCCACCGTACTTCTTGTCTTGGTTTTCTTCACCAATCACAGCATGTGGGAAAATGCGGTTATCTTTACCAATTTTGGTGTGGCCTTTGATCACTACGTGAGACATCACTTCTGTGCCTTCACCAATCTCCACCGTAGAGGTGATGTAAGTGAAAGGACCAACGGTCACGTTAGCGCCAATTTTCGCGCCTTCTTCTACCACCGCAGCTGGGTGGATTTTAGCGGTTTCATGAATCATATTAAAACTCTCGACGAGCACACTTCAGCTCAGCTGAACATACCACTTCGCCGTCAACTTTTGCCACACCGCTGAATGCAGCAATGCCACGACGCTCTTTCAGAAATTCTACTTCAATAATCATTTGATCGCCTGGTACTACTGGTTTACGGAACTTAGCACCGTCAACACTTGCGAAGTAGTACAGTTCGTTTTCCGTCGGTGCACCAAATGATTTAAATGCAAGTAGGCCTGTCGCCTGAGCCATCGCTTCCAGGATCAATACGCCTGGGAATACTGGTAGCTGTGGAAAGTGACCTGTGAACTGAGGTTCGTTAACCGACACATTTTTAATTGCGTGAAGGTACTTCTCTTCTTGGAAGTCAATCACACGGTCGATCAATAAGAATGGGTAGCGATGAGGTAGTAGCTCTTGAATTTCAGAGATGTTCATCGTTTTCTTTTCAGTAGTCAAAGTCGTCTTCCTATATCAATTCTCAACAACCAAGATGGCAAGGCAGCGGCAAATGCCACTTATGCAGTAATCGCCTGCAAAGTGTATACCAGCTTGGTGATAAATCTACTTATAGCGCGTCATTATAGAAGAAAAAGACCCGCATTTCGCGAGTCTTTGTTCAGAATGTGGAACTAAGATTCTTCTTTCGTTTCCAGCTGTTTCTCAACAGCTTTCAGACGTTTGTTCATCTCGTCAATGCGGTGAACTCGAGTCGCCGTCTTGCGCCACTCTCGGTTGGTTTGCAGTGGAATGCCTGATGAGTACAGACCTTTCTCTTCGATACTGCGCATAACCATGCCCATACCGGTGATAGCTACGCCATCTGCAATCGTGATGTGGCCATTCAGAACCGACGCGCCGCCGATCTGACAGTACTTACCAATTTTCGTACTGCCCGCAACAATAGTACCACCTGGCATCACGGTACCATATCCGATCTGCACGTTATGAGCGATTTGAAGTTGGTTATCAAGAATTACGTTGTCTTCAATGATGGTATCTTCAAGTGCACCACGGTCAATCGTCGTACACGCACCAATCTCAACGCGGTTACCGATACGCACTGAACCCAACTGAGGGATTTTGATCCACTCGCCTTTGTCATTTGCGTATCCGAAACCATCAGAGCCAATGACTGTGCCAGATTGCACTAGACAGTCATCACCCATTGATACTTCATGATAGATAGTCACATTAGCCCAAAGCTTGGTGTTGTTACCTAGCTTTGCGTTTTTACCGATAAAGCAACCTGCGCCAATACTTACGTTGTCGCCCAGCTCTACACCCGTTTCAATCACTGCGTTTGCACCGATAGTTACGTTAGTACCCATCTTCACGTCTGCTGCGATAACGGCACTTGGTGCGATCTCGTCAGCTGGCTTCGGAGTGGTGTCCATTGCTTGTACTACTCGAGCAAAAGCAATGTAAGGGTCAGCCACAACCAATGCGTTACCCACACATTGATCTTTGTGATCGGCTTTCACCATCACAACTGTCGCTTTGCACTCAGAAAGGTGTTTTGCGTATTTTGGGTTAGACAAGAAGGTCACATCACCTTCTTGTGCTTTATCCATTGGAGCTACGCGGCTTACAACGAGAGACTCGTCACCAAATAGCTCACCCCCGGAAATTGTCGCCAACTCGGCTAATGTCAATGTCTTCATAACTTCTTATTTTAGAGCTTTAATTACGTCTTCAGAGATGTTGTATTCTGGCTTACCGTACTGAAGAGAAGAAATGTCGATTACCATATCGTAACCTTTCTTCGTTGCTACTTTCTTCACTGCGTCTTGGATAGTCTTGAATAGCTTCGCTTTCTCTTCAGCTTCGCGACGTGCACTTGCTTTCTCTAGAGCTTGTGCCTTCACTTTGTATTCGCTGTCTAGTTTAGCGATGTCGATACGTAGTTTTTCAACTTCGTCTTGACCTAGAAGCTCACCATCACGTTGTAGCTTTTCAATCTTAGTCTTAGCTTGCGCTTGGATAGATTTCAGCTCGTCTGCTTTGCTCTTAAAGTCTTTCTGCATTTTTTGTAGAACTACTTCGCGTTGAGGAAGCGCTTGGAAAACTTGAGCAGTATTTACATAAGCAATTTTCTGAGCAGCTTCAGCCGCGTTAGCAAACATTGAAGAGCTAAGTACTAGAAGGCCTAGGCCAGCTGCTTTGATCATTTTATTCAAAATATTTTCCTCTTTAGAAGGTTCTACCGATAGTGAACGTGAAGAACTCTTCATCGTCGCCATCATATTTCTTAATTGGTTTCGCTAGCGAGAATACTAGAGGCCCCATTGGAGACATCCATTGCAACGCCGCACCGTAAGATGAGCGGTAGTTGGTTGGATCTGAGTAATCGTAGTAGTAGCGGTCGCCGTATTCAGCACCTGAGCTACGGTAGTCGAACTCCGTATCCCAAACACTTGCCATATCAAAGAAGATACTGGTACGGATTTGGTTACGAACTTCGTCCGATGCAAATGGTGTTGGAACAATCAACTCAAGGCTTGCAAGTGCAACAGCGTTACCACCAACAGCATCATCTGTTGCTGTATCTGCACCGTTGTTCGAGCCAGAGTAATCACGATAAACCGCTTTCGGACCTACTGTGTTCGAGCCGAAACCACGTAGTGTTGTAAAACCACCCGCGTAGTAGTTTTCGTAGAATGGGAACAAGTTATCGTTGCCATCCGTTTGACCATAACCGTTACCATAACCTAGACGACCACGGAACAAGAGTGTGAACTCGTGTTTCTTAGTCAATGGCACGTATTGACGAACATCATACTGCATCTTGAAGTATTGAACGTCAGAGCCAGGTACGGTCATCTTGTAGAATGCACGTTGGTGGTTACCCGCTGTTGGGAAGTAGCCACGGTTTAGGTTGTTACGTGTCCATGAGATGTTGAAGTCAAAGTCATTTGTGTTCAACGCGCCGCTAGAATCAATGTTATCTTCTTGCGCTTGTAGGAACTGTTCTACCTGTAAGTAAGGTGACAAGTTACCGATCTTGTTGTGAGTGTAACCAACACCAAACTCAAAGCGGTTCAGTTCGTCGAATGGGAAACCCCATGTCAAACTTGCGCCGTAACTTTGGTTGGTATAGTCAACGATACCCGCTTCAGATGCTTCAAACTCGTCGTAGAAGATCTTACCCCCCAAACTTACACCATCTAGGTTCCAGTAAGGGTCACGGTAGTCCAAGCTCACGTTTTTCTGGTAGTCGTTCATCATCGCGTTAATACCAACGCGGTTACCACTACCAATAAAGTTGTCTTGTTGTAGGCCAACCTGGAAGCTCACGCCCGATTCAGTACCATAGCCGACACCAAAGTTAACGCTGCCTGAGTTTGCCTCTTTCACAGAGTAAACTAGGTCTACTTGGTCATCGCTGCCAGGTACACGTACCGTTTGTACTTCTACGTTCTCGAAGTAACCAAGACGGTTTAGACGCGTTTTACCGGTTTCGATTGATTTCGAGTTTAGCCAGCTGCCTTCCATCTGACGCATTTCACGACGTAGTACTTCGTCTTTGGTCGAGTTGTTACCCGTAAAGCGAATGTCACGTACGTAAATGCGGTTACCCGGCTCAACGTTTACAACAAGCGATACTTGTTTGTTTTCATCGTCGAACTCAGGGATGGTGTTTACTTGTGGGTAAGCGTAACCAGATTCACCAAGCACACGCTTGATGCCTTCTTCCATCGAAGTAACACGGGAGCCGTTATACGTCTCGTTGTCTTCGAAAGGAACTAGCTTTTCGAACGTTGCTTCTTCACCGTTCAAATTACCGCGGAATTTCACGTCTTTAACGGTGTACACGCCGCCTTCTTCAAGACCAAGGGTAATGTATACGCCTTTTTTGTCAGGAGAAATCGCCACTTGTGTCGAATCAACGTTAAATTTCAGGTAACCACGGTCTAGGTAGTAAGACTTCAGCGCTTCGATATCACCAGCAAGTACTTGCTTCTGATATTTTTCGTCCGCTAGGAAGTTCCACCAAGGCACGTCAACGTTGAGGTTGAAACGAGAAAGAAGGTCTTCATCAGAAAAGACTTCATTGCCGATAAAGTTGATTTGCTGAATTTTCGCCGATACACCTTCGGTGAAGACGAATTTCAAGTCAGAACGGTTACGAGGCAATGGAGTAACAACCGCTTTTACGGTCGCGTTGTATTTACCAACACTGTAGTAAAAGTCCTCCAAACCTTTTTCGATGTTGCTCAGCGTTGTACGGTCAAGCGCTTCACCTTCACGAACGCCAGAAGCATTCAGGTTTTCTTGTAGCTGTTCGTCCTTGATTGCTTTGTTGCCTGAGAAAGAGATGCTGGCAATAGTTGGACGTTCTTTTACTTGAACAACCAGAACTTCACCATTACGCAGTACTTTCACATCTTCGAAGTTACCCGATGCGTACAATGCGCGAATGATCTCTGCAACATCGCCTTGGTCAACGGTATCACCGACACGCACAGGCATTTTTAGCAACGCTGCACCCAGTGCCACACGCTGCAATCCATCGATTTCAATATCTTGAACTACAAAGTTCTCTGCTCCGTTTGCAGATACACTGGTCGCCAGTAAACTTGCAAACAGAATTCGCTTAATCGCCATACTTGTTCTAATTATTCCTTGCTACTGCTTTTGTCTCTGAACTATCACAGACGAGTAAAATCATTAAATAGCGCTAACGCCATGAGCGAGAAGATAATCGCACCACCAATTCGATAGCCCATTTCCTGTACTTTCTCAGGCACTGGGCGTCGGATGACTGCTTCGATTGCGAAAAACAGTAGATGCCCACCATCCAACATTGGTAAAGGAACGAGGTTAATAATACCTAGGTTAACACTAATTAGTGCCAGAAAACCTAAAAAGTAGACCAGACCGTAGTCTGCGGTCGCCCCTGCTCCTTTGGCAATAGATATTGGTCCGCTCAAATTGTTCAGACCAACGTCACCTACAATCAGTTTCTTAAGCATACTGATTGTAAGTCCAATAACTTGACCAGTCTTGTCAATCGCTTTGCCAATAGACTCGAATACACCAAACTGTAGTTCGAAGCGATAACTTTCTGGCCATTCTGCGACTTCAGGTGCGATACCCGCGAAGCCAACGGTTTCTTTGTTAGCTAGCTCACGACTACCTGGAATCAAGGTAAATGACTGCTCATCACCTTGACGCAACACGATCACATCAATTGGTGTTTCTGGGTTAGAACGAATGGCTTGAACCACGCCATCCCATTTAGAAATCTTGTCACCATCAATCTCGATGATTTTGTCACCAGCTTGTAGGCCTGCTTTCTCAGCGGCACCACCTTCACTCACCTGTGCTAGCTCCGTGTAAATCTCAGGAGTGTACGGTTTGAAGCCTAGTGACTGCATCGCAGATTGTGTTTCAGGATCAAATTTCCAATCACGGATATCGAGTGTCTTCGTGACTTCTGAGCCAACTTCGTTTGCTGAAGATAGCGTCACTGTCATCGAATCATCACCGATATGAGAAACTAATCCCATGTTGACTGATTCCCAGTCCGGAGTTTTGATACCTGAGATGGATTTTAGTTCCATCCCTGATTCAATTCCTGCTTCTGCAATGATTGAATTGGGCGTAACTTCACCAATTACTGGCTTCACTGCTGGTACACCAATCAAAAAGACCAGCCAGTACGCCACAATGGCAAAGAGAAAATTGAAAATCGGACCCGCAGCCACAATCGATGTGCGCTTCCAAAGTGGCTTTTGGTCAAACGCCAAATGCTTTTCGTGCTCAGGCACTTGATCAACACGGCTGTCCACCATTTTGACGTAGCCGCCCAGTGGAATCATCGAAATGCTGTACTCAGTTCCGTCTTTGCCTACTTTACTCCAAATAGACTTACCGAAACCGATAGAAAATTTTTCAACTTTTACACCGCAACGACGCGCAACCCAAAAGTGACCATACTCGTGCACGGCAACCAAGATGCCCAGTGCAACGATAAAAGAAACCAAATTCCACAAAATACCAGTCATTAGCTACGCTCGCGTAAAAATTCTAAGGCGATAGTTCGTGACATTCTATCTAGCTCTATCAAGCTTTCCAAGCTATTCACATTCTCACTTTTATGGCTTGCAGTGATTTTGTTCAAAACTGATTCATTGATGCGAGCGATATCAGTGAAGCCTAAGCGGTTATTTAAGAAAGCATCTACTGCGACTTCGTTCGCTGCATTCAGAGCGGTCGTAGCATGTTGGCCTTCGTAACACGCATCAATCGCCAACTTCAAACATGGGTAGCGAGCAAAATCGGGTTGAAGGAACGTCAACTCGCCCACTTGAGTAAAGTCGAGTGGTTTGACACCAGCATCCACACGAGATGGGTAAGACATAGTCAACGCAATCGGAGTTGCCATATCAGGTTCGCCCATTTGCGCCAAGACTGAACCGTCTCGGTATTGCACCATTGAGTGAATCACCGACTGAGGGTGAATAATCACCTTCAACTGTTCACGAGCCGCATTAAACAGCCATTTCGCTTCAATGTACTCAAGACCTTTGTTCATCATGGTTGCTGAATCAACCGAGATCTTAGGGCCCATTGACCAGTTCGGGTGAGCAATCGCTTGTGCTGGGGTTACTTTCTCTAGCTCTGCGATATCGGTATAACGGAATGGACCACCAGAACCGGTTAACAGAATTGATGAAATACCATGCTCTTCTAGGTTACAACGACCTAGGCTGGTTTGAACTTGCTGAGGTAAACACTGGAAGATCGCGTTGTGCTCGCTGTCTACAGGAAGTAGCTCTGCGCCATGCTCTTCTACTGCGTTAATGAACAGTTGACCGGACATCACCAGTGCTTCTTTGTTTGCCAATAGCACACGCTTGCCGGCTTTCACTGCCGCCATCGTTGGTAGCAAACCAGCCGCACCAACGATCGCTGCCATCACGCTGTCAACTTCTTCTAAGGCAGACACATGACAAAGCGCATCAACACCACCTAACACCTCAGTGCTTGGCGAGACAGAAGCCAGTTCTGATTGCAGAGCCAATGCCGCCGCTTTATCCGCCATCACAGCGTATTTTGGTTGCCATTTACGGCAGAGCGCGACCATCTTTTCAACGTTAGTGCTTGCCGCTAATGCGACGATAGAAAACAGCTCAGGGTTTTGTTCAACCACTTTAAGTGTGCTTGCACCGATTGAGCCTGTTGCACCAAGAATCGTTAACTTTTGCATGATGTAAGACCGTTAGAAAAATTCAGGAGCGACGGAGCCGCTCCCGATAAATTAGAATACGTAGTAAAGAAGAGCAAATACTGGGAAGGCAGCGGTCAGGCTGTCGATACGATCAAGAATACCGCCGTGCCCTGGAATAATATTGCTGCTGTCTTTGATGCCTGAAACACGTTTGAACATGCTTTCTACTAGGTCACCAAGTACGGAAATCACAACCGTAATCAATGTAATGATCACCATGTGAACTGGGCTGGTGAATTGGATATCAAACCAACCTGCGAACAACCAACCAACAATCAATGCTGCGATGATGCCGCCAATCAAACCTTCGATAGTCTTGTTTGGACTCACATGCGGCGCCATTTTACGTTTACCCATGCTTTTACCAGCAAAGTAAGCGCCACTGTCTGCAGCCCATACCAAGAAGCAAACATACAGCACAAGTTTTGCGCCGTGGTATGGATCTACTGAAATATCGGAAGCTCTAAGAATGATCACGCTCCAAAGGAAAGGGATCAAAGTCAGAAAACCAAACACATGACGAAGCGCTTTGCTGCCTTGCCATAGGTTGGTGGTTTTAGGGTAAGTAATGGCCATTGTGCTGGCGATAATCCACCAAACAAAACCGAGCGCTAAAACTGTGTAATGCGGTGCTGCCAGTTGGTTAAGGCTTACTGCATCAGGCGAAATGAATAGAAAACTGAATCCGGTTACGACAACGGCTGGTACGAGGGCAGCGATGCGTGATTTGCTTTCTGTAAACTGGGTCCACTCCCAAAAACCTAATAGCGTAATCGCCGTCAAAGCGATGATGAAGCCGATTAGGGGTAATTTAAAAATACCTAAAATTACAAGGGGAGCTAAAATTAGTGCTGTTATTATTCTCTGTTTCAAACTAACTAGTCCTTATTGAGCAGCCATCAATGCCTTTACTTGCTCGCCAGTACAACCAAAGCGACGCTCTCGGTTAATAAACCAAGTTACAGCTTCTACTAAGCTGTCTTCGCCAAACTCTGGCCAGTACTCAGGAGTAAAGTACATTTCAGCATACGCCATTTGCCACAGCATGAAGTTACTAATGCGACACTCTCCACTTGTACGGATCAAAAGATCCACCTCTGGAAGGTCTGCCATTGTTAGATGCTGGGTAATCAGCTGCTCATTGATATCCTCTACACGGATCTCACCGTTACGCGCTTTTAACGCCAACGTTTTTGCCGCCTCTGTGATATCCCATTTGCCGCCATAGTTAGCCGCAATGTTAATCACCATACCCGTGTTATTTGCCGTCAGTGCTTCTGCTTCCGCAATTTTACCTTGCAGTCGCTCACTAAAGCGGCTGGTATCACCAATGACACGCAGGCGTAAGTTGTTTTTATGCAGCTTTTTCACTTCGCTAGAAAGTACCGAAATGAACAGCTCCATCAACAGACCCACTTCTTCCTCAGGACGACGCCAGTTTTCACTACTAAAAGCGAACAACGTCATGGCTTTAATACCGAGTTTAGAAGCTGCAGCAACGGTCTTGCGAACGGCGTTAACGCCTTTTTTATGACCGAATACGCGAGGTTTTCCTTTGGACTTAGCCCAACGGCCATTGCCGTCCATAATGATGGCAATATGCTTAGGGAGGGAATCAGAGAAGGCTTGAGAATTTTGCATAGGGAGTTAATTGAGTTCCATCAGTTGGATAGACTAACACAAAAAAACGCTGCACTGTGAGCACAGCGTTTTCCAACAGTGATGTGGGTGGGAGTATTAAACTTCCATCAACTCTTTTTCTTTAGCAGCAAGAACTTCGTCGATCTTCTTAACTGCTACGTCAGTCAGTTTTTGAATTTCGTCTTGTGCTTTACGATCTTCGTCTTCAGAGATTTCTTTATCTTTTAGAAGACCTTTTAGGTCGCTGTTTGCGTCACGACGGATGTTACGAACAGCAACACGTGCGCCTTCAGCTTCACCGCGAACAATCTTAACTAGGTCTTTACGACGCTCTTCTGTTAGCGGTGGAAGTGGAACGCGGATGATTGTGCCAGCAGACATTGGGTTTAGGCCAAGGTCAGACATCATGATCGCTTTTTCAACTTTTTGAGTTAGTTCTTTGTCGAAAACTGTGATTGCTAGAGTACGAGCGTCTTCTGCAACAACGTTTGCTACTTGGTTAAGAGGAGTAGGAGCACCGTAGTACTCTACAGAGATACCAGATAGTAGGCTTGGGTGCGCGCGGCCAGTACGAACTTTAGAAAGGTTGTTCTTTAGCGCTTCAACGCTTTTGTCCATGCGCTCTTGCGCGTCTTTATTGATTTCGTTAATCACGGTTTCACCTTAAAAATGTCATCTTTCCTGAAGAAAGCCTAAAAGGGTTGAGCAAAGCGAAACGCCATCCAACCTAGCGTGGATGGCGTTTAGGATTATGCTTCAGCGTTGATCAGCGTGCCTTCAGCTTCGCCCATAACCACGCGACGTAGTGCGCCTGGTTTGTTCATGTTAAATACACGGATTGGCATTTTGTGGTCACGAGCAAGTGTGAACGCAGCCAAGTCCATTACTTTCAGTTCTTTATCCAGAACTTCATTGTAAGATAGCTTATCATACAGCTCTGCATCTGGGTTTGCTACTGGGTCAGCAGTAAATACGCCATCAACTTTCGTTGCTTTTAGCACTACGTCAGCTTCGATTTCGATACCACGTAGACACGCTGCTGAATCTGTAGTGAAGAATGGGTTACCAGTACCTGCAGAGAAGATTACTACACGGCCTTGGCGAAGTTCGCGGATAGCGTCTGCCCAATTGTAGTCGTCACACACACCTTTTAGAGGAATTGCAGACATTACACGAGCGTTTACGTAAGCACGGTGAAGTGCATCACGCATTGCTAGACCGTTCATTACTGTTGCAAGCATACCCATGTGGTCGCCTACTACACGGTTCATACCCGCTTCCGCAAGACCAGCACCACGGAACAGGTTACCACCGCCGATTACCACACCAACTTGAACACCCAGTTCAACCAGCTCTTTCACTTCTTGAGCCATACGGTCAAGAACCGCTGGGTCAATACCAAAACCTTCTTCGCCTTGAAGAGCTTCACCACTCAGTTTTAATAGAATACGTTGATACGCTGGTTTAGGGTTCGTAGTCATGGAGTTTACCTTCCAAAAGAGAGTTGTCGATTAACAGTCATGAATAGACACAAGGTGACTTATAGCTATTCATCACGGCTAAGTTTTTGCCGCTCTTTTCGTAAAAAGACCGCAGCCTTGGCTACGGTCTAATATTTACACAAGTCTCTAAGGATTAACCTTTTTGAGCTAGTGCTACTTCTTCTGCGAAGCTCATTTCAGCTGCTTTCTCGATACCTTCACCTACTTCTAGGCGAACGAATGTAGCAACAGAAGCACCTTTCTCTTTTAGCATTTCGCCAACAGATTTCTTAGGTTCCATGATGAAAGCTTGACCAGTTAGAGAGATTTCGCCAGTGAATTTCTTCATGCGGCCGATAACCATCTTCTCAGCGATCTCTTGTGGCTTGCCTTCGTTCATAGCGATTTCAACTTGAACTTCTTTCTCTTTAGCAACTACGTCAGCTGGTACGTCTTCTGGAGTAACGAACTCAGGCTTAGAAGCAGCAACGTGCATTGCAACGTGCTTAAGAGTTTCTGCGTCGCCTTCACCAGCAACAACAACACCGATTTTCTCACCGTGACGGTAAGAAGCGATTGCAGTACCTTCAACGTAAGCAACGCGACGGATGTTGATGTTTTCGCCGATTTTAGCAACTAGAGCTACGCGCTCTTCTTCGAACTTAGCAACTAGCTCTTCAGCAGTAGCTTTAGTCGCTAGAGCGTCAAGTGCTACTTTGTCTGCGAATGCAGTGAAGTTACCGTCTTTAGCAACGAAGTCAGTTTGGCAGTTAACTTCAAGAAGAACAGCAACGCCGTTTTCTTCTTTGATGATGATTGCGCCTTCAGCTGCAACGTTACCAGCTTTTTTAGCTGCTTTCGCTGCGCCTGATTTACGCATGTTTTCAATTGCTAGTTCGATGTCAGCGTTTGCTTCTACAAGCGCTTTCTTACATTCCATCATGCCAGCGCCAGTGCGCTCGCGAAGTTCTTTAACTAGAGCAGCAGTTACAGTTGCCATTCTCTATTCCTCGTTTGATTCGAAATAAGGTAAAAAACAGGGGCCTACATTGTCGGCCCCCATTGCTAACTATAACTCAGTCTGTGCTACAACAAGGTTTCACGTAGACTAAGTGTGACACAGAGCCGTTATTATTCAGCTTCTACAAAACCGTCTTTTTCAGCAACTGCTGCAACGTCTTTGTTGCGACCTTCAGACACTGCAGATGCTGCAGCGTTTAGGTATAGTTGAACTGCGCGGATCGCGTCGTCGTTACCTGGGATGATGTAGTCAACGCCGTCTGGGTTAGAGTTAGTATCTACCACAGCGTATACTGGAATACCTAGGTTGTTAGCTTCTTTAATTGCAATGTGCTCGTGATCAGCGTCGATTACGAATAGAGCGTCTGGTAGGCCGCCCATATCTTTGATACCACCAAGAGATTTCTCTAGCTTCTCCATTTCACGAGTACGCATTAGAGCTTCTTTCTTAGTTAGTTTTTCGAAAGTACCGTCTTGTGCTTGTGCTTCGAAATCTTTTAGACGCTTGATAGACTGACGAACTGTTTTGTAGTTCGTTAGCATGCCGCCCAACCAACGGTTGTTAACGTAGTATTGGTTGCTTGCGATTGCAGCTTCTTTAACAGCTTCAGATGCAGCGCGCTTAGTACCTACGAATAGAACTTTACCTTTCTTCTCGCCAACTTTAGCTAGTTCAGCTAGAGCTTCGTTGAACATTGGTACAGTTTTTTCTAGGTTGATGATGTGAACGCGGTTACGAGCACCAAAGATGAATGGCTTCATTTTTGGGTTCCAGTAACGAGTTTGGTGACCGAAGTGAACACCAGCTTTCAGCATATCGCGCATTGATACAGTTGCCATTTTAAAATCCTCTATGGGGTTAGGCCTCCACATCCCCCATAATTCCGACCAAGCTTCTGCTCAGCACCCCGGAACATGTGACGGAATGTGTGTGATTTAAAGATAAAAGTTAATCGGAAGAAGCCTGCTTCGCCACTTCTCTAACGAAAAGTAAAGAGAACAGTCCTCGATTCCGGCGCGCTTTATATCATATTTTAGCCCAACATGGCTAGTAAAAATTGTTTCTTACAATTCTAATTTACCTATCACACTCACCCCTACTCTCTCTTAAATTCCATGACTAGACTACAGGTAAGAATGACTCATATTCTTAACTGGCTTGGGTTAACTGCAAGATGTCTGATAGAATGCGCGCATTCGCACGTTTGCGTGCTTACGAATAAATAGAGAAAGCCAATGTCAATCAAGATTAAAACTGCTGAAGAAATCGAACGCATGCGTATTGCGGGCAAGCTAGCCGCAGATACTCTAGAAATGATCGAACCCCATATTAAAGCGGGTGTGACGACAGACGAATTAAACCAAATCTGTCACGATTACGCTCTAGAGCGAGGCGCTTACTCTGCACCGCTTGATTACCATGGATTCCCTAAATCAATCTGTACGTCAATCAACCACATCGTATGTCACGGTATTCCTGCGGCGCAAGACGAAAAAGGTGCAAACGGCCAAATGAAGCCAGCTGTACTTAAAGATGGCGACATCATCAACGTTGATATCACGGTTATCGTTCCTAACGATGAAAACGCAGACCTAAGCGTTCGTCCACAAGGTTACCACGGTGACACTTCTAAGATGTTCCTAGTTGGTGATGTATCACCTGCAAACAAACGTCTGTGCATGGTGGCTCAAGAGTCACTGTACATCGGCATGCGTCAAGTTAAGCCTGGTGCAACGGTTGGTGACATCGGTACCGCTATCGAGAAGTACATCAAAGAAAACAATAAGAACAACCCTCGTAACAAGTTCTCTATTGTGAAAGACTTCTGTGGTCACGGTATCGGCGATGAGTTCCACGAAGAGCCACAAGTGGTTCACTACAAGAACAAAGACCGCCGCGTACTGAAAGAAGGCATGTGCTTTACTATCGAGCCAATGATCAACGCAGGTAAGTTCGGTTGTACTGTTGACGCTCAAGACGATTGGACGGTTTACACTGGCGACGGTAAAAACTCAGCACAGTGGGAACACACTATCGTAGTAACCAAAGAGGGTTGTGAAGTACTAACACTTCGTAGCGACGATACCATTCCACGAATGATGAAAAACGTTTAATCGCCCATCACTTTCCATATCCCCGCCCATGCGGGGATATTTTTTATCTGCAGCAAATTTGTTAGATTGCTAATAGTTTTAGCTTGCACGGATAGCAAATATGACCCTTCAGTCTCCTCTTACGTTTACCGATGAACAGATCAACATCGGCGAACTTAAGCAAGAACTCGAAAAATTCAGTTCATACCAAAAAGAAGAATTTCTTCAACATCACCCAGTGACGAACCTCGTTTTGTCACGTGCTGAGTACATGGATTTACTCCTCAATCGTTTATGGCAACACTTTGGATTCAAAGACATCCACAATATTTCATTAGTTGCCGTAGGTGGTTACGGGCGTGGTGAGTTACACCCTCTGTCTGATATCGACATTTTGATTCTGTCGAATAACAAACTGCCAAACGCGCTAGAAGCCAAAATCAGTGAGTTCATTACCCTGTTGTGGGATTTACGCCTCGAAGTGGGCCACGCTGTGCGTACTGTGGATGAATGTGCAGAAATAGGCCGAGCAGATTTAACCGTTGCAACAAACCTACAAGAAGCGCGTTTGTTGTGTGGCAGTGAAGACACTTTCCAAGCTTTGAAGAAAGTGGTGTTGTCTGACTCTTTCTGGCCAAGCGAAACTTTTTACCGTGCCAAGATTCAGGAGCAGCGTGAACGCCATGCGCGCTACCATGACACCACTTACAACCTCGAACCCGACATCAAGTCCACGCCGGGTGGCTTGCGTGATATTCACACTTTAAGCTGGGTGGCACGTCGTCACTTTGGCGCAACCTCGTTACTAGAAATGAGCCGCTATGGCTTCCTGACCGACGCAGAATACCGAGAGCTGGTCGAGTGTCAGGACTTCTTATGGCGCGTGCGCTTCGCCCTACATATTGAGCTTCGCCGTTATGACAACCGACTGACCTTCGCTCATCAGGCACAAGTCGCGGAGCACCTTGGCTACGTTGGAGAAGGTAACCGAGGCGTCGAGATGATGATGAAGGAGTTCTACCGTACCCTTCGTCGTGTGGCAGAGTTGAATAAGATGCTACTCAAGCTGTTCGATCAAGCGATCATCAATGGTGGCGCTTCCGAAGACGCAGAAATCATCGATGAAGATTTCCAACGTCGTGGCGCACTGATCGAAGCACGCAAACCAGCACTATTCCAAGCACGCCCAGAAACGATTTTAGATATGTTCCTGCATATCGCCAACGATTCAAGCATTGAAGGCGTCAGCCCACCGACTTTGCGTCAGTTACGTACCGCACGTCGTCGATTGAACAAGTTCTTGCACACTATCCCTGAAGCGCGTGAAAAGTTTATGGCGCTGTGTCGTCATCCAAATGCGCTGCATAAAGCGTTCAGTCTAATGCACAAACTTGGTGTACTCGCAGCGTATCTACCGCAATGGAGCCAAATTGTAGGACAGATGCAGTTTGACCTTTTCCATGTGTATACCGTAGATGAGCACAGTATTCGCCTGCTCAAGCACATTAATACCTTTAGCTACGCCGAGAACCACAGCAAACATCCAATTTGCTGCGAAGTTTATCCTCGAATCCAGAAAAAAGAACTACTGATTCTGGCGGCGATTTTTCACGATATAGGTAAAGGTCGCGGCGGTGACCATTCGGTGATTGGCGAAGGCGAAGCGTATGACTTTTGTATCGAACACGGCTTGTCTAAGCCAGAAGCGAAACTGGTTAGCTGGCTGGTAAGGCACCATCTGTTGATGTCTGTGACGGCACAACGTCGTGATATTTACGATCCAGACGTGATTACCGAGTTCGCCAAGCAAGTTCGTGATGAAGAGTACCTTGAATACCTTGTGTGTCTGACGGTAGCCGATATCTGCGCGACCAACCCAGAACTTTGGAACAGTTGGAAACGCACCTTGCTCGCGGAATTGTTCTATTCCACCCAACGCGCGCTGCGCCGTGGCCTAGAAAACCCTGTAGATGTGCGTGAGCGTATTCGTCATAACCAACAAATGGCCTCTGCCCTGCTGCGCAAAGAAGGCTTCTCTGCGCGCGAAATTGAAGTTCTGTGGCAGCGCTTTAAAGCCGATTACTTTTTACGTCACACTCATAAGCAAATCGCTTGGCACTGCGAGAACCTACTGCGCATGGAAGACACGAGCAAACCTCTGGTGCTTATCAGCAAAAAAGCCACGCGTGGTGGTACTGAAGTGTTCGTCTATAGCCCAGACCAACCAGCATTGTTTGCTACCGTTGTAGCGGAGCTTGACCGCCGCAACTTCAACGTACACGACGCGCAGATCATGACAAGCAAAGATGGCTATGTGCTCGATACTTTTATGGTACTGGATCAACACGGTAAAGCGATTGAAGAGGGCCGCCATAGTGCCGTGACTAAGCACATTACTCACGTATTGGAAGACGGTCGTCCGACAAAAATTAAAACGCGTCGTACACCAAATAAGCTCCAGCACTTTAATGTAAAAACCAAAGTTGACTTCCTACCTACTAAGAGCAAAAAGCGTACTTTAATGGAGTTTGTCGCTCTCGATACGCCGGGACTGCTGGCAAAAGTTGGACGTACCTTCGCAGACTTGGGCATTAACCTCCATGCAGCAAAAATCACCACCATAGGTGAGCGTGCAGAAGACTTGTTTATCCTAACCAGTGAAGCAGGCGGCAGGCTAAGTGAAGAGCAGCAAACAGAACTGCGTGAGAAGCTGATAGAGAAATTGTCTGACTCAGTTTCGGCCTAAGTAAAAACATAAGTTTCATCAACAACTAAGATGGGCAAGAGTGATAGCGATCTTGCCCACAAGTTGAGCAATTTGATGAAATATCAGCTATCTAGCTCATAAATGGGCTGCTACAGTTGTATTGACTCCAATTCAATACACAGAGGTAGCCTATGTATCCCCACCTCACTGGTTTGGGCATCCACGATCCAAAACAGATTGAACGTTATTCCCTACGCCAAGAAGCACATAAAGACGTCCTAAAGATCTATTTCCACAAGCAGAAAGGCGAATTTTTCGCTAAGAGTGTGAAGTTCAAATACCCTCGCCAAGTCAAAAGCGTGCTGGTAGACGGCGGCAGTCACAAATACAAAGAAGTCACCGAGATCAACCGCAACCTCACTCTGGTTATCGATGAACTGAATAAGATCACCAAGCCAGCGAAAACGACTGAAGTGGATGTGAAAGAGAAAATTCTCTCTGATCTTCGCCATCTGGAAAAAGTCGTTTCTAGCAAGATCGCAGAGATCGAGGCGGATCTGGAAAAACTAAAATAGTCAGTTTCGTTCCTCAATAATTAAAAAAGGGGTTGGTATACATACCACCCCCTTTCTCGTCTTATCTTTCGCCGGCACAGCTCAATCTAAGCGCATTATTTTACCAACGATTCATCCCACTCAAATCGAGTGAACAACTGCTGCCAAGTCTCATCGATATTGGCTTTCATCACGATTTCTTCATCGGTAAACGGATGCACAAAACGCAACTCTGATGCATGCAGCAACAGTCGATGAGAGTCGAATTCGGTACGGTACAACTTGTTGTGCTTACCATCACCATGTGTTGTATCACCAACAATAGGATGACGCAGGTGAGCCATGTGACGACGCAGCTGGTGCTTACGTCCTGTCTTCGGCTTCATTTTCATCAAACAGTAGCGCGTGGTTGGGAACTTACCTGTTGAATAAGGTACTTCCACTTTTGCTAGCGGTTTGTATGCCGTTACTGCTTCTTGTGCTTCTTTCTCTTGCGAAGCAAACTTATCAGCAATCTTATCGAGTTCAACTTTCAGAGCGTAATCTAGCACACCCTCTTCTTCGATCCAGCCACGAACGATCGCGTGATAGGTTTTCTCCATCTTATGCTCTGCAAACATTGGCATGACTTGCGATGCCACTTCACTGGACAGAGCAAACACAAGCACACCAGAAGTAGGGCGATCTAAACGGTGCAATGGGAAAACATGCTGACCAATTTGATCGCGTAGCGTTTGCATCACAAATTGAGTCTCATGCTTATCCAACCAACTGCGATGGACTAACATACCTGCAGGTTTGTTCACCGCAACAAAGTACTCGTCCTGATAAACGATCTCTAATACAACGGGGTCAACAGATAGTGATGTTTCTTGTTCTGACATTGAGGTTACTTACATAGTTCGTCGATGGTTCGGATAGTCTCAAGCAATTCGCCATATTGCAGCTTTTGCTTCCACGCTTCTGCGAAATACGGCTCAATAGAAAAGCCACGTGGCAAAGGTTGGTTACTTTCCACTAACGCACGCATACGTGCAATAAAAATCCACTGTAACCACTCATGAGGATGCAGCGTATCAATCGCGAAAGGTTCCGTGCTCTGAAGCGCTTCTGCAGAGGGCATGGTTTGTTGCCACAGCTCATGGTGCTGCAATTGCGCTTCAAGTTGTTGAAGTAAGTCGACCAATTGGATGTTTGTTGCCATTAATTCCATCTCGAACCTTGAATTAGCCGAGAATGATACCATTTCTTGTGAAAAGAACATTAGGATGTCGTATTTAATGGAAAACATTCAAACCCTCACTCAGCTGTTAAACAACAGTCAGTGTGAGTATCAAATCTTCGACCTTGGTCGTCGTATCAAGACCATCGAGCCACAAGTCTTTGCGGATGTGGAAAAAGGTCAATGCCCTTACCCATTCCCAATGCAACGCAAAGCGCATTTGGCTATTGCCTACTGGAATGAGCAAAAGCAGCCTTGGATTTGGTTCTTGAAGTTCGAGTTGGATGAACGTGGCCTGCTCAAGCAAGCGGATATTGGTAACTTCATTAAATACGTCGTAGAAGCCATGGGTACTCGTTTAAGCGAGGAAATGTCGGAAGAGCAACAACAAAAGCTTTCTAACAACCCATACACTTTCAAACCTGCGGAAGAAAAAATGGCCGTCTTCCACAGCCAAGTTCGCGCTAACCTGGACTTACCCACCAGCCAATATTACGAGCACACCCAGCATTACTTTACCGGTGGTTTAGGTTGGGAAAACTGGCAAACTGTAGGCCTACAAGGCATCACAGATATGGCTGCTCGCCTAGGCAAAGAACAAAATGCCGTCACCTTACGTAAAGCCCTGAATCATTTACCTAATGAACCGCTTTACGCTCTACTTGGTGCGCTTGAACATGTTGATCTGCAAGAACGTTTAGCAGAGCGCATTGCCGAGAAAGCGCAGCAAGAAATCGAAAGTAACGAGCCAGACCTGTTCTTACTTTCTGCTCTGATTCGAGCTCAGGCGGGCGCACCAATCGAGGTATCACAGCCCATCTTGAAAACGATTTTGCAAAGCCCGCGCTTGAGCCACCAAGAAGTGTTGATCGGTATTGCTGGCCGTACATGGCACTTATTAGCCGACGCAGATATCGCTGAACAATTTTTACTGCGCCTCGCACAAACGGGGAACCAAGCCCTATTTAATCAGTTGTTTGCCGATTTAGTTATGCTACCAGAGCTAAGAATGGTATTGCTGCCTTTGTTGCACTCTAGCCCATCGGAAGAGCTAGCGACGGCATTGGTAAAACTGCAGCAAGCAACAAAAGGATAATAAAGGATTAGGGATGATCGGTGACCTATTAGCCATTTTAGGATTGTGCTTCTTCTGTTTTTTGTTTTGGCAGCAACGACGTCAATCAGAGTTGGCAAAAGCGGCCATTACACGTAAATGTGAGCAGTTAGATCTGCAATTGGTGAGCATTGCATTTGGTGCGCATAAATTGAAAACGCCAGACGGGATCTGGCGTTGGCATACAGTGTATCAATTTGAGTTTTCATCCCTTGGTGATGATTGCTACCAAGGTGAGTTAACGATGATCGGGTTTAGGCCGCTGAACTTTCACCTACCGCCACATCGCTTGTGAATTCCATTTCAAAGCAAGGGCCGTAAAGGTCCTTGCTTTCTCTTTTCTTCGTAAATCCCAATTTTTCCAGTACTGCCATGGATGCTTCGTGGTGGCTATTCACACTTGCTTTGACTTTGTGCAGCCCAAGCTCACGGCACGCTTTCGGGAAAAACGCCTTTAGCGCTTCTGTCGCTAAGCCTTTGCCCCAATAAGCCTTATCAAAGATAAAACCTAGCTCTGGTTCATGATCTAGGTTTGAAATGAACACGTGTCCCATGTAATCACGGCTTGTACTCTCAAGCACCGCCATACTGTGGACATTCTCATCATCCAAGATCTTCTCAAACAACTGTTTGGCAGAAGATACGGTATGAGGTCCATTCATCTCTGCGCGGTTTTTAGCGCAGCAATTTAACATCACGAACTCTAGTTGCAACGACTCACTGTAGGGTAGAAGAAGCATTCTTCTGGTTACTATGGTCACATCTGTTCCTTGATTACAGCAAACTTAATTTATCCACATAGCAAAATTCAATAACGATAGTTTTGTTACGCTATGACATTGTTATGCGGCATATAACGCCTTTTGAGAAGCCGAAAGTTAAACCAACTGATTGGAAAGGATATTGATCTGGATTGTTTTTTATTCAGTGTTATGAGGAATTTATAAACTTTGTGATACTGACACTTTTAATTATTGTAAGTTGTGCAAGTACAAAATAAGAAAGACCCCGTTACTAGCGTATCGGGGTCATAGTCTTACTCGCAGCAGTCCGGCTACTAATTAGTGCTCCATGCATCATCCATAATAGTGGCTGATTCCGTCAGCTTAGTCCTTACGTCGCCGTCCTAGCGGTGTCCTTATCATCCTGATAGCTAACATTCCTCGTTAGCGCGCTTCACTTGTTCCTTGAGCGGTGTCCTTTGCATCGTCCTGATGCTGTCCTTACCTCAATCCTATGAGGGGTCCATTGTCTTTCCTTAGTCATCAACATCCTATTGATGATTGTGTCCTTACAATGTCCTACGCTCCTTGCTTGATCACTCATCCTGAACAATCAAATCGTCGTCCTGACGATGACCAAATCCTTGGTGCTTTCCTGTTCCATGTCTGCTTCCTGCCGACAAGGTTTAATTTACGCTTTTCCCTTTAAATCACAATCTACCCTAGGAAATCTTTTGCTGAAAAACTTAGTTAACAGCATGTTAAAATGATATTTTTCATAGGCTTAAAGATAAAAATTTCTGTTTGGCTGATGACGAAATCGTTTTCTCTCACAACCCGTGTGAGAGATCTCGCACAAGGCACTGCCGAAATTGCTATTCGCTAAAATGTGTAGCGCAAAGTATGATGATATAAGTCATTTTAGTAGGGACAAATTATGTTAACTCAAGACGTCACTAAAGAGCTGGAAGCCGTGATGGAAAAGTTGCAACAGCAAGGTAAAGAGCCGACCGTTGCTCTCGTTAAAGCTCGAATGAAAACACCTGTACCGATGCCAGCATTAATCGCAACCATCAAAAGTTGGAAGAGCGCCAACCGCATTCCTAAAGTCGAGGTTGCGGTTCAAACGCCGAAAGAAGAAGATCGTATTGTTGCGCTGGAGAATACGGTGGCGAAGTTGGTTGCTCGTGTAGAAGAACTAGAAACAAAGCTGAGTGAGAAAACATCATGAAACTGTGGGTAGATGCGGATGCTTGTCCGAAAGTAATCAGAGAGACGATTGTACGTGCTGCTGAGCGAACTGGCGTTGAATGCACATTTGTAGCGAACCATGTGGTCCCTGTCCCCAAGCGTGCCAATATTCACTCTCTGCAAGTACCCGCTGGCTTTGATATTGCCGATAACGAAATCGTCCGTCGCGTGGAAGCAAATGACTTAGTGATCACGTCTGATATTCCCTTGGCAGACGAAGTGATCAGCAAAGGTGCTCAAGCACTAAGCTCACGAGGCGAGTTATATACCAAAGACACCATCAAAGCGCGCTTAAACATTCGTGATTTCATGGATACCATGCGCTCAAGTGGCATTCAGACTGGCGGCCCTGCGGCTCTGTCTCAAACAGAACGTCGCGAGTTCGCAAATCATCTCGATAGAATCCTTGCTAAGCGTTGATGCCCCTCCTTCCTCTCTCACATCAGCGGATTAATAGGCTATACCATAAAACAAAAAGCCTGCGATAGACGCAGGCTTTGATTGAGCTGAGTGAGGTTACCAATTAAGGCGTGTAGTACGTTGCCGCACCAGGACCTACTGGTAAACCAAATACGAATACCCATAGGTAGAACAGTACGCTCCAGCCAACAATGAAAACGATTGAGTAAGGCAGCATGGTCGCGATCAGTGTACCGATACCTAGATTCTTCATGTAGCGTGTTGCTACTGCAAGAATAAGACCGAAGTAGCTCATCATCGGAGTGATGATGTTCGTCGTTGAGTCACCGATACGGTAAGCCGCCTGAATCGTTTCTGGCGCGTAGCCAACAAGCATTAGCATAGGAACGAAGATTGGTGCTGTCACAGCCCATTGCGCCGATGCCGAGCCAATCATCAAGTTGATGAAGCCACACATTAGGATGAAGGCGAAGAACAGCATTGGACCAGTTAGACCGATTTCTTGCAGGAAGCTTGCACCCGCTACCGCGAATACTTGACCAAAGTTTGTCCACTTGAAGAAGGCAACAAATTGAGCCGCGAAGAATACCAAAACAATGTACATGCCCATTGAAGACATTGAATTTGACATTGCATCAATCACATCGCGATCATTTTTCATGGTGCCAACAACGCGACCGTAAACAAAGCCCGGTACTGCGAAGAAAACAAAGATGAACGCAACAATACTCTTCAGGAAGGGAGAGCCTGCAACTGTGCCAGCATCAGAGCGCAGAACACCGTCAGCTGGAACGATAGTCCAAGCAAGTAGTGCAGAAACCGCCAGTACCGCAATACCTGCTAGTTTTAGACCTTTCTTCTCTACGTCAGTCAAACCACCCATCTTATCTTGAGATAGGTCTTCGGCCGCTTCTTCATCATTGTATTTGCCAAGTTTTGGCTCAACGATCTTCTCAGTAACAAATGCACCAGTAATCGCGATGAAGAAAGTAGAAACAAACATGAAGTACCAGTTTACTTCTGGGCCTACTGTGTAAGTTGGGTCAATCATCTGTGCAGCTGTTTCAGTGATACCTGAAAGCAGTGGGTCAACCGTACCAATCAGTAGGTTTGCAGAGTAACCACCAGATACACCAGCAAACGCTGCTGCTAGACCAGCAAGTGGGTGACGACCTAGAGAGTGGAACAGCATTGCCGCCAGTGGGATCAACACCACATAGCCAAGCTCAGAAGCCGTATTTGAAATGATACCAGCGAAAACTACCGTTACCGTAACCATGCGCTGAGAAGCGCCCATTACTAGGCCACGCATTGCAGCAGAAAGTAGTCCAGAATGTTCTGCAATGGCAACACCAAGCATCGCAACCAGTACAGTACCTAACGGTGCGAAGCCTACGAAGTTTTTCACTAGGTTAGTAACAATCAGTTGTAAGCCTTCAGCGTTTAACAGGCTAACGACTTGAATCATGCCGTCGGCAGCGCGACCAGGTGCGCCTTCAGGGCGAGGGTCAACAACGGAAACTTCGAAGTAACCTGCAATACCGGACATGACTAGGATTGCAAGACAGAAAATAGCGAAAAGTGTGATTGGATGGGGTAATAGGTTCCCCAAATATTCAACTGTATCTAAGAAGCGCGTGAACATTGGCTTCTTTGGTGAGTTTTGTTTCATTGAAGCAGATGAACTCATCTGTTCCCTCCTTGTATGTATTCCTGCGCACAAGTAACACAAATG
Organism: Vibrio campbellii CAIM 519 = NBRC 15631 = ATCC 25920; assembly: GCF_002163755.1. Classification (NCBI taxonomy): domain Bacteria; kingdom Pseudomonadati; phylum Pseudomonadota; class Gammaproteobacteria; order Vibrionales; family Vibrionaceae; genus Vibrio; species Vibrio campbellii. The sequence continues at coordinate 2,530,058 of NZ_CP015863.1, forward strand.
TCACTAAGCATGCGCAGGGTACTCGACACAAGGGTTAAGTAAAAGTTCAAAACGTTACAGAATGTAAACAAAAGCCGAACTTATGACCTATTTTTAACAAATAAGCAGTTACATCAACCACATAAAAATTATAGAACAGAGTTATAGATAACCACGCCTCATAAATTATTCCGATATTTAAGGTTATTTCTGAACAGCCTTAAAACGCGGGTTTGTCTTGCAGATAACGTACAAACGCCCTCTTCGCTTAACGATTTGGCAATCTGGGTGACGGCCTTTTGCGCTCTTCAATGATTTAACCACTTTCATACCTTAATCCTTATCTTTGTCAAATTGCCCAAAACGGCGATTAAAGTTCGCGATACGGCCTTCTGCTTGAACCACACGTTGCTTACCTGTGTAGAACGGATGGGACTCAGACGAAACGTCTAACGTGAAGTACGGGTAAGTTTTTCCGTCTTTCCACTCGATAGTGCGATCAGTTTGCAGCGTTGAGCCAACCACAAAATATTCATCTACGCTGGTGTCGTGAAATACCACAGGTCGGTATTCGGGGTGGATACCTGGCTTCATAAAATTTCCCTCTTGATTTAATGTTATGTTATAACATTTTAATTAATAATCATTCTCAAAAAGAAAAGCAAGCGAAATTTGTGATACTTTCATTCTCAAACCTTTCATCAAGACACAAACCATGTATTCCATAGAGCCAATTGGCATTATTGAAAGCCCGTATAAAGAGAAGTTCGCTGTTCCTCGCCAGCCACGTTTAGTGCCCGCAGCGCGATCTCGCGTTAAACTTCAGGGCGCAGCAAATAGTCCTGAAGCCGTGCGCGGATTGGAGCAGTTTTCTCATGTGTGGTTACTGTTTTTGTTTGATCAGAACTTAGAAGCGGGATGGAAGCCAACTGTGCGCCCACCCCGCCTGGGCGGCAACGAACGTGTTGGCGTATTTGCTTCACGTTCTACCTTCAGACCCAACGGTATCGGCATGTCCGCAGTAGAGGTCAAAGGCATCAGCAAGAAAGGCGATCAGATCTATTTGGAGCTGGGTAACGTAGACTTGGTCGATGGCACGCCGATTGTCGATATCAAACCATATATCCCCTACTCGGATTCGATTGTAGAAGCGCAAGGTGGTTATGCCGAAGACGAGCCTGAAACTTCGCAGGTAGACTTCTCTGATATTGCACTGGCAACACTCAAAAAGCGTAGCGATACTGAGTATGTCAAAGCGGTAATCGAACAAGTTCTGGCGCAAGATCCCCGTCCGGCTTACAAGAAAAACAAGCCTGATAGTAAGGAATATGCGGTAAATTTGTTCGATCTGAACGTCAAGTTCACAGTAAGCGATAACTTAATAACAGTTACTGCGATTGAAAGCTTTTGACAAAGGCATTTGGCTGATATTATAAGCGGCTAACAATTTTCCCTTCGTGGGACCTCCAAACTCTTGTCCATTCCGGCTTGAGTATCTAACTTTAATAAACGGATAAATTTAATGCGTACCAGTAATTATCTTCTTTCTACTCTGAAGGAGACTCCAAACGACGCAGAAGTAGTGAGCCACAAGCTCATGCTACGCGCGGGTATGATCCGTAAGCTGGCTTCAGGTCTATACACCTGGCTGCCTACTGGTCTACGTGTGCTGCGTAAAGTCGAAAACATCGTTCGTCAAGAAATCGACAATGCAGGTGCAGTCGAAACTTTGATGCCCGTTGTTCAGCCGTTTGAACTATGGGAAGAGACAGGTCGTTCTGAGAAGATGGGTCCTGAGCTACTTCGCTTTACTGACCGTCATACTCGTCCGTTTGTTCTTAGCCCTACAGCTGAAGAAGTGATCACTAGCCTTGTGCGTAACGAAGTGAGCTCTTACAAACATCTTCCGCTAAACCTGTACCAAATCCAGACTAAATTCCGTGATGAGCGTCGCCCACGTTTCGGTGTAATGCGTGCACGTGAATTCTGCATGATGGATGCATACAGCTTCGACATCGACAAAGAAGGTCTAGAGAAATCTTACCAAGCGATGCACGATGCTTACTGTAAAGCATTCGATCGCATGGGTCTTGAGTACCGCCCAGTACTTGCTGACTCTGGCGCTATCGGTGGTAGCGGCTCTCAAGAGTTCCACGTACTTGCTGAAAGCGGCGAAGACCTAATCGCATTCTCTACTGAGTCTGATTACGCAGCGAACATCGAAAAAGCAGAAGCAGCAGCGCCTGCAGGTGAGCGTGCTGAGCCAACTCAAGAGATGACGCTGGTTGATACGCCAAACGCGAAAACAATCGCTGAGCTTGTTGAACAGTTCGACATGCCTATCGAGAAGACAGTTAAGACGCTTTTCGTTAAAGCATCTGATGAAATAGAAGCAGATATCATCGCGCTTATCATCCGTGGCGACCACGAACTGAACGAAGTAAAAGCGGAAAACCTTCCTCAAGTTGCGGCTCCTCTAGAGATGGCTACAGAAGAAGAAATTCGTGCACTGATTGGTGCAGGTCCTGGCTCTATAGGCCCAGTAAACCTTGAACTGCCATTCATTGTTGACCGCACAGTAGCTGTAATGAGCGACTTCGGCGCAGGCGCTAACATTGATGACAAACACTACTTCGGTATCAACTGGTGCCGTGACGTTGAGCTAGGCCAAGTTGAAGATCTACGTAACGTAGTAGAAGGCGATCCAAGCCCATGTGGTCAAGGTACGCTGATGCTTAAACGTGGTATCGAAGTGGGTCACATCTTCCAGCTAGGTAAAGCATACTCAGAAGCGATGAACTGTGGTGTTCTTGGTCCTGACGGTAAAAACGTAATCCTAGAAATGGGTTGTTACGGTATCGGTGTTTCACGTGTTGTTGCTTCTGCAATCGAGCAGAACCACGACAAATACGGCATCATCTGGCCAGACGCACTAGCGCCTTTCCAAGTGGCTATCGTTCCTATGAACATGCACAAGTCTGAAGAAGTGAAAGAAGCGGCTGAGAAGCTGTACGCTGAACTGACGGCTATGGGTATCGAAGTACTATTCGATGACCGTAAAGAGCGTCCAGGCGTAATGTTCTCTGATATGGAACTTATCGGTATTCCTCACACTATCGTGATCGGTGATCGTTCAATGAAAGAAGGTAACTTCGAGTACAAGAACCGCCGCTCTGGTGAGAAGACAGCCGTTGCGATGGCAGACATCGTTGAGCACGTTAAAGCTCAGCTACAATAAGCTGCACTAAGCACACTGTGCTGAATATAGCGATGAAAAGGGTTGGCTTCGGTCAGCCCTTTTTTACGTCTGCTTTTCTAAGTGTGTAGACCCTCTCTAATATTTGCGTTGTTAATCTTTGGTTCAGATTCATCACCTTACACTGGATTTAATCTAGTAAGGAGGTCACTCATGGATCTAAAAAGTCTTCTTAACCAAGCTCTCAAATCAGACCTGATCAAGCAAGGTGCCGATGCGCTTGGTAAACAATCGAGCAATATCAAATCTTCATCTAACTCTAGCCAACTAAAAACCCTTGGCGCAGGTGCGATCGGCGGCGGCCTTATCGGCATGCTGATGGGCTCGAAGAAAAGTAAAAAGATGGCGAAGAAGATGGGCTCTGGCGCACTTAAAGTCGGTGGCGCAGCGGCACTAGGTGCTCTGGCTTACAAAGTCTACAACGATTGGCAATCAAAACAGGATGCACAAGGCGTCAACGAAACCTTCGATCCTGATGACAACAAACATGCAAAGCTGATTCTTAAAGCCATGATTGGTGCAGCGAAAGCCGATGGCCATGTCGATGAAGAAGAAATGGCTCGCATCGAACAAGCACTGACAGAAATGGGCGCAGATGATCATGTAAGACAGTTGGTTCATCAAGAGCTGCATAAACCTCTCGATCCAGCAGAAATAGCCCGCTTAGCAACGTCGCCACAACAAGCATCAGAAATTTATCTGGCGTCACTGATTGTGGCCGATGAGCAAAACTTTATGGAGAAAGCGTATTTGCAGGAGCTTGCAAAGCAGCTCAATCTTTCTCCAGAAGTCACACATCAATTGGAAGCCCAATTGCAGTGATGAATGTTTGCTCAAGTTGCTCGTTAACTTGAGTCAAAACAATTCTCTGCTTTGAGTTTCAAAACGGCTGTGTGTATATTTGAGAGCAGTTATCATTTCTTAAGGATTTAGCCATGCAAGTATACGGCTGTTGTGAATTAGTTCGTGAGCTTTACGCTCAAATCGGTAGTGGCGATCAAGCTTACGTGCCTCAAGCAATCTCGTGTGCCGTAAGAGCACTGAATGACGTTGCGGCAGACGAGTCTCTACCAAAAGACGTTCGTGAAAAAGCGGCATTTGCTGCGGCAAACCTACTGATCTCTGATTTCGAGGATAAGTAATGAATTTAGCGAACTTCGAATCCATGGATCCAATCATGCTGATGAGCATCGTCAACATGAAGCTACGTGACGACTTCGGTGGTGATCTGGATAAGCTGGTTACATTCTTTGATATCGACCGCGCAGCACTTGAAGCAAAACTGGCAACGGCGGGTTTTGACTTTCTGCCTGACGCAGGTCAGTTCCGTTAACAGCCCATCGCGACGGACAACGTAAACAACGAACAGAAAAAAGGGCTTGATGCATTCATCAAGCCCTTTTCTTTTGTACTTTGCGTAAGCCGATTAGCCGAACGAAGCCCAAATAACGGTCGCTACCAGAATCGGACAAACAAACTTCACGTATGCTGGCCACAACTTACCGAACCAACCTTGAGTAAACTCAGGACAACCTTGCTCAAGCTCTTTGATTTTTGAGTGACGATTCCATACCCAGCCGCCAAATAGACAGAACAATAGCGCCGCCATAGGTTGTAGATATTGCGTTGCGATAGTCGCAACCATGCCAAACAGTGCGCCGAAGTTAAATACGATAACCACACTGAACAGAGCAATCAGGCCACCCAATACCCAGCTTGTCGTGCTGCGTTTAGTATTGAATCGCTCACTTACTAGAGCAACCGGACATTCAAGCATCGAGATAGAAGACGTCAATGCTGCAATCATCAGTAGTAAGAAGAAAACAATTGAGAACAGTTGGCCAAGCAAACCTAAGCTATCAAACATCAGCGGTAGAACTGTAAATACCAGTGTATCTGAACTTAATAGGGAACCATCTTCTGCATAGATTTGAACGCCTTTTTGCATCGCAACGAACATTGCCGGCATCACTACTAGGCCTGCAATAAAGGCAACGGCGGTATCGACCATAGTCACGTTCATCGCCATCTTCGGTAGGTTCTCTTTCTTACTTAGGTAAGAGCCATAGATAAGCATCGAACAGCCACCGATGGTCAGTGAGAAGAAGCCTTGACCCATTGCGGCAAGGATAAGTTTGCGATCCCATACTTTCTCGAAATCAGGCACTAAGTAGTGCTTCAAACCTTCCATCGCACCGTTTTGCGTCATGATGTAGATGAACAGCAAACCGAACAGAACAAACAGTGCTGGCATTAGGCGTGTAGACCATTTCTCAATGCCCTGCTTCACGCCGCCCTGTACGATCAAAATGGTTAATACATAAAATGTAATCGTACCAAACAAGTTGCGTTCAACGCTGAAGCCTTTCAACCATTGTGTAGCCGCTTCCATGCCCATGATGTCGGTAACCGCGCCCAACATAAAGCAGATCAACCAGCCGCCTACAATCGAGTAAAACGCCAAAACCGCACTTGGTACACTCAGGCCAATCCAACCAACTAGGCCGCCAAGCTTTTTGCCCACAGGGTTGTCTGTTAGAGAACGCATACTGTCTACTGGGTTGGCTTGACCATGACGACCGATCGCCATTTCTACCACCAGCATTGGGAATGCAACGATAAGAATCATCACCAAGTACACCAACAAGAAGGCACCGCCGCCGTTGCTTGCTGCTTGGGTAGGAAAGCCCCAAATGTTACCTAGACCCACTGCAGCACCTGCTGCCGCTAAGATGAATCCAAGGCGTGAGCCAAAATGCTCACGAGGCTGAGAAGAAGTTTGTTGTGTCATACCACTCACACAAAATACCAATGAACTAGCTGACTAGTACACTATAGCAATATCTTCTACTCAACAAGAGTGATTAGGTTAATTACTCGACAATTAGATCAATTAGCAGACATTCAGTTTGTAAATTTCCACGTACATCTCATATTCACCAAGTCTCCCATTCGCCCCTTTTGATGGATTTATAAATCAGCGTGAAGTGAGCCGAAAAATAATGAGCCGCGTTGTAAAGCACGAATAGTTCAGCGTGATTTCGTGTTGAAAAGTAAAAAAAATTGCTTCGATTTTTCCTCATCAGGTCTATTTATCAACTAGTTATCTAACTATACCCAAGTCATCTTGATGATACTTGGGGATGTATTTGTTCATGTTCTTTCGAACATCGAGTAACTCAAGGAGAGAAAAATGAAGGTCACGCTACTGCATGGTGCGGTCGTTGCAGCACTCAGTGTCAGCTACCAAGCTCAAGCCTACAATTGCCAAGATTTATCGGTCTGGGATAGTTCCATCGTTTATAATTCTGACGATCAAGTACAAACTAAAGGCGCCGCGTATGAGGCAGCTTATTGGACGCAAGGCAATGATCCGGTCAATAACTCGGGGCCATGGGAAGCATGGAAAGGTCTTGGACAATGTGATGGTAGTGGTACAAACCTACCTCCGACGGTGTCCTTCTCTTCTCCTGCAGATAATGCGCAAATTCCAGAAGGCAGCGTGATCACTTTATTGGCGAACGCAACTGACGAAGATGGTCAGGTCGCTCAAGTAGAATTCCTTGCTGGTAACCAGACCGTTGCTGTTGTTACCCAATCCCCTTTCCAAGCGGAATGGACAGCGGTAGAAGGTGTCTCTCAGTTAACAGCTATCGCCACCGACAATGAAGGTGCGATCACCACAACCATCGTGTCTATCTTCGTTCAACCGCAAACCGAATTACCACCTCCAACCGTATCTCTCACGAGCCCAACAGCTACAGAAACGCCAAGTGTAGGTGACACTATTTCGGTAACAGCCGATGCAGCAGACAGCGATGGCTTAGTCACGCAAGTTGAGTTTTTCGTAAACAACCAGTCCGTTGCTGTCGATACTTCGGCTCCATATGAATACATCTGGACTGCAGCAGTTGGAACTCACACCTTTAAAGCACAGGCGACCGACGATTCAAATCTATCGACCATGAGCCAAGAAGTCTCTCTCGTCGTCAACGATTCAAGCTCTGGAGGCTGTGCAGACGCAGTGCCTTACGTTGCCGGCAACCGCTATGAAGCTGGTGCGCTCGTCTCCAACCTAAACCAGAAATATCGTTGTGATGTTGCGGGGTGGTGTTCTTCTGATGCAGCCTGGGCTTATGAGCCGGGAGAAGGTTTGTACTGGCAAGATGCATGGACAGGCCTAGGTGCATGTTCGACGCCGCCTCAAGTGGCTATTACCGCACCGAGCGAAGGACAAGTATTACTCGCAGGCGACAACGTTGAAGTGTCCGCAGATGCCAGCGATGCAGACGGTAGTGTGGCTCAAGTAGAGTTCTTCGCAAATGGCACCAGTTTAGGTGTGGTTGCTCGAGCACCATATTCCGTTCTATGGAATGCAACGCTAGTTGGCGCGAATCAACTAAAAGCCGTTGCCACAGACAACGATAACAACACGTCCGAGTCAGTCGTTAACGTGACGGTGAGTGACCAAGACTTGGTGATCTCATTGACGTCACCGAGTGCAGGTCAAACCGTCGGTTTAGGTAAGAATCTCGTTCTAAGCGCAGATGCAACTTCACTAACCTCTGGCGTGAAACACGTAGACTTTATGGTGAACGGAGCAATTGTCGCAACCGACACAACCGCACCTTACTCAGCGAACTGGACACCTGCCGCGATTGGTAGCTTTACGGTAAGCGCTCAAGCCACTGATCTTGCAGGCACAACAGCGCTTTCTGATGCCGCTTCGATTACCGTTGTTGAACAAACTGAGAAACGTCATAAGTTGATTGGTTACTGGCACAACTTCGTGAACGGTGCAGGCTGTCCTATCCGCCTCGCTGACATGTCTGATGCATGGGATGTGATTGATATTGCCTTTGCCGAAAACGACCGCAACAGCGATGGTACCGTGCATTTCAACTTGTACTCTGGCGATATCTACAGTGATTGTCCTGCGCTAGACCCAACTCAATTCAAGCAAGACATGGCCGCACTGCAAGCTAAAGGTAAGAAGTTCGTTCTGTCTCTTGGTGGCGCAGAAGGCACAATCACGCTCAACACAGACCAAGATGAAGCAAACTTTGTATCGAGCCTGACCGCATTGATTGCCGAATGGGGCTTCGATGGTTTGGATGTGGACCTAGAAAGTGGCTCTAATCTGCTCCATGGTTCGCAAATCCAAGCACGTTTAGGTGGTGCTTTGTTGCAAATCGAGCAAAACATGGGCGGCGATATGTACCTAACCATGGCGCCAGAGCACCCTTACGTACAAGGTGGCTACATTGCTTACAGCGGAATTTGGGGAGCGTATATTCCCGTGATTAACGAGACACGCAGTACTCTCGACCTTCTACACGTTCAGCTATACAACAACGGCGGCCTGCCAAATCCATACATGCCTGGCTCGGCTCCAGAAGGGTCTGTGGATATGATGGTGGCACAGTCTAAGATGCTGATTGAGGGTTTTGAATTGGCAGACGGCACCATGTTTGAACCACTGCGTGATGACCAAGTGGCGATTGGTTTGCCATCCGGTCCGAGCTCCGCTAACTCAGGCCAGGCTCCAACTCAGAACATTCTAGACGCGCTAGACTGTCTGACCAAAGGCATCTCATGTGGCACAGTGAAACCAGCATTCAACCACCCGAATTACGCAGGTGTGATGACATGGTCAATCAACTGGGATGAACATGATGGCTTTAACTTCTCTAAGCCAGTGGGTGACAAATTGACTCAGATGAATGCGCAATAATCCGCGTAGATTCTGAATAGCACCAAAGTAAAAAGAGCGCCTTGATAGGCGCTCTTTGTTGTTTGTGCTTCACAAATTAAATGGTGAAGACTTGGTAATCTTTTAGCTCGGGGATCTTCTTCAGCAGATCTTGTTCTTCAACCGCCATATCATCCAGAGATTCACACAAGTCTTCCGCTTGTTTTTCTACGTCTTCCGAGTGTTCTGCTAAGCGTTCTTGAACCTTAGCTTGCAGTTCGGTCATGCTTTCAGACAGTGCGGTTAAGTTCAAGCCGCCGTCTTCTTTCATTTTGGCAGACAACGCATCAAACGCGCTGATTAGGAATTCTTTGTTAAAGATTTCTTGTGCTTTTTCGAAGTCTTGTGACCATGATTCAGTCATCGAATCAAAACTATCAGCAGGTAGAATAAAATCACCGTCTTTGTAGTAACGGGCTTCTACATCAGCAAAGAAGTCTTTTACTGCGACTTTCACGTTATCAAATGAATCTGGTGCATCAAGGCTAACCGCGATGTCATCTATAATATCGTTTGCCAATGCTAAGCCATCACTTGCCAACTGTTTTGCTTGCGGAATGTAAGCATTCATCTTCTCGCGGTAATTCTCGATTGCCGCTTTCTGATCATCATCAAGCTCGATCAGCTCGCCTCTGATAAACAGGTTATTGTCTTCGTCGACGACCGCTTTTTCACCATTGGTATGCACGATTTCTAAGTTCTGACCATCCATACGAACTTCGTTGTTAATATCGACGCGACACTGGGCTGCATAGCCACTGGCGCTGATGGTCAACAATGAGAGTGTGAGCAGTTTCTTCATTACTTTCTCTTTTTCATGGTTATTCTGTTTAACTATAACAAGCAACTATGGATAAGATGTCAGCAAACCGTCACGACTTCATAACAAGTTGTTTTATCGCCAATTTTCACATCAATGTCTTCCCCTTCTTCTTTGCCGACCAAAGCACAACCAAGGGGGGATTTCGGCGTGAGAACAAACACTTCTTTGCCTTGCCAACCAACGGTCAGTCCACCGGAGCAAGGGCCAATAAAGAAGGCTTTTTCAACATCATTCTCGTCGACTAATTCCACATAAGCACCAACCGCGATACGTGCATCAACAAAATCACGCAACACAAGAGTGCGGTACTGGCGAAGCTCTTCTTCACTCTCTTGTACACGCATTGCTTGCCCGTGTGCCAGATAGGATGCCTCAAGTGCTAATGTGTCGTACTTGTGCTCAGGTACGGTCTCTTCATCCGTCGCAGCGTCAATGGCTCTTTGCGTCGAGGCGTGAGCAACGTGCAGTTTGTCTTCGAGTTGTTTAATGATTATTTGGACTAAATCGGCTTTGTTCATACTTTTAGGACGCGCGTTAGGCACTCAGGGTGTGTTAATGTAATCCAGTTTATCATCAAACCAAGGTTTCCCTATTATGCAAAGTGACTCGCTTCAGCAAACGCTTCAATCCGTGTTCGGGTTTGACTCATTAAGATCCGGCCAACAGCCGGTGATTGAAGCAGTAATGAACGGACACTCAGCCGCAGCCATCTTCCCAACTGGCTCAGGGAAATCGCTTTGCTACCAACTTCCTGCTACCCAGTTACCACATCTGACATTGGTGATTTCACCGCTTCTTGCGCTGATGAAAGATCAACTTAGTTTCTTACAAGGCAGAGGCATTGCTGCGGCATCTATCGACAGTAGCCAAAGTCGTAAAGAAACCCAACAGGTGATGGCTGGCGTAAAGAATGGACATATCAAGATTTTGATGATCTCGGTAGAGCGACTCAAGAACGAACGTTTTCGCGAGTTCATTCGTCAAATCCCACTTTCTCTCATGGTGGTTGATGAAGCGCACTGTATCTCGGAGTGGGGTCATAACTTCCGTCCAGACTACCTTAAACTGCCGCAATACCAGCGTGAACTGAATATCCCTCAAACCCTCTTGCTGACCGCAACCGCTACGCCAGCAGTTATCGAGGACATGCAAAGTAAGTTTGATATCGCTAGCGAGAACGTTACCGTTACCGGTTTCTATCGCTCTAATCTCGATATCTCGGTGGTGCCTTGCGAGGAAGAAAATAAGCAAACACAGCTGAATGACATCATTGCTGCGGCCCCTAAACTGCCGAGTATCGTGTACGTAACTCAGCAGCAAACCGCGGAGCAAGTAGCCAGCTCATTAATTCGTTTAGGCATCAATGCTCACGCTTATCATGCGGGTATGAAGAGCGATATTCGAGAGAAAATCCAACAGCAGTTTATGGACTCGCAAATCGACTGTATTGTCGCCACAATCGCGTTTGGTATGGGAGTAGATAAATCCGACATTCGTCGTGTTATTCACTTCGATTTACCGAAATCTATCGAAAACTACGCACAAGAAATCGGGCGCGCTGGACGAGATGGGCAACGTTCGGAGTGTATTCTTTTGGGGAACACCTCTGGCTTAACAGTATTAGAGAACTTTGTTTACGGTGACACACCAGAGCCAAGCTCAATCAATTATGTATTAGAACAAATTCGCGAGAACACACCTCAGTGGGAAGTGATGGCGCTGCGCTTATCTCGCGACAGCAATATTCGTCAACTGCCACTGAAGACCTCATTGGTTTACTTAGAGCTGGCAAAAGTGATTGAAGCCAAATACAGCTATTTCGCGGAATATCGCTTCAAGTTCTTACAAGACCAGTCTTTCATCCTCAATCAGTTCCAAGGCGAACGACGTCAGTTTGTTGAAGCTATTTTTGCTTGTTCAACCAAAGCGAAAGTTTGGTGCCAAGTGGATTTAGAAGCCTTGTGGATGAACTATCAATCTGAGCGTAGCCGCGTGGTTGCGGCGCTTGATTACTTCCACCAAAACGGTTGGATTGAATTAGAAAGCAAGCAACTCACGGATGTGTATTCGGTTCTCCCTGCGACTCAAAATCAAGAAGTGATTTCTCAGCATTTGGTTGAGCTGTTCCAATCCAAAGAACAAAAAGACATTGAACGAATTCATACTATGTTGGATCTGTTCCAATCATCGGACTGCTTGAGCCATCAATTAGCGCATTACTTTGCTGATCACAATGCACCGACGCAATGTGGTCACTGCTCAGTATGTCGTGGACAAATCGCTTCGTTCCCTCAGCCACAACAAGAGCAACCTGAGTTGACTCACCTATCCGCTTGGGTTGATGAGTTTGTTCAGCTTTCACCAACGGCGATTAGCAATGCCGCCGTAGCTCGCTTCCTGTGTGGGATCAGCACGCCAATCATTGCTCAGCTTAAAGCTAGCAAACTGCGAGGCTATGGCTCAATGGCGAATGTCTCTTTTGAACAGGTTCTAAAGCAGGTTGAGTTAGCACGAGCTTAAAAGAAGCTCAATTGGCGTGCTTGTTGTTCAGGCTTGAGCATCACACTCAAGCCTAACAGCCTTATTTCTCGGCCGTTTTGGCGCTTAAGAATATCTCTCAGCAGCACTTTGAAATCTTCAAGCTCCAGCTGAGGGTGAATGTGCTCAATCGTTGTGAGTTGAAAATCAGCAAACTTGAGCTTGATACCCTGCTTAATGATCGACTTATCCGGGCTGGCTTTCTCTAAACGTCTCTCTAGTTCAGGGAAGAGCTTATCTTCGATCACCTGCCAGCACTCATCATAAGTAGCAATGTTTTCGCTAAACGTACGCTCTACCCCAACCGATTTACGTTCGCGTTCCACCACCACTTCGCGGTCATCAATACCATGGCTGCGCTTCCACAATGAAGCGCCTTGGCGCCCAAATTGGCGCAACAACTCACGGTAATCACTGTTTTTTATGTCTTCACATAGATAGAAGCCAGCTTGGTGCAGCTTCTCCAAACTCACTTTGCCAACACCTGGGATCTTTTCCAAAGGCAATTTATCGACTACCTCTTGGACTTTATCGGGTGGAATCACAAACTGGCCATTGGGCTTGTTCATGTCTGAAGCAACTTTGGCAAGAAACTTAATTGGCGCAATACCTGCCGATGCCGTTAGCCCCAACTCCGTATGTATGTCGCGACGAATCGATTCTGCGATTAGGGTGGCAGAGCCTCGACAGGCAGTGGAGTCCGTTACATCAAGGTATGCCTCATCAAGGGACAGCGGCTCAATGAGCTGAGTGTATCGTTCGAAGATAGCTCGGATCTGTTGAGAAACTTGCTTGTACACATGCATTCGCCCCGGAACGACAAGTAAGTTAGGGCAAATCTGGAGCGCACGCGCTGTTGGCATTGCACTGCGCACACCAAACTTACGCGCTTCATAGTTGCACGTACTGATCACGCCTCGCTGCTTCTCATGACCACCTACAGCAAGTGCAACACCACGATAGCTTGGGTTATCACGCATCTCTACCGCGGCATAAAAGCAGTCCATATCCACGTGAATAATTTTTCTGACTCGCTCAATCACGTTTTGCACACAAAAAACACTGTTTAAAAAAACAGTATAGCGATAAATAGACACATTGGAAATAGTGTTATCTGCTATCAGAGATCAAGAATTTTTCATAGCATTTAAATTGCGTTTCATTATTATTGATACTTATAACACTAAAGTTGATTTATACACCAAAGTAGGGAAACTTTTTGAGTAATAAAATACTGGTCGTCGAAGACAGCCGTGCCTTTAAAAACTACTTACAGCAGCTGTTAAACCAAGCAGGTTATGAGGTACTCACTGCAGAAAACTATGGTGAAGCCCAATCGATTTTAGCAACTCAACCAGAATTGCTTTGTGCCGTTCTCGACTATTGCCTGCCCGACGCACAAGATGGCGAAATTATCGACTTGGTACTTTCCCACCAGCAAAAAGTCATCGTGCTGACGGCTATGTTTCAAGATGATGCTCGCGAAAAAATGTTAGCCAAAGGTGTCCTCGATTACATCTTAAAGGACAGTATGGCGTCGGTATCCTACCTACTTCCACTCCTCAAACGATTAACGAACAATCAACACCATAAGTGTTTGGTGGTCGATGATTCAATGACGGTTCGTCGCCATGTGGTTCAACTACTAGAGCACCAGTATATACAAACACTTCAGGCTGAAGATGGCCAACAAGCCATTAAGCTAATCGAGCAGAATCCAGATATTACGTTGGTGCTGACTGATCACGATATGCCAGTAAAAAACGGCATTACCATGATTCGCGAGTTACGCCAGAAATTAGATAAGAACCAACTCGCTATTCTTGGTATCTCAGGCAGTGACGATCGCACAATGACCGCTCGCTTTCTCAAAGCAGGTGCGAATGACTTTCTGTATAAGCCTTTCAATCAAGAAGAGTTCTTCTGCCGAGTTCATCAAATCTTGGACATGAAGGAAGCAACAACAGAGCTGTTTAGAATGGCGAACCAAGATGCTCTCACAGGCTTGTGGAATAGACGTTTCTTGTTTGGGCAAGCATGTAGCGGCTGCGAAAAACGTAATATCGCGATGTTGGATATCGACTTTTTCAAGAAAGTGAACGATAACTACGGGCATGGTGGCGGTGATGCTGCACTTGTGATGGTGGCAAATATCTTGAAGGTCTATTTCCCAGGCGATGTAATTGCTCGCTTTGGCGGGGAAGAGTTTTGTATTCAAGCCAGTGGCTGTTATGACGACTTCGTCACCCGATTGGAGCAGATGCGCCAGCGTGTTGAAAAAACACCAATCCCTTATCAGAACAATAGCATCCAAGTAACCATAAGTATTGGTGTATCGAGTGTTGAAGGAAACCTTGATCAACAGATTAAAGTGGCTGATGACCGTTTATATCAAGCGAAAGAAAGTGGTCGAAACCAGACTATCTACCAATAGCGCCCTGTTTCTCGATTACAAAAAACAAAACCCAGCCGCTGGCTGGGTTTTTTCATTCTGACTATAGCTCAATTAAGCAATACGGTCTTTTTCCCACGCAGCTAGCTTTTCAGCGCGCAGTGCTTCACGTGCCTCACGCTTTTTACGTGCATCACATGGTTCTGGGCAGTTACATACTTTGTCAATACCAACCGCACCAAGGCCGCCGCAGCTACCTTTTACGACCTTCTTTTGGAAGATGTAACCCACTGCCATCGCTGCAATTACCGCAACAAAGACAGCAAAAGTAATTAGAAATGTACTCATAAGGACATGCTCACTTTTGTTGTTATTTCTTCATGAACGGCTTGTATGCTTCCGAAGCCAGCTCTTTAAAACCATCATCCGTTTTCACGATCATGAAAACAGGAATGTTGTTCTCGTTCGCGATTTCCATGCCTTTGTCTTGACCTAGAACCATAAGCCCAGTTGCAAGACCATCAGCCGTCATCGACGATTTATCCAGTACCGTTACAGACACCACTTTATGATGGATTGGTTTGCCTGTTTGCGGATTGATGATGTGAGAGTATCGCACACCATTGCTCTCAAAGTAATTACGATAGTCACCACTTGTTGCAATTGCCATGTCGCCAGGCTCAATAATTTCTTGAATTGAGCGCTCATCAACAGTCGGCTTTTCAATGGCAATACGCCATGGCACACCTTCACGGTTAATGCCTTTCAAACGCATTTCACCGCCAACTTCTACCATGTAGTTGTGAATGCCTTGTGATTGTAGGTAATCCGCAACCACATCAACACCCCAACCTTTTGCGATAGTCGATAGGTCAACGTACAAGTTTGGAATGTCTTTCGACATTTTATTGCCTTCAACCGAAAGATGGTGAATACCTGTGTTTGCTTTACGAGCTGATAGCTCTTCATCTGTCGGAACCACATCTGGACGAGCTTCTGGACCAAAGCCCCAAAGATTCACCAGTGGACCAACGGTTACGTCTAGTGCGCCTAGAGTAAGACCGTTCAAGCGAATCGCTTCTTTCACTACCGTTGCCGTTTGCGGTGATACTTCAAATGGCTCACTGGTCTGGTGTTGGTTAAAACGGCTAAGCTCTGAATCTTCACGGTAAGTCGACATCTGATCGTTCACTTCTTCAAGTAGGCGATCGATTTCTGTTTGCAAAACTTCAGGCGATGGCAGGCCATCTTGCTCGATGTATTTAATGTTGTATGTGGTACCCATTGTTGGGCCACTTAAATGAACTTGATCTGCAGGCTGTTCACAACCAGCTAGAACCAATAGAGAAGCGAATGCAACAAGCCACTTTTTCACTTGTTTACTCCTATTGTCGTTAAATTGATATGGAAAATGGGTTCTCTCAAGACAAACCGATTTCCTATAGCAACTGTTGAATATGGTTTTTATTTCTACAAAAAATAATGGCTAGCTCTTAAAGAGCTAGCCATAGATTCAATCACTTGGGGGATTAACCACCGAAGTCATCTAGAAGGATGTTTTCATCCTCTACACCTAGATCTTTCAGCATGCCGATTACAGCAGCGTTCATCATAGGTGGACCACACATGTAGTATTCACAGTCTTCTGGCGCTTCGTGATCACGTAGGTAGTTCTCGTAAAGAACGTTGTGAATGAAGCCAGTGTAACCATCCCAGTTATCTTCTGGAAGTGGATCAGACAGTGCACAGTGCCATACGAAGTTATCGTTCTCAGCCGCTAAGCCATCGAAGTCTTCTACGTAGAACATTTCACGCTTAGAACGTGCACCGTACCAGAATGACATCTTACGCTTAGAGTGCAGACGTTTCAGCTGGTCGAAGATATGAGAACGCATTGGAGCCATACCTGCACCACCACCAACGAATACCATCTCAGCGTCAGTATCTTTCGCGAAGAACTCACCGAATGGACCAGAGATCGTACACTTGTCGCCTTCTTTTAGAGACCAGATGAACGATGACATGATACCAGGTGCAACGTCTGGGTTATTTGGCGGCGGAGTTGCGATACGAACGTTAAGCATGATGATACCGTGCTCTTCTGGGTAGTTAGCCATAGAGTATGCACGAATTGTCTCTTCATTAACTTTAGACTCGTAGCGGAATAGGTTGAACTTCTCCCAATCCTCACGGTATTCCTCAGGAATATCGTAATCCGCGTATTTAACGTGGTGAGCTGGCGCTTCAATCTGTATGTAACCACCAGCACGGAAAGGTACTGATTCGCCATCTGGGATTTGTAGCTTAAGCTCTTTGATGAATGTTGCTTTGTTATCGTTAGAGATAACTGTACATTCCCACTTCTTAACGCCGAAGATTTCTTCAGGAAGTTCGATGTCCATGTCAGTTTTCATTGCAACCTGACACGCTAGACGCTCACCTTCACGCGCTTCACCTTTAGTAATGTGGTCAAGCTCGGTAGGTAGAATGTCACCACCACCTGATTTAACTTTTACGCGACACTGACCACAAGAGCCACCGCCACCACAAGCAGAAGATACGAATACGCCAGCGCCCGCTAGCGCAGATAGTAACTTGCCACCTGGTTGTGTAACGATCGCCAGTGATGGGTCATCGTTCACAGAAATTGTAATGTCACCTGTTGGTACAAGCTTAGACTTAGCGAAAAGAATCACTAGTACTAGCGCAAGTACGATCAGAGTAAACATCACTACACCAAGAATAATGTCCATTGACTATTCCTTAATTGTTGCGGCTTACCCGACTTACAGTTGAACACCAGAGAAAGACATAAAGCCTAACGCCATTAGACCTACAGTGATAAACGTGATGCCTAGACCACGTAGACCAGGAGGTACATCTGAGTACTTCATCTTCTCACGGATACCTGCAAGAGCGACGATCGCTAACATCCAGCCTACACCAGAGCCGAAACCGTAAACGATCGATTCCGCGAAGTTGTAATCGCGAGTTACCATGAAAGATACGCCACCGAAAATCGCACAGTTAACTGTGATCAGCGGTAGGAAGATGCCAAGCGCGTTGTACAAAGGTGGGAAGAAACGGTCAAGAACCATCTCTAGGATTTGTACTAATGCAGCGATAACACCGATAAACGCGATAAAGTTAAGGAAGCTTAAGTCAACACCCTCGACCAACGCATTCTCTTTGAGAATGTGAGTGTAAACAAGGTTGTTCACAGGAACTGCGATAGTTAACACTACCACTACCGCAACACCTAGGCCGAAGGAAGTCTTTACTTTCTTAGATACGGCAAGGAAAGTACACATACCTAAAAAGAAAGACAAAGCCATGTTTTCGATAAAAATCGATTTAACCAACAAGCTAATGTAATGTTCCATAATGCTCTTACTCCTTAGCTTCTACTTGCTCTGGCTTGAACGTACGAATTGCCCAAATCAGGAAACCAATCAAGAAGAATGCCGATGGTGCAAGTAGCATTAGGCCGTTTGGCTGATACCAACCGCCATTGCTCACCAAAGGAAGTACTTCCATGCCGAATATCTTGCCTGAGCCTAAAAGCTCACGAAAGAAACCAACAGTGATTAGTACGAAGCCGTAGCCAAGACCATTACCAATACCATCAATAAATGAAGGGATCGGTGGCGACTTCATCGCAAATGCCTCAGCACGACCCATTACGATACAGTTCGTGATGATTAGACCTACGAATACCGATAGCTGCTTTGAAACATCGTATAGGTAAGCCTTAAGCACTTGGTCTACCACAATTACTAATGAAGCAATGATTGCCATCTGAACGATGATACGCACACTGTTAGGAATGTGGTTACGGATAAGAGAAACGAAAAAGTTAGATAAAGCAGTAACAAACATTACTGCGATAGTCATAACGAATGCTGTTTCCAGCTTTGTAGTTACTGCAAGAGCAGAACATACACCAAGAACTTGCAGCGCAATTGGGTTGTTATCCAATACTGGCGCCATAATGCTCTTTTTGATGTTTTGTGCACTAGACATTAGTTCAGTTCTCCGTCACGAACTTTTGCTAAGAAAGGACCAAAGCCCATATCACCTAACCAAAAGTCAAATGTATGCTGAACACCGTTACTTGTAAGTGTTGCACCAGACAGGCCATCAACACCATGTTCAGAACCTTCTGGAGCACCACCTTTAACAACTTCAATTGCTGGTTTGTGGTTCTCGTCGAAGAGTTTCTTACCAACGAATTGAGCTCGCCATGCTGGATTTTCTACTTCACCACCAAGTCCAGGAGTTTCACCTTGCTCGTAGTAAGTAATGCCAGAAACAGTGTTACCGTCAGTTTCAACCGCAACGAATGCATACATCATTGACCATAGGCCGTTACCGTGAACTGGGATGATAACTTTAGAAATATCATCACCGTTTTTCACTAGGTAAACGATACCTGTGTTAGCACGACGTAGGATCTTAGCTTTGTCTTCATCAGCCGTTAGCTTGATAGACTCTGCTGGATCCTTCGCTGCTTTACGTTGGTCGTAGTTAGCTGCTGTAGAGCCGTCTTCAGCCTTCTCTACAAAATCACCAGTTTTGAAGTCAACTAGACGAGGTTCGATGTACTCAGCAAAAAGCTCAGGAACTTTCTTACCTTCAGCGTCGATACCCGCAACTTCTACAATCTTTGATTGCTTATCTAGTACAGCGTTAGCTTTTTGCTGGTCACGCAGACCTACTGCTGCTGTTGATACGATGATTGAACAAACAAGGCTCAACCCGACAACAACACCCAGCGTCTTTTTAATGCTGTCGTTATTACTTGCCATAGCGTGCTAGTCTCCGCTTGATGTTCTTCTCGATAACTACATGGTCGAACAGAGGTGCGAATAGGTTCGCGAATAGAATCGCCAGCATCATACCTTCTGGGTAAGCTGGGTTAACTACACGGATCATCACACACATTGCACCGATTAGGATGCCGTACCACCACTTAGCGCCGTTAGTAAATGACGCCGATACTGGATCTGTTGCCATAAAGAACATACCGAATGCAAAACCACCTAGTACTAGGTGCCAGTGCCATGGCATGTTGAACATTGGGTTGGTGTCAGAACCGATCACGTTGAATAGTGTCGATACTGCAATCATACCGATCATTACACCTGCGATGATGCGCCATGAAGCGATTCGCATGTAAACGATCATCGCTGCACCGATCATTAGAGCAAGCGTTGATACTTCACCAATTGAGCCAGGGATGTTACCGATGAATGCATCCATCCAAGTGATAGGAGCGCCAGTGACGTTGTTGATCAATGCGCCGCTACCGCCGTGAGCCCACTGGCTAAGAGCAGTTGCACCAGAGAAGCCGTCAGCCGCAGTCCATACTACGTCACCCGAGATTTGCGCTGGGTAAGCGAAGAATAGGAAAGCACGACCTGCAAGAGCAGGGTTCAGGAAGTTACGGCCTGTACCACCGAAGATCTCTTTAGCTACAACAACACCGAATGTAATACCCAGTGCCGCTTGCCATAGAGGTAGCGTTGGTGGAACGATAAGTGCGAATAGAATAGAAGTTACAAAGAAACCTTCGTTAACTTCGTGCTTACGCACCATACAGAAAAGCACTTCCCAGAAACCACCAACAATAAAGACTGTTGCGTAGATTGGTAGGAAGTAGGTCGCCCCCAGTAGCATCTTACTGCCAACGCCCGCTTCTGCACCGATGGTGCCGCCAAACATCTCTGTTAGCCAGTAGTGCCAGTTACCTGAGATAACTGTCGCTAGTTGTTCACCAGCGTACATATGGTTAAGTGCTGCAATAGCTTGACCACCCGCGTTGTACATCCCCCAGAACATTGCTGGGAATACGGCTAGCCAAACCATGATCATGATACGTTTTAGGTCAACGCTATCACGAACATGCGCGCTTTTTTTTGTAATTAGACCAGGTGTGTAGAAAACAGTTGCGACTGCTTCATAAAGAGCAAACCACTTTTCGTGTTTACCGCCCGGTTCAAAGTGATGCTCGATGTCTTCAAGATACTTTTTAAGAGCCATGGAAATTACCCTTCCTTCTCGATCTTATCTAGGCATTCACGAAGTAGTTCACCGTACTCGTATTTACCCGGACAAACAAAAGTACACAATGCTACGTCTTCTTCGTCTAGCTCTAACGCACCTAGTGCAACTGCACTGTCTGTATCGCCTGCGCATAGATCACGAAGTAGCAAAGTCGGTTCCATATCCAGAGGCATAATACGCTCGTAGTTACCAATTGGAACCATGGAACGATCACTGCCATTGGTCGTTGTTGTCATATTGAACAATTGGCCTTTGAAGATGTGACCAAGGAATGAGCGAGTAACAGAGAACTTGTTCTTTCCAGGCATAGCCCAGCCGAAAAGCTCTTTCTCGCGGCCTTCACGCAGCACAGAAACTTGCACGTGATAACGACCCAAGTACCCGTGAGGACCAATAGCTTGAGTGCCAGTTAATACTGAGCCAGAAATCACACGAACTTCGCCAGGCATCAACTCGTTGTCAGTTAGGTCTTCAAGAGAAGCACCTACAACTGTACGAAGAAGACGTGGGTTGTTCACAACAGGACCAGCTAGAGACACAACACGATCAGTGTAAAGCTCACCCGTTAGGAAAAGCTGACCGAACGCGATAACGTCTTGGTAGTTGATGCTCCATGCCACATTGTCTGCATTCACTGGGTATAGGAAATGCATGTGGGTGCCAGCAAGACCTGCTGGGTGAGGGCCATCGAAGACGTGTTCTTCTACGTTTGACTGAGAAGAGCGTGGCAAGCTAGTGCCAGACTTACATACGTAAACCTTGCCTTCTGTCAGGGCTGAAAGAATGTCTAGACCTGCAACGAATGCTTCTTGTTGTTCATTGATGATCAACTCAGGCTGTGCTGCTAGTGGATTAGTATCCATCGCAGTTACGAAAATAGCCTTAGTAGCAGACTCGATTGCTGGAACCTTGCTGAACGGACGAGTACGTAAAGCGGTCCAAAGGCCAGATTCAACCAATTGAGTCTTGATCACTTCGCGATCTAGACCTGCTAGTTGAGCTGCTTCGAACTTATCAAACGTAACCTGCTCTTCGCCTGCCACTTCAATCACTACTGATTGAAGTACACGCTTAGCGCCACGGTTAATTTCGATCACTTTACCGGCTGCTGGAGCAGTGAACTTCACGCCAGGGTTCTTTTTGTCTTCAAAAAGAACTTGCGCTTTTTTCACTTCATCGCCAACGCGGACATGCATGGTAGGACGCATGCCAACGTACTCTTCGCCAAGCAAGGCGACTTTTTTGATGGTCTTACCATCATTAATCACCTGGGATGGAGCTCCTGCGATAGGAAGATCCAAGCCCTTCTTTATTGTAATCATACGCACTTGCACTACTTTTATCGGGAAAAAGATTCTTTTGATTGCGTAACTTTTAGACACGACATCAGTGTCCGGTTTTGATGCTGTTTAAAACATCAAAATCGCAACATCCTATTAATTATCTCGTCACAAATATTAGGCGAGATTTATCAGGTGCCGTAGTCTAGCATTTTTTGGGAACTTGATGCCATGACCAATATTGGGAAAGGAAGGTTTATTTCGGTAGAACGAGCTGTAAAAAGTTAAAGAATAGTCATAAGTTTGACCGAACGCACAAATGCCAAAGCCCATAAATTAGCTATGGAAATAGGACATTTGTACGTTTGAAATATGCATTAATTTTACTAATTTATTGAACACTTTTTGATACATTATTTAACTTTTATTTGTACCAAATTTTTGTCCTTGAAAGATGTAAAACAAAAAAGATGGCTGAAACCATCTTTTTAAATCATTGTTGTAATCGCTTCCTAGCGACCGCCACCCATACACATAGGGCTATCTGGCGCACCATCTTGTTCTTGTTGCCACTCTTCATTGGTATAAGTGTGAATCGCCAAGGCATGGATGTGATTCTCAAGCTCATCCGCCAGTACAGTGTGTACCTGACGGTGACGTCCAATGAGGCGCTGACCAGTAAATGCATCGCTGACCACAATCACTTTGAAATGGCTCTCAGAGCCAGGCGGAACATTGTGCATATAACTC
This sequence comes from Vibrio campbellii CAIM 519 = NBRC 15631 = ATCC 25920, assembly GCF_002163755.1. Lineage (NCBI taxonomy): Bacteria > Pseudomonadati > Pseudomonadota > Gammaproteobacteria > Vibrionales > Vibrionaceae > Vibrio > Vibrio campbellii. The sequence continues at coordinate 2,552,894 of NZ_CP015863.1, forward strand.
TCATTGATCACTTTTAAAAAATTAGGTTGCAGCTCACTGTGCAGTTTCGTTTCTATGATTTCTTGGATCATATTTAGTCCTCATTAATACTAATCAGGTAAGTATATACTCTAGTTCAGCAAATGAAATCAACGAAACGTCCCTGCTCCCTCTTTCACAATCCACACAGTTCGCTAAAAGCCTGTGAAAATCAGTAAATTTGACAGCTTTTTGTATCTTGAGCCTTCATCATTTGCGACAATAATCACTAATTTCCAAATCGACTTACGTTTAGTTATGAAAACCGAATTAGACCTTCACGATCGTAGCCTCACGCTGCATCGTTTCCCAAAGCGCTCCAACGAAACTCTTCAAGCATGGGATGCGGGTGATGAGTACCTTATCAATCACGTAGAAGAAATGGCGTTGCCAGATAATCAAAATATCGTAGTTGTTAATGATAACTTCGGTGCGTTGGCATGCTGGTTTTCAGACAAGCACAATGTGACGTTGATGGGTGACTCTTTCATCTCACACAAGGGTGCGCAACAAAACCTTGCAGACAACCAATGCAATCAAGTGTCTTTTCTCTCTACGATGGATGACATTCCAGAGAATACAGACTTAGTTTTGATGCAACTGCCAAAAAGTAACCGCCATCTAGTTTGGTTACTCAGTCAACTGCGTAAAACGTTGCCAGCATCCTGCCCTATTGTTGCGGTCAACAAAGCGAAAGAGATCCATACGTCGACACTCAAACTGTTTGAGAATTACTTAGGCGAGACTAAAACCTCTCTAGCGTGGAAAAAGCATCGTTTAGTATTCTCAACTGCCAATGCTCAACCAGTCATAGATGTCGACCCAATGACGATTTGGGGCATTGAAGGTGAGAGTATTCGACTGAAAAACCTGCCAAATGTATACTCAGGCGAAAGCTTGGATCTCGGCGCACGTTTTATGCTGCAACACCTTCCTCAAGATCCAACGTTGAAACACGTCATCGACCTTGGCTGTGGTAATGGTGTGCTGTCAGTAAAAATGGGGCAATTAAATCCTCAAGCTCGTTTAACCAGCGTGGATGAAAGCTTTATGGCTATCGAGTCAGCAAAACAAAACTTGCTCGATAACCTAGGCGACGCCCGCGATATTCAATGCATTGCGAACAACTGCTTAGATGGTTTCACCCCAGACTGTGCAGACATGGTGATGTGCAACCCACCGTTCCATCAGCAGCAAGCGATCACTGACCACATTGCGTGGCAAATGTTCTGCGATGCGAAACAAATACTGAACCAAGGCGGTAAATTATTGGTCATAGGTAACCGTCACCTTGGTTACTATGCGAAGCTGAAACGTCTGTTTGGCGACAAAAATGTGAAATTAGTCGCTTCTAACAATAAGTTCGTGATTTTACAGGCAACGAAAAATCCTGCTAAATTAGGCGCCAAGCAATAAAGTCCTGACTTTAGCAATATGTTTAAAAGGAATAATAAGATGAAAAAACTGGTACTCGCGGCTTCGGTTGCCTTGCTTGCTGCATGTTCGGCGCCACAACAACCTCAACTGAACCTGATGCCTGAGACGACGCTAAGCACGAACCCAATCGCACAAGGCAAGAGCTACAGTCTAACCAGTAAAGACGTACGTGCGGCTCAGTATGTTGCTCTAGTCGATAACGGTCGTTCAAATATTTTGCCTCTTCATGCGAAACAAAACCTACGTATTTCTCTTGAAGAAGCATTAGAGAAGCAATTCTCTTCTCAAGGTTTCCATTCAGATCTGAACAGCGATAACTCGATTGAGCTTGAAGTGGAAGAAGCGTTGGTAAACGTAAAGCACTCTGTAATGGAAAACGAGATGGATGCGAAAGTCGTTCTAGAAATTACCGCAGAAACTCCGCAAGGCAAGCTTGTTAAGACCTATACTGGTACTGCTAAACGTTCAGGCACACTAAGCGCTTCAGACTCTGACATTGAACAAACATTGAATGATGTCGTGGCTCTAACTCTAAAAGAGATCGCGAATGACCCTGAACTTCGCCAATACATGCAGGAGCGATTCTAATGCTACGTAAAGCTATTCTTTCTCTCGCACTTCTGAGCTGCAGCGTTTTTGCTGGTCCTAAAGTGGCGTTTGAAACTACGTTAGGTAACTTCACCGTAGAGTTAAATGAAGAAAAAGCACCCGTTACGGTCGCGAACTTCCTTAAATATGTGGAAGATGGTAGCTACGAAGGTACGATTTTTCATCGCGTGATTCCTGGCTTTATGGCGCAAGGTGGTGGCTTTAACCAAGACATGCAAATGGTTAAGACCTACGCACCAATCAAAAACGAAGGGAATAACGGTTTGAACAATGACCGTGCCACTATTGCAATGGCGCGCACCAATGCTCCTGATTCGGCAACACGTCAGTTCTTCGTAAACTTGGTCGACAATGACTTCTTAAACTTCGGTTCTCGCCCACCGGGTTATGCAGTATTTGGTGAAGTCACCGAAGGCTTCGATGTCATTCAAAAAATGGCGACTCAGCCAACCAAATCCATCGGTCGCATGCGCGATGTCCCAGAGACACAAATCGTCATCACCAAAGCAACACTACTCAAGTAGCCAAAATCATAAGCCCTTTGAATATTCGAAGGGCTTTCTCTTTTAGTGGCTCTATTTTAACGGATTGATTTATGTCTTCATTACCTTCCATCACTTGGTTGGAAACGGTAAAAAGTTACCTCGATAAACGCTTACTTTGGGTTTTCATGCTTGGCTGCTCAAGTGGCTTCCCCTGGGTGCTTATTGGTTCAAACATGTCAGGCTGGCTAAAAGATGCTGGTTTGACGTTATCGGCAATCGGCTATTTTGGTAGCGTATTTGCTGTTTATGCGATCAACTTTTTATGGGCGCCATTGGTCGATCGCGTCAAACTACCTGTGTTGCACCGCTTACTTGGACAACGTCGTAGCTGGATTTTCCTATGCCAGAGTATCGTGCTTGTTGCTACTCTGTTTATTGCCGGTGTGAACCCCGCTGAAAACCTGATTTTCACATCACTTCTCGCATTGTGTATTGCCACTGCCTCAGCGACACAGGATATTGCGATTGATGCGTTCCGTATTGATACCTTTCCTAAGACGGAAGAATCGAAACTTCCGCAAGCTTCTGCTATGGCGGTGATTGGTTGGTGGACGGGTTATTCACTACCAGGCTATTTAGCGTTCATTAATGCCGATGGCATAGGCTGGAATGGTGTCTATTACGGCATGGCTTTTATCGTTGTGCTCTTGATGATTTTCACTCTTTTAGTGGGTGAACCAAAAACACAACGTGAACAACTGCAGTTGGAAGCAGAACAACGTCACAAAGAAGTAGTGGGCTCCAAACTGGTGGCTTGGTTTACCGTTACCGTTGTGGAACCTTTCTTGGATTTCTTCAATCGTAATGGCGTTCGTGTTGCCGTCACGCTTTTGTTATTTGTTTTCCTATTCAAAATTGGTGAGGCGTTCTTGGGACGCATGTCGATTGCCTTCTATAAGGAGATAGGTTTTAGCAATGAACAAATTGGCTACTACTCGAAACTGATTGGCTGGGGCGCAACCATGCTGTTCACCTTTGTTGGCAGCATATTTAACGTTAAGTTTGGGATTGTACGTGGCTTGATGATTGGCGGTATCGCCATGGCGGCAAGTAACTTGATGTTTGCTTGGATTGCGAAAGTCGGCCCGAATGAGCATCTGTTCTTAGCGACGATCATTGTCGATAACTTCACAACCGCTTTCTCGACCGTCGCTTTTGTTTCGTTCTTGACTATCCTGACTGGACAAGCATTCTCTGCAACTCAGTACGCTTTGTTAGCCTCGCTGGGCAACTTTGGAAGGACTACCCTAGCTTCGTTCAGTGGCGAATTAGTTGATTATCTGAATGACTGGACGACTTTCTTTGTGATTACTGCGGTAATGGTCGTCCCGAGTTTGATCATGCTTTATTCATTGCGACATTACTTCACTGAGTTGCTAGAAAAAGCGAGACAGAGAAACTAAGAAGAGAAATGAAAAACAAAAACCACCGCGATGCGGTGGTTTTCTGTTTCTGATTCTGATTCTGATTCTGGATGCTCGTTAAGGATACATACCTTTGCCAAACATATTGAAGATTCTCGCCACACCTTGTGTGAAGATCATTGGCTCTGTCAATACAGTTAGGCATAAGCAATCTTCGCCAGGCTTGGTGAATGGGCTATGTTTTGCAGATGCATCTCGTACAAGTACATCTCCAACTTCGTAATGCCCGTCCTCATCACTGAAGCCACCTTGTAAAACTAGCGTTGATTCCTGACCTTTGTGCGTGTGCTGCGGAATTCTCACGTCTTCGCTTATATACATAAGGTTGACGCGCGCTTCTTCCCCTAGATCAATCTGTGCACTGTAGACTTTGCCCCCATAGCTCTTCCATTCGCCCACCAAGTCTGAGAAACGGCTCAGTGTTTTCGGTAGTTTGAAATCTTTGTCTGCGACCATAACTTTGGCGACATCTCTAACAATGATGCTGTCAGACGTTGGTTCTGAAGTGATAATGTCGTTGAGCATGCTATCAAACTCAGCGTCATAAATAGACGGTATATCGTTCACCAAACTGGCCTGAGCCGCCTCTAGTTGATTGACATAAGATCGGCATTTGGGGCAAGTTTCTAGGTGAGTGGCAACCACCAGACCAGAAACTGCATCAATACTTCCGGAAGCATATGCCTCTAACAATGTTTTGTCTGGATGTTTGTTCATAATTGCTCCGTGTGCATCGAATGCCTTAGCTTTTCTACCGCTAGCCTCAAGCGAGACTTCACGGTGCCCAAAGGTATGTCGAACAACTCTGCGACCTGTTGGTGTGGAAGTTCTTGGAGGTACACCGCTTGGAGTACTTCTCTTTGGTTTTTCGGCAGTATGTCTAAAAATTTGACTACCTGTTCTTTGAGCATGTCTTGCTCAGGTGAATAATGGTCAACCAAATCAGGTGGGTAGTAGTCTGACGGCCAAATGTCATCAGAATGAATGTGTAAATCCTTACCTTTCTGTTTCCTTAAAAGGTCGAAGCAAAGGTTACGGATGATGGTATAGATCCATGTCGACAGGGCACTTTTTGTGCCATCATATAAATGAGCTTTTTGCCAAACAGTCGCCATGGTTTCTTGCACCATTTCCATTGCAACTTGCTCATTACCAACATGTTTGTAGGCGAACTGCTTAAGCTTTGGTGCATAAAAACGAAATACGAAGGCAAAAGCGTCTTTGTCTCGCGCTTTCACTTTGTCCATATAATCGTTCCATTCGCTTCGCCCGAGCTTTTGTGGGCTTTCACTCATCATAATCAGCCTTAATAATCGGGAGGAGTTTTCCCCTCCCCCTTTCGTCCTAGTCGGTGATGTCACCAACAATAAGATTGAAGCCACCGTTATTGCCATCATCGATGGCGACTACTTGATATACGACGCCGTTCATTACCGTTACAGGCGCAGAATCAATTGCTACTGTATTTGGGTCTCCCGCCACTGTCACAGTGACAAAATAAGAACCTTCGGCAACGTAAACACCTTGCACACTATCTTTATACGCGAAGTTTGCTATTGCTGGATCACTTCCGTCAATTCCTGCGCTAGTTGTGAGATAGATGTCAACCATTTCAGCCACTGGATTCGCTGCTGCGTGCGTGACATTTAACGTTGCGCTGGTTGCGACTGCACGACGCATGTCTTCGACTACCAGCGGTTCAATTGCGATTGCAGGTGCGACAACGCCAACAGCATAGATGCTGTAATCCATACCACCTTTCACTTCTAAACCGTCAACGTCGATAATTGGATCCGTCGTTGTACCATCAACATACACATCAATATCGTATGCTTTTGGCGCAAGGTCCAAGTACCCACGAATTTGTTTGAATTCCAAATCCGAAAGCGGAGCAAACGCAGCACCGTCGACATGAACATCAACAACAGGTGCACCATCGACTAAATGACCAACGCGCACTTCTGCTTGGCTTCCCTTATCTTCAAGTATAGAAGAACCAGAACCATTCAATACCATTAACTTCACCGGAGAAGTACTGTTGGAATCCCCTGTCTTAATAGCGGCGATCGTCAAGTTAGCATTAGCTGGTAGAGGGATCGTGCCCGAATCAAACGCTACTGTGTCACCGACAGCTAGTCTCACTTGATAATCGCCTGCAGGAATGTTCAGCACATCCGTCGACGCTTTATAAGCTAGATTAGTAATCGGTGATGAGTCTGCCAACGCCACTCCAGGCTCAGTGACGTAAAGATCTACAGCTGGCACGCCAGAAGCAGCATGTACTACCTGAACATCTAAACTGTTTGCATCAGCCATGGAAGTCGCGCTTCGAGTCACGATAAGAGGCTCAACAGGGTTTGGTGCTCCAGAAGCGTCACCCACGACAAATGCGGTGTAATAAAGATCCGAGTCCAGATCGAGCGTTGTTTTGTCTACGACAGTCGCGACATCTCCACCGGGCAACTGCACATCAACTTGAACTGAGTTTGCCCCTTCAGGTAGCCTCACGTAACCAGAGCCAACGCCATAGTCGACGCCCGTCAAAGCAGCTTGCTCGTTAATCCATACATTTGCAAGAGGCGCATCAGAAGAAGCATGTACCGCTTGCAAATTAGAATACTTAATCGAATCACTGTCTGACCCGCACGCAGCAATCCCTAGCACAGCAACCAAAGTTACTGCGGTTTTTGTAAGTCCTTTCATATCCTAGTCTCTCTTTGAAGTGGGGCTTCTATAGCATCATTAAGAAAGTGCAATGCAGGTAGACAATCCTCTGCTCCAACCAACTGCTCAAACAGCTCACAATCTAGTGGAAGAAGTTCAAGCCATCTTTGAGCGACCCATGATGGATCGTCGTAAAAGCGGTGTTGGTAAAGCGTCCCTAATTGAGGAAATTGTTCGTACACATGAGCGAGTTGATGACTTAGATAGAGGAAGTCGGGATGAGACCTTGGCTCTTGCCAATTGTCTAACCACTCGACTTCAGCGTGGCGAAGGCCATCAGAATCAGCCCTCACCCTTTTGACAATAAAACGTCTCTCTCCCGCCACGGTAATACCAAGAAGCCCATCACTGAGTGTTTCAAAATCAACGATAGTGACCAAAGTACCGATAGACGACACATTCCCTACTGCTTTTGGATCGTCCCCACAGCCAACCAGACAAACCCCGAAACCGACGTTTCGGACACTGCACTCCTTGACCATGCGCTGATAGCGTGGCTCAAAAATGCGCAGATTCATCTTTCCTTCTGGCAGTACAACTGAGGTTAAAGGGAATAACATGACTTCATTCATTAAATCGTCCTCTTTGATTCCCAAACTCATACGAACGCTGTATTCGAGAGATCACTAACGATTTATGTTGGTTAATCGACTGGCTTAATAAGTCATAAAAACGATTACGCAAACGATCTGAGTCACATATCTATTGCAAACCAATGCAACAATAAAAAAGTTCCGTGAAATAAACTTATTTCGTGACGAGCTTCACTAAAAACCTTCATTTTTGCATCCTTTATCACTTTCATTTGGGATTTTTATCGCTATTATTCCCGCCAATTGGAAAGCGCAGCACAGATTGCGTGTTCTGAATCATTACAAACATAGAGAGTCCCCTTATGCGTAAATCACTTTTAGCTCTTAGCCTTCTAGCGGCTACTTCAGCGCCAGTTATGGCTGCTGACTACTCAGACGGCGATATCCACAAAAACGATTACAAATGGATGCAATTCAACCTAATGGGTGCATTCGACGAGCTTCCAAACGAGTCTTCACACGACTACCTAGAAATGGAGTTCGGCGGTCGCTCTGGTATCTTTGATCTTTACGGTTACGTGGATGTATTTAACCTGGCTTCTGACCCTGGCAGCGATAAAGTAGGCGACCCTAAAATCTTTATGAAGTTCGCACCTCGTATGTCTCTTGACGCGGTAACGGGCAAAGACCTATCTTTCGGTCCAGTTCAAGAACTATACGTTGCAACTCTAATGGAATGGGATGGTACCGATTACAAAACGAACCCAATCTCTGTAAACACCCAAAAGGTTGGTCTTGGCTCTGACGTAATGGTTCCATGGTTAGGCAAAATCGGTCTAAACCTATACGGCACTTACGATGGTAACAAAAAAGACTGGAACGGCTTCCAAATCTCGACCAACTGGTTCAAACCATTCTACTTCTTCGAGAACGGTTCATTCATTTCTTACCAAGGTTACATCGATTACCAATTTGGTATGAATGACGATAACAGTGCACTTAACACTACTAACGGTGGTGCTATGTTCAACGGTATCTACTGGCACTCAGATCGCTTCGCAGTTGGTTACGGTCTAAAAGGCTACAAAGACGTATATGGTCTTAAAGATGACGGTCTAGCTGGTAAAACAACTGGCTTCGGTCACTACGTTGCTGTAACTTACAAGTTCTAATAAAACCGATAAGTTCCCCAAAAATGGCGCCTCTTGGCGCCATTTTTATTTGCTTTCCTTTTTTCCCTCATTATCCTTGCAGCAAACCTTTTTAATGAGAGCGTTTGGTGAATATTCTCATCCTTGGCCCTGGGGCCGTCGGTTCACTCTGGGCGACTAAATTAAAACTTGCTGGGCACAATGTTTCCTTATGGGGAAGAAGCTCAAACAGCGAGCAGTTGCTACAACTTGATAATCACCCTGCTATAAACTTTGCCAATCAAAACACCCTTTCTGTGCAAAATGCAGATCTGATTGTTGTAACGGTAAAAGCGTGGCAAGTAGAGGGAGCTATTGTGCCTCTTCTTCCCTATATCAGTGAAGACACCATCGTGATGTTACTGCACAACGGTATGGGCACTGCACCGCTACTGGAAGCAAAACTGCCTGATAACCCATTAATCGTTGCCACAACAACACACGGTGCTTACAAACCAAGTAAAGAGCAGGTTCTTCACACTGGTCAGGGGAATACTCAACTGGGTAGTTTTAATGCTAAAGGTGCTCAATGTGACTTCTTAGCAGATGTGATGAACCACGCTTTGCCCGAGGTAAATTGGAACCCAAACATCAACGCTGCTTTGTGGACTAAACTCGCGATCAACTGTGCTATCAACCCACTGACCGCAATTCACCAATGTAAGAATGGTGAGCTTGCCGCTCCTGAGTTTGCCACTAAATTGGCGAACATCACTTATGAGTTAGTGGAAGTCATGAGTAAAGAAGAGGTCGAGGTAGATTTTGACTCTTTGCATGCCACTATCATGCAAGTGGTTAACGCTACAGCAGCCAACTACTCTTCTATGAGGCAAGATGTTTTTCACCAACGTTGTACCGAGATAGACTTTATTACTGGTTATCTACTGCAAGCCGCCGAAAAGCATCACATTAGCACGCCAGAGAATACCAAACTCTATCAACGCATCAAACAGATTGAACAAAGCTGGACAGAACAATGAATAAAAAGATCTTAGTACCTATCGCGCCGGGCACAGAAGAAATGGAAGCGGTAACCGTTATCGACTTGATGGTTCGTGCGGGCTATGACGTAACGGTCGCAAGCGCAGATTTCGATGGTGCACTGACTATGAAAGCATCTCGTGGCGTAACACTAACCGCGGATTGCAAGCTGGTTGATATTGCCGATGACGAGTTTGATGCGATTGTTCTATCTGGTGGCGTAGGTGGTGCAGAAACCTTCCGTGATAGCACAATCATGATTGAGATCCTGAAACAGCATATGTACGAAGGTAAGCTGGTGGCGGCAATTTGTGCTGCACCTGCTCTGGTTTTGCAACACCACAACCTTTACCCCGAAGCCTTGATGACATGCCATCCAAGCTTCCAATCTCATATTCCTGAAGACAAATGGCGAGCTAAACGCGTCACCATGGATGTGAATCACAACCTACTGACGAGTCAGGGGCCAGGAACCGCGCTTGAGTTCGCGATGGAAATCATTATCAAACTTTCTGGTAAAGAGCATGGATGGATGGTCGCAGAGCCTCTAGTTACCATCCCAACGCTGCACTATCACGAGTTCGGTGACGAATAATGTTTGACGTAAACGCTGTACGCGAACAGTTCCCCGCCCTAAATCAAGACGTCAACCAGTCACCTTTGGTCTACCTTGATAGCGCAGCAACAACGCAAAAACCGCAGTGCGTGATCGATGTGATTAGCCGTTACTACAGTGCACAAAATGCTAACGTGCACCGTGGCAGTCATAGCTTAACAGCCAACGCGACCAGCCAATTTGAAGCGGCTCGTGAAACCGTTGCGAAGTTCATTGGGGCAGGCAGCTCAAAAGAAATTATTTGGACGCGCGGCGCAACCGAAGCACTAAATCTCATCGCGCAAACTTATGCTCGAAACTCGCTCCAAGCGGGTGATGAAATTCTGATCAGTGAAATGGAACATCACGCAAACATCGTGCCTTGGCAAATTGTCGCGGAGCAAACGGGCGCGAAAATCGTTAAAGTTCCGATGACCTCCGATTGCCAATTCGACATCAATGCATTTGAAGCACTGTTGTCGGAGCGCTGTAAAATCGTAGCATGCGCACAAATCACCAATGTAACGGGCTCTCGTCAACCTATCGAGAAAATCATCGCCATGGCACATGCGGTAGGCGCTGTTGTTGTTGTCGATGGTGCACAAGGTATTGTTCATGAACCATTGAACTTGGCAGAGCTCGATGTCGACTTTTATGTCTTCTCTGGCCACAAGCTGTATGCACCCGCTGGGATTGGCGTTCTGTATGGCAAGCTTGAACTTTTAGAAGCGATGCCACCATGGCACGGCGGCGGCAAAATGGTTGAAAGAGTCTCGTTCGAGAAAACCACCTTCTCTGCCTTGCCGGGTAAGTTTGAAGCGGGTACACCGAACGTCGCCGGCGCAATTGCGCTAGCAAAAGCTATCGATTGGTACCAAGGCTTTAACCAAACCGAAGTAGAGGCACATCTGCATTCTCTGCAAGACAAAACTTACCAAGCACTGACTCATCTGGACGACATTCAAATCCTCGGTTATCAGCCGAACGCTTCAGTGCTTACTTTTGTGATGGATGGTGTTCACCATCAAGACATTGCCACCCTGCTTGATCAACAAGGCATCGCTGTTCGTGCAGGGCATCACTGTGCTCACCCTCTGATGGATGCGCTTAACGTCAAAGGCACGGTGCGTGTTTCTTTTGGTATATACAATACGTTAGAAGATGTTGAGAAGCTGATTGCTGCCGTCGAGAAAGCGGTCGATATGCTTTAACAATAAAAATACCACTATAGATTTATAGAAAAAGGGTTGAAACCGTTTGTCTTCAACCCTTTTCTTTATTCTGTTCTTTGCGCAGTGTTAACTAATCGCTATTACAGAGCCTGTGTTTTGATCTGCTCAACAATGGCTTTCAAACCATTGCCACGCGATGGGCTTAGGTGGGCAATTAAGCCCAGTTTTTCAAAGTAAGCATCAATATCAAACGCTTGGATTTGCTCTGCCGTTTTACCGTCGTAAGCCGCCATCACCAAGGCAATCAGACCACGAACGATGCGCGCGTCAGAATCAGCACAGAAGTGCCATACGCCTTCTTGCTCTTTGCTCACCAGCCACACTAGGCTCTCACAACCAGATACCGTAACTTGCTCTGATTTAAGCTCCTCAGGCATTTGAGGCAATTTTTTCCCCCATTGAATCACCTGACGGTAACGGTCTTCCCAACCTTTAAATTGCTGCATGGTTGCGGCGATGTCTTCACTGCTGATGTCGGTGCCAAACGGCGAAACAGGAAAATCAGTCATTGGTGCGCTCTCTTCTTTGAATTACTTCTTATGCTTTTGAATCAGCTTTTCAACGATGCGTGATACTGCAACAAAACCGAACGTTGCGGTTACAACCGTCGCCGCACCAAAACCACTCGCACAGTCCATACGTTTTGGACCTTCTGCTGTCGATTTCACGCCACATACTGAACCATCGGCTTGTGGGTACTTCAATTGCTCCGTAGAGAAAACACAATCGATACCAAACTTACGCGCTGGATTTTTCGGGAAGTTATGATGACGACGCAATGTATCTTTGATCTTCTTCGCCAGTGGATCTTGGATAGTCTTGGTCAGATCCGCCACCATGATTTGGGTTGGATCGATTTGACCACCAGCACCGCCTGTCGTGATCACTTTGATCTTGTTGCTACGACAGTAAGCCAGTAGAGACGCTTTTGCTTTTACGCTATCGATCGCATCCAACACGTAATCGAACTCTTTGCTCAAGTACTCGTGCTGGTTATCTGGCGTGATGAAATCGTCAATCAGATTCACCTTACACTCTGGGTTAATCAGCTTAACGCGCTCTGCCATCACTTCAATTTTGCTTTGACCAACCGTGCCAGTCATCGCGTGGATTTGACGGTTAATGTTAGTCACACACACGTCATCCATATCAATCAGCGTCAGCTCACCAATACCAGTTCGTGCCAGCGCCTCTACCGCCCAAGAACCTACGCCACCAATACCAATCACACACACGTGTGCAGCACGAAGAATTTCTACTTCGCTGTTGCCGTAGAGACGACGAGTGCCACCAAAACGTTGGTTGTAGCTGTCAGATGCCGGAGTATCGAGTTCACGCATATTGAAGTTCCAGATGATCGATAGAAAAACAAAGAGTGCGATTTATACGCACTCTTTGAGGAAATGTCTAGATGATGAGAGGCGATTCCTCTCGCTAGGCGCTTATTGTAACTTCTCTGGCGGCAAAGCCCAAGGTGCTTGCGTTGGCGTGTTTTCCAAGCCCAACTTCCATACACGACCAAAGTGCTTGTAGTGACCCGCTTCTGTACCCGCGCGTGGTCCCATACCATGGTATAGGTCGAGATGATTTTGTTTCACCGCTCCGCCAGTGTCTAACACAATAAGAAGACGAAGCTGGTGTGCTCCACTCCATGTACCATCTTTATTAAGTAGCGGCACTTCCGCCAAAATTGGCGTACCCATAGGTAGAATCGAACGATCGCCTGCTACCGATGCCATTGGCAGTAAAGGAATGCCCGCAGAGCCCGTTACTGGCGCGTCGGCTTGTGGCGCAAAGAAGACATAAGAAGGGTTCTGCTCTAACAACTCGCGAACCGTTGCTTCATCATTCTTCATTACCCAATCTTTGATAGCTTTAAGTGACATCTCTTCACGTGGCACTTCACCACGCTCAATTAGAATTCGGCCAATACTCACGTACGCTTTGTTGTTCTTGCCTGCGTAAGCGAAGTATTCCAACGTATCGTCATCTTCAAAATGAACAAAGCCGCTGCCCTGCACTTCCATCATAAACGGGTCAATCATATTAGGTGCATAGCCAAGCTCGAGACCTTGTCCCTCTAGCGCACCGTTATAGATCTCGGCACGTGTCGGACAGTTTGAGCTGCAAACCGGCTTGCCATACACTGGGTATTTAAACGTTTCGTTTGGTTCGTGACGCAATTCCATCACTGGTGAGAAGTAACCGGTGAACAACACGTTACCCTTCTTGTCACCGCCACCAAGCTGCGCGGCTTGAATGCCGTAAGCACTGAGCGCAGTCGTATCACCACTCTGCAATGCCCATTCGCTCAACTTCTCGTAAAGTGGCTGGTACATTTTTGCCATTGAAGGCGAATTAATCACAACCTGTTCTGCTTGTTTGTTGAACTCTGTGAAATCTTGTGGTTTGTTCGATTCAACAACATCGGCTTTATTCAAAATATGCGAAAACTCGCCATCGTAATCTTGCTTAGCAAGTAGGTTTTGTTCTGGCTCAGCCGCACAACCAAATAGCAGACTTAAAGAGACAATAGGAAGGAGTTTTTTAAACACGTGTTTTTTCCGTAAAAGAAGATAGCAAAAGGATGGCAAACAAATGCAAACGACGCAATTGAAAAGCTGCGACAAAGTGTATCAGCGCTAAGGCAAAGACTTGGTTTGCTGCCATTTTATCCATTTAAACTGGGTTGAGGATAATAACAGCAATGGAATCAAACGATTGTCCGGAAAATGTTTGTGAAAAGTCGCAAGAACATAAAGATGTGACAAAACGCGATTCCCTGCCACACGCAACGAATCACGCTTTGAGAAACGGAGGTTAGCGAACCGCTAAATTAGAATGACCTTCCAAACGAAACACGGGAAGGTAATGAGCATTTGAGTCCAGTTTTATCTCTGCGTAGTGCTGATCTGTAAACTCAAATGTGCGTACCGTAGAGCCCACTTTATATGACAACGTATCACCATCAAACTTAAAGTCCGTCGCAACAGTTGATCCGCGTACCGTCACTCCTCTCTCACTCAGAACAAACTCTTCTCGAGCATAGGGAGCAACATCTTGCTCGACCCATTTTCCATAGATGGTCGATTTAGGGGTCGGCGGATTTACATAGCGCGTAATCAAATCACCGTACATCATCAAAACGGCAAAAGTACCGATGAGCGCCGTCAGCGTAAGTGAACGTTCGACCCACTTTCGAAATGTCGATTTGGTTGAGGAATTTTGCTCGGTTTGAGCAGCGATCGCAGCATTCTTATTTACAACTGAAGACATGAGGCTCACGTGTTTGAACTAGACCCATGCATTGTACCCCCATCGGCCAAACACAACCAAGCACCACGCTCACGATGTTTGTACTTTATTCCAAAAAATTGGCTTGCCAACAATTGAATAAAAAGACAATATTAAAGCATAAATAAACACAAGGAATGGCTGTAGTGAAAATTCGTAGTACTGCTCTGGTTAAAGGATTCCGTCAATCCACACCCTATGTGAATGCACACCGTGGAAAAACCATGGTATTGATGCTTGGAGGCGAAGCGGTTGCTGATAAAAACTTTGGCAACATTATCAACGACATTGCTTTAATGCATAGCTTGGGCATTAAAGTGGTTGTGGTGTATGGAGCTAGACCTCAGATCAATCAACTACTGGAGAAACAGGACCTTACCACGCCATATCACAAAAACGTTCGTATCACAGATGAAGCAGCCCTTTCAGTAGTTATGCAAGCCGCAGGGCAACTTCAACTGGCCATTACTGCACGCTTATCTATGAGTCTAAATAATACGCCAATGGCAGGTACTCAACTGAACGTCGTGAGCGGCAACTTTGTCATTGCTCAACCGCTCGGTGTTGATGATGGCGTCGACTATTGTCACAGCGGCCGCATTCGTCGAATCGATACTGACGCTATCCATCGCACACTCGATCAAGGCTCCATTGTGTTACTTGGTCCAATTGCCAGCTCAGTCACAGGCGAATGCTTTAATCTGCTTTCAGAAGAAGTGGCCACCCAGTTGGCGATAAAGCTTGGAGCCGACAAACTGATTGGCTTCTGCTCAGAGCAAGGTGTGATTGACGATAACGGTAACGCCGTCGCTGAACTGTTTCCTATCGAAGCAGAGCATGTCATTAAGAAGCTTACTGAGAACACCGCACCAAACCCCGACTATAACTCCGGTACATTACGTTTTCTTAAAGGCTCTATTGCAGCTTGCCGTGCAGGAGTGCCACGAAGCCACCTTATCAGCTACAAAGTGGATGGCGCACTCATCCAAGAATTGTTCTCTTTCGATGGTATCGGTACACAAGTAGTGATGGCCAGTGCCGAACAGGTACGTGAAGCGGACATCGACGATATTGGCGGTATTTTAGATCTGATTCGCCCATTAGAAGAGCAAGGCGTGCTAGTAAGGCGTTCTCGCGAGCAACTTGAGCAAGAAATTAATAAATTCACCATTATTGAAAAAGACGGCTTGATCATCGGTTGCGCGGCTTTGTACCCATATATTGAGGAGCAAAAAGCGGAGATGGCTTGCGTGGCGATCCACCCAGACTATCGCGACGGTAATCGTGGATTATTGCTACTCAATTACATGAAGCACCGCTCTAAGTCAGACAGTATCAATCAGATTTTTGTCCTGACGACACACAGTCTGCATTGGTTTAGAGAACAAGGTTTCTATGAGGTGAGCGTCGATTATCTACCAGGGGCAAAGCAAGGGCTGTACAACTTCCAGCGTAAGTCGAAAATCCTCGCGTTAGACCTATGAGGAGGAACGAAACTCAGTACGTTCTACGACTAAATAATTATGCAAAGCTTTACATTGATATTGGTCGCAATTTAACCTTTTCAATATACATGCTGTTGGTTATACTCTGCGCAACAAACGGTCGTATTTCAAACAATCGACAAATGGATCTAGGTGAATAACTATCACCCTAAAGTGCGGAGCAAGCTTAGCTGCTCTGCATGACGCATCAAGGACAGTTGTTACTCTTACAATGAATAAGATGAGCACTGTTATGAAAACCATTATTTGCAACTCACTTCAAAGCTTCTGGGATATGGCGGATAACCATTTTCTGGGAGGGCTAGACGTCCACTGCGTATTTCCCGTCAATGACGCCACTAAAGATTTTATCTTGGCTTACCAACAGCAGTACAAAATTCGCAGCGTGTCATTTACCAATGCGTTTACACAAAATTAAAAAAGACCGAGCATCGCGCTCGGTCTTTTTGTTTTAACTAGATAAACGAGATACCAACCCACTCGCTCGAGTGGTTTTCACTTTAATACCGCGCTTGAGAACATTCATCTCAGCGAACATCGCAAGACGTTTCTTCGCGCGAGTAATACCAGTGTAGATCAGCTCGCGAGTGAGGATTGGACTGAAATCTGGCGGCAAAATCATTAGCGTGTATTCAAACTCACTGCCCTGTGATTTATGAATGGTCATCGCGTACGCGGTTTCATGCTCAGGCACTCGGCTTGGCAGCACCGACTTCACGCTTCCATCTGGCAGTTCAAAGAACACTTTAAGACGCGGTTCACCTTCGCTGTCGTCTCGCATACAAATGCCAATATCACCGTTATACAACCCCAAGCCATGATCGTTACGCGTGACCATCACAGGTCGGCCGTGATACCAAAGCTCGTCTTGGGTTTGAATCAACTTACGTGCAGCTAGTGCTTTTTCAATGCGTTGGTTTAAACCTGTCACACCAAAATCACCTTCACGAATGGCACACAATAATCGGCATTGGTTAAAGGTATCCAGCACTGCTTTGGCTTTGTGGGTTAGAGTTTCGGGCTCCCCAGTCTTCTGGTCAATCTCTTGCTGCCCGATGCGTTTTAGATAACGACCATATTCAGAGACCAAAGTCTGCATCATCTGATTGTAGTTTTGACTACTCAGTGCAAAATGCTCGATATCAGCAAAATCACGATTCCAAACGTCGTCTACTTTTGCAGCTGAGCCAGCGTTGACCGCTTTTGCTAGCTGGCCGATACCAGAGCGAGCGTCGAATCGGTAACTCTTTTGCAGCATACATAAGCTATCGGCAATAGAAGCATTACTATTGGTGCTGTACGCCAAAGTGTCAAAGCCTGTCAACTTCGCGACCGCAGACGCCTGCTCTTTGCCAAAGCCAAATGCATGGAACGAACAGATATCACCTAGCACCGCACCAGCTTCTACCGATGCCAACTGGTCTTTATCTCCGAGAAGAATCAAACGCGCATGCTTTGGCAGTGCATCCACAACTTTGTACATCATCGGCAGATCGACCATGGAGGCTTCATCCACCACTAAAATATCGAGGTGCAGCGGATTTTGTTTGTTGTGACGAAACTCTGAACTGTTTGGGATCGCGCCCAATAGGCGATGCAAAGTGCTCGATTCGGTTGGAATTTTCGCTTTAAGCTCAGGCTCCACTGGCAACTCTTGAATCGCTTTACCAATAGACTCCGTCAAACGCGCTGCCGCTTTACCTGTTGGCGCCACCAGCTTGATGGTGAGGTTTTTCTCTTGTCCTGCTTGCTCAATCAGCGCGGCAAGCAATTTGGTTACCGTGGTGGTTTTACCCGTACCCGGCCCACCAGAAATCACCGCAAAACGACGCGTCAGTGCCACCGCAGCAGCGACCTTCTGCCAGTTAACACAAGCTGATAACGGTACAAGCTTGTCCAGGACTTGCAATTCATGAACCTGTTTTGCTTGGCAGACCGCCGCATCAATGTCAGCCCAATCGAGACTGTCTACAGTGACCACATCCAAATGGTCACAGACTAATTGCTGGCGTAGCACCTGGTTGCTGGTTCCTGCCTCTACCGCCTTGGCTAATGCATTGAACAGAAAGTGGTACTGACGAGCAAACAAATGATGTAGCAACTCAGACAAACGTGTGAACTCTTGAGGTTGTAGGTTTACAGCCGCACTGAGTTGATTAAGTTTGTCCGCCAACGTCACTTCATAGTGCCAGTAACGATGTAAGTAGAGACGCTCGCCATCAAACATCATTGGCAAAGCTTCACCTTGAGTACCAACCAAAGGCGATACTTGCAGAAGCTCCACCCAATTGACGCCCTGCAGTTGAGTATTAAGCGCTAACGCAGACTCCCCAAATAGACCGAGCTTACTGGCAAGGTCTGTTGGCTGCCCTTGGCTGTCAAACAGAGGCAAGCAGATGTGCCCTTTGCCTAATTCACTGCTGACCACACCAGCAATAAATGCCAGTTCTTGGCTGTTCGCTTGTTGCTCAACTTGCGAATAGATAAAGCGCGCGAACTGGAAATCCAATTGGCGAATCGCCCCTTTTTTTGCCAACGATTCTAAAGTTGCCAATAGATCTCGTGTTGCCGCTAGATCTTTTGTTGCCAGAGGGCTGCTTTGCTCAGAAAGAAGATCATTGGTTTTCATCAAATTAACTCCATCTGACCAGATTCGCTGGATCGCGTGTCAGGTGCTTGACCATCAATCAAATGATCCATCTCTTGTAAAAATTCAAAGGTTGGCTTGGCAGAAAAAATACCATGATCACTTTGCCCATCCATACCACGCAAGAACAGGTAATAAACACCGCCAAAGTGCTGTTCATAATCATAATTTGGCAATCTGCTGCGTAAGAAACGATGCAGCGCCAAAGCATAGATTTGGTATTGCAGATCGTAACGATGATCCGCCATCGCCGACTTCAACACATCGCCATGATAGTGGAACACATCATCACCTAAGTGGTTCGATTTCCAGTCGAGGACGTAGTATTTGCCTTGGTGCTCAAACACCAAGTCAATAAAGCCTTTCAACATGCCTTGCACGGTTTGGAAACCCAAATCGCCCGCTTTAGCAGACAGCGGATCATGACGTTGAATCACGCGGTTCAATGCTGGTGCAGATAGCACTTCAATCGGCAGTAAGAATTCCATCTCAACCAAACGTTGCGCCGGACCTTTCTGATTGAGTAGCAGTGCTTTGCTATCCAAAGGCGTTGCCAGCACGGTATCAATCAACTGTTGCAGGATTGGCAGCCACTCTTCATCAAGCTGTTCACTTTCCATCAAGCCGAGGATGATTTGGGTGTTCTCTTCCGTTGTCGCGGGCTGAGTAAACTCAATTTCCTCAAATAAGCTGTGCAGAAAAGTACCCGGACGTGCGCCACGCGGGAAGTTGAAGATAGAGCGTTCTGGCTCAACCAATTCCGCCTCATCTTGCTCTTCTGAAGAATCGATATCAAAGCCGGTAATTTCAATCGTCGCGTCATGCTCGGCATGATGAGAACCTTGTTTAACCAAGCCCGAGTAACTGGTGATTCGCCAGTTTCTATCAATCGGGTTTTGCAGCTCTTTAGCTGTCAGTGCATCCAACTCTGTTTGCTCCGCAACATACATCTCGTCGTGCTGCTTTGGGGGATCACAAATCACGACATTATCGAGATTCTCTTGCTGCTTCTTCAACCCAACAAACAAATCGTTAATGCCGCCCTCTTGACCATTTTGCACCAAATAACCAATCGCACTGTGATGCACGCCAGTTGGCTCTTTGGTTGAGCGGCCATTGCGTAGTGGTGAAGCACCAATAAAGCAGGCATACACGGCACGCGTTAGCGCTACATAGATAAGGCGCAAGTCTTCAGCAAGGCGCTCTTTATCTGCCTGTTTTAACGACGCATCGTTACCCGTGATATCAAGCACGGTGCGATCGTTCTCAGCGTCGTAGTATTTGGCTTCACTTGCTTCTCGGTAACCAAACACAAATGGCAGGAAGACTAAGTCATATTCCAGACCTTTGGATTTGTGAATGGTGACGATTTGCACCAAGTTACGCTCTGATTCCAGACGTTGAATTTGGTCATCACTGCCACCCAACCCGTGCTCTGCATCGCTGATAGATTGTGCTAACCAACGCAGCAAGCCGTGATCGCTGTCTAATTCGTTACTCGCTTGCTGCAATAGCTCACCAATGTGCATCAAATCGGTAAGTACTCGCTCACCGTTTTCGCTTTGTGAGCTCGCCCCTTCTTCTAGCAGACGCTCAGCAATATGGCGCTTGCTGATCACTGCACGCAGCATAGGTAGCACGCCACGCTGCACCCAAAGTTTGCGGTATTCTTTGAACTCATTAACCGCATTTTCCCACACGGTTTCGTCGTTATTGAGGGCGTCTAAGCTGGCAGCATCCAGAGTGAATAATTCTGATGCAAGGCTGGCACGTAATGCTCTGTCATTTTCTGGCGTTAACACCGCTTGCAGCAAACGCTGTAAGTCTTGTGCGACAGAACTGGTAAACACGCTATCGCGGTTAGAAAGGTACACGCTGGCAATGCCTCGGTCTGCTAACGCCTGTTTGACCATGCGACCTTCGCTACCCGTTCGCACCAATACTGCAATGTCGCCCGCTTTAACTGGCTTCTGCTTTTCTCCATTGACCAAACACGCTTGGCCTTGTTGCGCCGCGGTCAAAATGGTTTGAATTTGGCTTGCTGTCGCCTCTGCCATAGCGGTGAGATATTCGCCTTTTGGCAGAGGTTTATCTTCCGCTTCTTGCAGCCAATAAGTCAGTGCAGGTTGCTTTTGACCACCCATGGTCCAAACGCGTTTGTCGGCACTTGGGCTGTAATCCACTGAATGGAATGGAATGTCGGAGTCATAAATAAACGGGCTATCTGGCAGAGCAAAAATCTGGTTCACTGCCAATACCATATCGGCACTTGATCGCCAGTTGGTGCCAAGCGTGTAGTGAGCACTAACTTGGTTACGTGCCTTGATGTAGGTAAAGATATCCGCACCACGGAAGCCGTAAATCGCCTGCTTCGGGTCACCGATCATAAACAAACCGCACTCAGGGTTATCCAAATAAATGCGGCTGAAAATACTGTATTGCAGTGGGTCGGTATCTTGGAATTCGTCGATCATCGCTACCGGATAAAGCGTGCGAATGCGTTCCGTCAGTAATGCGGTTTCATCGGTATCAATCGAGGCAGAAAGCTGAGTCAGCAAGTCATCGAATGACAACCATTGTTTCTGATTTTTTGCTTTTGCCAGCATCACGCGACAATGCTCAATCGCATGAGCTAACAATGGTGCTTTTAAGCTGATTGGGTTGGCAAGGAAGGCTTCTATCGCCTCAAACACCGAGTGCTGTGGCGCAGTGCCTTTCGGAGTTTTCTCGAATAACACATTCTGCGCGAACTTCTCCAGCTTATCTGGATATTCATAGCCCGTGGTTTCTGTTGCTGCCCATGTATTGACCGCTTCTAACCACGTGGGCAAAGACTTTTTGGTGTAGCTGCGTTTGTTGACATCGGAATCAGAAATCAACGCGAGGAAGTCATCTTGGCTATCACGCCACTGGGCTTTCAAAGCATCAATTTGCTTTAAGTTTTGCTCATGCAAATCGGCAAGACCACCTTGCATTGCAGGAACAGAGAGGCTTAGCGGCGCGCCCGTGAGGTAGTTACTGATGTCATACAGTAGATCCGATGGTGAGCCCCATAGTTGACGCACTTCTCCTGCCAAAGCGAATGGCAGAGGATAGAAGTTACGACGCCAGTAATCGGCAACCACTTGCGCTTTTAGGTGGCTTTCGTCCGTTACAAACTCATTGTTGAAACGACTACCAGATTCGAAAGCGTTTTGCGTCAGCATGCGTTGGCAGAAACCATGAATGGTGTACACCGCGGCTTCATCCATTTGGCGTTCCGCTTGCAAAAGGATCTCGGCGGCTTGCTTATGATCCTCGATTTCTTCCAACAAAGGTTGAATCACAGGATCTGAGCTTTGTCCGCGAGCGAATGCGATCCTCGCGTCGTGAATACGCGCACGAATACGATCACGCAGCTCCGCTGTTGCAGCTTCGGTAAAGGTCACCACCAGAATTTGATCGACGGTCAACGGCACGCGGTGCTTCGTATCGGCAGTGCCATGCCCTAGTAGGAGTCGCAGATACAAGCCTGCGATGGTAAAGGTTTTACCCGTACCTGCCGATGCTTCAATTAACCTTGCACCATACAGTGGAAAAGTCATGGTTTGCAGTGGAGTTGGAACTGACATTTGCGCCATAACGCTGAATCTCTCCGGATTATCGACTGACCGAACTGTGATCTGTCGTTAAAAATTCTATTTATATGTCTAACAAGTTGGAATATTTAGAGGTTAGTGGGATCTCACTCACGGTTATCCTGATCTTCAACCGCTAGTATGCGCGTCACGAGATGAGCACTGATAACAGAGCAATCACTTTAACGTATTGATAAATGATCAGGCTAAACACTCAAACGAATCATGGTCCCTCTGACCTTGTGGCCGTACAGCGAACGCCCTACAAAAAATAATGATTTTCTGGCGGCCACCCTACTCTCTTCTTTATCTAAATAATCCAACTTACTTTTCATCATCGGCATCCATCGCCGCCAGTCTTGCGCCTTGAAGAACCAATGCGGTCAGCATGCGAACTTCTGCTGCAAGCTCGTCATTCCAAGTAGACCAAATACGCGAAATATACGCGTTATTTCCCTCACCTGGACTCATATAGCCATCATTGAATGCATCCGCCATTTTCTTCAGCGATTTCTCTTCGTCATCAGCCCAGTGGCCACGACTAAAGCCCGCCTCAACACACGCCAGTGCTGTTTTCGGGAAGTATGGTAATGGCTTGGTCATGCCTTCAAAAAACAGGCGTACTAATTCAGCAAGTAGTTGTTTCGCTTGCGCAGCGTCTGCCATTGCTGGGTAAACTAAATGCACCGCGCCTTCCTTGCGGTCATAACCGATAACGTGGGTCTTTCTAGGCTGACCAGAGGCAGACATAGCAAGATGATCAATCCATGCAGCAAGGTAATCCTGCGCACGAATTTTACCGCTGCGGTAGCGAATCAAACCGGACTGATAGCACTGAGTTAGCCAACCAGTTAGACGGATGTTTTTTCCTTCACCAAGCACATCGAAGGTAAGATCGATTTCTAAATCGTCTTGCGGAGCACCAGATAAAAACGCCAACTTATCCACCAGCTCTTCCGCTTGCACGCGGTTGGTCTCAAACTCGATATCACCAAATGCACCAACCGGTAATTTGCCTTGCGCGCGTTGCTCACTCATAAAGTGCTTGAGCACGTCTGCTTTTGCCGATGGTTGAGCAATGGCGGTTTCAAGCAAGGTTTCCAGTAGCTCATCACGCATTTGATAGCTTTCTAGACCACCTAATACGAATGGCTCATCATCTTCCATCACAGGCAATGGCGGCTCGAACATCACTTTTAAACGGCGGTTAAAGAAATACTGTACCGGCAAACGCCAGAAGCGTTGTAATTCCACCAAATCCAACTCGATTGGGATGGTTGCACCGAGTAAGTAATCATCCAATGCGCGGTTAAACTCGCCACGCGCATGACCTTGTGATTGGTTGCTTTGGGTCAACGCCGCTGGAATCCACTCTTTGGCATAGCTTGAATGAGAACCTTGGAATGCGCTTGGGCTGAATGGCACCATGGCATGCACATTCACTAACTCATTAAGTAGCGTATCGCCGGAGTCATCGACTGGCAGGTCTTGATCGCCATCTAGGCAGTAGTTCTGATGGCAATATTCCATCAACTCCGACACCAGAACAGACGGCACGCGCTCAGTGTTGTCTTGGATAGAACGCCCAACGTAACTGATGTACAAACTTTGTTGCGCAGACAGCATGGCTTCTAAGAATAGGTAACGGTCATCGTCTCGACGTGAACGGTCGCCCGGTTTAGGGCGCCCTGTCATTAAGTCAAAACCTTCTGGTGGCATTGAGCGCGGGTAAACACCATCATTCATACCGAGTAGACACACGGTTCTAAATGGGATCGAACGCATCGGCATCAGAGTACAGAAGTTCACTTGTCCGGCAAGGAAGCGCTGGCTGACCCGTGTTCCTGACAGCTTGTTTTGTAGATACTGGCTAACAATAGAAGGCGACAAAGCATCATCAAATGCCGCATCGGTTAGCTGCTCTTTCAGCTGGCTTAAGGTATCTCGAATCGACTTAAGCGCCATTTCCCCTTCTAGCTCAACAGAGAAGAAGTCATCCAACATCGCCACCAAGGTTTCACGCCATGCATTAATGGACTGAACATGGGAAAGTTTGCGGCGATATTGGCTAATTTGTTGAATAAAGTGAGCTAACTTACCGGCCAGTTCTGCGCCCATACCTTGCACTTCATTGTATGGCGAGAGGCTACCCTCTTGCGCTTCAAACAAACCAGCAGACTCTGGCATCGCGTAACCTAGTAACATACGCTGGATACCAAATTGCCATGTGTTTTGGCGTGTTTCTGGCAGTTCAAATTCGCTGCCCGTATGGCTATCTAGCCCCCAGCGAATACCAGATTCTTCCACCCATAGTTTGGCTTGAAGGAAGTCATCTTCGCTTAAGTCGAATCGCTTCAAAATCGCCGGCGTTTCTAACAGCTCAAGTAATTCAGAAGCCAAACAACGTGTATTCGGTAAATTAACAAGTTGCATGAAAGCCGCCAAAATTGGGCTTTCTTGATCGGCCGTTCGGTCTGAAATCGAGTAAGGAATGAAACGCTCACCCGGCGCATTGCCGAATACCGCCTGAATCGCAGGGCTGTAGGCATTGATGTCTGCCACCATGACAATAATATCGCGCGGTTTCAGTGTCGGATCGGCATCGAACATCGCCAGAAGCTGGTCGTGTAGCACTTCCACTTCTCGCATAGGGCTGTGGCAAGAGTGCAAGCTCAGAGATTTGTCACCCAAACTCACCACTTGTTTGTGCTGGCTGCTGTCGATTTGCTCGTCGTCTTGGTGCTCTTCTAAATTAAGAATGTCAGCTTGAAGTTGATGAAGCAGACTGTCGCGCTCGACATCAACAAAAGCTTCTATCTCATGGGATTCGAGCTGCGACAACAGATACATGTTATCGCGCCCAAGTTTACCCATCGACGCCAACAAGCTGTTACCCACCACATCAGTATGCAGCTCATCCACTACGTTTTCTTCTAGTGAACCTTTTAACTGCTCACTCTCACCTTGCACTTCAGAATGGTCTTCTTGCCACACCACGTGCTGACGATGTTTTGCTGCTAAGCGAGCTAGGAATTTACGGTCACGTACTTCACCCCAGTAATAACGACAGGGGTTGGTAAACATCAAATGCACATCAATGTGTTCACCAATGGCTTTGAGCGCATCCATGTAACGTGGCGGCAGTGAAGAGATACCAAACACAAACAGACGCTTCGGCAGATGATCAAAATTGCCGTTGAAGTTTTCTAGCGTATCAATGAAGTGTTCGTACAAATTGGCACGATGATAAGGCGATTGCCCAAGGGTAACCGTGTGATCGTACAATGCTTGCCACAAAACCGGTTGCCATGGGTGCTCGTCTTCAAGTTCGGGCACCGTTTGCCCTGCTTCCCAGCTTGCAATCCATTCTGGACGATACACCAAATAGCCATCGAAAATATCGGCAATTTTCTCTGCCAATTGATAAAGCTTGGAGTTGTCACTGTCGTCCTGAAGATAACGTGCCAAAGGTTCGAATGACGCTTCGTTCAACAAACCCGGAAGCAAGTGCATCAGCTTCCACGTCATGGCTTCTTTGTTGAAGGCACTGCGCTTAGGCACATCAGCCAATACTTGGGTGAACATATCCCAAATAAAAGTCGCTGGCAGCGGAAATTCTAAGTTTGCCGCAACACCAAACTCTTTCGCCAATTCCATTTTTAACCACTGAGACATACCCGGGCTTTGAACCAGAATTTGCTCTTTTTCGAATGGATTTTCTAATGGATTGATGCGAATCAGTTCAACAAGAAGTGATTTGAGAACATCGACCTGATTGGAGTGATAGACAGTAAACAAAGTAAGTGCACCGAGCGCCAATGGAAACTGCTAGCAAGCTTAGCACAGCCGCATATATTCCTAGAGCGATCTCGATAGCTTAAATAACAAAAGGTTAGAGAACACCCGAACTCTGCGCAAATAACCAGCAACTGACATTTGTAAGTCACGTCTTACACGCAAATACAAAGCGTGACATCAGTCACAACTATTTCATGATAAAAAACACTGTTTTATAATTAACGCAAATATTTACAACAATACTCATCAAATTGAATATTGAGTGGGAAACGAAGAACTGCGGGGGTCAAATCGTTTTGATGTCACGCTAAACCACACTTTGTTCTGATTTGATAGGGATGAGAAAAGCACTGGAATACCAAAACTATGTTGCGCAAATTTTCTTCAAATGGCGCTTGGCTGATTGCATTTTTTGCTTGCTTTGCGCTTTATCTGTCGATCGCTTGTTACCCATTTTTGCTGTCAAACAACCAAGCAGAACCGCTCACCTTTCTGCAAGAATATTATTTACTTGCCACACAATTTGGCTGGTTGGGTTTAATTGCTCTTCCGCTGATGTTGGGTTGTTTATTACTGTCCTTTTTGCCGACGCGCATGTTCAGAGTCGTTGTGATCGCCATTGCAATCGCAATCTTGATCACGCTGAAAGTCGATATCCTCGTTTTCCAGCAATACAAACTGCACATCAATGGTCTACTGATCCGCATGTTCTTCGAAGGCGGTCGCGACGTATTTGAAATATCTTGGATGAGTTGGCTAGTTTTTATTAGCGACATTGCACTGCTCGCCATTGGTTTGGCATTCACTGTTTGGTTAGCCAATAAACTGGCTCAGAGCCGAGCAAAGTTCGTGATCGTGGCAGTTTGGTTTGGCTTGTTGCTGAGTACTCAGGTTATCCACGCCTATAAGAACGCGCTCTATGACGACGAAGTCAGCCAGTTCTCTAATAACTGGCCTCTTTACTACCCGTTAACGGCACGTAATTTTATCTATCGCCATCACTTAGTGGATGAAAGTATGGCTTCACAAAACCGAGTGGAGCTAAAGAATATTGAAAGCAGTTCACTGAACTACCCACTCGCCCCTATAAATGTAGAAGCGAAAGACAAGCAACCGAATGTGTTATTCATTTTGATTGATGCGTGGCGCTACAGTGACGCAATACCAGAGATCATGCCAAATGTCAGCAAGTTCAGCGAAAAAACGGCCAACTTCTCTCAACACATGAGCGGTGGTAACTCTACTCAGGCGGGCATTTTTAGTCTGTTCTACAGCTTGCCAGCAACTTACTGGGACAGCTTTTATGCGAGTCAAAAATCCCCCGTCTTCATGGATACCCTGCAAAATCAAGGCTATCGAATGGGTATTTTTGGTTCAGCACCATTAACTAGCCCGCCTTTATCGCGCACCGTCTTTAAGAAGGTGAAAGATCTCACCCTTAAGCAAACTGGCGAAACACAAATCAAACGTGACCAGCAGATCACCGATGAGTTTATTCAGTTTCAAAAGCAAGATAACGACAAGCCGTATTTCAGCTTCTTGTTTTACGATTCCGCCCATGGCACCAGTTTTCCAGAACCTGAATTCGCTAAGTTCAAACCTTATTGGGAGCGCGTCGATCATATTCTTCTGAACAACGATTTTGACGCCTCGCTTTACCATAATCGCTATAAAAACTCGTTGTATTTCATCGACAGCTTGATTGCAAAAGTGCTCAAAAATGTCGACTTAGAGAACACTATTGTGGTGATCACTTCCGACCATGGTGAGGAATTTAACGATCATAAGATGAACTACTGGGGTCACACGGGTAACTACAGTGACACTCAAGTGCATGTCCCGCTATACCTTTATCTTCCGGATCATCAGCCAGAACAGATCAACTATCGCACCACACACTATGACATTGTACCAACCCTAATGAACGAGCTATTCGACGTTAAAGGCGACACCCAATCGTATAGCGTGGGACAAGACCTATTTGAGAATGGTGTTCCGCGTGATTGGTTTATTGCGGGCAGCTATTACAACTATGCGCTGGTAGGGAAAGAAACCATGTTAGTGGTAAACCCTGGCGGGCACTCTCAACAAGTCAATAATCAACTGAAAGTGGATAAGGAACATCAAGTACCAGTGAACGTGATTCAAGATTCTCTCGATGAAATGTCACGTTTCTATAAAAAAGGATAAGAAGAACGCGCGCCTATCAGACAAGTAGGCATACCAGAGGAGAGTAAATTTCGAGTTGCCATCTTCTGCATGAGAACTCTCACTACAATGGCCGCGGTTACTAAAGTTTGATGTATTAAAATTGTATCTAATTTTCCGCCACCCTATTTGGGTGGCATTTTTTTATCTTCAGATAAGCTTTAGAACCCTCCCTACCGATACAAAAAAAGCCTCTTGGCGAGAGAGACCAAGAGACTTTGCTTTACGAGTAAGACTTATGCGTGATGTGTTGTCACTAAACGCGGTTGAATCAGTAAGTTATTGATGTATTGCAAACCTACGTAAGTCACCACAATCGTTGCCACAATCAATTCGATACCTGCTAGACCGCGAACTTGTTGTACATAGTGCGCTGCTAGGCCATTTGCTTCCATCCAATTTGCTGTTTTGAACAGAGCTGTCGCACCAATCACCATTGGGAAGGTAAACGCTGCGTAACCTGGGCTAAATGGCAGTCTTAGCAATTTAAAGAAGGCTAAGTATATGATGGCTGTCATCAATACCGCGATACCAAACAACAGAGCAATAATCACTGGCGAAGGCGTCGCTGTTACAGTTAGGTAACCAGCCAACGACAGGCTCGCTGGTGCCGCCATGATTGCCATGGTTGGTTTTGCTGCATCTGGAATTTCATGGGTGAACATGAAACGGTAGATCATCATTGGCAACATCACCGCGTAAGCCACCATACCGAAGACCAACGCACCGTGTGCAATTGGTGCAAGCACTGGGTTACCAGAAAAAGACACGTCTGCAACGATAATACCCACTGGTGGTACGAACCAGCTTGGCACCATGTGGTGTAGTTCGAAGTCTTTCGCGCGGTGGTACAAGAAGCTCACTAGGAACACGATATGTAGAGCTACCGCCACTAACCAAAGCACGTCACCTGCAACAGGGAAAAAGTGCCCTAATGAGTTTGAAACCACCATGGTTCCCATCGCGAAAGTGGGAACGACACTACCTACCACAGGGTGCGCAAGGTCTTGTCTCAACAAATGATTGTGAAAAAGAAACTTAATCGCCAAGATTGCTAATAATACACTTGCAATAACTGCGCTAATCCACTGTCCATAGCCATTTAATTCGGCGAAGTTTTCCCAACTCCAACCTAAGCTCGCAATACCAAGAGCCAGACCCGCCATTGGGGTTGGTGCTCCCATTACTTTTGCTTTTGTTCTTTGAATCATTACGACCTCAAATCTAGGCTAACTTTCTATGGGATGTATATTACTCTTGCACTTCGTTCCAATATATCTAATTATTTAAAACTAACGTTCAGATTTAATTAACGGAATATCATGCCTAGTCATATCTCTCTTAAACAACTGAAAGTTTTTACTACGATCACTCAGCACAAGACGCTAACTGCGGCTTCGGAAAGTCTGTTTCTTTCTAAGGCGGCCGTGAGTATGGCGTTGTCTGAACTAGAGAAACAAATTGGTCATCACTTATTTGATCGAGTGAACAACCGTTTGATTCTCAACCAAGAAGGACAAAAACTTCTGCCCCTCGCAGACGAACTACTCAACCGAGCTCGGGATATTGAGAGTGTGTTCGATGGCGACCAAACTTTATCAGGCTTGCTACGCATTGGTGCCAGCGACACCATTGGCAACCAAGTCGCACCTTACCTGTTAAGTGATTTTCGTGATGAAACGAATCACCAGTCGCAGAGTTTGTTCATCTCCAACTCTGCCCAGATTTGTGACATGTTGATCGCTTACGAACTCGACATCGCGCTCATTGAGGGCAAGACCATACACCCAGAGTTGGAATCAACGCAATTCAGTGAAGACGAAATGTGTGTGATTTGTCCGCCGGACTACCCTAACTTCGACGCAGGGCCTATCAGCCTAAACGAGCTCGAAGACACAGAATGGATTCTGCGTGAGGCGGGTTCTGGTTCTCGAGAGTTCTTTATGCGCGCCATCGCTCCGCGTCTAGAGCACTGGCATGAAGCTTTTCAGCTCAATACAACGGAAGCATTGATCAACTCAGTATCAGCAGGGCTTGGTTTAGGTTGTTTATCACGCCTATCCGCAGAGCCTGCAATTCGCGATGGTCGGGTAAAAATGCTCAACATGCCATTGGATATGAAGCGTCGCTTCTGGCTTTTGATCCACAAAGATAAGTATCAAAACCCACTACTACGTAAATTTATTGAGTTCAGCCAAACTTGGAGTAGCTCATAACCTTGAAACTGCTGAGGAAGCCGAAGTCAGAAGTACTTTTAGCGGCGTTTAGACTCTCGACTTAAATGACCTAAACAAGAACGCTTGCTCCTAAGAGAAACAAGTGTTCAGTTGAATTCCGTAATTGATGCTTTAGCGAAAGCGAGCATTGGCTACGAGCAGTCAGAGGTCAATCGAAGTTGTTTAATTAGGAGGTGGTTAACGTACTGAAAAGATACATAGCTAACAACTACAGTCGCGACAAGCAGCTCAAGCATTGCCATATCAGTTACTTGCTGAACGTAATGAGCAGCTAAGTTACTCTTTGCCATCCAATCTGCCGTTTTAAACAGCGCGGTAGCGCCTATCACCGTTGGGAAGGTAAATGCGGCAAAGCCAGGACTAAAAGGTAACCTCAGTAGTTTAAACAACGCCAGATAAATGATTACGGTCATTAGCACCGCTATACCGAATAACAGAGCGATAATTACCGGCGAAGGTGATGACACCACCGTCAGGTATCCCGCTAAAGATACACTTACAGGCGCTGCCATAATCGCTATAGTTGGCTTAGCCGCATCCGGAATTTCATGGGTGAATATGAAGCGGTTAATCATTATTGGTAACATGATGGCCTGGGATACCATACCAAAAATGAGTGTGAAGTATGCAATCGGTTCCAGTGTTGGGTTGCCAGAGAAAGAAAGACCCGCGGCGATAATCCCCACCGGTGGTACGAACCAACCTGGGACAAGTTGATGGAGCTCAAAGCCCTTAACACGATGACAGACAAAACTAATTAGAAACACGACATGTAATGCAACTGCAATCAGCCAAATTGTATCCCCCACGACGGGATAAAACTGCCCTACCGAGTTTGAAACTACCATCACGCCCATCGCAAAGGTCGGAACAACACTACCTGCAACGGGGTGGGCTAACTCTTCTCTAAGCATATGATTATGAAAAAGAAACTTAATTGCCAAAATGACCAGTAATACACTAGCAACAGCAGCACTCAACCATTGACCATAACCATTAAGTGGAATAACGTTTTCCCAACACCAACCTAAACTTGCAATTCCAAGAGCTAAACCGGCCATTGGTGTTGGAGCCGCTACTATTTTTCTTTTTGCTTTTCTTATCATTATTTATTTCACATTGGGTTATTTTTAAGCGTTAAAGTCTACTATTACATCTAACATTAGTATGTTTAGTAATTAAAAACGCTTGTTCACAATTCCTTAACGCAAACAACAAAACCACAACAAAACAAAGGATATAACATCATTGCACAGGATATGCTTTTTAAATATATGGATGGATCTGCAAAGCTTCGAAACATCATTAAACCGCCAAGCACAATAAATGTGCACTCGATTGAATTTATCTCTCATTATGAACGTTGACGCTAGACTTAATTGGTCAAAAACTGTATAAAAAGCCAGTATAAAATTTAACAAATTAACTTAGAGGACCAACCATGGCTGTAATCGTCAAGTACGTGGTAGAACGCAATGGAGAAGAGAAAATGACTTTTACCTCTAAAGCGGAAGCTGACGCATACGACAAAATGCTGGATATGGCGGACGAGTTATTCTCACTGCTAGGTAAGAGTGAACTTCTAGAAGATGAAGGTAAGCAAGAAGATCTTGCAATGTACCTTGCGCAAAACAAAGAAGAAGTGCTTTACGCTCTGGGTGCAAAACGTAAACCTGCACCAAAAAAAGCAAAGAAGCTTGAAGCTGTTGAAGAAGATAGCGAACAAGAAGACGCTGCATAAGCCTCTCATTTGTTTCGAGAAAACGCCGCATTATGCGGCGTTTTTTTATGCCATTCATCTATCGCCATATATCTCTAGCAATATAAAGAACCGATTTAATATCCCAAATTACTCTAAATTTCATGTTGCAGATTAGCGTGACTTAGATCTACTCTAAAAGCACACGGTGATGGGGTGCCACCAGAATCGAAAGATTCAAACCGCTTTAAAGCTAATGACTCCTACAGAAACGAAAACAGGTCAGCCCTGTTGGAAACGCTTTCACCTATATTGTGAGAGCAAGAGTTCTGTAGTGAGCAATTCAACTCTTCTCCAACCCCGCTCCTGTTTTCTCAAAAATTAAAAAGATATCCAAAATAGTTGTTAACTCAACAAGGCCATAAACGCGTAAGCCTCCTGAACATAGTTTTTCTATTTGATGGAGCGAACAAGAGCAGTCAACGCCGTTGAGTCTGACCAATATGCTGGATATCGTACACTGGGAAAACATTATGCAATACTCACACGAAATCCAATCAATGTGCCCGATTCAACGCGGCGATCTTCATGCATCTGCACCGATCCCTGTTGAAGGCGCAATGATAAATCCAAAAGACGTTATCGCGATTTCTGGTCTTAGCCACGGCGTTGGTGCTTGCGCTCCTCAACAAGGTGCAGCAAAACTGACCCTCAACGTTAAAAACGGCATCATCGAAGAAGCTTTGATCGAGACGATCGGCTGTTCTGGCATGACTCAATCCGCAGCGATGGCCGCAGAAATCCTAACCGGTAAAACCATTCTTGAAGCTCTGAATACCGACTTGGTGTGTGATGCTATCAACGTCGCGATGCGCGAAATTTTCCTTCAATTTGTTTACGGTCGTACTCAATCTGCTTTCTCTGAAGGCGGATTGGAAATTGGTGCGGCACTGGAAGACCTTGGTCAAACTCAACGCAGCCAAGTGGGTACTAGCTACTCAACTAAAGCAAAAGGCGTGCGTTACATGGAGCTGGCTGAAGGCTACGTAACAAAACTCGCGTTAGACGAAAACAAAGAAGTAATTGGTTACCAATATCTCAACCTAGGCAAGATGATGAAAGCCATCAACGAAGGCGTATCTGCTGCAGAAGCCGCAGACAAAGCAACGGGGACTTACGGTCGTTTAGACGAAGCCGTATCTACCATCAACCCACGCCAACAATAATTGCCACCAAGAGGAAAGAGATTATGAACACTCCAATTACTGAATCTGTACGTCGCACATTAGACGAAATGCAACTTTCTTCTCTGGAAGAGGCTTACCAATACTGTATGGAACGTGGTATCGACCCTAAAGCACTAGTGATGGACACTCAACCTATCGCGTTTGAAAGCGCTGCCGATGCCTACACACTGGGCACCGCTTTGGCGATTTTCCGCGGAGCAAAAACAGCAGAAGAAGCTGCAAACATCATCGGTGAAGGTCTTCAGGCATGCACAAAACCAGGCAGCGTCGCAGAGCAACGTCGAGTGGGTATCGGTCACGGCGCATTGGCGGCTCGTCTATTAAATGAAGAAAGTGGCTGTTTTGCTTTCCTTGCTGGTCACGAGTCATTCGCAGCGGCAGAGGGCGCAATCAAAATCGCATTGAATGTGAACAAATCACGTAAAAATCCGTTGAAAGTTATCCTAAATGGTTTGGGTAAAGACGCCGCTTACCTAATCTCACGCATTAACGGTTTCACTTACGTACGCACTCAATACAACTACCAAACTGGTGAGTTAGTGGAAGTAGAACGTCGTCGATTCTCGCAAGGTCCACGTGGTGAGATCCTTTGCTACGGTGCAGACGATGTGCGTGAAGGCGTGGCTATCATGCACAAAGAGCAAGTGGATGTGAGCATTACTGGTAACTCAACCAACCCGACTCGCTTCCAACACCCTGTAGCAGGCATCTACAAAGCAGAACGTAACCGTGAAGGCATGCCTTACTTCTCTGTGGCATCAGGCGGTGGTACTGGTCGTACTCTACACCCAGACAACGTGGCGGCAGGTCCTGCCTCTTACGGTATGACCGATACCATGGGTCGCATGCACGCCGATGCTCAGTTCGCAGGTAGCTCTTCAGTACCAGCGCACGTAGCGATGATGGGCTTCATCGGTATGGGCAACAATCCAATGGTTGGTGCAACGGTTGCACTTGCAGTAGAGCTCAGTGAGCCAAGCCTTTAATTCGATTTATCGCTTTACTATCCAAAGCCAGTAAATCCAACAAACCCAGTGTAGGGGGAGTGACTTCGGTCCTCCCCTTATTTTTTGCGATGTCCCCTTCTTCAACTTCACTGTGTCTCTGCCCAAAATCGGCCTGATATGGCTTTTGCGACACATTTCTCATCAGACAAACATATCTCTAAAAAGACAAAAGGTATCCATCTACAGACTTTCTCCATTTCCCCTCTTTAAACTCCCCAACACTCTCTTTATGATGGCTGACAACCTAATTATTTCTTGTCAGTGAACAGACGAGACACAAGACTCAACAAATGGAGATCAACTATGGCTTTCTTCTCTCTAGCCTTTGGTACGGCAACTAAAAACCGCGATGGCAAAATTATCGAAGCGTTTTTCCCAAACCCAGTTCTTAACCCAAGCGAAGCGCTTGTTAACGCACTAGCAGCAGTAGCAGGTTACGAGCAAGGCAACCAAGCTATCGAGATCTCTGCTGCACAAAGCGCAGAACTGGCAGCAGCATTTGAAGCAAACGACGATGCGGCAAACGCATCTTTCGCAGCAAAAGCAGCAGAATCAGCACAACCACTTGTACTGGTTATCCTTGCAACTGACGAGCAGCCACAAAGCGTTGCTGAAGGTTTCCTAAAACTTCAACTTATCTCTAACCGCCTAGTTCAACCGCACGGCACGGTACTAGACGGCATCTTCGGTCTACTACACAACATCGCATGGACTAACGAAGGTCCAATCGATCTACCTGAACTAGCAGAGCGTCAAATCGAAGCTCGCCTAGCGGGTCGTGCACTAAGCGTAGATTGCGTAGACAAGTTCCCTAAAATGGTGGACTACGTGGTACCAACTGGCGTTCGTATCGCTGACACTTCTCGCGTACGTCTTGGCGCACACGTTGGCGAAGGCACAACGGTAATGCACGAAGGCTTCATCAACTTCAACGCAGGTACAACTGGCGTGAGCATGGTTGAAGGTCGTATCTCTGCTGGCGTAGTGGTTGGTAACGGCTCTGACATCGGCGGCGGCGCATCTATCATGGGTACGCTATCTGGCGGTGGTAAAGTTGTGGTTTCTATCGGTGAAAACTCTCTACTAGGCGCAAACGCAGGTCTTGGTTTCCCAATGGGTGACCGTTGTACTATCGAATCAGGTCTATACGTAACCGCTGGCTCTAAAGTGCGCATGCTAGATTCTGCAGGCCAAGAAGTAGAAGTAGTGAAAGCACGCGATCTTGCTGGTGTTTCTGACCTACTGTTCCGTCGTAACTCTGTAACAGGTCAAATCGAGTGTCTTGCAAACAAGAGCGCGGTTGAACTGAACAGCGAACTGCATAAAAACAACTAATTCATTCGTGAATTAGCCCTACGAAAAATCCCCCAGCAGGAAACTGTTGGGGGATTTTTTATTGCCTGATAGATGGCACATTGTTACGACATGGCGTGTGACGTAATAATGAGCGTTTCAAACACTCAGTTTTTAGAACTTTGCTTGTTTAGAAAGCTCACCGCTTTATCAGGGAAGTCAGTAAACAAACCATCCACTTTCACCTGATTGTAGAAGATGTCCATCATGCCATCGAAGCTATCGGTGTAAGCAGGAATACGCCCCGGATCCGCTCGGAAAGTATAAGGATGAACTTGCAAACCTGCGTCTTTTGCCGCTTTCATCAGAGGTTTGATGATAATGTTATCCTTGGTTGATTTGTCATCCACCAACATTGGCTTCCAAGGACCAATTCCTTCCGCATATTCCGCGACCTTCTTCATACCATTGGCTTCAAACATCCAGTCATAACTGTATGGTGTTGCCTTGTCGCCTTTGTACTCCATGGTCTCGTTCCAGTCGGTGTAAGCCATGAGCTGAACGAGCTTTAAATCCATGTCCATTGCAGGCATGAGTTCACTATTAATACGCTGAAGTTCATTGGCATCAAAACACTGAAGGTACACTTTGTCGTCTTGTGAGTCGTAGCCGTACTGCTTTAAGACTTTAAGTACTGCTTTTGAAATGTCTTTACCTTCATGGCGATGGAACCACGGCGCTTTGATCTCAGGATAAATACCGATGTCATAACCCAGCGT
The DNA here is from genome assembly GCF_002163755.1 of Vibrio campbellii CAIM 519 = NBRC 15631 = ATCC 25920. Taxonomy (NCBI): domain Bacteria; kingdom Pseudomonadati; phylum Pseudomonadota; class Gammaproteobacteria; order Vibrionales; family Vibrionaceae; genus Vibrio; species Vibrio campbellii. The sequence continues at coordinate 2,589,513 of NZ_CP015863.1, forward strand.
TTTGTTTAAGCCTTGGATCAGCTCAATCTCTTCAGCAAAGGTAGGGACGGTGAAGTCTGATTTCCACATTGGGAATCGAGTCGCGTAACCTGCTACCTTGTCACCCTTATCATTGATTTTGAAGCCTTCTGTCACGCGCAGTGATTTGATTTCTGCCAACGTAAAATCAATCGCGTAGTAACGGCCATCTTTACGAGCTCGATCTGGAAAACGCTCAGCTACATCGGTCACGCGATCGAGATAGTGGTCATGCAGCACGACCAATTGATCGTCTTTAGTCATCACCACATCTTGCTCGATGTAATCTGGTTTCATTGCGTACGCAAGGGCTTTGGCTTCCAATGTATGTTCGGGTAAGTAACCGGACGCGCCACGGTGAGCGATAACAAGGGGCTGGGCAATAGCTCCGGCAGATAGGCTACACGCCAAAAAAGTAATGCATACTGACTTTATTTTCATTGTTATTTCCTTAACTTATTTGAAGGGGCAGTATTCCACTGCCCCTTTAAGGTTTTATGACGCCAATGCTTCTTTCTCACGCGCTTTTTGTTCGTGGTGAGCACGCTCGCCAAGAAATGCGTAAGTCAAACAAACGATGGACGTGATACATGAACCGATAAGGATGATAAAGCCGCCATCCCAACCAAAGTGGTCTACGGTGTAGCCAAGAATCGCGTTTGCCGCTACTGCACCACCTAAGTAACCAAATAGACCCGTTAGACCCGCAGCCGTACCTGCCGCTTTCTTAGGAGCAAGCTCTAGCGCATACAAACCAATCAACATTACCGGACCGTAAATCAAGAAGCCGATTGCAACCAGCGCCATCATATCGACTGCTGGGTTACCTGCTGGGTTGAACCAGTAAACCAACACAGCGACGGTGACTAACGCCATAAATAGAATACCGGCAGGAGCACGACGACCTTTAAATAGCTTGTCTGAAATCCAACCACACAATAGCGTACCTGGGATACCAGCCCACTCGTATAGGAAGTAAGCCCAAGAAGATTTATCAACCGAGAAGTCCTTCGCTTCTTTAAGGTATACCGGCGCCCAGTCCAGCACACCGTAGCGGATCAGGTAAACAAACGCGTTCGCAATCGCGATTGACCACAACAACTTATTAGAAAAGACATACTTGAAGAAGATTTCTTTCGCCGTCATTTCTTTTTCGTGTGACTTGTCGTAATCGTCAGGGTAATCGTCTTTGTACTCTTCAATTGGCGGAAGACCACAAGACTGCGGAGTATCTCTTACCGTGAACCAAATAAAGACAGCAACGAGCGTGGCAAAAAATGCAGGAACATAGAAAGCGGTGTGCCAATCGTCGTTAAATGCCCAAAGGCCAAGAATGAACATAGGGCCGATCAAACCGCCACCTACGTTATGTGCCACGTTCCAAACCGACACTATCTCGCCACGTTCTTTACGTGACCACCAGTGAACCATGGTTCGACCGCAGGCAGGCCACCCCATACCTTGGAACCAACCGTTTAGGAACAATAGAATAAACATTGCGGTAATGCTGCCAGTCGCCCAAGGCATAAAGCCGAAACAGAACATCACCAGCGCTGACATTAATAGACCGCCACTTAAAAAGTAACGAGGGTTAGAGCGGTCAGAAACACTGCCCATTAAGAATTTTGATAAACCATAAGCAATAGATACTGCAGCTAAGGCAACACCTAGATCACCACGGCTAAAGCCTTGTTCAATTAGGTAAGGCATCGCCAAGCTGAAGTTTTTACGGACCAGATAGTAGCCTGCATAGCCAACAAAAATGCCGATAAAGAGTTGCCAACGTAAGCGAGAATAGGTGCTATCGATCTTGTCGGACGACAAGCGATCAATGTGCGCCTTGGGTTTGAATATTCCAAACATAGGAACCTCATAATTATATTGAGCGATGGTAAGGAGTCTTAAATCGCGAACGAGCAAAAAGGAGTTTCGTTCGAAAGTTGGTGCATTTTATGAAATTCGATTTTTATTTCTGTGACAAATGTTGCACAAGAATTAAATTTCAGTAAATACAGAAAATTAGAGACTTTAAATTAGACTGCGCTTCCACTTTAACCAAATTTCGTTACTATTCGCATACAACATTAAATGCGAAAACGAACAAATTAACCGCAGTTTTAAGCAAACCAAGCACTCAAACAACCACAGAATTAGGATAAAAGGTTGAGTTTGAGCAACTGGACACAATTAACGCCAGTCATCAAGGCTAAATACGGGGTGTTGCCACAATGTCATTCCATTAACAACTGAGGTTGATGTCGCTCTCACACTCACTAAAGCTCATTGAGGCATGCTTTCGACGTTAAAGCTTACTGACCAGACCTAAGGAAGGCCCCCTTCTCTTAGCCGTGTATGAAAGTAGAGTATCGAGTCAATAAGTATCAGCAATCCCTTATCATCATTGGTGTTAGCTAGCTCTTTAGGGTTAGTTTTCAACCAGTAATCTGAACAATTTACCACCATTCACGAAGCAGCTTCACAAAACTCCTCTTACCAGTTTGTGCATTGATTTTCACATCGGTAGTTTTAAACCGAAAAATCGAAGTAGAAGCTTCTGAATAGTTTTATCGAGTTTCCTTTTTGAGCAAAAGATGCGTCAATTAACAAAAACGAAGAGTTTGATTAACAAATCCATGCTCAAACGCTCACTTTTGCTGCTCGTTTGTTTTCGCAAACGTTTACATATGCACAATAGAATCGTGCTAAATAAGCATAAATATTAAAGGACTCTTAACATGACAACGAACAAACACCCCTCACTGCTCGGAGAATGTTTGGCCGAGTTTATCGGTACAGGATTACTTATCTTTTTTGGCGTAGGCTGTGTTGCTGCATTAGTGTTGACCGGAGCTCAATTTGGTCAATGGGAAATCAGTATTGTATGGGGCTTTGGCGTCGCCATCGCTATTTACTGTACTGCGGGCGTATCCGGTGCACACATCAACCCTGCCGTTACCATCGCATTAGCCATGTTCCATGGTTTCGATAAGGCAAAAGTAGTGCCTTACATCATTGCTCAAATGCTCGGTGCATTTTGCTCTGCCGCTTTGGTTTACAGCTTGTACAGTAACCTGTTTACTGATTACGAAATCGCACACAACTTCGTTCGTAGCAGCAAAGAGGCTCTGGCCACAGCAGGCATTTTCTCGACTTACCCACACGCTTCTCTTTCTTTCTTTGGCGCTTTTGCTGTGGAATTCGTGATTACTGCAGTGCTAATGTTTGCCATTCTTGCTCTTGGTGATGAGAACAACGGTGCACCTCGCGGCGCGATGAATCCATTACTTATCGGTATTCTCATTGCGGTGATCGGTAGTTCTTTAGGCCCACTTACTGGCTTTGCGATGAACCCTGCTCGTGACTTCGGCCCTAAACTGTTTGCTTACTTTGCAGGCTGGGATTACGCACTGACCGGTGCACGCGAAATCCCATACTTTATTGTTCCAATTCTTGCTCCTATCGCAGGTGCTTGTTTCGGTGGTTGGTTGTACCCGAAAGCAATTGCTGCGTATCTGCCACAACAAGGTCATGGCTGTACTATTCCTAATCAGTGCGAGACCGAAGAAGAAGCAGAACAAGCTCAAGCTTAAAACCAACTCATTCGAACATTTACTAAAATAGAAATAACGAAACAAAAGGATTCTTACCATGACTGAGCAAAAATACATTGTTGCCCTAGACCAAGGCACGACAAGCTCTCGTGCTGTCATTCTGGATCATGACGCGAATATCGTAAGCGTCGCTCAGCGAGAATTTACTCAGATTTATCCAGAGGCTGGTTGGGTTGAGCATGACCCAATGGAAATCTGGGCAACTCAAAGCTCTACTTTGGTTGAAGCACTTGCGAAAACCGGTATCCGTAGCGACCAACTTGCAGGTATCGGTATTACCAACCAACGTGAAACGACAATTGTATGGAACAAAGAAACAGGCAAACCGGTTTACAACGCAATTGTATGGCAATGCCGCCGTACTGCTGATATTTGTGAAGAATTAAAAGCGCGCGGACTAGAAGATTACGTTCGCGACAATACAGGTCTGGTGCTAGACCCTTACTTCTCAGGTACAAAAGTGAAGTGGATTCTAGATAACGTTGAAGGCGCACGTGAAGATGCTGAAGCAGGCAAACTGCTGTTCGGTACCGTTGATACTTGGCTGGTTTGGAAGATGACACAAGGTCGCGTTCACGTAACGGATTACACTAACGCATCTCGTACCATGCTGTTCAACATCAACGACCTATGCTGGGATCAGAAAATGCTGGATGAGATGGGTATCCCTGCATCCATGATGCCTGAAGTTAAACGCTCATCAGAAATCTACGGCCAAACCAACATTGGTGGTAAAGGCGGTACTCGTATCCCAATCGCTGGTATTGCAGGTGACCAACAAGCTGCGCTTTACGGTCAGATGTGTGTAGAAGCTGGCCAAGCGAAGAACACCTACGGCACTGGGTGTTTCTTGTTGATGAACACGGGTCAAGAGAAGGTCACATCGAAAAATGGTCTGTTGACCACGCTAGCATGTGGTCCAAAAGGCGAGCCAGCTTACGCTCTTGAAGGTGCGGTATTCATGGGTGGCGCGTCCATTCAATGGCTACGTGATGAAATGAAGATTCTGGCTGGCGCTGAAGATTCAGAATACTTTGCAACCAAAGTGGATACTTCAAATGGTGTTTACGTTGTTCCTGCATTTACTGGTCTGGGCGCACCATATTGGGACGCTTACGCTCGCGGTACGATTGTCGGTCTAACTCGTGGCGTGAACTCTAACCACATTATCCGTGCAACTTTGGAAGGCATCGCTTACCAAACTCGTGATGTGCTAGATGCGATGCAAGCAGACTCGGGCATCAAGCTCGCGAACCTTCGTGTGGATGGCGGTGCAGTGGCGAACAACTTCCTGATGCAGTTCCAATCTGATGTTCTTAATACCGAAGTTCACCGTCCTCAAGTAACTGAAGTAACCGCTTTGGGTGCAGCCTACCTAGCGGGTCTAGCGGTTGGTTTCTGGGGTAGCATTGATGAACTGCAAGACAAAGCAGTGCTCGATCGCACATTCGAACCACATGATGATGAAGAGAAACGCAACCGTCGCTACAAAGGTTGGAAGCGCGCAGTTAAGTGTGCTCAAACCTGGTCTGAGCTTCACGACGAAGACGATTAATTTCTGATAAACGATTAGTTTCCCCTGATTAATCGTAAAGAGCGCCGAGTAGGCGCTCTTTTTTTGCGTTCGATCGCGGATTCCACACTCCCACAGCTTCTCACAATGCGCTAATTCGAGCACAATAGAGCAAGTTTCTATTTTCGATTTTGAAGCATTGGCGATTACCAGTGCACAAGGGAGTGCTAAGTGAAGCAAATACCAAGACACCAACAGATTGTTGAGTTGGTGAAAAAACAAGGCTATGTCAGCACGGATGAGCTGGTAGAAAAATTTAATGTTAGTCCTCAAACTATTCGCCGCGACCTAAACGACCTCGCAGATGAAAACAAAATTCGTCGCTACCACGGTGGTGCAACCATTCCTCTCAGTTCAGAGAACACCTCATACAACACGCGTAAAGCGCTTAACTTCAATGAAAAAGATGTCATTGCGGAAGAACTCGTAAAACACATTCCAGATGGCGCAACCTTGTTTATTGATATTGGCACTACTCCAGAAGCCGTCGCTCGAGCGCTCAATAAAAACCACAAACAGCTTCGCGTGGTGACCAATAACATTAATGTTGCCACCATTCTTTTACCGAACCCGGAAATCAAAGTGATTTTAGCGGGTGGTGAAGTTCGCAACCGAGACGGCGGCATTGTCGGTGAAGCGACGCTCGATTTCGTCAAACAATTCCGCCTCGATTTCGGTATTTTGGGCATCAGTGGTATCGACTTTGATGGCTCACTGCTGGACTTTGATTACCATGAAGTTCGCGTTAAACAGGCGATTATCGATAACAGTCGCAGCGTATTCCTTGCCGTTGACCATTCGAAGTTTGGCCGTAATGCGATGGTGAAACTGGGCAATATCGCGCAATTGAACATGGTATTCACCAACAAACAACCACCAGAAGAGATTCTCGCAATTCTAAAAGAAGCCGCAGTTCCGCTCGAAGTGATTGATACACAAATAGAAAGAGTCGCAACCGAATAGCGTTTACACTCACTATTTACGCACATAAATGACCTCTGTCTTAATTAGGTAGAGGTTTTTTTGTGCCCAAATCACACAAAACGCTCATAAACGAAAATAAATAATGATCAAAAACGAAAGCTAAGCTAGGATTAACCCATATTCCAAAATGCTCGTTCGCTCACCAAGAGGTCAAATTTATGAGTATACAACAAAATGCTTCCACGACGAATTCATCCCCTACTCTAGATATGATCGTGATCGGCGGCGGCATTAACGGGGCCGGTATTGCTGCTGATGCTGCTGGCCGTGGTCTAAGCGTCGGTTTGTACGAAGCTAACGACTTCGCATCGGCAACCTCTTCTGCAAGTTCAAAACTGATCCACGGTGGATTACGTTACCTTGAGCACTATGAGTTTCGTTTGGTTTCGGAAGCGCTCGCTGAACGAGAAGTACTCTTACGTAAAGCACCACACATCGCATGGCCTATGCGTTTTCGTTTACCTCATCGACCATTTTTACGCCCAGCTTGGATGATCCGCTGTGGTTTGTTCCTTTACGATAACTTGGGTAAACGAACCACTCTTCCAGGCAGCAAAACCATCAATCTTGCAAAATCTGGTCTTCTAAAACCGGAAATGAAAACTGGTTTCGAATATTCAGATTGCTGGGTAGATGATGCGCGTCTAGTGTTACTTAACGTTCTGGCTGCAAAAGAGAACAATGCCGAAGTTCGCAACTACTGCCGCGTAGAAAAAGCACACCGTGAAGGCGGTATTTGGCATGTCACTATTCATGACGTCACCACAGACCAACGTTTCGAACGCAGAGCGAAGGCCCTAGTAAACGCCGCGGGTCCATGGGTGAAGCAATTCTTTGATGAAGGATTAGATCAAACTTCTCCTCGTAACATTCGTTTGATCAAAGGCTCACACATCGTTGTTCCTCGTATCCATGACGAGCCACAAGCCTACATCCTACAAAACAAAGATAACCGTATCGTGTTTATGATCCCTTACTTAGATAAGTTCTCGATCATTGGTACGACGGATGTAGAATACAAAGGCGACCCTCGAAAAGTATCTATTTCAGAGGAAGAAGTCGATTATCTAATCGATGTCGTCAATCAGCATTTCGTCCAGCAATTAAACAAGGATGATGTTGTGTGGTCGTTCAGCGGTGTACGTCCGCTGTGTGATGATGAGTCAGACTCACCGCAAGCCATCACACGCGATTACACTCTAGAGCTGGATGCTGAATACGATCAAGCACCGTTACTTTCTGTATTCGGCGGTAAACTCACGACTTACCGTAAGCTTGGTGAGGCAGCCCTAAACAAACTTGCTCCTTTCCTACCAGAAATGGGGAAAGACTGGACGGCAAATCAAACGCTTCCTGGCGGTAACTTCAGTTGTAGCCGTGAGCAGCTAGTGAAGATGATTCATGCGAAATACTCATGGGCGTCAGAAGCGATGTTGCTGCGCTATGTGACTCAGTTTGGTACCCAAACTTGGGACCTGATGAAAGGCACTAACAGCGTAGAAGATCTTGGTCATTGCTTCTCACAGCAAGCAAGCGGCGTATATCAACGTGAAATTGATTACTTGATTAATCACGAAATGGCGCTCACCGATGAAGACATCTTATGGCGTCGTACAAAACTTGGTTTATACATGAACGAAGAGGAGAAAATCGCACTGGCAGAATATCTACAAGAGAAGCTGCAACAGAAAGTCGTTAGCCTCTCACAAGTAAGTTAAATTGGACTCTCCTAATACAAGCCTGCACCCCGCAGGCTTTTTCTTTTTCCGGTGAACACTCAACATTAAACGCGGCAGTGCTTACTATGTCGAAATCAACATGGTGAAAGATCACCTAGAGCAGCGAGAATACCAGTATGCAGGCTTGGTACGTGATGCAGCTAAACGATATGACTTGTCTGAAGATCTAATCTTCGCCGTGATCAAAACCGAAAGCAACTTTAACCCTTATGCGATCTCTCATGCAGGGGCTTACGGCTTAATGCAGGTGATCCCAAAAACCGCCGGTGCTGATGTATTTAATTTGGTGAAAAACAAACCGGGTATTCCAACCAAAGAATACTTATTCGATCCTGCCAATAATATTGATACTGGTGCAGCGTATTTCTATATATTGAAAAACCGCTATCTAAGAGATGTAAAACATCCAACTTCGAAACACTTTAGTATGATTTCAGCCTATAACGGCGGCACAGTCGGCGTGCTTTCTACCTTCGATAGTAACCGAAAACGCGCGATGAATGAGCTTAACAGCCTTAACCCGACTCAGGTTTATGATGCGTTCACCACTCAAAACCCAAAAGGGGAAGCGAGACGCTATCTATAGAAAGTGCTGTATTTCCAAAAAGACTTCAGTGAAAGGAATACAATATAAAAATAACAACATCACAATAGCTAAAAGCTATTGTGATGTTGTTTACAAAGCTACTGAATAAAAAGTTTTAGTTTGGTCGATCTTCTACTAAATACTCAATTTTTTTAAAGTTACTATAATCGTAACGCTTCATCTGTTTCGAGCCTTTCCAATATTCATTTTTTTCAAATAAACGTGCTCCACTTATTGCTAAGAATGGATGACTAAAGTAAGCTCTAGTTTCCCAATCAATGGTAATCGTTTCTTCTCTAACCTTAGGACCTTTCGTAAAAGGCATCACAGAACGTCGTATCTCGAAAGTTACTCTAACTTTAATTGCGTTGCTTGGTATAGTAACATTTTCCCTAGGGATAGATTTTTCACTCCAACTACCCGATTTTGATATCTCTTTCCATATAGGTTTGTCTTCAATTATAGGATCTTCTTTCTCTAACTGATTACATAGTTGCCCTTGAAGCAAAGTACATTGAGACTGTTCCGGAGAAAAACAATTACTCCAACTTCTCGCATTCTCACACTTTCCATACATATCTACATATTTATTAGCAGTTTGAACACACAACTGAGCGTAAGACTGGGAAGGACAGCGAGGTGCGTACTCAAAGTCCATAAAGTGGTCCCACTTTTTCATCTTTTGTCCTATCGGACGATAGTCTAAAAATGTTTGCCAGTAGGATTTATTAGTTGGATTTAAATATTCAGACGTTTCATAACGAATTGGACTAAGTACTTGACTATCACTTTCCTCAAATCGTACTAATTTTTCTTTAAAGTTAAGCAGGTCGGAATCAGAGATAACAGTTTCATCACCAACAATGTAGGCTCTGATCTTAAAGTTATAATCATTTTGGTAACGACGGTATTTTTCAATCGTAGACTGACTTGCAGAGCCCCCAACTAGTCCACCGTAAGAAGCTGCTATTTCCTTGGCAACTTCTTTCGATTTTTTTAGCTCATTAGTTTTTGATTCAACTTGAATCAACACAGCAATCTCTTTTCCATAGATGGCACTGCTGATGACTGCATCTCCACATAAATTTCGGAAATTAATTTTAGAGGCCTGACTTCCTGCTTGAAGAAGTCTTTGTGCTCTAGAGCTTAGCTCTGGCCATACTTCCGTTATTTTTTCTTTGGTTTGGTTTTTAATAGTAAACGCAACGGTTGTCGCATTACTTAACTCTCTAAAATCTCGAGTAATCTTCCTCTTATAACTCGCAGAAGCCGAGAATTTACCAAAACCTCCACTCGCACCTGCTGAAGTATTCATTTCGAAAAACTCATTAATTTCAGTGGTATTAATCACCACCTTTCCATCAACTACTTTAGAGAAGTTTGGAACCTCAACCGTCCCGCTTTGTGAGAGGCAGTTATAGTTGGTTGGTTCTTGAGATAGGATGTTAAAACCGTAGTTAACGATATTATTTCCACTACTAGAGTTAGGCATCCTTGGGACTCTTACACCTGCAGTATTATAAGTTCTTTGATTGAGCTTAGACGTTTTTTCTCCAAAACTCTTAATTATGTCTAGTTCATTATTATTTAGAACAGTAGTCTCTGCTTTCTCCCATAAGCTTATTAGCTCTCCAGACTCATTATTTGCATATACTCCATTAGCAAAAAAAGCAGATAATACTGATATATATATTATTTTTTTATTCATAACATCTCTTTCTTGGTCTAAATACTTCGCGCCAATCATATACATAAGAAGAATAAACAAAATAAATAACAACAACTTATTTTATAAATTCATCCTTGATCACATCTAGACCAAACAAAAAATACAGAAAAATCAATAAAGAAAAACTCAATATCTATTTTGTTATTATTATTCTTTTTATTTTTGATTATCATCACAAAAAATAAAATGGCATATTTCTGTGTTCTATCTTTCGAATAAAAAACCAATGTTGACAAGGAAATTAAACCTATGATGAATGAGCTTAACAGCCTTAACCCGACTCAGGTTTATGATGCGCTAACCACCCAACATCCAAAAGGGGAAGCAAGACGCTACCTACAGAAAGTGCTGTATTTCCAAAAAGACTTCAGCGAAGGGAATATCTAATTTTACCTAACCACAAAACGAAAAACGCCGCTTAGTTCCACGGAGGTATAGAACTAAGCGGCCATGTAATTACACGAAAAGACACCTATGGGTCTAAAACGTCAATTGGCTAGCTAATCACTCATATGCATATGAGCAATAACATCTACAGAGTAGCGGAGTCCGCACCTTCTAGCACGCTCAAATCCCACTATAGAATTCAACGCTTTTCACATTCTTAACAATTATCTTACTAATTGTGGGTCATTTGCGGAAGCAAGCTCAAATAAAAAGGACTCACACCGTTGGTTGAGCCCTTCTTTATCAAATCTTAACTGTGACTATCCGGGATGACCATCCACTCTTGGTTTCATCAGCATCATTCCGAATCGCCATACAAACATACCGAAAGCCAGAATCCACAAGGAGGCACTGACATCGATCCAAAGTAGCATGTGTGAAGGGTCAAAAATCACGCCTAGGCTTCTTGCTAACGCCGCACCAATCACGGCAGCAAAAGCGATGCTCATGTTTGGGCCTTTGTAAATCATGCGTCCTGTGTGCCCCATAGTCACTCGAGCAATCATCGCTAAGATCAATCCACCCAACGCGCCGATAGCAAACAGATGAATTAAGTTGTGGTTCGCAAACGCATTATCCCAACTACCACGTAAAATCAGACTCAAAGGCAGACACAAATAAGCCGCATGTAACGACCACACCAACGGCTCGCTAAGTGTCAGCCAAGGCTTCCAGCGCAGGAATCGAACCAACTGTGCCGCTCCAGCAAACAACATAAGTGGCTGACCAAGTTCCGCAAACGTCACAGGGAAGAAACTCAACACGAACAACATAACCAAAGGTAGGTTGGCGAGCCAATCTAACCACATCAGCGGTTTAGCCTTTTCGAAGTTAAAGCGACGAGCGGTGAAAAATGGAATCACTCGTCCGCCCATGATAGAAAGCAGCAAAGTGAACCACCAAAGCATCGCTTGCCATACCGCAGAAGAGGAAAATGGCGGCATGCCTTTCACCGTTGCGTAACTGGCAAAGTTGGCAAAGATGGCGAGCAAGAATAACGGAACAAAAAATAGGTTACGCCACCCTTTAGCACGATAAACTCGTATGCCGATCTCATACGCTACAAACAGTAAAAACAGCGCTTCAACACTGCTAGTTAACCAAAGTGGTGCAGGCGTCCAAAGTAGAACTCGAGGAGCAAGCCATAAAAAAAACAATGCTAGCAAGGTGTAGTGCTTCGTGCCGTTAATGCCCGTCCAGTTTTGCACTGCAGTCAGTACAAAGCCCACTACTATTGCCATTGAAAAACCAAACAACATTTCATGAACGTGCCACCACAACGCCGGAACACTCAATGCACTTGGCTGTCCGGTTTGGAACATCCATACCCATACCGCAATTGCGACAACAGCATAAATAGAGCCAAACAGGAAAAACGGTCTAAACCCTAATCGCAGCCATGCAGGGATTTTCTCTTCCACTTTTTTATCGGTGATATTCAGCATTGTGATGCCCTTAAGTACCCATATGATACCGTTCAAAAATTCTACGCGTTCGATCTTAACACAAACACGCATAAAAAATACATGTTATAAGATCATACTACCTACCCTTTAGAGGTAAAACATTGCGCCTGATGCCGTGGAGGCATTTCCTCCCAAGAACGAAAATGCTGGGCTCAGTAAGAATGACTTAGATATCATATTTAGGTATAACGGAGAGAACGGAATTCGTCGAAGTAAAAGGGAACAATCACGATGTATATATTTGGCTACGGCAGTTTAATCAATGCCGCCTCGCGCAAGTTAACGGGTCAAACGGGAGAAGCCATCCCAGTCACCGCTCATGGGTTGGTGCGCTATTGGGGCAAAGTTGACGACAGCTATATCTTGTCACCCTTGGTTGTGAATGAAGGCGAAGGGCAAGTCAATGGCGTGCTGCTTGAAGTCGACGATCTAGCGCTGGTGGAATTTGACCGACGCGAGCGTGGCTACCATCGTATTCAAATCCGTCCTGATCAGATTGAAGCAGAGACCACTTTTAACTCGGAGCACAGCATTTGGGTTTATGTGAAAAACGATCCGTTGCCACCCTGCTCGCGCAGTCCCATCATGCAAAGCTATGTGGATACTGTTCTCGCTGGATGCTTGGAAGTCTCTCACGCGTTTGCTGAGCACTTCGTTCGCCATACCCTTGGTTGGCATCATGCCAAAGAAAACGACCGCCACCAGCCAAAATATGGCAACTTAGCGGGCGTACAAGATCATCATTATGAGTTGATTGACAACCTAATTAAAAAGGGAGCCTAGAGACTCCCTTTTATTATTCATACTCTGCTTGTTCAAGATTAGAACTTGTAATCAATACCAGCGTACAGGCTGTTGAAATCAAAATCTTTATCACCACCGCCCTCAACATCGATCGTTACTGAGGAAGCACGGTAACCACCGGAAACGATCAGGCCTGAAGCAAATTCATAACCCGCTTCAACACCGTAGTTAAACCCTATGCTGCTAGCATCATCTGCAGCAGATAAAGTAGGTTTAGATGGTACCTTCCTATTCAAATCTACTCCCATAACACCAAATCCAGCAATAGCGCCCACATAGATACCAGTGCCTGAAAAATAATACTTTGGTTTCATATTAAGATTCACTGCATAGCTTTCAACTTCGAGCTTTGCTGGGTAGGTACCGTAACCATCATTAACGTAACCATTATAATCAGTGCTACCGAAGTGAATGAACTCCCCCTCGAAAGCCAATGTGAGATTTTGCGAATATACTCGCTCCTTCCCAACACTAAGACTTAGACCAGACGCTGAATCCTTTTTAAAATGAAAGTCTGACTTGATATCAGAATTTAAAATATCCGCACCAATGTACCAATTACCTTCCGCCTGAACCGACGCCGAAGCAACCACTGCTCCTAAAGCCAATAATGGCAATACTTTTTTCATTATAATTTCCTAATTTTTTCATACTGTTAGACAGCTTTTAAAAGCGCAGAAATTATAAATAAAGGTGAATATGATTCTATTGATTCGTTTATAAAATGAGATCTAAAGCATAAATAACTGTTATACAAACAATATATGATTAGACACTAAACGATTCTCACACCAGCAGGCATGGCGCGTTCCGGCGTTAGCAGAACACTTTCTGATTCGTCATCAGTTTCGGCACACAGCAACATGCACTCAGAGGTTTCACCACGCATCTTAGCTTTTGCTAGATTACACAGCACTACCACTTGTTTAACCATCAACTTGTCTGTATTTTCGCGACGGGCTACCTGACGATTTCCTGCAGTCGATATCTGACATTGCTCTTACAAAACGAGAGATAAAGCCCGCTACAGTAGTCTCGCCCCAACTGTAACATTTTGTAACAAGACTCGATCGTGTCTTTTCCTTTTATCGGGGCATGCGAAGAATAAAAACAGATCTGAAGGCCTCTCATGCTACGCAAACGAAATGAATTTCGAGACCACAACCAAGAAGTGCGGTTGTTTAAAAACCGTGCCATCGTAGCTTTCATCGGCATGGTTATTTTGTTAGGGGGATTGGTCGCGAATCTTTACAACCTGCAGGTTAACCAGTTTAAAGATTATCAAACTCGTTCAAACGATAACCGAATTAAAATTCTTCCTATCGCGCCAACACGCGGGTTAATTTATGACAGAAATGGCGTTTTGCTTGCCGAGAACCGCCCAGTGTACAACCTAGACATGATCCCTGAGCAAGCAGGTGATTTAGATGTGTTAATAGAAAAATTGACCCACTATATCGACATAACACCTGAGCAAGTTGAATCATTCAAAAAACGCTACAACCACACCCGTAGGTTCCGTGCTGTCACCATCAAGCATGAGTTGAATGACGAACAAGTCGCGCGCTTTTCTGTTCATCAACACGAATTTAATGGTGTATTTGTTACAGCGGATCTCAAACGCTTCTACCCTTTCGGTGAACAACTGACTCATGTCCTTGGCTATGTCTCTCACATCAACGACCGAGATTTACACCGTCTAGAGGAAGAGGGGCAAGCCAAGAACTATCAAGCAACGCGAAACATCGGCAAACTGGGTGTGGAGCGCTACTACGAAAATATTCTTCACGGTACCAAAGGCTATGAAGAAGTCGAAGTAAACAGCAGAGGTCGTGTGATTCGCACCATTAAATATGTGCCTCCTATCGCTGGTAAAGATATCGTTTTGAACCTTGATATTGAATTACAACAATTCGTATACGAAACACTCGCCAATCGTCAGGGTAGCGCAGTTGTACTTGACCCACGTGATAACAGTGTACTCGCAATGGCATCCAGCCCAAGCTACGATCCGAACCCATTTGTCAGCGGTATCTCCAGTAAAGCATACAACACGCTACTGAACGATCCTGCTCGCCCTCTCGTTAATCGGGCTACGCTCGGTGTCTATCCTCCAGGCTCTACCATTAAGCCTTTTATGGCTGTTGCGGGACTTGAAGAGCATGTTATTACACCAAACACGGTGCGCAATGATCACGGAGTTTGGCGCATTCCTGGCTCCAAGCCTAATTCCAAAGCATGGCGAGATTGGAAACGCTGGGGCCACGGCAACGTTGATGTAACTAAAGCTATCGAGGAATCGGTGGACTCTTTCTTCTACCAAATCGCCTTTGATCTTGGTATCGACCGCATTTCGAAGTGGATGAATAAATTCGGCTTTGGCCTACCAACTGGCATCGACATCTACGAGGAAAGCAGCGCCAATATGCCAACACGAGAGTGGAAAGTAGCTCGTCATCGAACCCCTTGGTACCAAGGCGATACCGTGCCTGTTGGTATTGGGCAAGGTTACTGGACAGCAACGCCAATGCAGATAGCGAAAGCGACATCTTTGCTTATCAACCACGGTGAAATCAAAGCACCACATCTGCTCAAAGCGGTGATTGAACATGGGGACAACTTTGAAAAACAAGTCGACGTAGAACCTAAAGACTTACCGTCAATCGATAACGTACCGGATAAATTCTGGGATATTCCAATCAATGCGATGCGCCTTGTAAACAATGGTGCTCATGGCTCTGGTCGCCGCGCGTTTAAGGGCGCGGAGTACAGTAGTGGCGGTAAATCTGGCACAGCACAAGTATACAGTCTACGAAAAGACGAAATCTATAATTCGAAAAAACTGGCAAACCATCTGCTTGATCATGCTTTATTTACTGCATTTGCCCCTTACGAGAACCCAAAGTATGTGGCAACGGTCGTGATCGAACACGGAAACGGAGGCTCAAAAGTAGGTGCACCATTTATTCGACAAGTATTCGATCATGTACTCGTTCATCATTAGCAAAGCAAAGAAAACCCACATCAGTCATAATCTCAGATATCAGTAAAGCAAGTTTGAACGAAAAACCACAACAGTATATACATTGTCGTTGTGGTTTTTGTCCCCGCTTCAAACATCTGGGGATACCTAATTTACCTTTTAGAACGAACTTATTATTTGTGCTCCCAAATACGACTGAATACAATCAGCACTCATCAATCGCATTTCCCTAGGTTTAAAGCCTCTCGGCATAAAGGACAACATGGCAACATTAAAAGATATAGCAATGGAAGCGAATGTATCACTCGCGACTGTATCGCGTGTGTTGAATAACGATCCCACTCTGAATGTCAAAAAAGAGACGAGGGCTCTAATATTAGAAATAGCGAAAAAAATGGAATATCGCACCAGCAGCTCTAGAAAAGCAATACGAGAGGGCACGCCAAAACACCACTTTTGGGCTCTTTACAACTACAGCCAAGAACTTGAGGTAAATGATCCTTATTTCTTGTCGATACGTCACGGAATGGAAGCTCAATGCGAAAAGTTAGGAATAACTCTTACCAATCACTACCAAGGCGAAATGAATATTGACACCCAAACAATTACGGGGGTTCTTTTCGTTGGCGGAGCAAGTCAAACGAGTATCGATAATTTACCAAAGCGTCTCACTCATAGCATCTGCTATATCAACTTTTCTGACGATAAAAGCCTATACGACAGTGTAAGCTCTGACCTCAATGAAGTAACTAAGCAAGCAATCAACGTCTTTGTCGAGCAGGGCTATAAGCGAGTCGGGTTTATTGGTGGGCAGACCTCTTCAAACACTGAGAATATAGGTGAAAATATTTTTTTGGAGTACGGCACTCTGAAAGGTTTGGTATCAGAAAGAGACATCTACCGTTGTGAGTTTTCGAGCTTATCAGGTTACAACTTAGCAAAAGACATGCTATCGAAAGGTAATTTCCCACCCGCGATTTTCATCAACTCAGACTCTATTGCAATTGGTGTTTTGCGCGCAGTGCATGAGTTTGGATTGAAAATCCCCGAGGATATAGCCTTGATCAGCACAAATGATATTCCAACCGCAAGCTTTACCTTTCCGCCACTATCAACAATACGTATTAATGCGGAGATGATGGGGATCCAAGGCGTCAACTTGTTAGTAGAAAAACATCGAGATAGCCGTCAGATACCTCTAAAAGTCTATGTACCAAACAAGCTAAAACTTCGTGGTACCACAAAGTCAATCAATATCCCAGAATAACGAGAATTTAACTGAAATCACTATAGCAGCTCTTAAATAGCTAGATTCAGTTGTGCAAAATTTTAGTTCGTTTCCAGTCGGCTACTATCCTGTTCAGCTCTAAGGAGCAGGTATACCAGCTGTCGCAGCCAAATTCCTTTATCCTCGTTATTACGACTGGTATGCCACAACATAGTGATATCAAAATCCGCCACGGCAATCGGCGGCTGGACGCTCACCAAATCGTCCGAGAACCCTTCCGCTTGCGCCATTTTCTCCGGCACTATCGCAACCAACTCACGCTGTTTAAGTAAGTTTCGGATCGTCAGGAAGTTACGTGAAGCAACGGTGACTTTTCGGCTCAAGCCATGTTCCGCAAGCTTTTTGTCTACTTGTGTACTCAAGCTGCCATCAGGACTCACTAGGGCTTGTTCAATATTGGCAAAAGCGTGAATCGACAATTGTGTTTCACCCTTCAGAACTCGCTTATCACACAGACATACGTGCTTTTCTGTGTAGAGGTACTGGCTCTCAAAGTTATCGTCGAGCACAGGCATACTTCCGATGATGACATCTAACTTATCGTGCTCCGTGATCGCCACGTAATTGCTGCGGTTGACGTTAATAAAACTGATTTGGGCTTCTGGCGCATGCTTACGGATTTCATCATAAAGCAGTGGGGCGAAGATAAATTCAGCGTAATCAGTTAAACCAATACGGCACACGCCGACGTAGTTTTCTGGCAAGAAAGCCGACTTCGTCAGTAAGTCTTTGGCAATCGAGTCCAATAAATGATGCACCGTCGGCGCGATATGATGCGCGTGCTCGGTTGGGTCCATCTTATGGCCTTTACGCTCAAACAATGGGTCATCAAACAACACGCGCAAGCGCGACAAGCTGTGGCTCATGGCAGACTGACTGACAAAGCTTTTCTCCGCCGCCAAACTCACACTGCGATAGCGGTATAGATAAGAAAAGGTCACCAACAGATTTAAGTCGATATTTCGCCACTGGATGTCATCTTTCACAGAACAAGCCCTATCCCATTTCATTCATAGATGAAATTAAAACTATTAATTTGAATCATCTTAGTACATTTCTTACAGTAGATGCAGTTTTATCGGAGATTTAACAGGCTCAACATGTTTACCATTTTTAAAACCTTTTTTTGGCTTGGTTGGATCAGTTTCGGTGGCCCTGCGGCGCACATCGGTTACTTCCGCCAAACGTTCGTTGAAAAGCTCAAATGGATTGATGACAGCGAATACGCACAGATCGTGGCTTTGAGCCAATTCTTACCGGGTCCTGGTTCTAGCCAAGTTGGCTTTGCTCTGGGTTACAAACGCGGAGGCCTAGGCGGCGCATGCATGGCATTTCTTGGCTTCACGTTGCCTTCCGTGATCATCATGTTGGCGCTTGCGATGGTAAGCAGCCAGATCACCGATACGGCGTTGTTCCAAAACATCATTCATGGCTTGAAGTTGCTTGCGGTCGTTGTGGTGGCGGATGCGACTTGGGGAATGTACAAAAACTTCTGTCAAACCAAACTAACAGCCGGCTTGTGTGTGGCAACCGCGATTGCCTTATTGGTTGCACCGAGCATCGCAACTCAAATGCTGGTGCTTGTGGTGGCGGGGTTGATTGGTACTCAATACCTAAAGAGGGAATCTGCAGCGCCTGCCGAACCTTTTGAACCAACCATTGCACCATTGGCACTGTTCGCGGTACTTCTGATTGGTTTGCCGTTTGTGGCTCACACCCTGCCAATGCTTGGATTGTTTAGCGACTTCTTCCAAGCAGGTAGCTTAGTGTTCGGTGGCGGTCACGTGGTACTTCCGCTATTGCAAAACATCGTTGGCGATCAACTCAGCCAAGACGCGTTCCTAACGGGCTACGCCGCAGCGCAGGCGGTACCGGGACCGATGTTTACCTTCGCAACTTATATTGGTTACGAGCTGTCTGATGCACCTGTCCTAGGCGCGTTGGTCGCAACATTGGGTGTGTTCTTACCGGGCTTTTTATTGCTGCTTAGCGTGCTAAAGAATTGGCAAGCGCTGGCTGGTAAACCTGCAGTGTCAGGTGCAATCAACGGCGTAAACGCATCGGTCGTTGGTTTACTATTAGCAGCCCTTTACCAACCGGTATTCAGCAGCGCTGTGGTTGCTCCAATTGACATCGCTCTTGTGATAGCTGGCTTCTACTTACATAAGAAACTTAACTTGTCAGTGCTTTGGATGATTGTATTCTTTGTCGCATCAGGCATCATGACTGGCATGATTATCCATGGTCAAATCACCGCCAGCATGGATGTTTGGACTCTCCTATAAACGCTAACGTTTGTCATAAGTTTCGAGCTTAGCAAACTCTTTGGAATGTGGTTTGTTTAAATGGCGATGTGCTGCTCAGAATATCAAACATCGATCAACACACCTCACCCTAACTGCGTTTACTTTGTTTGGGCAATACCAATTCAACCATCGTTGAAATGGAAAGATGTCATTGGAAAAAGAATATGAGGATTGCCTATATTGTTAACCAGTGTGGCTATCGAGATGTGTCGTATTTCTAGCGTACCTTCAAAAAGAAAGACGGATTTCCCCCCGCTAGCCATCGTAAGCAGTTTTAATTAATGATGACTGAGCCGCTTTCATTATCTAACGCTACCTTTCGCACAGATTTCATCTAAATGCATTCCCGTATAATGAGCTAACATGCTAAGGTTAACAATGTTTTAACAACTACAAATACAAACGAGAGAAGACATGGAGTCATCTACAATGAATCAGCCTAACCCAGAACAAACCGCTGGTTGCGCTCTCCCGCCGCCAAATGAAATGATTCTCAAATGGGCAGCGGAACGCCCAGATGAAGTCTACCTAAAACAAATCATCAACCGACAATTCGTTGAGTTCACTTATGCGGAAGTTGCCGATCAAGCGTTAAGGCTTGTCAGCGCTTTACGTAACCTTGGTGTACAGCCAGGCGATAAAGTGGCCTTAGTCTCGAAAAACTGTGCAGAATGGTTCATCTGTGATTTGGCCATGATGCTTGGCGATTACGTTAGTGTGCCTGTTTTCCCAACTGCGGGTGCGGATACAATCGAGTACTGTGTGACACACAGTGAGAGTAAAGCTCTGATCGGCGGTAAGTTAGATGATCCAGCGGCAACGCAACAAGTGATCGAATCAATGCCAGATTTAATTAGCATTGCACTTCCTTACGATACTGCGCCGAAATGCCAATATCAGTTTACTGAGATTATTACCGATGTAGAACCAAGCGCAGAGCGTCCACAACACCATGATGACAAGCTCATGTCTCTAGTGTACACCTCAGGAACGTCAGGTCTGCCGAAAGGGGCAATGCTGACATACGGTGCGTTCAGTTGGTCAGTTCAGCAGTTAATTAATCATATTGGGATTCAAGAAAACGACCGATTGTTCTCTTATTTGCCACTTGCTCACATTACTGAGCGTGTATACATCTTCGGCTCATCCATTATGGGTGGTGTAACTACGGCTTTCCCAGAGTCTCTCGATACCTTTATCGAAGATGTAAAAATGCATCGTCCGACACTGTTTATTTCCGTGCCTCGTTTGTGGACCTTGTTCCAGCAACGTATTCAAGACAAACTTCCGCAGAAAAAGCTCAACATTCTACTAAAGATCCCGTTCATTAACTCACTGATCAAGAAGAAGCTGGCAGATGGCCTTGGTTTAGATCAAGCGCGTGTTCTTGGTTGTGGCTCTGCGCCTGTATCACCGGCATTGCTCGAGTGGTATCGCAGCGTAGGCTTAAACATCACGGAAGCTTGGGGCATGACGGAGTCTTTCGCCTACAGCACACTTAACTACCCATTCCGTGCCGATAAAATTGGCTCAGTAGGTAATGCCGGCCCTGGTATTGAACTGAAGATCGCTGACGATGAAGAAATCATGGTCCGTGGTAAAGGCTTGTTTTCAGGTTACTACAAAAACGATATCGCCACACAAGAGTCGTTTGACTCCAAAGGGTGGCTGCACACGGGTGACATCGGCTCAATCGATGCGGATGGTTATCTCACTATCCAAGGCCGTAAGAAGGACACCTTTAAAACTTCAAAAGGTAAGTTCGTAGCACCGGTTCCTATTGAGAAGAAACTGTTCGAATACAGCCGCGTCGAAATGATGTGTTTGATCGGCCTAGGCTTGCCAGGGCCAATCTTGTTGGTTGTACCTCACGATTTCCCGAACTTCGATAAAGAACGCTACGCACGAACGACTCGCAAAGTGATCGCTCGTATGAACCAAGAACTGGAATCACACGAGCAAATAAAAGGTGTGCTGATGATTCAAGAGCCGTGGAGTATCGAGAACGGTATTCTAACACCGACCTTGAAGATTAAACGCCATGTCCTAGAACAGAAGTACCATGAACTTGGCCACAACTGGCCAAAAGGCGAGCTGGTTGTTTGGGAAGAAGAATTATAACCCCCTAGTACCGTCTCATTCCAAATTCACCCTTGCTTTGCTGTTTCTTTAAGCGAGGGTGAGCCCGCTTAATCTCTCCTCACACACAATTCTCACTTTTGATTCAACCTAAGACCCATCCCCCCTATCCATTGTAATCTCATCATTTGGTACTAACCTTTTAATACACAAGTTGCGTACAACCCATAACTAATGAGGTTGCGTAACACGCTAAACTGCCAATATTAAAAATATAAAAAACCATATATATCAAAAATTAAAGCAGAATTAGACCAACAGGATTTGTTGCAATGGAACTAAGCACCCAACCTTTAGCAGTACATCTGCTAAGCAAAGATATGTCATACACAAGAGTGATTCGCGACTTAGTTAAACTTTCTTTTCCCTTAGTGAGCTTCACCACTAGCGATACATTCACCCATTTGGATGAAGAGGCATCACAACGCATTATCCTTTTCGACGTAAAATCCATGCCTTGCCCAAAGCGATACGGAATTTGTCCCATGGAGAGAAAAGAAAAGTGGGTCGCAATGAATGTTTCATCTGTCTCTTCACTTGAATGGCTAGAAAAGGGGTATTCAGGGCAAGTGTGCTCCCGTTTAGAACTTCTTCCAAAGGCGCTTTCTGCCGTTTCTCAAGGAGACGTGTGGTTTCCTCGCCCTATTTTGAATAAAGCTATCTACCACTATCAAGAAGGTGGTGAGGATCCTACTCTCACAGCAGACTACTTAAGCACAAAGTTTCTGCTTACGAAAAGAGAGGGTGAGATTTGCAAGCTGATGCTTCAAGGGCTCTCAAATACACAGATAGCAAGGCAATCAAATGTCAGCATCAATACCATCAAAACTCATGCTTCAAACGTCTTACACAAACTAAATGTACACTCTCGCTACGAATTAATGGCGATGGCAAAAAAACACTCTAACCTAAATATAAGAAACAAAGGACATTATTGACCAATTCAACAATAGAAAGGTGAAGTAAAATCGAGTAGAAACAAATTCATCCCTTTTTCACCCCAACTATTACCAGGGTCTCACCTTTGTTGGTGATGTGGAGAAGCTGAGTCCCTCATAAGCTGATAATGCGATTTAAACAACGCATTGTGACTAACGAGGGATTGAGTTATGAAAAAATTACTTCTTGCTACAGCAGTAGCAGCCGCATCGCTTTCTTTTGGCGCTTCTGCGGTTCAATTTAACAACCCAGTGGACTTTACAACACTGAGTAAAACCGACCAAAAAACAATCCGAATTGAGGGCCGAGTACCAAAACGCTGCCTGCTTCGAATCGGTAAGAAAGATGTGAAAAACAATGTTCTACGCAAGGCCAATAAAGTGCACACCGATTCGTGGGACAACGGTTTTAACAACAAGAAAGTGTTAGTGGGTAATTTAAGAGCTTGGTGTAACTACGGCACAGACCTAGATTTCTCCGTAACCGCATACAAACTGCGCGGTGTGACCAAGCACAACATGGGCGAAAAAATTAACTACAAAGTGAAAATCGGTTCTGAAACCGTTGCGAATACTAAGAACGATCATGGTATGGAAAAAATGGCGTCGCCAATTCCTTCAGTGGGCGAGCACTTAGTGAACAAGATCAACAAACATCCTATTTACGTCAAACCTGAAGATTCAGGCTTTGCACGAGCTGGTAAATATAAAGGTCGTATCAAAGTGAGCCTTTCTGCATCAGGCCCTGTAATGCCGTAACCGAACGACACTTTATAGATATCGTCTTAAAAGGCAGATACAAGCTTGGCTCGATAATCGGGCCAAGCTTGTTTTAGGGAGAAATATCTATGGCTAGGATCACCACACTTCTTTTTTCTTTTTTGTTCAGTTCAATTATTTTCGCGTACGAGGTCAGTCCAATCTATTTAGAGCTAGACGACGTTGGCCGAAACTCTCAAGGGTTGTACAAAGTAACGAATGTGGAGGACGACCCAATACTGCTGGAAGTCCATGTCTATCAAGCCGATTTCTCTTCAGGCGAGGAAATCCTGACACCATCGGAGGACGAGTTTCTCATTCTCCCCCCTCAAGCTAAAATCGACGGGCAAAAGTCCCAAACCTTTCGCGTCCGTTACACGCCCAAAAGACCAATAAAAAAAACTGAGACATATCGAATCGTCTTTACCCAGATAGAACTCGACAACCAAACTGAGGAGAATGAAGAAGATAGTTCTATCTCCATGCTATTGGAGTTTGCTACGTTAGCTTTTGTTTCTCCAGCTTCAAGTAAGTCCATTCCAACCGCTACCATTAAAAACAATCAAATTGCAATCAGAAATGACGGTAAACGCGTACTGAACATGAATGGCATGGAATTTAGTTTCTCAGGTGGTAAGTCAAACAAAACAGTCGATTGGGAAGCGTTAAGTAACAAAACCAGTGCTTATTTAATGCCGGGGTCAACGGTAAAGTACACTCTACCAAGTGAGTTGGGGCAGCCCCAAACAGTTTCTGTTAAAACAATAGACTAGTGAGGTTTTTATGAAAAATCTCATTTTACACTTTATTCTAGTTTTCACTGTAAAAGCTGCATTAGCTCATAGCTGGTCGTTCCCATTCCCTGTCATTTGGGGTGAAAATACTATCGGCCAAGTGAGCGCGTACTCAGACGGTATGACCGTAGATTCAATCAACGTTGAACAGCTCGCTCAGTCAGTAGAGAAACTGATAAATGATGAAACTCTCGTGGCATTGAGAGGATTCTCTGAAGAATATATCACGGTTGAACAATTGGCTCGTATGGGAATCAACGCAAATTTCGACACATCCGACCAAAGCATTAATCTAGTCATAGATGAGTCTGCAGCCGCGGACTTTTTACTCTCCTTCGGAAGCAAATACGAGCCTGCACAGTACTCGGAAAGCGCATTCTGGACGATACAAAATACACTGAACGCCAGTACTGATTACACCTTATTTAGCGATTCTAACGCCGAAGACACGCAAACTTGGCTAGGGGAATGGTTAGTTCGAGCCAATATTGGTGGCGTTCGAGGGGCAAACCTTGATGTCTCCGGCTTCGTCACTGGCGGTAATAATGTCAATTCCGATGTCTATCGTGGTGAAGCTCGTCTTTTTTTCGATGAACCCAGCACACCTTGGCGCTTAACCTTTGGGGATGTGACCCAAACTAGTGCTGGCCATCTGCCGAGCACGCCTCTGGGCGGAGTCGCTTTTGAACGTTTGTACCAAGATTTACAGCCCACCAGAAACATTCAGAACGGCGGGACGCAACCTCTAGTATTAAATGAAAGCGCCGATGTCGAAATCTACATTAACGATATCTTCCTCACCGAGATTAGATTGCCACCGGGCCGATATACACTGGATGATCTGCCTCTCGTGTCAGGTACTAATGATGTGCGGTTAGACATTAGCTATCAATCAGGCCGCACCGACACTATCGTTTACAGTCAATTTTTTAACTCTCGTTTACTTCGTGAGGGCATTTCTGACTTCGGTTTTTACTCTGGGTTAATCTCGACGATCGAGGATAACAACTTTAAATACGACGATGAACAGTGGGTCACGTCGGGATACTACGACTACGGTATCAGCGACATATTAACGCTGGGTGTAAACGGACTTTACCACCCTGAGGGCCAACAACTTGGCGTTATTGCCACTATCGGTTCTGATTGGGGGAATGTAGGTGTTCGAGCATCTGCGCAAAACAATAAACCTAATGATGAAACTGGCAGTATCTACAGCCTAGACTATTCCCATCAAGTGTGGGGAACGGATAGCTATGGCTCTCCAAACTTTCGTCTCGGCGTCGAATACCAAGATAAGTACTTCGCATTACCTTGGCAAATAGCCGAACCAAGAACAGGCTTACGCATATTCTCTAACTACGTGCTCACCATTACAGATGACCTTAGTCTAATATTAAGTGGAGACTATCGTGACTTCGAAGAGGAAGAGGTTGAATGGCTTGCTTCATCTGAAGTCGCTTGGCAATTTTACAGCCTGTCACTCTCTGCTGGTGTAGAGAAAGAGGAGAATCCAAACGATAACATTGACGAGACGCGCTTCACTTTCTCTGCAGACTGGGACTGGAACTCTGTGTCTGGGGAGTACAATGCAAACGTCTCTTACTCCAACGAGCCCGATACTTACAGAGCTCAATTTCAACGCCCTTCCGATGATTACACAGGCAGCTATGGCTATGCGCTGACAGCAGAAGGTGATGCCGACTCTCAAACTTATTCTGTAGAGGGCAATTATGTGGCAAACCGCTTCATCACTGATGCTAAAGTCTCTCACCTCGACTTTGACAATTCCGACAGTTACCAAACCGCTTCATTGCGAGCAAGTACGGCGCTGACGCTGGCTGATGGCAACTTAGCTTGGTCACGTCCTATCAATGGACCTGTTGCCATCGTCGCCGTTCATGACTCTTTGGATGCTGATGTTGAAATCAACGCCGTTGCCGACGACCCAGCTGAAGCGATTTCAACTTCGGCGATAAATAATGCCGTTCAACTATCTGGTGGGCATCAGTTGTCTAGTGTCTACATCAATGTCCCAGATGCTCCTGTCGGCTATGACTTTGGTGACCACGAATACAACATCACACCAGGGTCACAAACTGGCCATCTAATAAACATCGGCTCAATCGCGTCAAAGACCATAATTGGCACACTTGAAATCAGTTCTAAAAAACCACTAAAGCTCTACCAAGGGCAGTTAGTTGGACAACAGAAAACCTATGACTTTTTCACCAATCGATCAGGTCGATTTGTTGTAGAAGGTATTGCTCCGGGCACCTACACCATCACGGTTGAAGGATTCAGCCCAACAAAACTAAACGTACCAGAAACCAATAAAAATCTGATTTATCTACCCACTTTACTTATTAAAGAGGGATAAACAATGAAACACTTATTCCAAATATCAGTGTTCAGTCTCGCCATATTATCTCAACCCGTATGGGCAGAATGCAGTGGCAAATGGACACTAAACGTTGACCGAAGTAACGTTGAATTTAAACGTGACTTAGGGGCTTATATTCCAGTTTATTTGGAGCTATCTCGCGATATTCAGACCTGTCGATTTCCGATGGCGATGGTCTCGGTCAACAATAAACAGTCCAGTTACTTAAGTTCAATTGGAGCCAGTTTATCTGTGACGATTCTGGACAAAAACTTTCGGCAGTTGAGTCACTTCCCTAATAAAGGTTTTCAGCTACCTTTGGATAATAGCCAAAGGACAAAGTTCTGGATAAAGGTTCCAGAAGCGAAAGTTGCTGCATCTGGTAATTACAACGGACTGCTCGAAGCCACAATATCCTTGGGCAAAAAGCAAAAGTCAAAAAACGCAAAAGTGAAGCTCAACGTTCCTGCTTTCGTTGCTTTTAACTCTGCCCCTAATGCCCCAAACATGCAACGCTCTGGTAACTCAGGTTATCGCTTTCAGCTTGGCGATCTGGAATCGAACCGAACTTACCGCTCTGACTTCGATCTTCTCTCAAATTCTAACGTTAGGCTGGTTGTGAAACAAAAGTATGGAGAGTTGAAACAGAAATCAGAACCCAATATTACTATACCGTATACATTGCGATTCAATAACGCTTTGGTTAACCAGAAAGCGGTTTATACCTTCTCTAACAACGAGAGTACTAAGCGATGGGGAGTACCACTCGAAGTGACGCTAGGAAATATCGACTTTGCCCGAGCTGGTAAATACCAAGACACGATAACTGTCGAAGTAAAAGCGATGCCTTAAAGGTAACACCATTGAAGAAAAGCCAGCGATTCAATTAAAAGAAGCGTAAGGTAAACGAGCAATATAGGACCGCTTGCCTATCGAGAGATATTAAAAAGCCCCGCACTAGGCGGGGCTTTGATATTTTAAAGCGTTAGTTTAAGAATTACTTCTTAGCTTCGCGCTCTTTAACTTCTGCGATTACTTGCTCAGCAACGTTCGATGGACATGCTGCGTAACGAGCGAATTCCATAGAAAACTGACCACGACCAGAAGTGATAGTACGTAGGTGACCGATGTAACCAAACATTTCTGATAGAGGAACGTCTGCTTTAATACGAACGCCTGTAGTACCAGCTTGTTGGTCTTTGATCATACCACGACGACGGTTAAGGTCACCGATTACGTCACCAACGTTGTCTTCTGGAGTGAACACGTCAACGTTCATGATTGGCTCAAGAAGTTGCGCGCCTGCTTTAGGCATAGACTGACGGAATGCACCTTTAGCTGCGATTTCGTAAGCGATTGCTGATGAGTCAACTGCGTGGAAACCACCGTCGAATAGTTCAACTTCAACGTCTAGAGTTGGGAAGCCAGCTAGAACACCAGTATCCATCATTGACGCAAAGCCTTTCTCAACCGCAGGCCAGAATTCTTTAGGTACGTTACCACCAACAACTGTTGATTTGAACGTGAAGCCTGAGTTTGGCTCACCTGGTTTGATGCGGTAGTCGATCTTACCGAACTGACCAGAACCACCAGACTGCTTCTTGTGCGTGTAGCTATCTTCAACTGCTTGAGTGATAGTTTCACGGTAAGCTACCTGTGGAGCACCTACTTCTAGCTCAACGCCGTAAGTACGCTTAAGGATGTCTACCTTGATGTCTAGGTGAAGTTCACCCATACCTTTCAGGATAGTTTCACCTGAATCTTCATCAGTCTCAACTTGGAATGATGGATCTTCTGCAACCATTTTACCGATCGCGATACCCATTTTCTCAGTAGAACCTTTGTCTTTTGGAGAAACAGCAATAGAGATTACTGGTTCTGGGAAGATCATAGCTTCTAGAGTACATTCGTGCTTAGGATCACATAGAGTGTGACCAGTTTGAACGTTCTTCATACCTACTACAGCGATGATGTCACCAGCTTGAGCTTCAGTAAGTTCGTTACGTTCGTCAGCTTGCATCTCACACATACGACCGATACGCTCAGTCTTACCAGTTGCAGAGTTAAGAACAGTATCGCCCTTCTTCATGCGACCAGAGTAGATACGGATAAATGTTAGAGCACCGAAACGGTCGTCCATGATCTTGAACGCAAGTGCTTTTAGTGGCGCGTCAGCGTCAACTGTAGCAACTTCACCTGTTGGCTCACCAGTTTCTGGATCTGTTAGAGGCTGAGGATCAACTTCAGTTGGAGCTGGTAGGTAATCTACAACAGCGTCAAGGATAAGTTGCATACCTTTGTTTTTGAATGCAGAACCACAGAACGTTGGGAAGAACGCTAGGTCACGAGTACCTTTACGGATACAAGCTTTTAGTTGCTCGATAGTTGGCTCTTCGCCTTCCATGTAAGCTTCCATTAGATCGTCGTCTTGCTCTACAGCAGTTTCAACTAGCTCTTCACGGTACTGTTCTACATCGTCAACCATGTCAGCTGGGATGTCTTGGATTTCGTAGTTTTCTGGCAGACCAGTTTCGTCCCAAACGTAAGCTTTACGGTTTAGTACGTCTACAACACCAACGAAGTCGTCTTCGCGACCGATTGGTAGAGTCATAACTAGTGGGTTTGCACCTAGTACGTTCTTAACTTGGTCAACAACGCGGAAGAAGTCTGCACCCATACGGTCTAGTTTGTTTACGAAGATCAGACGAGCAACTTCTGAGTCGTTCGCGTAACGCCAGTTTGTTTCTGACTGAGGCTCAACACCACCAGAACCACAGAATACACCGATACCACCGTCAAGAACTTTAAGTGAACGGTATACTTCAACTGTAAAGTCTACGTGTCCAGGAGTGTCGATTACGTTCAGGCGGTGACCGTTCCACTCACAAGTTACTGCTGCAGACTGGATTGTAATACCACGCTCAGCTTCTTGCTCCATGAAGTCAGTTGTAGACTCGCCGTCGTGTACTTCACCAGTCTTATGGATTTTACCAGTAAGCTTCAGGATACGCTCAGTTGTGGTAGTTTTACCCGCATCAACGTGCGCGAAAATACCAATGTTTCTGTATTTTGATAAATCAGTCATTGTCTTACTCTGTTAATAAGGTATAAAGTGCGCGCAGAGTATATCACAATCTGTCAAGACGGATACCTTTGCGTGCTATTGGAACAAAAAAAATTTTAACGTCGATTTTCCACCCTCAAATAATAGTCAAACTTCGCAATTTGTCTGCTAATTCGATAATAATGAGAATAGATTCAACATTATTGTTACCCCTTAAATTGGGGCACAAGATGGCGTTTACAACTCATCAAATGCTTCGATAGCCTCCGACAGTTTTTTAACGCCATGGATTTGCATACCAGGAATACCGCCCTTTGGCATATTCGCTGCTGGTACGATCGCTTTCTTAAAGCCGTGCTTGAATGCTTCATTCAAACGCTCTTGGCCACTCGGCACTGGGCGAATCTCTCCCGCTAGGCCGACCTCACCAAACACCACCACATCTTTTGGTAGTGGACGATCGCGAAAACTCGACAAAAGCGCCATAACTAGCGCAAGGTCAGCACTGGTCTCTGTGACTTTTACACCACCAACGACATTCACAAACACATCTTGATCGGCCATTTGTAGGCCACCGTGCTTATGCAGCACCGCCAATAATAAAGACAGACGGTTTTGTTCTAGGCCCACCGCGACGCGACGTGGGTTTGACAATTGTGAGTAGTCCACCAGCGCTTGAATCTCTACTAATAGAGGACGCGTGCCTTCCCACACCACCATAACGGACGAACCCGACGTCTCCTCTTCACCGCGGGATAGGAAAATCGCCGAAGGGTTATTGACCTCTTTCAGTCCCTGCCCCGTCATGGCAAAGACGCCAAGTTCATTCACCGCACCAAAACGGTTTTTGTGGCTACGTAAGGTTCGGAAGCGACTATCAGTGCCACCATCGAGTAGAACTGAACAGTCAATAATGTGCTCAAGTACTTTAGGGCCGGCAAGGGTACCATCTTTTGTTACGTGACCAACAATAAAGACGGCCACATTATTTTGCTTTGCATAACGCGTCAGCGCGGTTGCCGATTCACGTACCTGCGCGACACTACCTGGCGAGGACTGAACGTCAGACACGTGCATTACCTGAATCGAGTCAATCACCATAATGCGCGGCTGTTCTTTCTCTGCAATTTGGCAAATCTTGTCGACGTTCGTTTCCGACAACATCTTCAGGTGCTCTTTTGGCAACCCAAGTCGTGAGGCACGCATTGCCACTTGCTGGAGCGATTCCTCACCCGTCACATAGAGAGTAGGCATTTGCGAAGACAACAGACACATGGTTTGCAGAAGCAAAGTCGACTTACCTGCGCCGGGGTTACCACCGATAAGAATCGCAGCGCCCGGAACCACGCCACCACCAAGTACTCGGTCTAGCTCTTTAAAGCCACTCGTAAAACGGGGCACTTCTTGCAGATCAATCTCTGACAGGGTTTGAACTTGTGATTCCGTTGCTGAGCCTGCGTAACCAGATAAGCGTTCGTTGCGTGCTACCGTTGGCGATGCAGCAATACGAACTTCAGTAATCGTGTTCCATGCACCACACGCATTACACTGCCCCTGCCAACGTGGGAAATCCGCGCCACAATCATTACAAACATACGCTCGTTTTGCTTTCGCCATGATGCCTCAATTCTTAAACACTCGGTTTTTTCAACAAATGTGACCAAGCACCGCCATGTCATGACCGTATCGAAGATGAACTCTTGATATACTCAAGCTTTGCTCTGCTTAGCCGATATAATTCGAATAACGACATACTTTAACAGAAATAATGCAGCAATCTGAAATTCTCTCGCTCGCAGAACGCCTGATCCCTGTTTACGGCGCTGATGACTTTGATTTCGTCCTGGGTCAATTGACCGAAGGAGAACCACCATCGGCCAAAATTCTAGTGAAGATGGAACTCAACCGTGTCATGGCTCCTTGTAAAAAGAGCATTGATTTACGAGGTCGAGTGAAAGGCGAATGTCGTGAATACTTATTAGATGGCATCCCACATTGGTTGGATGATGTCGCCTTTAACGCTTACCACAAGAACCTGAAAAAGTATGGTGGTTACACCGAGGGCATGTGGGAAGCCTTGGTCAATACACGTAATAACTTCCGTGTAATGAGCAAAAACAATGGTAAGAATGAAGAACGATCGCTTACCGATCCGAAAAGCCCTTTTCTCGCAGAGCCTGTGCACCTCGGGTATGACTTAAAACGTCAAGAGAAACGCTTAAAAGTACAGTCTCAAGTGGAAATCGTTCGTTCAAAAGAACAAGTGATCCACGGTCTGAGTATTGACCTTTCTTGTTCGGGAGCGAAATTCAAAGTACCTAGCGCCTTCAAGTACAGCTTGGGTGAAGTCATTCAAGTTACCTTTACCGAGTTTGCCAGTATGTCTCAAGTGGCGGGCGTCGAAAAACCGATCACGTATCGTGTGCTGGCGGTAGATGACTGCTACGAGAATGATTCCGTTCGTTACCTAAGAACTATGCGGTTAACGGAAACCAATGTCATTGCTCGCGTGATTGATGAGGCACTCAACAGTACAGCGAAACGCGCTCGACATGACAATCAGGACAAAATCATTCGTGCTCGCACGCGCGGCTATGAGCACATTGCGCTTAAGCACACCAGTAATCTGCCGCTGTTTTTTGAAGGCAGCGAGCTCAAACTCGCCATGCTCACGCCCAATAACCAAAAGATGTGGCAGTACTGGCATGATGAGCGCAACCAACAAGTCTTCGGCTCGCTATTCAACCCGAAGAGAATGGCTTCGTTAATTGCTCCCGGCGTTAAAGGAGCAACCAATGTGCTGTACTCTTTTACCCATGAGCATGAAGGCAAAACCTACTTCTATTCGATGCTACGTCCAGAGGCGACAAGAGAACAGCGTCAACTCTTCTGGCATTTAGGCGCCAAGCGAAAAAGTTGGCGCGCTTTCCGCATTTCTATCTTCGAGTTATCTGAGCAAGAGAAAAATGATCTTGCGGCCTTCTCCTCTGAGTTAGCAGAAAGTTCACAGAAGCTGACACACGTTGGTATCTTACAAGAAATTGCCGATGAAAAATCAGGCCAAGATTACTTGCTGACTGAAAAGCCAAGAGTGCCAGCAAATACCCTGAATGAGTTTCGCCATCCAAGAAAAATCCTTGGTAGTCCAAAAGGAATTTACTTCGATGCGCAATCGCGCCGTAAAGAGCCTCGTTATCGCTTCAAAACGCCTTTGGAGCTAGACATTGGCAATGCCAAAGCAACTGGCTTCACTATGGACATTTCCAAGCGAGGCCTAGGGCTGAAATTGGACGAGCCCACTGCGCTGCGTTCAGGGCAAGAAGTGCAGATTAACTTTCGTGAATTGCAGCTTTACGATAAAAAGCTACCACTCTCGGATGTGCCATACCGTGTGATTCGTATTAGCCCTGACGGTCGAAGTGTTCAATTGGTTATCGATGAACAAAGCAAAACCATGCGTGTGATTGCTTTTTTCAACAGCATTATTGAGCACAACCAAGACAAGTTGATCCCACAAAAAGAGATGCTACCAAGTAATGCTCTCTTAGAGCGGCTGCACAGCGTATTGCTCTCAAGAACGTTAAGCACCCCGATCTTTATCAGCAAAAGCGCCGCTTCTTCGGTCAAGACACCGGTGATCGGAGTGAACTTACCGTTGGCAAAACACATCGAGTTGTACGCACGTCTCGGTCACAACCAACAATATTCGCTCGAACCACTGTTTAAAGGCCGCTCAAATACTTTGATTGCCGATCCGATCAAACGTATTGATGGCGCGCAGGCTCGTCACCAAGATATTTATATTAGCGTGAATAAAGTCGGTCATAAGATCACTGCGATTGAGTCGAAAATGCAGCAAGACTTCACCAGCGTGAAAGAGCGGATTCAATTCATCAAGAAAGCGCGGATGATGGGTGAGTTCTATGCCACACGTATCTCGACGGCGCCGATCTTCGATCCAATGACATCATTACTGCGTCAAGATCTGAGCGATTTAACCCAATTTGGGGTTCATCAAGCCAGCAAGTTAGAAAAAGAGTTAACCGCCTTAGTTGGCTACAGTGAATTTGAAGATATTACCGAAGAAGTGATTGTTCGCTTAGAGCTAACGGAATAACAAAACACCGCCGAGATGGCGGTGTTTTTCTATGTTTATTTGGAAGAAGCACCAACTAAGGTTTCGCTTTCCAGCTGATTTTCTGCTGCTTAACCAACGCACCAGAAAGAATACACAGTACGCCACCTAAACCTGCGAATCGAACAGCGGTTTGTGCTTGTTCTTCAACCTTAGGTTTGGCGTGATAAGCAACACCAAGGCCTGCCGCAGCCATCATCACCAAATCGTTCGCACCATCACCGACGGCAACCGTATTGTGTTGTTCGATTTCGTATTCTTCCGCAAGCTCAACCAAGATATCCGCTTTTGTTTGAGCTGATACAACCTCACCCAGTACTTCACCGGTCAGCTTGCCATCCACGATTTCCAGTTGGTTGGACTGCGCAAAGTCTAATCCCACGTTGTCTTTAATGAAGTCTGAGAAGTAAGTAAAACCACCGGAAGCAATAGCAGTCTTCCACCCAAGCGCTTTAAAAGTTGCAATCAGCGCTTCGAAATCTGGCATGAATGGCAACTGGCTGCGCACCTGTTCAAGAATCGCTTCATCGGCACCTTTCAGTTTACCGACACGTTGACGTAGACTTTGCTCGAAATCCAACTCACCTTGCATGGCACGCTCAGTCACCTCTGCGACTTCTTCACCAACACCAGCAAGTTTAGCAATTTCATCAATACACTCGATTTGAATCGCAGTTGAGTCCATATCAAACACGACCAAACCCGGCGCAGAAAGATCTGGCACTTCCTGCAGAGAAGCGTAATCCAATTTTAGGCTTTTTAGGATGGTTTCATGTTCAGGCGTAAGATTGCCCGCCATTAATGCCACTTCATATTGGCCGACTTTCCACGTATCCAGAATAGGATTGTAGAAACCGGTAAAGAAGTCGATGTCTTCGAAGTTACGAGGCTCAAGATGTTCGCCAAACACAATCCAATTCGCCTTGGCTTTATCGAGTTGTGTCGCAAACCGAGTTTCGGGTAGTCGTTTTAAAAGAGTCGTATGCTTTCTGATAGGCAAGCTTTTTGACGCGTCCATGTATATAATCCCTTGTGACTTTGCTAAAACGTTACCTTAACAAGCTAAAAAGGCAAGTCTTTGTTTTGATTTGAATGGACGAGTAAAGAGCATGAGTGAATCCTTGTTCTCAGTAAGGAATGCCCTACGAATTCTGGCTCTGATCCTGTTGTGTGTGATGCTTTTCATCACCATCAAGAACAGTGTCGTGATCAGTAAGGGTAATGAGAAGATACAAGCACAGCAGCTTGAAACCCTGACCAAAGTTTTGATTTCGCAGGCATCATTGTCTGCCGGCGAGATGATCATCAATAAAGACCAAGAGCGTCTATTGAAGCTAACCAACCAGCTTGCTCAAGACCGCTTGGTATTCGACGCGACTATTTACGACGCACAAGGCGTGCGCTTAGCGTCTAGTGAAGAAGCCCTGTCGGTGCGTGAAGTTTTGGGGCTAGACACCCCTCTTGCAACCGCATCCATTGGCCGACAACAGCTCGTAGAACCTGTGTTATCGGATGGTGCCTTGATTGGCTTTGTGAGAGTGACATTTGAAACCGGTCGAGTCACCGCCATTTCTGATCACCATTACCGCAAGAGTGATCACTACATGTACATGATGGTACTGATGAGCTTTGTGTGTGGCATGTTGTTCATCATGATCTTGCGCAGACAGCCGATCCGCCGCAAGAAAGCAGAAAACCTGTTGCTAACCAAATAATTCAAAAAGCGAATTTAGAAAATAAAACAGCCCGCATGATGCGGGCTGTTTTTTAATGCTGATAAGCAGAAGAGTAGATGGCTCTCACCTTATTCTTCATCACCTAGCAATACTGAATCTAGAGCGATCAGCATCATGTCGTTGAACGTAGTTTGACGCTCGTCAGATGTCGTTTGCTCACCAGTTTTGATGTGGTCAGAAACAGTACAGATAGTTAGCGCTTTTGCGCCGTACTCTGCAGCAACACCGTAGATACCAGCAGCTTCCATTTCAACACCAACAATGCCGTACTTGTCCATTACGTCGAACATTTCTGGATCAGGCGTGTAGAACAGTTCCGCTGAGAATAGGTTACCTACTTTCACATCAACGCCGCGAGCTTTTGCTGCTTCTTCTGCTGCGCGAACCATTTTGTAGTCAGCGATAGCCGCAAAGTCATGACCTTTGAAGCGGATACGGTTCACTTTAGAATCAGTACAAGCACCCATGCCGATAACAACATCACGTACTTTGATGTCTTCGTTCACAGCGCCACAGCTACCTACACGGATCACTTTCTTCACACCGAAGTCTTTGATCAGCTCAGTCACGTAGATAGAACAAGATGGGATACCCATGCCATGGCCCATTACCGAGATCTTGCGACCTTTGTAAGTGCCTGTGTAACCAAACATATTACGAACGTCACACACTTGAACTACATCTTCAAGGAAAGTCTCTGCGATGTATTTTGCGCGTAGCGGGTCACCCGGCATCAGAACGACGTCTGCGAAAGCACCCATTTCTGCGTTGATATGTGGAGTTGCCATGTTTCTTTTCCTTAACCTGTCTCTAGCGATCCGCACTGCTACTGGCGGTTTGGCTAGAATAATCTCATTTCCGACAAGCAGCACTTCCATGCTGCCAACATAAAACTAGGAGCCATCAAGCTCCTAGTTTTCAAAACCTAACTAATTATAGGAAGTTCTTACCGTAATCCATTGGAGAAGTACCGAAGTAAGTCGCCAATGTTTGACCGATATCAGCAAAGCTATCGCGACGGCCTAGTGAACCTGCTGATACTTTCTTACCGTAAACAATCACTGGGATGTGCTCACGAGTATGGTCAGTACCTGGCCATGTTGGATCACAGCCGTGGTCTGCCGTTAGAATAAGCACATCGTCTTCTTCCATAATCTCTAGCACTTCATTGATGCGACCATCGAAGTACTCAAGTGCTGCTGCGTAGCCCGCTACGTCACGACGGTGACCGTAAGCTGAGTCGAAATCTACAAAGTTAGTGAATACGATGGTGTTGTCACCCGCTTCTTTAATTTGCTCTAGCGTTGCTTCGAACAATGCAGGGATACCTGTCGCTTTCACTTTCTTAGTGATGCCGCAGTTTGCGTAGATATCCGCAATCTTACCGATAGAAACCACATCACCTTGCTTCTCTTCAACTAGCTTCTGAAGCACAGTTGCTGATGGTGGCTCAACAGAAAGGTCACGACGGTTACCGGTACGCTCAAATTGACCTTTACCAGCACCAACGAATGGACGCGCGATAACACGACCGATGTTGTAATCTTCTAGCTCTTCACGTGCAATTTGGCAAAGCTCAAGTAGACGATCTAGACCAAAAGTCTCTTCGTGACATGCGATTTGGAATACAGAATCAGCAGATGTGTAGAAGATTGGCTTACCAGTCTTCATGTGCTCTTCACCAAGATCGTCAAGAACTTGAGTACCAGAAGCGTGACAGTTACCAAGGAAACCGTCCAGACCAGCACGCTCAAGAATGCGGTCAGTCAGCTCTTTCGGGAAGCTGTTTGCTTTATCAGTGAAGTAACCCCAATCAAACAGAACAGGAACACCTGCGATTTCCCAGTGACCAGACGGTGTGTCTTTACCTGAAGAAAGCTCTGCAGCGTGACCGTATGCACCGATGATTTCAGCGTCTGCGTCTAGGCCTGGTGCGAAACGACCGGTTGACTCTTTGTGCGCCATTGCCAGACCTAGTTTAGATAGGTTTGGAAGACGAAGCGCGCCTTCACGCTTGTCGTTATTTGCTAAGCCTTGCTCACACTGGTCAGCAATATGACCTAGCGTGTCTGAACCTACATCACCGAATTGTTCTGCATCTGCAGCTGCGCCGATGCCGAATGAGTCTAGTACTAAAATAAATGCTCTTTTCATTGCTCGTTCCTTAGGCCCACTCGGCTTCTTATTATGGTTGAGTAGGCCTTGTGTAATTACTTATTCGATTAAAGATCTTCTGCACGGATTTGGCGGTAAACCTCTGGAGTTGGTGTGTACTCACCACCTACAGTGATTGCACTGCGAAGTGCTTTTGCTGCTTCTTCCCACTGCTCTTCAGTGCGAGCGTGGATAACCGCAAGAGGTTTGTCGCTATCTGCTACTTCACCAAGACGGATGAAGTTATCGAAACCAACTGCGTAGTCGATTTCATCTGTCGCAACGCGACGACCGCCGCCCATTGAAACAACCGCCATGCCGATAGCACGTGTAT
Organism: Vibrio campbellii CAIM 519 = NBRC 15631 = ATCC 25920; assembly: GCF_002163755.1. Lineage (NCBI taxonomy): Bacteria > Pseudomonadati > Pseudomonadota > Gammaproteobacteria > Vibrionales > Vibrionaceae > Vibrio > Vibrio campbellii. Next base: position 2,627,483 of record NZ_CP015863.1, read on the forward strand.
CCATCGCAGATACAACGCCAGTTTCTGTTGCGTATACTGGTTTAATGATTTCTGCTTTTTCTAGGTAGTTATCGTAGTTTTCTACGAAATCCACAGGACCACCTAGACCAGCTACCATCTTACCGAAGCACTCAGCCGCTTTGCCGTTATCTAGCGCTTCCATCAGTTTCGCAAGTGCGTCTTCTGTGTTCTCAGCCAATTTGCCAAGCACCAACATTTCAGCACATGAAGCCATGGTCACTTCAAGTAGGCGAGGGTTACGGTATTCACCCGTTAAGAAACGAACCGCTTCGCGAACTTCCACTGCGTTACCCGCCGAAGAAGCCAATACTTGGTTCATGTCCGTAAGAATTGCCGTAGTCTTAGTGCCAGCACCGTTTGCTACCGCAACGATTGATTTTGCTAGCTCTTCAGACGCTTCGTAAGTTGGCATGAATGCACCAGAGCCAACTTTTACGTCCATCACTAAAGATTCAAGACCTGCAGCAAGCTTCTTCGATAAAATCGACGCCGTGATCAGTGAGATGTTGTCTACTGTTGCTGTGATATCGCGAGTCGCGTAAACGCGCTTATCCGCTGGCGCTAGGTCACCAGTTTGACCGATGATTGCTACGCCTGCATCTTTGGTTACTTGACCAAATACGTCGTTTGTCGGAGTGATGTTGTAGCCAGGAATAGACTCAAGCTTATCCAACGTTCCGCCAGTGTGGCCAAGACCACGACCAGAGATCATAGGTACGAAACCGCCACATGCTGCCACCATTGGGCCAAGCATCAAAGAAGTCACATCACCCACACCACCAGTAGAGTGCTTATCGACAATTGGGCCACCAAAGTTCATGTGGCTCCAATCGATAACCATACCTGAATCACGCATTGCACACGTTAGTGCGATACGCTCTGGCATCGTCATTTCATTGAAGAAGATTGTCATAGCAAATGCGGCGATCTGACCTTCAGATACACTGTTGTTTGCTACGCCTTGAATGAAGAAGTTGATTTCGTCGGCTGTTAGAACTTCGCCGTCACGTTTTTTACGGATAATTTCTTGTGGTAAATACATTAGTGCCTCCCCAAGCTCATTATGAGCCATGGAAAAAGTAGGATAGAAGAGGATTGGTAGCACCAAAGCTGGTGCTACCGTTCAGACGTATTGTTGGAATTAGTACGCTGCTGGATCAGCGACTTCGTCCGATACTTCTAATGTATTAAGTAGGTTTGTTAGCAGGCTAGAAGCACCGAAACGGTAGTGACGAGCATCAACCCAGTTGTCACCAAGGATTTCGTCAGCCATTGCTAGGTATGCAGCTGCATCTTCAGCAGTGCGCACACCACCTGCTGGTTTGAAACCAACAGTTTCTGCAACACCCATGTCACGAATAACTTCAAGCATCATGCGAGCGTATTCTGGTGTTGCGTTTACTGGCACTTTACCAGTTGAAGTTTTAATGAAGTCAGCACCTGCTTCGATACAGATTTGAGATGCTTTCTTGATGAGTGCTTCTTCTTTAAGTTCACCTGTTTCGATGATCACTTTAAGAAGAATGTCACCACAAGCTTCTTTACATTGCTTAACTAGTTCGAAGCCAACTTTCTCATCACCCGCCATTAGAGCGCGGTATGGGAAAACTACGTCTACTTCGTCTGCACCGTAAGCAACCGCCGCTTTTGTTTCAGCAACGGCGATTTCAATGTCGTCGTTACCGTGTGGGAAGTTCGTTACCGTTGCGATACGAACTTCAGGCGTACCTTGCTCACGAAGTGTCTTCTTAGCAATAGGAATAAAGCGAGGGTAAATACAGATTGCAGCTGTGTTACCTACTGCTGATTTCGCGTCATGACATAGTGAGATCACTTTTGCATCAGTGTCATCATCATTTAGCGTAGTAAGGTCCATAAGTTTCAGTGCACGTAGCGCTGCTGCTTTTAAATCGCTCATTTCTATCTCCGATCAATATTCAAAAAATTCACTACTCAGCCTCACATCACTTCTCTAACTATAATCAACAAGTCAAGACAGTGTGAGAAATTGGCTAAACAGTCTATTTATGAACGGACTTGGTTCCCTGAAGACTCGGCATATACTGCGAAAAATCATATACCAATTGCTATCCTTGTCACCGCACAGTACCAGTTTGGCCTATGGCACAACAATCTATGATTGCGGTGTCTTTAATATCACATCAAACAATAAAACGCTTGTTTGATTTGATATTGAGGGCAATTCATTTGCCCATCGAGTATGTAACATTCACTCTGTGATTAGGTGGTATTCATTACCACGATATCGTGATTACTACATTATAGATATTCACCGCAAAACTGTAGCACCAAATAGAGCGCAAACGGTTTGTATCTCAAAATTTTCCAGCCCCTATTCCACCAACTGCGTAAGCCACTCACGTAGACCTACGTGCGGTTAATTTTTTAGGCCCGAAAAACGAAAAATGCCCCGCAGCAATCTCTTGCTACAGGGCATGATTTAAAACGGCGTCTATATATTAAGAACCGATTCTAATTAAAGTGCTGCAAGGCTAAGGCAGAAGCCTGCAATAGTCGCTGCCATTAGGTTAGACAACGTACCAGCAAGAACTGCTTTAATACCCATGCGAGCGATATCTGAACGACGGTTTGGTGCAAGGCTACCTAGACCACCAAGTAGGATCGCGATAGAAGAAAGGTTCGCGAAGCCACATAGTGCGAATGAGATGATAGCTGTTGTCTTCTCAGACATTACTTCACCAGTTGCCGCAACGACTTGAGCGTTTTCACCAATGTAAGGAACAAAGTTCAAGTATGCAACGAATTCGTTGATTACTAGTTTCTGACCGATGAATGAACCAGCAACAACTGCTTCGTCCCATGGAACACCGATTAGGAATGCTAGTGGAGAGAACGCGTAACCTAGGATAAGTTCTAGTGTTAGTTCAGGCATACCGAACCAACCACCGATGCCACCTAGCATACCGTTGATAAGAGCAATAAGACCTACGAATGCGATTAGCATTGCACCAACGTTTAGTGCTAGTTGTAGACCAGAAGCCGCACCGCCCGCTGCTGCGTCGATTACGTTAGCTGGCTTCTCGTCGCCACCGTCCATTGCTTCTTCGATGTCTTCGTGAGGCTGGTCAGTCTCTGGGTGAAGAATCTTAGCGAATAGTAGACCACCCGGTGCTGCCATGAATGATGCAGCTACTAGGTACTCTAGAGGAACACCCATTGAAGCGTAACCTGCTAGTACACCACCAGCTACAGATGCTAGACCACCACACATTACCGCGAATAGCTCAGATTGAGTCATTTTTGGTACGAATGGACGAACAACTAGAGGTGCTTCAGTTTGACCTACGAAAATGTTAGCTGCTGCAGACATTGATTCCGCACGAGAAGTGCCAAGCGCTTTTTGTAGTGCACCACCAAGAATCTTGATAACCCACTGCATTACGCCAATGTAGTAAAGAACTGAAATCAGTGCAGAGAAAAAGATCAGTGTAGGAAGAACGCGGAATGCGAAGATGAAGCCGCCGCCGCCGAATACTTCGAACATCTTGTCAGAAACAAGACCACCGAATAGGAAAGATGAACCATCGTTACCGTAGTTGATAACGTTAGAAACACCAGTAGAGAAACCGTTTAGTAGATCACGGCCCCAAGGTACGTAAAGAACAAATGCACCAAGGATGAATTGGATAGCAAATGCGCCACCCACAGTTCTAAAGTTGATAGCTTTGCGGTTAGATGAGAATGCAAATGCAATAGCAAGAAGCACTACCATACCGACTAGGCTCATAAACAGGCTCATAGTTTATGACTTCCTTATAAGTTATTTATTGGCGTGTTACAAAATGGAGCTATAAAGCGGGGGCAATTATACTCATGCAGAATCAATTAAAGTAATGCCACCCTCACACTTTCTTATAAGATTCATCATTGATTCACTCCCGTTTGTGAGTTATCTCACAATAAGAAGGGAAACGTTTTCGCTTTTAAACACCATCTTTAGATTTTATTCACATATAAAGAAGGCAGAATTGCTATTTTCCCATAGCTGAGAGGCAATCGATTGCTTGCTTTCTGTATGCAACAGAGAGAGCTCATTCAATACATGAATCAGTTTTGAAGGGTGATTAGGCTCGCCCTGATAGCCAAGTATAGGCATATCCGGAGCGTCCGTTTCTAAAACGATATTCTCAAGTGATAATCTTTGAATCGCGTCGCGAGTTTTATTGGCTCTTGGATAGGTAATTGTGCCTCCGACTCCGATAAGAAAACCTAATCGAACCCATTCCATCGCCTGCTGATGACTGCCAGAGAACGCGTGCAATACACCACCTTTAGGAAGCTTGGCAGCTTTGACTAGTTGGATGAGACGATTATGCGCTTTTCGGCTGTGTAAAATAACGGGCAGATCGAACCGTCTTGCCAGTTCGAATTGCAACTCCAGTGCCTGCTCTTGAAGCTCGGTGGGAACATCTATTGCAAAATCCAAACCGCACTCTCCTATCGCAACGCATTGTCGCTTGGACGAGGAAAGTAACGATTCCAGCTCTGGAACAGACTGCTCAAACCCTGTTTGTAGAAAATAGGGATGAAAGCCCAGCGCGTAATAAAGGTCAGAGTATTGGTTGGCCAGCGCTTGAATACGAGCCCAGTTACTCGGCCCGACGGAAGGAATCAAGATACGCTCTACTCCTTGGTCACGCGCAAGCTCAACTTGATTTGCAAAGTCATCCTGGAAGACCTCGAAGTCAAAATGGCAGTGGGTATCAAACAGTTTCATTGTTTGCTTTCTCTTGCTCTGCTTTTTTAGCAGGCTCGTCTTCATGAACCGGGTCTTGTTTATACGGTACACAACTGCGCTTTTGATCAGGCGTTAGCCCCATCTCTTTGCACCAATCGTCATAGCGTTTGAGTCCTTTCTTAAACCAGCTCATTGCAACCTCTTCTGTTTAACAAACAAAAACCGCCGTTAGCTAAGTGTATAGCTAACGGCGGCTTATGATCTAGTACGCGATATAAAGCGAGTTAGATTCGATTAGTGCTCACGAGTCGCACGGAAATCGATATCAGGGAAACGCTCTTGCGCTAGGTTTAGGTTAACCATAGTTGGCGCGATGTACGTTAGGTTATCACCACCGTCCAATGCTAGGTTAGTTTGGTTCTTACGTTGGAACTCATCCAATTTCTTCGCATCGCCACACTCAACCCAACGAGCGGTTGCTACGTTTACACCTTCGTAAATCGCTTCAACGTTGTATTCTGACTTCAAGCGAGCCACAACCACGTCAAACTGAAGCACACCAACCGCACCTACGATCAGGTCGTTGTTTTGCAATGGACGGAATACCTGTACCGCACCTTCTTCAGAAAGCTGAACCAGACCTTTCAGTAGCTGTTTCTGCTTCAATGGATCTTTTAGACGAATACGACGGAACAGTTCTGGCGCAAAGTTTGGAATACCAGAGAACTTCAGCGCTTCACCTTGAGTGAATGTATCACCAATTTGAATCGTACCGTGGTTGTGTAGACCAATGATGTCACCCGCGTAAGCGTGTTCTGCACGAGAACGGTCACCCGCCATAAAGGTAACCGCATCTGAGATACTTACTTGCTTGCCAAGACGAACGTGGTTCATCTTCATACCTTGTGTGTAAGTACCCGATACGATACGCATGAAGGCGATACGGTCACGGTGTTTTGGATCCATGTTTGCTTGGATCTTAAATACGAAGCCTGAGAACTTGTCTTCTGTCGCTTCCACATCACGCTCTACCGCTTGACGAGTTTTCGGCGCTGGCGCCCACTCAGTTAAGCCATCTAGCATGTGGTCAACACCAAAGTTACCTAGTGCTGTACCGAAGTAAACTGGCGTTAGTTCACCAACAAGGAATGCTTCGTGATCAAACTCAGGGCAAGCGCCCATAACAAGCTCAAGCTCTTCACGAACGCTTGCGGCTAGGCTTTCACCTACTTTCTCATCAAGTTCAGGGTTGTCTAGACCTTTGATGATGCGAACTTCTTGGATCTCGTGACCGTGGCCAGATTCATACAGAATCGTTTCGTCACGGTGAATATGGTAAACGCCTTTAAACTCTTTACCACAGCCGATTGGCCACGTAATTGGCGCACACATCATGCCAAGTTCGTTTTCTACCTCATCCAATACTTCCATTGGATCACGAACGTCACGGTCAAGTTTGTTCATGAAGGTTACGATTGGCGTGTCACGCAGACGCGTTACTTCCATCAGCTTACGAGTACGATCCTCGACACCTTTCGCCGCATCGATAACCATTAGACATGAGTCAACCGCCGTTAGAGTACGGTAAGTATCTTCCGAGAAGTCTTCGTGTCCAGGAGTATCAAGTAGGTTTACCAGACAATCGTTGTAAGGGAACTGCATTACAGAAGTAGTAACCGAGATACCACGTTCCTTTTCCATTTCCATCCAGTCTGATTTTGCGTGCTGTGCGTTACCACGACCTTTAACCGTACCTGCTTTTTGGATCGCGTTTCCGAATAACAGTACTTTTTCAGTAATGGTGGTTTTACCCGCATCCGGGTGAGAAATAATAGCGAACGTTCTGCGCTTAGAAACTTCGCCTAAAAAAAGGGGATTTGACATTAGTTTATCTTCTAAATTACTTTCATGCTCACAAAATGGGCAAGCATATCTACTATTCGATATTGTGCGTATTCTCGCTTATTATCGCTATGCTAGCAAACAGGAAAGACATGAACTCAATGTGCTCAGTTCATTTCTCTCTTTCACAAAGGCTCACATGCCCTAGCGCCAGCAATCGAAAACTAGCTCCACACAAGAGATGTAAAAAATTAAAAAAATTATTATTACATGTTCACAAGCCTCGAAGTCAGATAAGCATTTATAGCGTAAGTGTTGATGAGGTAATTCGTAGTGAATTAAAACTAAATCACAAATAGGTAACTCAGAATGATGGCGTCCTCTTTACCATTGCCCGTTCTGGCTGGGTAATAGTTGTAACGACGGTCCACTTCATTGAAGCCTGCTTGCTCATAAATATGGATAGCTGAGTGGTTACTTTCGCGCACTTCCAACCAGGCGCTCTCTGCTTTCGCTTGCTCGCAGTGTTCGATAAATGCATCCAGCAATTTTTGCCCTAGCCCTTTCCCCTGTTGAGAGGGTGCGATGGCAATATTTAATAGCGTCACTTCTCCGACAATATTCTGTCCGTAGAAGTAACCAATCACTTGAGCACCTTCCAGCATCACATGATGGCAAGCGCCGCGACTGGATAAGTCACGCACCAAAGATTCTGCCCAAGGGTGAGAATGCGCTTGTTGCTCGATCTGCCAAACTTGGTCGAGGTGCTCAGCACGCATCGGCGTAATTTCAATTGTCACGCGTTAGCTCCGTTAAGAGTACGAACAGATTTGTTGCCACAATGCGCGGCGTTGTTCGTTGTTGCCATCAATATCTTGTAATAGCGGTGACGTCAGTTGCTTAGCATTAATGCTGGCATCTGCCTCACAGCCTGCGAACCACACCCATTCTAGTTGATGCTCACCCAGCATGGATAAGCGCTCAGGCTCTAGGTGCAGAGCGTCGTCGAGCGTGAGCTTAATGCTTTTTAATACACGCTCAAACATCAAAGCTGTCTCGTTTTCTGGACACATTGGCGATACCAATAGTAGTTTACAAGAACTCTGCAAATCCAATAATGGCGATTGATAGCCTTCCAGTCTTTCTGGGTGACTCAGCTCCCAAGTGCTGATCCCCATTTCGTGTAAATATTGTTTCTCGTTAATTGACATCTTTTGTCACCTATTTGAACGAGGCAATCCTATCAAAATTTCGTATTTAAAGTCAGAGGTGTTATGAAGCTTTTCCAATCACTCGCTATTACGTTACTTATCGCAACCACCAGCTTTAACACTTTCGCTAAGGATAGCAACGATGGTTGGGAGCTGATCGCCGAAAAAACCGTGAGCTTCCAAACTGAAACCGACACAGTAGAACCAAACGGTCTGTTTAAGAATCGTCAGTTCAGCAAGATCAAAATCAAGTGCACTCAAGGCACCATGAGCATTAAGAAAATGAAAGTGACCATGACCGACGGCAGTGAGAAAAAGCTCAAAACTATGGTTGGCACTCTGACAAAAGGCATGTCGACACGCCCTTGGACATTACCCGGATCTGAAGACGCGAAGTTCAAACGTCTAGAGATGGAATACAAAAGCTGGGGCAACATGACACTGAATGCCGCTGGTATGAGCAAAAAAGCAAAAATCGAAATCTGGGGTAAGAAGCGCGTTAAAGAGCAGGATTAAACCGCTTTCCTATTGACGACTGAAAAATAGCCCGCTCAAAAACAAAGCCCGCTTTTTACAGCGGGCTTTGTCATTCAATTTAGCGATTATAGCTCAGAGAACTCTGGTGAATAATCGATGCGACCTGAACGTCCGTCACATTGCCCTTCCACCAATTCTGCGACGCGAAATACACCTTGTGGTACTTCCCACGCACAATCGAAGCCCATCTCTTCGCTGGCTCTAAAACCTTGACGCCCGTAGTAGTCAGGAGCGCCCAACACCACACACACTGGGTAACCAAAATCACGTAGTGAATCAAAGCCTTCTTTGATCAACTCAGCTGCAATACCTTGGCGACGGTAATCTTCATGTACAGCCAAAGGCGCAAGACCTTGCCACGACAAATCTTCACCATTCAACGTCACAGGGCTAAACAGCGCGTGACCAACCACTTCACCTTCATCGGTGCATGCCACCAAAGACAAAGTGAGCTTACCGTTTTCACGCAAACTCATCACTAAGTTGGCTTCCGCTTCCGTTGGGAAGGCATGTTTTAATAAGCGGTCAATGGTGAGAATGTCCGCAGGGGCTTCAGTTCGAATAAGCATTCGCTACTCCGGTTTCTTGTGCAGGCGCTTGAACCCCTTTCTGAACAAAGTCAGCCAATTGGTTCAGTGCTACTTGCATCGCTTTTGGTAACTGCTCTAAGTCGACACTGTCCATCAGGTTTTTCACTTCTAAGCCTAGCTCAGTGTCGCCTTCAATAGAAAGACGACGTTGGAAGAACAGTGTATCAGGGTCTTCTTTACGACCAGCAATAAGTACTAGGTCGTTAAGGTTACCACTAAAACTCACATCTTCCTGAACCGGTTTCTTTGCTACCACTAATTTTTCGTCTTGGTAGCTGATATACCATGCTAAGTTCAAGTCTTTAATCGCAACTTTCAGCCACTTATCTTCAAGGAATTCAAAATCGCCATCTTCAAGCGCTTCTTTAAATACCATTTTCAAACCTTCTAACAAGGCTTTTTTCTGAACAGTTTGTGGCAATAACTGGACTGGAGATCGCAAAATTGATGCTGCGTTCTTTACTAGTTGACTGCGAATCTTGTTTAACACGCTAATTATCCGTTACTTTGTCATAAGGTCGCCTATATTACGCAATAGCGTAATACCAGTACCTGTTGTGTATCAATAAATCTGTTTGTTTTAGAAGTAGGCAGTTTTTCTCACTCAAGCGTCGTTTTTTTGACCTTACGTGTATTATTGACGCTAAGTCGTGGATAAACGCTTTAATAACGGTATGTTCAAAGTTATAGTTATCAAAATAGCGTTTTTATTACACGGACGAATAATCAGGCTCATTGGAGATCGGTAACACCTTAATGCCTTCCCAGCAATTACAACATTGGTTTGCAACGCTTACCTCAAATAGCCCATTCTTTTTTGCTATTCTTGATAATAAACACAATTATCGAATGGTGAGTGATCGCTATTGTGACATTGCAGGCTTAAGACACGACGACATCGTTGGTCTAAACGACAGCCAAGTACTGGGAGAGCAGTTCTACAAAAAGCTCACGCCCTAATACCAACGCGCGTTCAAAGGCGATCATGTTGAAGCAGAAATCACGCTAGACGAGACCGACCTTGAAACCAGCCTTCACTTCAGTCTTTCTCCGGTTCATGAAGAAAACGAAATCCGCTTCGTGGTTTTCCATGCCATAGATACGTCTGAAAAACAAATTCTGGTTCGCTCGTTAGAAGAGTCAGAAAGCAAATTCGCCAAGTTAACTCAACTCCTACCTGACGGTTTGTTATTGGTGGAAGATGACATCATCATTTCTGCCAACCCAGCCTCCGCACGTTTACTCGGGTTGAATTCACCACATGAGCTACTTGGTGAAGAGCTGACTCGGCTATTTATCGATGAAAACAGCAAAAAAGTCTTCACCCATCGCATCAGTACGCTGCTTTCTGAAAAACCTTTTGTGTGCCTGACTAGCGCGCGTTGTGGGTTCGAACGAAAAGTACAGTTGCATGCCGATACCACGGCGATTCTCGGTAGTGATTCTCAAATCATTTTGATTCAAGACGCCGATGACGCACCAAAGCTGCTCTCTTCCAACTCCAACGGAGACGCGCACATCGATTCGCTGACCAAGCTGTATAACCGCTTTGGCTTTACCAAGCGACTAGAACAACTCATCAAGAGTCAGACACCGCTGCTGGTTTTCTACCTCGATATCGATAACTTTAAGAACATTAACGACTCACTGGGCCATCACATCGGTGACAAAGTGATTCAAGAAGTCTCCGCCCGCCTAAAACGTTCTTTACCTAATCAAGCCATCATTGGTCACTTGGGTGGCGACGAATTTGGCATTATCCTGCCTGAGCCAGAAAACACTCGCATGGCGGAGATCCTCTCTGAGCGCATTATTTCTCTGATCAACCAACCTTTCGATCTGCATCATTTCAGTAAACGCCTTGCGTGTTCTATCGGTAGTGTCCGCTATCCAGAAGATGGACAAGACGCGCGCATTCTACTGCAAAACGCTGATACCGCGATGTACGAAGCAAAAGATCGCGGTCGTAATCGTCTGATTAAATTTAATGATCAGATGAACAAAGAGGCGCGCATGCGTTTGTGGCTGGAGATTGAGCTACAAAAAGCCTTGCAGCAAAACGGCTTGGAAGTGTGGTACCAACCAAAAGTTAACGCACGTGACTTCAGCATTAACGGTGCCGAAGCACTTGTGCGTTGGAAACACCCAGTCGAAGGCTACATCAGCCCGGGCGCATTTATCCCCGTAGCAGAGCGTGCAGGCTTGATTGAAAACCTTGGTCGCGTGGTCATGCGTGATGTGTTTAACACAGTAAAACGCTGGAAACTGCAAGGCATTCTACCGGGACGCGTGGCGATCAACCTCTCTCCAGAGCAGTTTGGTAACCCACAACTGATCGACTACATGGAGAAGTTACTGCGCACGACCGAACTTGACCCAAGCTGCATTACCTTCGAGCTAACAGAAAGTGCGGTAATGAGCGACAGCGAACACACTTTGCAAATGCTTAATGCGATCAAGAAGCTTGGTTTCGCATTGTCTATCGATGACTTCGGTACAGGTTATTCTTCCCTTTCCTACTTAGCACGCTTCCCTATCGATGAGCTAAAAATCGACCGCGCGTTTATCAACGATATCGATACGCTCCCGAAACAGGTAACAGTGATTGAGAACATCATCAACCTTGGTAAATCATTGGATTTGACCGTGGTCGCCGAAGGTGTGGAAACCCACCAACAAGCGATACTGCTATCGAACCTGCAATGTAACTCGATTCAGGGCTTCCATTTTTACCGTCCTCAACCTAAACACGAGGTTGAAGAGTTGTTTGCGCAAAACCGCCGTCATAAGAACTGATCTCAACTGCAACAAAATCTGAGTGTTACCCCTTACTCTCAAGGGGTAAATCTCAACTTTATTGCGCTAAACCTAACTTAGGTCAATTTCGCTATTCATAATTCTTCATAAAATGCGGGCACCTTTTTATTCTCTATGATTGTGAGCATATGGAACTCTTGTGTCCTGCAGGTAACTTGCCTGCGCTAAAAACCGCGATTGATTGCGGTGCAGACGCCGTATACATCGGCTTTAAAGACGACACCAACGCTCGTCACTTTGCTGGTCTGAACTTCAACGGCAAGAAGCTAGAAAAAGCGGTGCAATACGTTCATGACCGCAACAAAAAGATCCACGTTGCACTTAACACTTTTGCCCACCCGAATGGTTTTGAACGTTGGACAAACGCTGTCGACAACGCAGCGGCACTGGGTGTCGATGCACTGATCGTGGCTGACATTGCGGTACTTGAGTACGCTGCTCACAAATACCCAGAGCTCGAACTGCACCTTTCTGTACAGGCATCAGCCACCAACGTTGCTGCGGTAGATTTCTACAAGCAAAACTTCAACGTCAAACGTGTTGTACTGCCTCGCGTACTGTCTATCCATCAGGTAAAACAGCTTTCTCGCAACATCACCAGCGATGTCGAGCTAGAAGTGTTTGCTTTTGGTAGCCTGTGCATCATGTCAGAAGGTCGCTGCTACCTGTCTTCATACATGACTGGCGAATCACCAAACACCGTTGGTGCGTGCTCTCCGGCGAAATACGTTCGCTGGCAAGAAACAGAAAACGGTCTGGAATCTCGTCTTAACGACATCCTGATCGATCGTTACAGCGCTGGTGAAAACGCGGGCTACCCAACCTTGTGTAAAGGTCGTTTCGAAGCTGAAATTGAAGGTGAGAAAAAACGCTACCACGCACTGGAAGAGCCAACCAGTTTGAACACCCTTTCTATGTTGCCTGAGCTGTTTGCTGCCAATGTCGCTTCCGTAAAAATTGAAGGTCGCCAACGTAGCCCTGCTTACGTAGAACAAGTGACGCGCACGTGGCGTGCAGCGATTGATCGTTACCAAGCAAATCCAGAGGCTTACCAAGTTGAAGCGGCTTGGAATGCAGCATTGGCAAACGTGTCTGAAGGTACGCAAACCACACTTGGTGCTTACCACCGTAAATGGCAGTAGAGGTTAAGATGGATAACTCAATGAAATACGCACTTGGTCCGTTGTTGTACTTCTGGCCAAAGCAAGACGTTGAAGCGTTTTATGAACAAGCGAAATCAAGCTCTGCGGACATCATCTACCTTGGTGAGACCGTATGTTCAAAACGTCGTGAAATGAAGCCTGCACATTGGTTTTATATCGCGAAAGAACTGTCTGCATCTGGCAAACAAGTCGTGCTTTCCACGATGGCGTTATTAGAAGCGCCAAGTGAAGTGAACATCATGAAGAAGTACATCGACAACGGTGACTTCGCGATTGAAGCCAACGATGTGTCTGCGGTTCAACTGGCTTCTGAGCACAAAGTGCCTTTCGTCGTTGGCCCAGCGGTTAACACTTACAACGCGCACACGCTTAACTTGTTCCTAAAACAGGGCATGATCCGCTGGTGTATGCCTGTAGAGCTGTCTCGCGAATGGCTAAGCAATACATTGGTTCAATGTGATGAACTTGGCATTCGCAATAAGTTTGAAGTGGAAGTATTTAGCCACGGCTACCTACCGCTGGCTTACTCGGCGCGCTGCTTTACCGCTCGTGCAGAAAACAAAGCTAAAGACGACTGCGAAACTTGCTGTATTAAGTACCCAACAGGTATCCAAGTAAGCAGCCAAGAAGGTCAGGAAGTATTTAACCTCAACGGCATCCAAACTCAGTCTGGTTACTGCTACAACCTGATCAACGATCTGCCAAGTATGGAAGGTTTGGTTGATGTGGTTCGTCTAAGCCCACTTGGCCTTAGCACCTTCTCTGAGCTAGACCAGTTCCGTTCCAATGAGAAAGGCACCAACCCAGGCAAGCTCCAAGACCGCCAATGTAACGGTTACTGGCATCAACTTGCTGGCTTAGAGGTGAAAAACATCTAAGCCCTAATCAGGGTTTCAAGCCAATAAAAAAGCGAGGTACTGACCTCGCTTTTTCGTATTAATATTCGGTTAAGAGACTTGAACACTCGGCTCTGGAGAGCTCTCATTCATTATCTTCTTAATATCACGCCACAACATTGTCATCACCACCAGACTCAAGGCGATGTTAGACAATGGGAACGCAATCCAAATACCCGTCACTCCCAATAACTTCGGCATGATGAACAAGAAAGGCAATTGAATCACCATATTACCAATGGTCACAAACATCGCTTTGCTGCCTTTGTTTACCGATTGGTAGTACGCCGCCGCAACCACTAAGAAGCCATCTAAGAACAGCGCAAACATGTGTAGACGGATACCGACCACCGTCGCATCAATCAGATGTTGGTCTGCGTTGTTGAACACCGACACAAACTCGTAAGGGAAGATGTTCATGAGAATAACAAACGCGACACCACCGAGTACTGACGTGCCCATTGCGACCTTCAACAGCTTACGAATATTGTCTTGATTGCGTGCACCATGGTTATAGCTCACCAAAGGCTGCATACCATTAGCAATGCCTTCAGCGATCAAGTAGTAGACTGTCACGATATAACCCAAGATGGCGTAAGCACCAATCAACAACGCACTACCGTACTGGGCAAATAATGCATTGTGCAGCGCAACCATCATTGAGCCATACGCATACATAAAGAAGCTAGACGTGCCTATCATGACAATCTTAGGAATGACATCAAACTGCATCTTCAAATCGCCGAAAGACAAGCGCATGTTTGCTCTGGAAGTAAAGAAGTACCCTACCCCCAAAATCGTCACAACCATCTGCGCCAGAGCGGTCGCAATTGCAGCACCGGTAAGCTCCCAGCCCAGCCAAGCGATAAAGATATAGTCGAGCACGATATTGATTACCGCGCCGATCACCATCAAGATGGTGGCTAAGTTAGGGCTATCATTATTACGCAGCAAAAACGGTACTGCAATCGAACCCAGCGAGAACACACACGCGACACTCAGGATATGCAGGTACTGCAAACCAAGCTCGTAAACACGATCTTCAGCGCCCTGCCAGCGAATAAATTCATCGGCGAAGAAAAACAAGGTTGTCGCCACTATTGGCATCAGAGCGACTAAAAGCAATAGACCAGTTGAGAGAATGCGTTTCGCGCCCTCACTGTCTTTTTCACCTTGTTTGATAGAGGCGAGTGCGCCCGTACCTACACCCACCATCATACCGATACCGAGTATCGAGCCGATAATTGGCCAAGCAACGTTGATCCCCGCTAATCCGTCAGCACCGACATACCGACCGATAAAGATACCATCCACCACTTGATACAAGCCGTTAACCAGCATGGCTGCAACGGTCGGAATTGTGTATTTCCAAAACTGTTTATAAATAGAGTTTTGCATGACTACCACCAATAGTTAGCAAAGCTAACTAAATTGATAAAAGAATAAAAATAGGTTTAATTTCCTAGCGCTTTATCTAATAGCGCTTTCAATTGCTGTGCTTCTTTCGCATCCAACTTACGCATAAGCTGCTGTGAAATATCTTTATACACCACTTGTTCCAAAGACATTTCAGCTATCACTTCTTCCGTTAATAGCACGCGTTTAGAGCGAGCATCTTCGTTACAAGCAATACGCCTTACCAAGCCCTTTTTCTCCAAACGAACCACCATATTTGAAGCCGAAGGTTTGGTAACTTGAAGCTCTTCCGCTAAGTCGGTAATGCGTACACCTTCTGGGTGCAGTTGAATCACTCGCAAGTAATCAAACTCATTAAAACTCAGGTGCGAAAGTGGATCTTCTTTAGCATAAACACGCCACGCTTTGGCACAAAAGCGTTCTAAATCAATCAGGCTTTTTTCTAATGCCATTATGCTTTGCCCATTTAGTTAGCAAGGCTAACTATTTTAGTGAAGACATCCAAGTTCTTCAAGCACAAAAAAGCCGCTCTGGTTGAGCGGCTCATGGTTATTTTTCTTCTTATTGCTCTTGCTCAGCTTTGAGCTTAGCAAGTTGTTCTTGCTGCAACTGATCGTAGATTTGCGCCAACTCCAAGAAAGAGTAACGGTGCTCTACGTATTCATAAACGTTGAAAGAGATCGCCAGCTTGTACAACGAAATCGCGTCAGCAATATCACCCTCGAGTTGGTAACGCTTACCAAGGTAGAAGTAAGTTTCTGTTAAACGCTCAGCAAGGCGGTAGTTCTCACGCGTGCCATCCATGATAGCTTTAAGCGCAGCATCATCAGACACGTCACGCAGCATGATCGCAACTAAAACCCAGCCCCACTCTTCGCTTCGATCGCGTTGGTAACGTTTCTCTAAGTTCGCTTTTGCTTGCTCTGGGTTTTGTTCAGCTTCAATGATGTAAAGCCACAGTGCGCGAAACGGGTCACTCGGCATTTCTTCATAATGCTTAGTCATGTCTTCCAGAGCTAGGTCGATGCGGCCGCCGTAATACAAAGCTATCGCACGGTTACGCTCTGCGTATGAATTCTCTGGTGCTAGCTCTAATGTCGAATCGAACGCTTCGTAAGCCGCATCAAACTCGCCAACTTGAGTGAAATACACGCCTAGTAGGTTAAAGATGTCTGGTTGAGCAGGGTTAAGTTGCAAAGACTGATTGAAGTCCAAACGAGCAAGATCACGCAGGCCAACACTGTCATAGTAGTTACCACGCTCGTAATGCATCTTAGCGCGAACTTCATCACTCAGGTCTGGACGCTGTAAAAGCTGGGAAAGGCGCGCAATCTGAACTTCTTGTTGCACGCTTGGTTGTAGCGGTACCGCCATCGGAGGGTAGATCCACTGTTGTGCCGATTGTTGAGAGGTATTAGCACAACCGGTCAGCGCGATAGCAACACATAAACTTGCGGTTTGAAACCATTTCACTAATTGGTACTCCTGTTTGGACCGCTCTGGGTCTGTTTCTCTTTATGCACTATAGGCTAGTTAACTTCGCTTGAGGCGATAATTGGTGAAACAGGCCAAAAAAAAGGGGAGCGAAAATGCTCCCCTTTTATAGCATGCTTTCAGGCTCTTAAGCTAATAAAAGACCAAAAGTCGAAACTTAGATTACTCGCCTTTTGCTTCAGAAGCGTCGTTTGCTTCTTCTGCTGGCTTCTCTACTGCTTCTTTCATACTTAGACGTACACGGCCTTGACGGTCAATTTCAAGAACTTTAACTTGAACTTCTTGACCTTCAGTTAGGTAGTCAGACACTTTCTCAACGCGTTTTTCAGCGATTTGAGAGATGTGTACTAGACCATCTTTACCAGGAAGAACCGTTACGAATGCACCAAAGTCAGCCAAACGTGCAACTTTACCAGTGTAGATACGACCTACTTCAACTTCAGCAGTGATCTCTTCGATACGGCGGATAGCTTCTTTCGCTGCTGCACCTTCAGTTGCTGCAATCTTGATAGTACCGTCGTCTTCGATTTCGATAGTTGTACCAGTCTCTTCAGTTAGAGCACGGATAACTGCACCACCTTTACCGATAACGTCTTTGATCTTCTCTGCGCTGATCTTCATTGTGTGAATGCGAGGAGCGAATTCAGAGATGTCTTCACGAGCACCAGAGATAGCTTCATCCATTACAGATAGGATGTGCTTACGTGCACCTTGAGCTTGGTTAAGCGCAATTTGCATGATCTCTTTAGTGATACCTTCGATCTTGATGTCCATTTGAAGTGCAGTGATACCAGTGTTAGTACCTGCTACTTTAAAGTCCATGTCACCTAGGTGGTCTTCGTCACCAAGGATGTCAGAAAGAACCACGAAGTCGTCGCCTTCTTTAACAAGACCCATTGCGATACCCGCAACAGAAGACTTGATTGGCACACCTGCGTCCATAAGAGCAAGAGAAGTACCACATACAGAAGCCATTGAAGAAGAACCGTTAGATTCAGTGATTTCCGATACAACACGTACTGTGTATGGGAACTCATCAACAGAAGGCATTACTGCTGCGATACCGCGTTTCGCCAGTTTACCGTGACCGATTTCACGACGCTTAGGAGAACCTACAAAACCAGTTTCGCCTACACAGTATGGAGGGAAGTTGTAATGTAGTAGGAAGTGATCTTTACGCTCACCCGTTAGTTCGTCGATGATTTGAGCGTCACGCTGCGTACCTAGAGTCGCAGTTACTAGCGCCTGAGTTTCACCACGAGTAAATAGTGAAGAACCGTGAGTACGAGGAAGAACACCAGTACGTACGTCAAGCGCACGAACCATGTCTTTTTCACGACCGTCGATACGTGGGTTACCAGCGATGATGCTGCGACGTACAACCGTCTTCTCTAGATCGTGGAAGATAGTGTGGATCTCTTTTGTGTTTGCTTCTGGATCTTCAGCAAGCAGCACTTCGTTAACTTCACCAGCGATCTCGTGGATGCGGTCGTAACGAGCCATCTTCTCAGTGATTTGGTAAGCTTCAACCAGTTTTGCTTCAGCAAGTTCAGCAATCTTAGTTACCAGCGCAGTGTTCTCTGCTGGAGCAACCCAATCCCAAGCAGGAGTAGCAACTTCAGCTTTGAATTCGTTGATTGCTTTGATCACAGCTTGTTGTTGATCGTGACCGAATACAACAGCAGATAGCATTTCTTCTTCAGTTAGGTTGTCAGCTTCTGATTCAACCATTAGTACTGCAGATTCAGTACCCGCAACAACTAGGTCTAGCTTAGATGTTTCTAGCTCAGTGTTGCTTGGGTTAAGTACTAGTTGACCATCGATGTGACCAACACGCGCAGCACCGATAGGACCGTTGAACGGAATACCAGAGATAGCTAGCGCAGCAGACGTACCAATCATTGTTGGGATGTCTGGTTGAACGTCTGGGTTCACAGATACTACTGTTGCAATAACTTGTACTTCGTTTTTGAATGCATCTGGGAATAGTGGACGGATTGGACGGTCGATTAGACGAGCCGTTAGCGTTTCGCCTTCAGAAGGACGACCTTCACGCTTGAAGAAACCACCAGGGATTTTACCTGCTGCGTAAGTACGCTCTTGGTAGTTAACTGTTAGAGGGAAAAAGTCTTGACCTTCAACCGCTTCTTTTTTACCAACTACAGAAACGAATACTGCTGTATCGTCCATAGTAACCATTACTGCAGCCGTAGCTTGACGTGCGATAACGCCAGTTTCTAGAGTAACTGTGTGGTTACCATACTGGAACGTTTTAACAACTGGTTTTTCGAACATTGTTATTCCTTGTTTCCAAGCGCATCGATTGATTTGCTTAGAGAGTATTGATTGATACCCAAGGCATTACGAATCGCGACTAGTAAAAACAAACTAATGTGGCGTTCAGTTCACTTTTAATAGTCGCGACCTTTTGGTCGACGTGGTTGACTGTAATGCAATGAGCCTAGTGAAAATCTCTAAACGAGATTGAGCCGCGTGTAGTATAACGGCATAAGTCTGATTTGGCTAAGCTATAGCAGTCAAAATAAGTAACGGGCAACAAAAAAGGGGCATAAAGCCCCTTTTAGACAAACTGCTATGCAGTCGCTGATTAGCGACGTAGGCCTAGACGCTTGATTAGGTCTTGGTAGCGAGCTAGATTTTTACCTTTTAGGTAGTCTAGAAGCTTACGACGACGAGAAACCATACGTAGAAGACCACGACGGCTGTGGTGATCGCCTTTGTGTGCTTTGAAGTGACCTTGTAGGTGGTTGATAGAAGCTGTAAGTAGAGCTACTTGAACTTCTGGTGAACCAGTGTCGCCTTCGCCTTGTGCGTATTCTGCAACGATTGCTGCTTTAGTTTCTGCATTCAGAGACATAATTCTCTCCTAATAAGAGTAGGTTTAAAGTTGTAGCAGCCAATCTCTGATTCAGCCGCTACGCGAAGCGCGAATTATAGGGAAGTTTCCTCACCCGCGCAATATAAAAATACCGGCATTATCGCCGGTATTTTCTAGAGCTTAGTGAAGTTACTCTTCGTCACGGAAAACCACCAAACGTTTTGGTGCCACTTTTCCATCGTCGTTCACTTCAGCAACGCCAATAAACAGCTTATCTTCACCAGAAGTCATGCGAATTGGGGTACCCTCTGGCGCACCCAGTACCTGCACTGGCATACCGTGTTGTACTAAGTTAGTTAGCTCAGCGTTTAGGTTTACCTCAGGCAAATCTTCAACGGCAGTGTCCATTGGCAACAGCAGTGGATCAAGCAACTCTTTCGGTGCTACTTCATCGCGATGTGCTTGTTCAAGCAACTCATTAAGTTGTTCTAGCGTCACCATTTTTTCGTATGGGTACTTAGCAACACCAGTACGACGAAGCATAGTCACGTGTGCGCCACAGCCAAGCATTTCACCTAGGTCATCAACGATAGTACGGATGTAAGTGCCTTTTGAGCAATGTACTTCCATCTCAACTTCATCACCTTCAAAACGGTGAAGTACGATTTCGTATACCTTGATCTTGCGAGATTCACGTGGCACTTCGATGCCTTTACGAGCGTACTCGTACAATGGCTTACCTTGGTACTTCAATGCTGAGAACATTGAAGGAACTTGGTCTGATTCACCACGGAACGTATCAATACACGCTTCTAACTTCTCTAGGTTCACATCAATAGGACGCGTCTCTACCACTTCGCCATCAGAGTCAGACGTATCAGTACGCTCACCTAACTTTGCGATTACGCGGTAGCGCTTGTCTGAATCTAACAAGAACTGAGAGAACTTGGTTGCTTCACCTAAGCAGATTGGCAACATGCCCGTCGCTAGTGGGTCCAATGCACCCGTATGACCCGCTTTCTCAGCAAAGTAGATACGCTTTACTTTTTGCAGTGCATCATTGGAAGAAATACCTGTTGGTTTGTCCAACAAGATAACGCCATTAATTGGACGACCTTTACGACGACGAGCCATTACTCTTCCCCTGCCTGATCTTCTTCGCGACCTGAATCTTGCTGTTTACGTTTATCTTCGTTCACAACCTCAGAAACTAGGTTCGACATGCGCATACCTTCTACTAGTGTGTTGTCGTAGTAGAAACGGATTTCAGGCGTTAGACGTAGGCGAATACGCTTACCAAGCATCATACGGATGTGCACTTCGTGCTCACGTAGTGCTGCTAAGCATGATTCTGGTGTTTGCTCACCCACACATAGGAAAGTAACAAATACTTTTGCGTAAGCAAGATCGCGTGACACTTCTACGTCTGAAATCGTAACCATGCCTAGGCGAGAGTCACGAACTTCACGTTGAAGGATCATCGCAAGTTCTTTTTGCAGCTGCTGTGATACGCGCTGCGTGCGGCTAAATTCTTTTGACATATTCATTCTCTTAAATAGAAAGAATGGGGGGATGGTCAAGCCAGCCCCCCATGGTGTATTCAACAACCAATTACTGTTTGTCTTTCAGACGGTTAGTAATTTTAGTCAATTAGTCTAGAGTACGTTTGATTTCAACGATTTCGAATACTTCGATCTGGTCGCCAACGCGAACGTCGTTGTAGTTCTTAACGCCGATACCACACTCGTAGCCATTCTTAACTTCTTGAACGTCATCTTTAAAGCGACGAAGTGATTCTAGCTCACCTTCGTAGATAACAACGTTGTCGCGTAGAACGCGGATTGGGTTGTTACGCTTAATTAGACCTTCAGTAACCATACAACCAGCGATTGCGCCCAGTTTTGGTGACTTAAATACGTCACGTACTTCAGCAAGACCAATGATTTCTTGCTTGAATTCTGGAGCAAGCATACCACCCATTGCTTGTTTAACTTCGTCAATCAATTGGTAAATGATTGAGTAGTAACGTAGGTCAACACTTGCTGCTTCAATCGCACGACGAGCAGATGCATCCGCACGTACGTTAAAGCCAAGGATGATTGCGTTTGAAGCTTCTGCAAGAACTGCGTCAGTCTCAGTAATACCACCAACACCAGAACCAACGATGTTCACTTTTACTTCGTCAGTAGACAGTTTCAGTAGAGAGTCTGCGATTGCTTCTACAGAGCCTTGTACGTCAGCTTTCAGTACTACGTTTAGTTCAGCAACTTCACCAGCAGTCATGTTAGAGAACATGTTCTCTAGTTTAGATTTCTGCTGACGAGCAAGTTTCACTTCACGGAACTTACCAGCACGGTAGTTCGCTACTTCACGCGCTTTACGCTCGTCACGTACTACTGTTGCTTCATCACCTGAAGATGGTACGCCTGAAAGACCTAGGATCTCTACAGGGATAGATGGACCAGCTTCTGTGATTTCTTTACCTAGTTCGTCACGCATTGCACGAACACGGCCGTATTCTTGACCACAAAGAACGATATCGCCTTTGTTTAGCGTACCTGATTGAACAAGTACTGTTGCAACTGGACCGCGACCTTTATCTAGACGAGATTCAACAACAACACCAGATGCCATGCCTTCTGCTACAGCTGTAAGCTCTAGAACTTCAGATTGAAGAAGGATTGCTTCTAGAAGACCGTCGATGTTTGTACCCTGTTTAGCAGAGATGTGAACGAACATGTTCTCACCGCCCCATTCCTCAGGGATTACGTCGTATTGAGCTAGCTCATTCTTAACGTTGTCTGGGTTCGCGTCTTCTTTATCGATCTTGTTCACAGCAACAATCAGAGGAACGCCTGCCGCTTTCGCGTGCTGGATCGCTTCAACTGTTTGTGGCATTACGCCATCGTCTGCTGCAACTACAAGAACAACGATATCTGTCGCTTGAGCACCACGAGCACGCATAGCAGTAAACGCCGCGTGTCCAGGAGTATCAAGGAACGTGATCATGCCGTTGTCAGTTTCAACGTGGTAAGCACCGATGTGCTGTGTGATACCACCCGCTTCGCCTGAAGCAACGTGAGTACGACGGATGTAGTCAAGTGTTGACGTTTTACCGTGGTCAACGTGACCCATGATTGTTACTACTGGAGCGCGTGGTACTGCTTCTGCGTTTGTATCACGATCAGATAGCACTGCTTCTTCCAGTTCGTTCTCTTTACGAAGAACTACCTTGTGACCCATTTCTTCAGCAACAAGTTGTGCTGTTTCTTGGTCGATCACTTGGTTGATAGTCGCCATAGCGCCCATCTTCATCATTACTTTGATAACTTCTGTCGCTTTAACCGACATCTTGTTAGCAAGTTCAGAGAGAACGATTGTCTCACCGATTACTACGTCTTGTTTTGCTACAGTCGCAGACTTATCGAAACCGTGTTGCATTGAAGTTGGCTTAGCAAGTTTGCCTTTGTTACGGCCTTTGCCACCACGTTGGTTACGACCACCGCGTGATTGCTCTTCTTTTGCTGGTTTCTTCTTCTTACGACGAGCACCACCTTCTTCTTTACGGTCAGCTGCATCTTCAGCTTCACGAGCGTAACGAGAAGTAGTTACGTGGTAGTCAGAGTTTTCAAGCTCTTTCTTTTTAGTCTCTTCTTCAGACCAACGAGCTTCGTTCTCTTCTGCAAGTTTACGAGCTTCTTCAACTAGCTTAGCCGCTTCTTGCTCAGCTTTACGTTGGGCTTCTTCTTCCTGACGACGCTTTAGCTCGTCAGCTTCTTTCTTCGCTTGCGTATTAGCATCCGCGTTTTTTGCATTCATTTCTTTCTTAGCCTTATCAGCTTGTGCGCGTTTTGCCTTTTCTTCAGCTTCACGTTTTGCATCCGCTTCACGTTTCGCTTTCTCATCGGCTTCGCGCTGTGCTTTCTCTGCAGCTTCACGTTTGGCTTGTTCTTCAGCCTCACGCTTCGCAAGCTCTTCAGCTTCACGTTTTGCTGCTTCCTCAGCCTCACGTTTTGCGTCGTCTTCGATAGTGCTGCGCTTCACATATGTGCGCTTCTTACGCACTTCTACTTGAACATCCTTACTTTTGCCGCCACCTGCTGCAACACTTAGCGTGCTACGAGTCTTACGTTGAAGCGTCAGTCTAGTAGGTTCAGATTCGCCCGACTTATCGCCGTGCTCTTTCTTCAGGTGAGAGAGAAGCTTTTGCTTCTCTTCATCCGATACATGGTCAGAACTCGCTTTGTTCATGCCAGCGTCAGCAAGTTGTTCCATTAAGCGGTCGACTGGAGTACCAATCTCTTCACTCAGAGCTTTAACTGTTAATTGTGTCATGCCGCTTCCTCCTTGCTGATATTATGCTTCTTCGCCGAACCAACAGATGTTACGTGCAGCCATGATAAGCTCACCTGCGCGTTCTTCTGTCAGGCCTTCAATACCTTCTAAATCATCGATACCTTGGTCGGCTAGATCTTCTAGTGTTGCTACACCTTTTGCTGCCAACTTGAATGCCATCTCACGCTCTAGACCTTCAAGGCCTAGTAGGTCTTCAGCAGGTTCTAGACCTTCGAAAGACTCTTCTTGCGCTAGGGCAATTGTCGTTAGTGCGTCTTTCGCACGGCTACGAAGTTCTTCTACAAGCTCTTCGTTTAGGCCGTCTACGTCTAGCAGTTCATTAACTGGAACGTATGCGATTTCTTCTAGCGTTGAGAAACCTTCTTCAACAAGCAGTTGAGCGAAGTCTTCTTCAATGTCTAGGTACTTCATGAAGTTTTCGATAGACGCTTGAGACTCTTCAGCGTGTTTCTTCTGAAGATCTGCCACAGTCATTACGTTCAGTTCCCAACCAGTTAGTTGAGATGCTAGACGTACGTTTTGACCGTTACGACCGATAGCTTGCGCTAGGTTGTCAGCTTCAACAGCGATGTCCATTGAGTGTGCATCTTCATCAACGATGATAGAAGCAACATCAGCTGGTGCCATTGCGTTGATAACGAATTGAGCTGGGTTATCGTCCCAAAGAACGATATCGATACGCTCACCGCCAAGCTCACCAGATACTGCTTGTACACGTGCACCACGCATACCAACACACGCACCTACAGGGTCGATACGCTTGTCGTTTGTTTTAACAGCGATCTTAGCGCGAGAACCTGGATCACGTGCAGCGCCTTTAAGTTCGATGATTTCTTCAGCGATCTCTGGCACTTCTACACGGAACAGTTCAGCCAGCATTTCTGGCTTAGAACGAGTGATGAACAGCTGGAAACCACGCGCTTCAGGAGCAACTTTGTACAGAAGACCACGAACACGGTCACCTGGACGGAAGTTTTCACGAGGAAGTTGGTCATCACGTAGGATTACCGCTTCTGCGTTGTTACCAAGATCAAGTACAACCGTCTCGCGGTTTACTTTCTTAACAACACCAGTGATCAAATCACCTTCGTTGTCGATGAACTGCTCTACGATTTGCGCACGCTCAGCTTCACGTACTTTTTGTACGATAACTTGCTTAGCAGTTTGCGTCGTAATACGGTCGAATGTAACCGATGGGATATCGTCTTCTACGAAATCGCCTAGTTGAATGTCTGCATCTTCGTATTGTGCAGCTTCTAGAGAGATTTCTTTTGTTGGGTTTTCAACATCTTCTACAACCAACCAACGGCGGAATGTTTCAAACTCACCCGTTTTACGGTCGATAGCTACGCGTACATCGATTTCGATTTCGTACTTTTTCTTTGTAGAAGTTGCTAGAGCAATCTCAAGAGCCTCAAAGATACGCTCACGAGGTACCGCTTTTTCGTTCGATACCGCTTCTGCTACCGCTAAAATTTCTTTACTCATTGTATTTAGCCTCTAAGCTTCAAATTTTTTAGGGAACTAAAATTTAGGGATCAGGTTAGCTTTTGAAATGTTACTTAGAGCAAACTCTTCTTGTTGCCCTTCACAAGTAACTGCAATTGTCTCACCATCAACGCTGTGGATAATACCTTTCCACTTACGACGGTTTGCAACAGCCATTTTCAATACGATGCTGACCTCGTGACCAATAAATTGCTCGTAATGTGCTGCTTTGAAAAGTGGTCTTTCTAAGCCTGGAGAAGAAACTTCTAGGCTGTAAGCAACAGAAATTGGATCTTCAACGTCTAATACTGCGCTTACCTGATGGCTAACTTCAGCACAGGCATCTACGTTGATACCATTTTCATGGTCGATGTAGATACGCAACGTTGAGTGCGCACCCGCACGAATAAATTCTAATCCAACCAACTCGTAGCCTGTTGCTTCTACAGGAGCTTCAAGCATTTCAGTAAGTTGTCTTTCTAAACCAGTCATTTGAACCACTCCAGAAACAAAAAAAGGGCTCAGAGCCCAATCAAAAAACCAAGCAGTGATCCGAGTTAAATTACAAAAACTCAGATAACAAAAAACCCCGAAAGTCGGGGTTTTATGCTGCTGGACCCTGATACGTTAAGAATAGCCAAAAATTGCTTTTCTTAACTCACAATGTGGTTAGCACTGTGCAAACTTGCCAATCGAATCATTCTTTCCATATGAAAGAAGAGATTGGTTGCGGGGGCCGGATTTGAACCGACGACCTTCGGGTTATGAGCCCGACGAGCTACCAAGCTGCTCCACCCCGCGTCCGACTTGCTGAGCATTATACGCTCAACTAAGTGATTTACAAGTTTGTAAATTCATGGTGCCGAGAGAGGGACTCGAACCCTCACACCTAAGGCACTAGCACCTCATGCTAGCGTGTCTACCAATTTCACCATCTCGGCTACATAAACCTTTACAGCTTATTGTGGAATCTCATCACCTGTAGGTGCTGGAACTTCACTTGCTGCATCTTTAACTTGTTCTACAACTGGTTGACCTAGTGTTGGGTCTACCCATTGTGACTCAGTCTTATGCGTAGACATACGACCAAGTAGCAAGCTAACGATAAAAAATACGGTTGCTAAAATAGCAGTTGTTCGGGTTAAGAAATTACCTGAGCCGCTTGCACCAAACACTGTGTTTGAAGCACCTGCACCGAACGAGGCTCCCATATCTGCGCCTTTACCTTGTTGAATCAACACAAGGCCAATCACACCAAGCGCCGCCAACAGGTAAATCACAAGTAGAACTGAAAACATTTTTTTCCACCTATGTTCCAAATTGTTGAGCCAGCGCCGTTCAAAAACAATCGCGTTTATTTATGAACAAGGCTAGCGACCTCCTAACGGGAGGCGGAGCAATACTAGCGAAAGCCAGTAACGCTGACAAGGGAAAATTAGTAAAAAGTCACCACCAACGCACTAAGCGCTCAAAAAAAGGGCAAAAGTTGCCCTTTCCTCTCGCAGAATGGGTTAAAGCAATGATTAACAACTTGCTTTTACAGCTTCTGCAATCTTAAGCGCAGAGCTTTGAACAAGTTCCGCATCTTCACCTTCCACCATTACACGAATAAGTGGTTCAGTGCCCGATTTACGCAGTAATACTCGGCCTTTGTCGCCCAACTCTGCTTCTACTTCTGCAACTGAGTCAAGCACTGCATGCGCTTCTAGTGGGTTGCTTTCACCAGCAAAACGTACATTCTCTAGTACTTGTGGGTAAAGCGTCATACCTTGAGACAGATCGTGCAATGTCATTTCGCTACCGACAACAGAGGCAAGTACTTGTAACGCTGCTACGATAGCGTCACCAGTAGTCACTTTATCTAGCAAGATAACGTGGCCTGAGTTTTCTGCACCGATCTTCCAACCTTTAGTAAGTAGTTGCTCCATCACGTAACGGTCGCCAACCGCAGCACGCACGAACGGAATACCCAATTGCTTCAGGCCATTTTCCATACCTAAGTTAGTCATTAGCGTACCAACGACACCGCCTTTGAGTTCGCCGCGACGCAGTGCATCACGAGCAATGATGTAAGCAATTTGGTCACCATCGATCTTGTTGCCCAAATGGTCAACCATGATGATACGGTCACCGTCACCATCGAACGCAAGGCCCAGGTGAGCTTGCTCTTCTACAACACGTTTTTGTAGCGCACGAACGTCTGTCGCACCGACTTCAGCATTGATGTTAGTACCGTTTGGCTCAACGCCCATTGCAACAACGTCAGCACCTAGCTCTTTAAATACATTAGGAGCGATGTGGTAAGTAGCACCATGGGCACAATCAACCACAATCTTCACGTTCGCTAGGCTAAGATCTGGTGGGAAGGTGCTCTTACAAAACTCGATGTAACGACCAGCCGCGTCGTTCAGGCGGGTTGCTTTACCAAGCTCAGCTGACTCCACACATTCAATGTCTTTATCTAGCTCAGCTTCAATAGCAAGCTCGATATCATCCGGAAGCTTAGTACCCTCAGATGAAAAGAACTTAATACCGTTGTCGTAGTAAGGGTTGTGAGACGCTGAAATAACGATGCCCGCTTCCGCTCGGAAGGTTTGCGTTAGGTAAGCAACCGCTGGGGTTGGCATTGGACCAGTAAAGGTTGCTTTCAGGCCAGCAGCGGCAAGACCGGCTTCAAGAGCAGATTCAAGCATGTAACCAGAGATACGCGTATCTTTACCGATGATAACTTTTTTTGTGCCTTGTTTCGCTAGTACACGACCAGCTGCCCAGCCAAGCTTCAGTACAAAATCTGGAGTAATTGGGTATTGTCCAACTTTACCGCGTACGCCATCAGTACCGAAATAACGTCTTTTATCAGACATAAAACTTTCCTTAATTCTTTTAGATATTTTTGTTCGTCATCTCAACCACTTTCATTGCTTCAATGGTTTCTTCAAAGTCATGAACTCGAATAATTTGCGCGCCTTTCATCGCCGCGATAGTCGCACAGACGACACTCGCATTGGTGCAGTCAGCCGCTGGCTTATCCAACAACTTGAAAATCATGGACTTACGCGACATACCAGCAAGGATTGGCAAGCCAAATTCATGGAACTTATCGAGATGAGCGAGCAAATGATAATTGTGTTCTATGGTTTTGCCAAAACCAAAACCTGGGTCAAGGATAAGTTGAGACTTATCGATACCCACAGCCTCACAAGCAGCAATTCGTTCTTGAAAGAATGCAGAGACATCTTCCATCAGATCATCGTATTGAGGATTGGCTTGCATCGTACGTGGCTGGCCTTTCATGTGCATCAGGCAAATTGGCAAGTTAGCTTCTGCTGCGACCTCTAATGCTCCTGGCTCTTGAAGCGCACGAACATCGTTAATGAGGTCTGCGCCAGCAGCAACCGCTTGGCGCATCACTTCAGCTTTACTGGTATCAACAGAAATCCAAACATCGTGCCTATCACGTATCGCTTGGATAACAGGAATCACACGTTGCAGTTCTTCTTCTAATTCAACATCAGGGGCACCTGGTCGCGTTGATTCACCACCGATATCGATGATGCTCACACCAGCGGCGATCATTTTCTCAACTTGAGCAAGCGCTAATTCAAGTGAGTTAAATTTACCACCATCAGAAAATGAGTCAGGCGTGACATTGAGGATTGCCATAACATGTGGGCGAGAAAGATCGAGAGATTTGTTGTTTGCTTTAATAATCATAGTGTTAATAATCACAACAGATACAAAAACCCCGAGCTTAACTCGGGGTTTATTATCAAAGACTACTCTTTATTCAGAGTCTTTCTTTTCTGGCGCTCCGCTTGAAGTCGCTTCTTGAGACGTTGATTGCTCTACAGGTTTTGTAGGCTCAACAGGCTTCTCTTCTACTTTTACTTCAGGCTTCGCTTGAGGCTTATCGTTATCTTCTGGATTGCTTGGCTTGTCGCCCCAACCAGCAGGTTCACGGATCTCAGATTTGCGCTCCATTAGGTCATCAATCTGGCCAGCATCAATGGTCTCATACTTCATTAGCGCATCTTTCATCGCATGCATGATGTCCATGTTATCTTCCAAGATTTTCTTCGCACGGTCATAGTTGCGGTCGATGATCTTACGAACTTCGTCGTCGATCAGCTTCGCCGTGTCATCAGACATGTGTTTAGTCTGTGTCACACTACGGCCAAGGAACACTTCACCTTCTTCTTCCGCGTACAGTAGCGGACCAAGTTTCTCAGAGAAGCCCCATTGCGTCACCATCTTACGAGCAATATCAGTGGCACGTTCGATATCGTTCGATGCACCCGTCGATACTTTATCAGCACCGTAGATAAGTTCTTCCGCTAGACGACCACCGTACAAGCTAGAAACCATTGATTCTAGATGTTGGCGAGACATGCTCACACGGTCCTGTTCTGGTAGGTACATAGTCACACCAAGCGCACGACCACGTGGAATGATAGACACTTT
Source organism: Vibrio campbellii CAIM 519 = NBRC 15631 = ATCC 25920 (assembly GCF_002163755.1). Taxonomy (NCBI): domain Bacteria; kingdom Pseudomonadati; phylum Pseudomonadota; class Gammaproteobacteria; order Vibrionales; family Vibrionaceae; genus Vibrio; species Vibrio campbellii. The sequence continues at coordinate 2,657,334 of NZ_CP015863.1, forward strand.
GTACACCGGATCATGTTCTGGTACGAGGCGACCAACAATCGCGTGACCTGCTTCGTGGTAAGCTGTTGACTCCTTTACTTCTTCAGACATCACCATCGAACGGCGCTCTGCACCCATCATGATTTTGTCTTTCGCCAGTTCAAACTCAACCATTGAAACGTTGCGCTTGTTACCACGCGCAGCGAACAATGCAGCTTCGTTTACTAAGTTTGCTAGGTCAGCACCAGAGAAACCTGGAGTACCACGTGCGATTAGAGAAGGCTCTACGTCACCTGCTAGAGGCACTTTACGCATGTGTACCTTAAGGATCTGCTCACGACCACGTACATCTGGAAGACCAACAACCACTTGACGGTCAAAACGGCCAGGACGCAATAGCGCAGGGTCCAATACGTCAGGACGGTTAGTTGCTGCGATAACGATGATACCTTCGTTACCTTCGAAACCATCCATCTCAACCAGCATTTGGTTTAGGGTTTGTTCACGTTCATCGTGACCACCACCAACACCAGCGCCACGCTGACGACCTACCGCATCGATCTCATCGATAAAGATGATACAAGGTGCTGCTTTCTTCGCTTGCTCAAACATGTCACGCACACGAGATGCACCAACACCTACGAACATTTCTACGAAGTCAGAACCAGAGATAGTAAAGAACGGCACTTTTGCTTCACCGGCAATAGCCTTCGCTAGAAGCGTTTTACCAGTACCAGGAGGACCAACCATTAGAACACCTGTTGGAATCTTACCGCCTAATTTCTGGAAGCGGCTTGGGTCACGTAGGTAATCAACAAGTTCTTTAACATCTTCTTTTGCCTCGTCACAACCTGCAACGTCGGCAAAAGTAGTCTTGATTTGCTCTTCGCTCATCATGCGAGCTTTGCTCTTACCGAAAGACATAGCGCCTTTACCGCCGCCGCCTTGCATTTGACGCATGAAGAAAATCCATACACCAATCAGTAAGATCATAGGGAACCAAGAGATGAAAATTGTGCCAAGTAGGCTTTGCTCTTCAGGAGGCGTACCTTGCACTTTCACGTTTTGATTGATTAGGTCATCCAGAAGCTTTTGATCATACACTGGCATGTAAGTAACCATTTTGGCACCGCCGCCGCGACGAACAAAGCTAATCTCACCGTCTTTAAAAGTTGCTTCTTGAATCTGGCCTTGGCCAACTTCCTGTACAAACGTGGTGTAATCCACGGTTCTGCCATTGCTTTCTCCAGGGCCAAAGCTCTGGAATACCGACATCAATACGACAGCGATAACAAGCCACAGAATTAAATTTTTTGCCATGTCACTCAAGGTGTCAGCCTCTCGATAACTAATTGTAATTAAAGGTAGGGTACTACAGTTCATTACCTGTAGCTATAGTGTTAACCATACTCTAAACCAGCGAAATGGTTAACCTTTGTAACCAGTGGCTACAACAAAGACTTCTCGTGAGCGAGCTCGCGATGAGTCTGGTTTTCTGATTTTTACGACTTTAAACATGTCTCGGACTTCTTTCACAAATTGATCGAAGCCTTCACCCTGGAAAACCTTTACGACAAAGCTACCATTAGGTGCTAGAACTTGTCGACACATATCTAAAGCCAATTCAACTAAATACATAGCTCGTGGCTGATCTACAGAATTATTACCAGCAATGTTAGGCGCCATGTCAGACATTAATACGTCTACCATTGAAGGTTGGATTCTTTCTAACAGAGCATCTAATACTGCCTCGTCACGAAAGTCACCTTGTAGGAAGCTTACGCCAGCGATTGGATCCATAGGCAATAAGTCACATGCAATGATTTGACCTTCTTCACCTATTATATTAGCAGCATATTGAGACCATCCACCTGGAGCGGCGCCTAAATCGACGACAGTCATCCCAGATTTCAACAATTTATCTTTTGTTTGGATCTCTTCAATTTTGAAGTAAGCACGAGAACGGTAGCCTTTTTTACGAGCTTCGTTTGCGTATTTATCATCAAAGTGTTCTTTCAACCAACGACCAGAACTAGCCGAATGTTTTTGTTTACTCATTTTAATCCCAACAAGGCGTAATTAGGAGCTATTGTTTTAATAGGCTCAACCTATTACTCAATAAATTATAGTCTTCAGCAATAGATGGCGTTAAAATAGCTGTTTTCAACCCTTATTTTAAAGAAAATTGGCCGCGTAATGAACCTAAGCACCAAACAAAAGCAGCACCTAAAAGGCCTGGCTCACAGTTTAAAACCTGTTGTGCTAATGGGCGCAAATGGACTTACAGAAGCCGTGCTAGCAGAAATTGAAATCGCTCTTGACCACCACGAACTGATCAAAATTAAAATTGCATCAGAAGACCGTGAGACAAAACAGCTGATCATCGACGCTATCGTACGTGAGACGGGCGCTGAAAAAGTTCAGACAATTGGTAAAGTACTTGTGCTATACCGCCAGTCTGAAGAGCGTAAAATCGAAATCCCACGTAAGTAACCCCTACTTACGCAGCGGAAGAAGAAAAGGTCGCCATGGGCGACCTTTTTTGCATCTACTGTTTATATCAGCGAATAGACAGCATCGCCTAATTAGATGTACTCAACGCTGTCAATTTCGAAGTCTTTCGCACCACCAGGGGTTTGAATAACCACTTCGTCACCTTCCATCTTACCGATCAGGCCACGAGCAATTGGAGAACTGATTGAGATACGACCTGCTTTAATATCTGCTTCGTCGTCACCCACGATTTGGTAGGTTTTCTCTTCTTCCGTATCACAATCAATCAGAGTTACGGTTGAGCCAAAAATCACCTTACCAGTGTTGTCCATCGATGTTACGTCAATTACTTGAGCGACAGACAGTTTGTATTCAATGTCACGAATTTGTGCTTCACAGATACCCTGCTCTTCACGAGCTGCGTGGTATTCAGCGTTTTCTTTCAAGTCGCCTAGTTCACGCGCTTCTGCGATTGCTTCTGAAATTTGCGGGCGAAGCTTTAGTAGACGATCAAGCTCGGTACGTAGCAATTGTTCGCCACGTAGTGTCATTGGAACTTTTTCCATTATATAACCTCAAGGCCAAAGGTGTCTTTGGACAAAAAAAGCCTACCCAATCATGATGATTGGGTAGTACGTTCAAAGATTCTGTTTTGATTAGTTTAAACAAACTGGGATATGAAATCACCCTAATTCGATTTTGCCATCCAATTGCGTGCTTAATACCTTGTCATCAATGGCTTTTAGATTTAACCATCATCGCAGTTTATTGAAAAACAACACTGTTCATTACACTAAAAACATCAAAAAAGATAAAAACAAATCAATGTCAGACTAATGTCATAGCGACACAAATCAATATTTAACAACAACTTAAAAAACAAAAGCAAACAATTGAACACTGTTCATTAGTTGGATTTATATCATTTTACTAACTCATAGGGAAACTTTAGCAGTAAAACATGTCCGGCAAGTTGTTACGTCATCGGTTTTTCAAATGTGGGCGATTCTCACGAATGAAACCATACGCACAACGATAACTTGTGAGAGATAACCTCTCCCCCATAAAACAATGATTATGGACAGCTAACTAGGACAAATAAGATGAAAAAGACTCTAATTGCTCTTTCTGTATCTGCAGCAGCTATGGCAACTGGCGTGAACGCAGCTGAGCTTTACAACCAAGACGGTACTTCTCTAGAAATGGGCGGCCGTGCTGAAGCACGTCTATCTATTCAAGATGGCGATGTAGCGGACAACTCTCGTATCCGTCTAAACTTCCTTGGTACTCAAGCAATCAACGACAACCTATACGGTGTTGGTTTCTGGGAAGGTGAGTTCACTACAGCTGAAAACGGCGACGTAGACGGCAACAGCAATCTAGACACTCGTTACGCATACGCTGGTCTTGGCGGTGCATTCGGTGAAGTAACTTACGGTAAAAACGACGGTGCGCTAGGCGTTATTACTGACTTCACAGATATCATGGCATACGCTGGCAACTCTGCTGCTGACAAACTACCTGCAGCTGACCGTTCTGACAACATGCTATCTTACAAAGGCCAATTCGAAAACCTAGCTGTTAAAGCTAGCTACCGTTTTGCTGACCGTGAACTGAACGAAGCAGGCACTGAATACACTGACAACGGCGCAGATGGCTACTCTCTATCTGCAATTTACGCTTTCGCAGACACTGGTTTTGAACTTGGTGCAGGTTACGCAGACCAATTCGACGTCAGTGAATACATGCTAGCAGCATCATACACAATGAACGACCTATACTTTGCAGGTTTATTAACTGACGGTGATGATTACACGGGCTACGAACTAGCAGCTGCATACACTCTAGGCCAGACAGTATTCACAACTACATACAACAACGCAGAAACTAACAGCGAAACGTCTGCAAACAACTTTGCTGTTGACGCGTCTTACTACTTCAAGCCTAACTTCCGTGGCTACGTATCGTACAACTTCAACCTAATTTCTGAAGGTGATAAGATCGGCAATGGTTCTGCAGTACCAGCAACTAAAGCTGACGCAGAAGACGAGCTAGCTCTAGGTCTACGTTACGACTTCTAATTCAGTCTTACGACTTGAAGATAAAATGCTCGCTTATGCGGGCATTTTTTATATCCAGAATTCTGCAATTTTTCGTTATATACTCAATTGCATAACTAACCTCTCGAACTGTCATTATGCGCTTAAGTTGGTCTTTATTACTTTTTTCTAGTTTCGTCCCTATCACATCAATGGCTTATCCTCATCAAGAGGTTCTGCCAGAAGGCTCTCGTGTCAGCTTGGTTGCTGAAAAACTTAATGGGCAAAGTGAGCTAAAAGGCGTTCATCCCACTGAGCAGTATTTCCCACCAGCCAGCACGCTAAAGGTCGTCACTGCATTAGCGGCAAAACTTGAACTGGGAAACAGCTTTGCGTTTCGCACCACCTTAGAGAGCTCAAACTCAGACACGGTACTTACTTTTTCTGGGGACCCAACGCTACTGACTCAAGATCTAAAGACCATGCTGACACGAGCCAAGAAAAATGGCTTGAGTCAAATCAAAGGCGACCTTTGGTTAGATAACAGCGCTTTTACTGGTTATAATCGTGCTGTAGGTTGGCCATGGGATATTCTTGGGGTTTGCTACAGTGCCCCAGCTGCTGCGATTACGTTGAATGATAACTGTGTCCAAGCTTCTATCTACACGCAAAAAAATGGTTCTACTCGCGTCTACGTCCCAGAACATCAACCAATAAACGTAAAAACCAGTGTTCAAACCGTCTCTAGAAGCGTTCAGAAGAGCCGCCACTGTGATTTAGACCTAATAGCCAACCCTGACAACCAATATGAACTGACAGGCTGTCTGGTTGACCGCGGCGACAAACCGCTTCCTCTTAAATTTGCTGTGCAAGATCCTGAACGCTATACCAGCCAAAAAGTACAAAAGTTACTCAAGCAAATTGGTATCTCATTAAAAGGCAATATTCGAATTGGTAAAGCACCAAAAAAGCCTCGTAAGTTGCTCGCTGTACATAAGTCTAAACCGTTGCCACAACTTTTAGACCAAATGCTCAAACACTCTGACAACTTGATTGCAGATACGCTGACTAAAACCCTTGGTGCGAAGTTTTTTGTTCAACCGGGAAGCTTTACTAACGGTACAGAAGCCATCAAACAAATTATCTTTGCCAATACGGGTGTCGATATTCGTAATGCAAGACTGGAAGACGGCTCTGGCTTATCGCGCAATAACCGAATTTCAGCCACTTCTATGGCGGCCATTTTGCGTTATATTTGGCAGCATGAGAAGGAGCTTAACCTGATCGCAATTATGCCGAAGTCTGGTGAGTCGGGCACCTTGCAATACCGTAAAAGTATGCGTAAAGCACCGATCAAAGGTCAGTTGATAGCGAAGAGCGGTTCGCTGTACGGAACCTATAACATGGCAGGCTATGGATTAGATAAGAACGGAAAACCAAATACTTTATTTGTTCAGTTTGTATCGGACTACTTTCCAGAAAAGAGGGACGATAACAAGCCTGTCGTCCCCCCTATTACGCAGTTTGAGAAGTTATTCTACCAAGACATTGTGAGTTTCAGTCAGGCAATGCCTAAGAAGTAGTTCACCACGGAAAAGTAGATCCACATCCCTGAAATATCGACAATCGATGCTAAGACTGGGCTCACCAAAACGGCTGGGTCCAGTTTACAAGCTCGAGCAATAATAGGAAGTAATCCGCCTAGCGTGGTTGAAATGGTCACCTGAATAAACAACGCGACGGCAATCGCCAACGCGATATCCTCAATCGCAAAGCCTCCTGTCGATTGCCCGCCACTGAATAACATGATGCGGCCGACCATCACGATAGCAATCGCTAACGCGATAAACAGAGCTACGCGGCTTTCTTTCCACAAAACCTCCAACCATTGGCGCTTCTTAAGCTCTCCTGTTGCAAGAGCACGAATCACCAAAGTTGCAGCTTGAGTTCCCGTGTTGCCACCAGCCGCCGCGATAACCGGCATGTAAACCGCCAGCAAAACAAGTTGGCTCAATGTGTCTTCATATTGAGCAATGATTAAGCCAGACACAATCCCTAGTAACGCAAGAGCAACGATCCAGCCAATACGCTGCTTCACATGCCCTAGCACGCTCGTAGAAAGATAACCGTCTGGTGTATCAACCTCCGACATATGCAGACCTAACTGGTGAGCATAGTGACGAGCACGTTTGTCATGCCCAGCTTGTTCAAGTTGAGCAATCAAGCTATTTACATAGCCAACTGAACAGTGCTGCAAAATACCAACCGCCTCATCGATAGGCATAATGGTGAGTAAATGCAGTTGCTGCTCTTGCTCGTATCGCAAAAACGCATTACGAGCGGCACCAATTTCTACTTCAGAAAAGTTTGGTGTTGTTTCAATAAAAGTGTTGTTCATTACCGTCATGGCGAATCTCCCGATTGGCATTGGTAACGACCATCGACAACGCACGCAAAAAGCCTTCAGCACAGTCCATGCGTGTATTAGAAACACTGGATATGCGAAAACATCAATACCAAAGCACTGTCTATTCAGAATTTATGAAAGGAAATAACGAGAAGGAAAAATTAGAAAAGATGCCTCACCACTCAGGTAAGGCGGAGATCGCCAATACCGAAGCGGGTTATTTCGCTCCCTTAATCTTACTCACCCAACAACTGGGAGGATGGTCGGTATTGTTCATGTAAATCTCCGATAAAGCTGCTCACCTAGCAGCGCGCGTATAGTAGCAAAAATGCGTCACTTTTACAGTCAATCTCTTGTGGATTCACCAAATTTTCATACAAAAAAAGCGCCCAGTGGGCGCTTTCATTTTGAGCAGTTATGGATTACCTGATAGTAATACGTGCGAATTTACGTTTACCTACTTGGAATACGTAAGTGCCTACTTCAGGAGCAAACTTCGCATCAGCAACTTTCTCGCCTTCAATCTTAGCAGCACCTTGCTTAACCATGCGCATTGCTTCAGAAGTTGAAGCACATAGACCCGCTTCTTTCAGTAGGTTTGCTACTGGCGTGCCGGCCTCAAAATCAAACTCTGGCATTTCGTCAGGAATTTGGTTTTTCGCGAAACGGTTAACGAACTCTTGCTCTGCTGCATCTGCATCCGCTTCACTGTGGAAACGAGCAATGATTTCTTTCGCTAGCAGAACTTTGATATCGCGAGGGTTCTTACCTGCTTCTACGTCAGCTTTAAACTGTTCAATTTCTTCCAATGGACGGAAAGACAGTAGCTCGTAGTAACTCCACATTAGAACGTCAGAAATAGACATGATCTTACCAAACATTTCGCTTGGAGCTTCGCTGATACCAATGTAGTTACCAGAAGACTTAGACATCTTCTTCTCACCATCTAGACCTACTAGAAGCGGCATCATCAGTACAGCTTGAGGCTTTTGACCGTGAGATTTTTGCAGTTCACGACCCATCAGTAGGTTGAACTTCTGGTCAGTACCACCAAGCTCAACGTCCGTTTCCATTGCTACTGAGTCCCAACCTTGAAGTAGTGGGTACATGAACTCATGAATAGCGATTGGCTGGCCACCAGCGTAACGCTTTTTAAAGTCATCACGTTCTAGCATACGAGCAACGGTTTGGTTCGCTGCAAGGCGAATCATACCTTCTGCGCCAAGCTCAGATAGCCACTCAGAGTTGAACTGAATTTTTGTCTTAGCTGGATCTAGGATTTTGAACACCTGCTCTTTGTACGTTTCAGCGTTACGCAGAACATCTTCACGGCTTAGCGGTGGACGAGTTGAGTTCTTACCTGTTGGGTCACCAACCATTGCAGTGAAGTCACCGATTAGGAACGTCACTTCATGACCTAGTTCTTGGAACAAGCGAAGCTTATTGAAAATAACCGTATGGCCTAGGTGAATGTCAGGTGCTGTTGGATCGGCGCCCAATTTAATACGTAGAGGACGACCTTCTTTTAGTTTTGCGATCAGCTCTTCTTCTGGAATCAGCTCTTCAACACCGCGCTTAATCTCGGCTAATGCAGCTTCAATGCTCGCCATTCTTGTTCACTCCCACAGATTTGGCAAAAATATAATAGCTGAACATCTTACTTGAATAGCGATGCATTTTGAAACACGTTAGACTAGGTAGTTGTCAATTTTTACGTTTAATTTAGTAATCAAGTACCTCATGCATTCGATTTTTGTCCGACTACCGCTCTTGCACAAAGTACTGATCGGTTTTTTTAGTGCGCTGATCATCGTCGCGCTGTTTTTCTTACCCGATCCGCAAGACCTCGATCCGCAGCAAAGCCGACTCAAAGTCGGTGAGCATTACTCGGTACCGATTTCTGTGGAATCTCCCGAGCGAAGCGCTTCTTCTACTCTTCCTTCTGTTTTGCGCTGGGAAACATACAAAGTCAAAAATGGTGAAAGTGCCGCTGTACTTTTCAACCGCGTCGGTTTATCTCCTCGCCTTCTGCATGAACTGATTACTTCAGATAAAGAAATCAAACAGCAACTCACTCGACTACGCCCCGGCGACAGACTGCAATTTGGCTTTGATGAAAATAACGACTTTATTCAACTAAAACGCACACTCAATGCCTTTGAAACGTTCCGCATTAAACTGCAAGGTGGCAAATACGTTTCTGAGGTAGACAAAAAAGAAGTCGATTACCAATACAACTACGCTGAAGCAACAATCAAATCCAACTTCTGGAATGCAGGGATTTCATCCGGTTTGAATGCAAACCAAATTATGGAACTGGCGGGAATTTTTGGTTGGGATATCGACTTTGCTTTGGACATTCGTAAAAACGATACCTTCCGCGTGCTTTACCAAGAGGAAGTGGTTGAAGGCGAAGTGATTGGACGCGGAAAAATCATTGCTGCAATCTTTTACAACCAAGGAGACACCTTTACCGCAATCTTAGATGAGAAGAGCGGTAAGTACTACGATGAAAATGGCCGAGCGATGAAGAAAGCCTTCTTACGAGCACCTTTGGATTTCCGTCGTGTTACCTCTAACTTTAATCCTCGTCGCTTACACCCAGTTACCGGGAGAGTTCGCCCTCACAGAGGTACCGATTATGCCGCGCCTGTAGGCACACCAATTTGGGCTGCGGGCAATGGTGTTGTGCAAAAATCAGCGTACAACAAATTCAATGGTAACTACGTGTTTATTAAACACAGCAATACCTATATTACTAAATACTTACACTTAACTAAGCGAACAGTAAAAACGGGACAACGCGTTAAGCAAGGTCAAACCATCGGTACGTTGGGTGGTACTGGCCGTGTAACTGGCCCACACTTGCACTACGAATTCTTGGTTAACGGCGTTCATAAAAACCCAAGAACGGTAAACTTACCGCAGTCGAAATCTCTGACTGGTAAAGCAAAACAAACTTTCTTGGCAAACGCAAAGATCAGCATGGCTAAGCTGGATCGCTACAGTAAATTACTGGCGATGAAGTAGCTAAAACGATTTAAATTGAACAATGACAAAGAGGCAGCCTAAGCTGCCTCTTTTGTTTCGGGATCTGGTTCATCAATATTGTGTTCACGGCCAAGCATCAAAAGACACGGTGTAAGCACCAGCGTCAACACAGTGGCAAAAGCCAAACCTCCAGCAACTGCGGTTGCTAATTGAGACCACCACTGCGTGCTTGGCGCACCAAATTCAATCTTCTGGTTAACTAAGTCGATGTTCATCTCTAGCACCATTGGCAGCAAACCCAGGATAGTAGTGACTGTGGTCAGTAACACTGGACGCAGGCGTTGTACGCCCGTACGTAGAATTGCGTCTGATTTTTCTAACCCACGCTTGCGCATTTGGTTATAGGTATCAATTAATACGATATTGTTGTTCACCACAATACCAGCTAATGCGATCACCCCAATACCCGACATAATAATACCAAAAGGCTTCTGAAAAATAAGCAAGCCAGCAAACACGCCAACGGTAGAAAACAGCACTGCGCTTAAAATCAAAAATGCTTGGTAGAAGCTGTTGAATTGAGTAATCAGGATCAAAGCCATCACGCCAAGTGCAACCATGAAAGCACTTTGTAAAAAAGCAGAAGAGTTTTCTTGTTCCTCGTTTTGCCCGCGAATTTTAAACTCAATACTAGCAGGCAAGCCCAACTGCTCTACTTCTGCGGCTATCTTGGGCAATTCAAGGGCAAGGTTATAACCCTCAACCATATCTGCTTTGATGTTCACCACGCGTCTGCCATCAACACGTCGAATTGTATCTTGCTTATGATCTGGTTTAATCTGCGCAAAGTTTGTGATCGGCACTAAACCTGCCGCCGTTTTTACACGTAACTGGTCAAAACGTCCGATATCCCGCTTATCTTGTGGGTAGCGCACTAAGATATCGACTTCTTCATCAGCATCATCGGGTAGATAATCACCTATCTTCAAACCGTTAGTCACGAACTGGACAGTATTACCAACCAGAGTTGCATCAGCTGCAAAGCGAGAGGCATCGTCTCTGCGGATATCAATCTGCCAATCAATCCCCTCTTTATTGGTTGTATCACTTAAGTTAGTTAAAGCAGGATTACGGTCAGCCCAGTAACGAACCATTTTGGCTGCATTGTCTAACTGGTCAATGCTTGAGTTTTGCGCCGACATTTCAATCACAAGATCGTGTTCAACCGGCGGACCTGCATCGGGAAACTTGTACTCCAGCTCAACACCCGAGAATTGGTTAGTGGTTTGTTTGAGTTCTTCAATGATGTCTTTCACTTTGCGACGATATTGCCAATCGACGGGCGTTATTTGAATCTGACCAATCTCATCACCATCATTTGAATCCGTTCCGGTGCGCGTATAGACACTCTCAAATTCATCATGCCCTAACATGACTTTTTCAATCTCTTTCATCACGACATCTTTTTCGTTGATCGATAAATCGCCGTAAGAACGCACCTTGACGGTAAAGAAAGCGGGGTCCACTTCTGGGAAGAACTCTGCCCCTAGTCCTGCTTTGTTATAAGTAAAACCGACACCACCAGCGAGTAGTATGGCACTGAACAGAACTTTAAGTGGATGCTTGATAGCGACCGAGAGCGCTTGATAGTAGAGCTTGGTAATACCAGTAGCCTTATCAAACTCGCCATTATGAAGATCAATTATCTCTTGCTGGCTTTTAGGATTAACCACTTGTGGCTTACCAATAATCCCACCAATAACCGGAACAAACAGCAGCGCCATCATCAACGAAGCGGTGAGCGTTGCAATCAATGTTAGCGGCAGATACTTCATGAACTCGCCGGTAATATCCGGCCAGAACAATAGCGGAGCAAACGCAGCAAGGGTCGTTGCCGTCGAAGCGGTGATAGGCCACGCCATTCGTTTTGCCGCGTCCCGATATGCTTCTTTACGTGGCGTGCCCTCTTGCATCCGCCTATCAGCAAATTCGGTCACCACGATAGCGCCATCCACCAGCATACCTACGGCCATGATCAGCGCGAATAGCACCACAATGTTGACCGTTAAGCCAAACACCGAAAGCACTAATAAGCCGGTAAGGAATGAGCCAGGAATAGAGATCCCCACCAAAAGAGCGGTCCGCACACCAAGTATCGCGATAATGACGATAACCACTAAGATAATCGCGGAAAGGATGTTGTTTTGTAGGTCGTTGAGCATCAATTTGACGTCATCGGACTGATCCCACGTATATTTGACCTGCAAGTTGTTTGGCCAATCCGCTCGCTTTTGCGCTTCAGTCAGAACCTCTTTAACGAGTTCCACCGTTTCAATGATATTCTCGCCAGCACGCTTTTTCACATTCAATACAACAGCAGGGGCACCATCCAAGCGAGCAAAGCTTTCAGGGTCACTGAAGGCTCGGCGCACAGTCGCCACATCGGCAAAAGTAATCACTTCTTTGCCGTTTACCTTAATGGGTAACTCTAATACGTCTTTGAGAGAATCAAATACGGAAGGAACTTTGACTGAAAAACGGCCATAGCCAGTATCCACGAAACCCGCTGCCACAACTCGGTTATTGAGAGCAATCAAGTTGTAGATGTCTGCTTGATCCAGACCATAGCTTTCCATCAACAGCGGATCGACGACGATCTCAACAATGTCTTCACGATCACCGGCAATATCAACTTCAAGCACCTGACGGTAGCTTTCTAGCTTGTCACGCAGTGCTCGAGCAATTTGTACTGTTGTGCGCTCAGGGACGGTGCCATACAGAACCAAAGTGAGGACAGGCTCTTCTGATGCGAACGTCACTTCATTTACTGTTGGCTCATCACTGTCTTCAGGCAATTTAGGTTTGGCAAGATCGACGGCGTCACGCACATCTGCCATCGCTTCAGCCAGATCAACACCGACACTAAATTCAAGCGTAGCCGAGGCATGGCCTTCTGAAGCAACCGCGGTCATTTCTTTTACGCCTTCAATCGAACGCAGCTCTTGCTCTATTGGGCGAACTAATAAGCGCTCCGCATCAGTTGGCGAAATGCCTTGGTGACCTACCGAAACATAGATAATAGGGATGGTGATGTCTGGACTCGATTCTTTAGGAATCGTAATGTAGGTGATCACACCAGCAATCAAAATCATCACCAACAAGGTGAGCATCGTACGTGCACGCGATAACGCAGCATCAATCAAAGCAAACATATTGCCTCCTTATTGCTGGTTCGCAGCTTCAATGGCGTCATCCACTTTGGTCGCCATTACTAAATCACCATCACGAGCAAAGCCCTGCCCGAGTACGATGATGTCCACTTGGTCGCCCAGTCCTGAGAGCCAAACGCCATCTTTTTCGGCTTTCACAAGTTGAATAGGAACAAAGTGGACATGCTGATCACGCAGTGCTTTGATGCCAAGGTTGCCTTCTTCATCGAGCGCGAGCATTGCAGCGGTTACTTTCACTGCCATCACTTCACTTAGCGACAATACCACCTCAGCGCTAACACCCGCAGGCATTGCACTTTCATCGTTACTGATTTCAATCTCAATCGGGAAAGTGTTGGTCGAAGTAGAAGATACGCGCCCGATATAACGGATAACACCTTGATGGTGGGTGTTATCAATGGTTCTGACATCAGCTTGCTGGCCTTGTTTTAAATATTGGATATGACGCTCACTCACATCCGCTTCAATGACTAACTTCTCTAAGTCAATGACGGTCGCAATAGGATCGCCAACACCAACAAAATCCCCCACTTCAACGAATCGATGGTCAAGAATGCCGTCAAAAGGCGCTCTGACTTTGGTGTTTTTAAGTGCGGTTTCAACATTACTCAGGTTTGCGCGAGCATCAACAAGTGCAGCTTGTGCCGTGGCAAAGGCAACTTCACCTTGCAAACCTCGGTTTTTCAGAGATTCTGCCGCTTTAAATTCTTTCTCTTTGACATGCAACATCGCTTTAGCGCGCTTAAGTTGAATATCGAGATCGCGCTCGTCGATGTTGGCAATCACCTGCCCTTCTTTAACACGTTGCCCTTTCTGAACGTTCAAGCGAATGATCTTACCCGCAACTTCTGCCCCTAAACGAGCTTGTCTATTCGGCGCAGTTCGTCCATATAACTCTATGGTTTTACTGGTTGGCTGGGCGGTAAAAGAGTTGAACATCACCTTAGCAACAGGCGTGTCATCGGATTGAGGGGAAGATGATAACCTCGCTTCGTCTTGCGCCTTAAGTTGGCCTATTGTAAGCCATGCAGCAAGTACGAGAATCAGTGTTAAAGAAACTAGCCATGGACGTTCGACAAGGCGTCGTCCGAGAGAAGCTTCAGACATACAAAGTCCTTTTTATTTTTAGCTCACAGCCCTCTGTGGAACTGGAGTGCGTTTACGTGACTCCCTGCTACGTAAAACTCAGGCAGCCAATTGGCTGCCTGTTGTCGTGTTAATTAAACACTGAATGATGCACCACAACCACAAGTTGTCGTCGCATTTGGGTTATTAACGAAGAAGCGTGCTCCTTCTAAACCTTCCGTGTAATCAACCACGCCACCAATTAGGTATTGCAGGCTCATTGGGTCTACAACCAGTGTTACGCCACTGTTTACGATGGTTGTGTCGCCTTCATTTACGCTCTCATCAAATGTAAAGCCGTATTGGAAACCACTACAGCCACCACCAGTAATATATACGCGCAATTTCAATGCTGGGTTTTCTTCTTCTGCAATCAGCGCCTTAACGCGTGATGCTGCTGCATCAGAAAAAGACAATGGTACGTTTACTTCGCTCACGAAGACCTCTCTCACTCGTGTAATGCGTCAAGCCTGAAGCGAGACGTCAAATTTTTGCTAATTAGGGCGATTATCCAATACCTGACAAACTCGTTCAAGTATTCACCGCTGATTCTTTAGAACAGATACTGATATGTAAGTTTACATCGTCCGTACCAACATAAATTACCCAAAACGTTTCTAACTTGAGATTAGCTAGGTACAATGCGCTCCACTTGGTCCGAGCAATCAAAAGAGGATAACCCCATGACCAAATCATCAGAGCTATATCAAAAGGCTCAGCAAACCATTCCTGGCGGTGTGAACTCACCAGTTCGTGCATTCAACGGCGTTGGCGGTTCTCCGCTATTTATCGAACGAGCAGACGGTGCACTGATTTTTGATGCCGATGGTAAAGCGTACATTGATTACGTTGGCTCTTGGGGTCCAATGATTCTAGGTCATAACCACGCGGTTATCCGTGAAGCTGTTATCGATGCTGCACAACGTGGCCTGAGTTTTGGTGCGCCAACTGAAATGGAAATTGCCATGGCAGAGCTAGTGTCTGAGCTAGTGCCATCAATGGAACAAATCCGCATGGTGAGCTCTGGTACAGAAGCGACCATGAGTGCAATCCGTCTTGCTCGTGGCTTTACTGGCCGTGACAAAATCATGAAGTTTGAAGGCTGTTACCACGGTCACGCAGACAGCTTGCTAGTAAAAGCTGGCTCTGGTGCGCTAACTCTTGGCCAACCAAGTTCTCCTGGCGTTCCTGCTGACTTTGCTAAGCACACACTAACCGCAACATTCAACGATCTAGATTCAGTACGTGAGTTGTTCGCAGCAAACAAAGGCGAGATCGCATGTATCATCGTTGAACCAGTAGCGGGCAACATGAACTGTATCCCACCAGTAGAAGGTTTCCACGAAGGTCTACGTGAAATCTGTGACCAAGAAGGTGCACTACTGATTTTTGATGAAGTAATGACAGGCTTCCGCGTAGCACTAGGCGGCGCACAAGCACACTACAACATCAAGCCTGATCTAACGACGCTAGGTAAAGTAATCGGTGGCGGTATGCCAGTAGGTGCTTTCGGTGGTCGTAAAGAAGTAATGCAATACGTTGCACCAACAGGTCCAGTTTACCAAGCTGGCACACTTTCAGGTAACCCAGTAGCAATGGCTGCGGGCTTTGCATGTTTGAACCTGCTAAAAGAAGAAGGCAACGAGAAACGTCTTGCAGCAAAAACCAAACAACTTGCTGAAGGCTTCAAAGTACTGGCAGAAAAGCACGGTATCCCAATGGTAGTAAACCAAGTGGGCGGCATGTTTGGTTTCTTCTTCACTGACCAAGAAACCGTAACGTGCTACGAAGACGTAACAAAGTGCGATGTTGAGCGCTTCAAGCGTTTCTTCCACCTAATGCTAAAACACGGTGTATACCTTGCACCATCAGCATTCGAAGCAAGCTTTACTTCTCTTGCTCACGGTTCAAAAGAAATCGATGCAACACTAGAAGCTGCTGATCGCTGTTTCGCAATTCTGGCTGAAGAAGCAAAATAAGCGTTCTTTACCAGAACAACAATCTCAAAAAAGGACCTTCAAGGTCCTTTTTTATTATCTGGATTAGGCTTGCCAATTCACAATCACGAGGATAGCTAACACGCCAAGAACAATACCAAACCATGGTATACGTTTGGCTTTCTTTTCACTTTTGCACTTCTTATCGCCGCTACAACAACCCATCTTTCTATCTCTTGATTGATAACAGTCTGATTTGTGGTCATTATAACAAGGTCAATTGCCCCTTCCCAATTCAGCTATGTCATAAGCTTGAAAGAATCGTAGGTGCAAAGTAATAAAGATTTTGCGCTGTGGTATAAGGCGTAAAACATAAATCATCCTTAAGTTGGATTAATCACATGCCGAATAATGTAAAAATCACGTCGAGTCATCGAGTGCTAGTTGTTGCGCTGCTCGCCGCTGCTTTTGCCTGCTATTTATTGGTCGAGCCTTACATCAACTCGATCGTAATGGCGTTTATTATTTCTCTACTCATGTTCCCAATACATGAGTGGTTTGAACGAAAACTGCCAAACCACAAAAACTTGGTTTCACTGCTCTCTTGTGTGGTTCTCACCTTTATTATTGTGATTCCATTATTGTTTGTATTTGCTGCTATCGTGCAGCAAGGGTCGGTATTTTCGCAAAACACCTACAAGTGGGTAAGCAATGGTGGTATCCAAGATATCTTCCAACATCCTTGGGTTGTCAAAGGGTTAGCACTGGTTAATGAGTACTTACCTTTCGACAAAATCGAACCACAAGCCATCGCTGAGAAAATTGGCCAATTCGCCACATCATTTGGTTCAAACCTTGTTGCTATCAGTGCCAAAATCCTAGGGGATGCAACCAACTTCCTGATGGACTTCTTCCTGATGTTGTTCGTGTTGTTCTTCCTATTGCGTGACCACGACAAGATCATCTCAGCGATGCGCCATATTCTGCCGCTCTCTCGCAGCCAAGAAGATAAGATCCTGACCGAGATTGAACAGGTCTCAAAATCCGCTGTAATGGGGTCATTCTTAACCGCGATTGCTCAAGGCTTTGCTGGTGGTATCGGTATGTGGCTTGCAGGTTTCCCTGGCTTGTTCTGGGGCACTATGATGGGCTTTGCGTCATTTATCCCTGTAGTTGGCACGGCGCTAATTTGGATTCCAGCAGCCGCTTACTTGTTCCTAACTGGCGACACAACTTGGGCTATATTCCTAACAGTGTGGAGTGTTCTCGTAGTTGGCTCGATCGATAACCTGCTGCGCCCACTGCTGATGCAAGGCAGTGCAGGCATGAACACGCTCATGATCTTCTTCTCACTGCTGGGTGGTCTGCATCTATTTGGTTTGATTGGTCTTATTTACGGTCCACTGATCTTTGCCGTGACAATGGTGCTATTCAATATCTACGAAGAGGAGTTTAAAGACTTCCTCAATCAACAAGACAATAGCTAACGACCGCTTATTCACTTCAAGCTTGGGCCAGATTATGCGAAAATCTGGCCCTAATTATTTCTGATGAACCAAATTTATGTCTGCTTATATCGCTCCTAGCCAAATAGCTCAGCGCCAACTTGAATACTTCAACGGCAAACACGTTTTAGTTGCTGGAGAAGTTGAAGACCTGTTCCCTCTTGAGTTAGTAGCTCATTGTGATTCTGTTGAAGTATTTACTTCTAACTACAGCTGCTACCGTCAAATTCGCACATCGGACAAAGTGAAGAGTCACTTTGGTTCAGAGTTTGATATTGAGACTCAAGCAGACATGGTGCTTTTATACTGGCCAAAAGCCAAGGCGGAAGCAGAATACTTACTGGCAATGTTGATGGCTAAGTTAGGCATCAATACAGAAATCGTCGTCGTTGGTGAGAACCGCTCAGGCATCAAGAGCATTGAGAAGATGTTCAAAGAATACGGCCCGGTTAAAAAATACGACTCTGCTCGTCGCTGTTCATTTTACTGGGGCACTTGCCTTAACCAACCAAAACCGTTCAATCAAGCCGACTGGTTTAAATCTTACGAAATTACACTCGGTGAACAATCTCTTACCGTTAAGAGTCTACCTGGTGTATTTAGCCATGGTGAGTTTGACCTAGGCAGTCGTCTTCTGCTTGAAACCTTACCTAAGCTTTCAGGCAAGGTACTCGACTTTGGTTGTGGTGCTGGTGTGCTGGGTGCATTTATGGCTAAAGCAAACCCAGAGATCGCGATTGAGATGTGTGATATTAACGCTTATGCCATTACCTCTAGCCAAGCAACACTCGAGGCGAATGGGTTATCAGGTCGAGTTTTTGCCTCAGATATCTACTCAGACACGGCTAAAGACTACCGTTTTATTGTCAGTAACCCACCATTTCACAGTGGCTTAGACACCAACTACAACGCAGCAGAAACTCTGTTAGGTCAAGCACCAAAGTACATGATGGCCAACGGTGAAATGATCATTGTGGCGAACAGTTTCTTGCAGTATCCGCCAATTATTCAGAAAGCCTTCAATAATTGCGAGACGCTAAATAAGACCAACAAATTCTCTATCTACTACGCGAAAAAATCCTAACCCTTGGTTGCGCAGGTGAAATCCTGCGCAACTCTTTGCCAAAAACCGCCCAACTCAACGAAAAACTGCGTCGCTCCCCACGCTTTGCAATCAACTTTCTTGTCAAAGAAAAAAAACTCGTTAATTTTGTTAATTCTATCGCATTTAACTTCTTGTCCGTTTTAACGAGAACCTCGGTAAGCCCCAGTAAATTGGTCGCTGCCCTTTAATGAGTTGTAATCTTATCCATGTTTAAATTCTACAAAAAGCAGAAATTTAAGCGACTGCAAAGCACGCTAATGACCGCGTTTTTGGTTCTTAGTATTACGCCACTGACGATAACTGCTATTTTCTTCCTCCAATCCCACAGTAAAGATTTGGAAGAACAGAGCACATCCCATTTACTCTCAGTCCGTGATACCAAACAACAACAGATCATCGACTACTTTGCAGCTCAAGAAACCGAAGTTATGGGCTTTGTTCGCTCAGAGTTGGCTTATGCCAGTGGCGGACGATTCTACGGTTTGGTCAATGCCTTTAGCCGATTAGGCCACGATATCGATGAAGCAAGAGAGAATGCACAGCAACGCTATATCAAAGGCAGCGGCGATCAAATCAAAACGTCGATTTTGCCAGAATCTTCCAACTACGTTGGCAGTGAACGTTATCGTCTTTTGCATAAACGTTATCACTGGGCTTACCTCGAGCTATTAAAACGCTCTGATTTCAACGATATTTTATTAGTTGATATCGACGGTAACGTTACTTATTCAATCAATAAAGATGATAACTTTGGCACCAACCTCCTCAGCGGCCGTTACAAAGACACCGCTTTGGGAAAAACATTTAAACGCCTCTCCGAGGATGTAAGCGCGCGCCGAAAAGTGAATGAAGATTACACGCCTGTCGTGGTATCCGACTTTGACATTGAAAACGGTAAGCAAGTCGCTTGGTTGGGTGCGCCTATTATTCAGCAAGGCTATCTGCACAGCTATGCAATGTTCCGCTTGCCGAACAATGGCATCACAAAGCTGATTGCAGAGATCAATCGTGACTCTTCAATTGATACCTTATTAATTGGCAGTGACCACAAACCTCGTACCATCAACACCAAGCAAGAAGACATCCAAAACAGTTTAGAGATCGTCGACAAAGCTTTAGCTGGCGAAACGGAAGTGGGCACATACAGCAACCGTTTAGGCGAAGAGATGATTGCAGCATTTGCACCTATTGAGACTCGCGGTCTCACTTGGGCTCTCGTTGTACAGCTTCCTGAGAAAGAGGCCTTTGCACGTGTCCATCAGCTCGAGAAACTGTTTGTCATTGCGATGCTAATAGCGATCATCTTGGTTGTGATTGCTTCACACTACTTATCTAATTTCATCACATCTCCGCTGCTTAAGCTGACTTGGGCAGCGGAGAAAGTATCTGCTGGCGATCTGGACGAAACCACCTTTAATACCGAACGTAAAGATGAAATCGGTCGACTAGCGATCAGCTTTGAGCGTATGCAGCGCTCAATTCGTGAAAAGATCCAAACCATCAAGCAACAAAACGAAGAGCTAGAGAGCAACATCAAACTGATCCAAAAGCAAAACGAAGAATTGCAGTTGGCAGATAAGCTGAAAGATGAATTCCTAGCGACAACCTCTCACGAGTTACGCACACCATTGCACGGTATGGTTGGCATTGCAGAGACACTGGTGTCTGGTGCAAATGGCGCGATACCTGCGAGCCAGAAGTACCAATTGGACATCATCATCAAGAGTGGTCAGCGCCTAGCAAACCTCGTTGATGATCTATTGGATTACCACAAGATGCGCTACGGCAGCATGGATATCCAAAAGTCTGCAGTGAGCCTAGCCAGTGCAACACGCTTGGTGCTGGAGCTTTCTGGTCACCTATTGGGTAACAAAACCATCCGCATCATTAATCAAGTGCCAGCGGATCTGAAAGCAGTCTCAGCAGATCCTCAGCGTTTGGAACAAGTGCTGTATAACTTAATTGGCAACGCTATTAAGTACACTTCAGAAGGCAAAATCGTTATCTCAGCGACCGTTGTAGACGATCAAGTCCGAGTACAAGTGGTCGATACTGGTCAGGGTATTCCAGCTGAACACCTAGAGCATATCTTCGAACCTCTTATCCAAGCAGGTCAAGATGCTAGTCGCTACCGCCAAGGTGCAGGTCTAGGTCTATCAATCAGCCGTCAACTTATCGAGTTGATGGGCGGTTCATTATATGTCAGCAGCCAACCTATGGTCGGAACGACATTCAGCTTCACCTTGCCACTCGCTAGTGAAGAAGAAATCAAAGCGACGGAAAGCCTTGCCGCTCGCGGGCATTTCCAAATTCCAGAAGCGAACTTTGACAACAATGACGACTTGTCTCTACCTGAAAACCCAGATGGTCCATTGCTGTACGTTGCTGATGATGAGCCCGTCAACCTGCGCGTTCTTGAAAGCTTCTTAAGACTTGAAGGCTACCGAGTTCGTACCATTTCAGACGGCCCTGAGACACTCGCTTTAATTGAACAAGAGAAGCCTGAGTTGCTGCTACTGGATATTATGATGCCAGGCATGAGTGGCTATCAGGTTTGTAGTGAACTGCGTGAAACTTACGATCATGCAGAGCTGCCAATCATTATGCTCACAGCGCTAAGCCAAACCGAAGACCGCGTTAGGGGCTTTGAAGCGGGAGCGAACGATTACCTAACCAAACCATTTAATAAGCAAGAGCTCGCGGCACGTATTCAGGCCCACTTGACGGCAAGTCAGGCTGAAATGCGCCACATCGAGAACAAGTTACTGGAATCGGAGCTACGCCAGCGTGCTGAAGTCGAAGCCAGCCTGCTCGAGACACAAGGTAGACTGCTAGAACAGCTAGAATCGGCACCTGAGGCGATTATTTGTCTTCGTGAAGATCAACGTATTCGCTTTGCAAACGAAGCAGCATGTAAGCTATTTAAACGTAGCCTAGAACAGCTAAAACGTTCTTCCGCTGATGAGCTAATTGCACCTAAGTTCCTTACGGTTAAGCAGCCGCACTACTGTGGCAAGATTGATATCTACATCGAAGATATTCGTCAAAACATTGAAGCAGACATCCTCAAGCTGCCTGAAGGCTCTGGTTTAGATGTCATGTATATCTTCAATGTAGGAGGCGGAGCGAATGCAGCTCGTATCCATAACCTAGAGACGGCAGTTGAAGTACTTTCAAGTTACGCATTTGATGGTGATAAAGACCAGCTGCAGAAGCTGAAAGAACTTGGCGGTGAGTTTACTCGCCTTGCTGATAAAGCATTGGGTAACAAGAAGGACAAACAAGAGCTGATGCGCGAAGTATTAGTCGATACGATGACTCATGCATTGGAATATTGGGAATCGGTGACTGGAGAAACCAAGTTTGCCTTTGCTGAACAAAGTGGTTTATGGCGCGTCTACCTCGACCGCAGTACATTGCAAACACGTACGCTCGATAAATACATGCGTATTGAGACTTTGCCTAAGACACCGCGCTGGAGGACAGTACTAAGCTCAATTGAGTTCATTCTGGAGCACTGTAAAGAACAAAGCCCAGAACGCGCCTACATAGAGGCACAGCGCGATAAGATGCAAAGACTCCTTACGAGCTAACGCAAATCACCAAATATCAGCCCCGCGACTCAGCGGGGCTTTTTTATCCCTGCCTTTATCAATTTCAATGCCATGCTTCCCCTTACTCAGAACAAGAAACAAGCGATTTAGCGTACAGAGCAACGATGAGGCTGAGCATTTAGCGTATAAGAAGCTGGAAGCAAGCTATCAAAAACACGTATGAAGCGCTTAACCAAAGCGATTCCAATACCACACTTTTCATCGTCATTTTTAACTCATAACTTTCTTCAAAAGTGCCTTCAAATCACTTCCTTCCCTGAATAAAAAAAGCATAATCAGTAGCCAAATTTTGCTGTCAAAACTTACTTATTTTTCCTCTACAAGGGAAAATTGAGCAACATTTGATACAGATTGCGAAGTCAATCACAACAGAACGGCAGATTAAATTTCACCTAGTTAATTAACAAAATTTTCAGGTGTGAGCCAGATCGCCAATACCGTACAACAACAGAAAACACTGACTGAAAGGAACCAAATGAGTAAGTAACTACTAACACACAACATTAATCAGGATATAGACTGCGACGCATATCAAAGTTTATTTTCTCGCATGGATTGACTTAAAAACAAGCAAAATGACGTTTATGACGGAGTTGCTGTGGTTTTTAACGTTTTTAACGGGAATCAAGTTTGATTAATTTGTGGATAAGGTGTTTTCTTACTCCTGCCTAAGGCCTACAGGCCACTCTTAGAGCGAAACAAATTTAACGTGGAGCGAAGAGGTGGGCCTTGGAGAGTGTTTATCAATTGATGACATTCAATTCCATTAGTGAAATGAAAGCAAATAGTAAGGAACAGCTATGCTTGCCAATATTAAAAAAACAGCACTAGCAACAGCAATTATTGCAACGGCTACTACAGGTTTCGCATCAGTAGCTACAGCCGCTGAGCGCAGTGAACTGACTATCCACCCAAAAGAGTTTACAACTTTTGTTCGTAACTTTAACCCTTTCTTGGGTGCAACTAACCTGCACACAACTACTGACTTTATCTACGAGCCGCTAGTTGTTTTCAACGAAATGCACGGCAACACGCCAGTATTCCGTCTAGCAGAAAACTTCCAAATGTCTGACGACCTAATGAGCGTAACTTTCGATATTCGTAAAGGCGTGAAATGGTCTGACGGTCAAGCGTTTACCGCTGATGACGTTGTTTACTCTTTCAACCTAGTAAAAGAGAAGCCAGAACTAGACCAATCTGGCATCAACTCTTGGGTTACTGGCGTAGAGAAAGTTAACGATTACAAAGTTAAGTTCCGTCTAAGCGAAGCAAACTCAAACGTTCCTTACGAAATTGCTAAAGTACCTGTCGTACCTAAGCACGTATGGAGCAAAGTGAAAGATCCTTCAACGTTCACGAACGAAAACCCAGTAGGTACTGGTCCATTTACAGAGATCGACACTTTCACTCCGCAACTATACATCCAGTGTGAAAACCCGAACTACTGGGATGCAGCGAACCTAGACGTTGACTGTCTGCGTGTTCCTCAAATCGCGAACAATGACCAGTTCCTAGGTAAGATTGTTAACGGCGAAATGGACTGGACTTCTTCATTCGTTCCAGACATCGACCGCACTTACGCAGCAGCGAGCCCTAAACACCACTACTGGTACCCGCCAGCAGGTACTCAAGCGTTCGTAGTAAACTTCAAGAACCCAGATGCAGCGAAAAACGAAGCACTAACTAACGTTGACTTCCGTCGCGCATTCTCTATGGCTCTTGACCGTCAAACTATCATTGATATCGCATTCTACGGCGGCGGTACAGTGAACGACTTCGCATCTGGTCTTGGCTACGCATTCGAAGCTTGGTCTGACGAGAAGACTCACGACAAGTACAAAGGTTACAACTCGTACAACGCTGAAGGTGCTAAGAAGCTTCTAGCGAAAGCTGGCTTTAAAGATGTAAACAAAGACGGTTTCGTTGACACACCATCTGGTAAGTCTTTCGAGCTACTAATCCAATCTCCAAACGGTTGGACTGACTTCAACAACACTGTACAGCTTGCTGTTGAGCAACTTGCAGAAGTAGGCATCAAAGCACGTGCTCGTACACCAGACTTCTCTGTGTACAACCAAGCAATGCTTGAAGGTACTTACGACGTTGCGTACACCAACTACTTCCACGGTGCAGACCCATACACTTACTGGAACAGTGCTTACAACTCAGCACTACAATCTGGTGACGGTATGCCTCGCTTCGCGATGCACTTCTACAAGAACGACAAGCTAGATGGTCTTCTAAACAGCTTCTACAAGACAGCTGACAAGCAAGAGCAGCTAGAAATCGCTCACGGTATTCAGCAAATCATCGCTCAAGACCAAGTGACTATCCCTGTGATGTCTGGTGCTTACATGTACCAATACAACACAACTCGCTTCACTGGTTGGTGGAACGAAGAAAATCCTAAGGGCCGTCCAAACATTTGGGCTGGTATCCCAGAGCGTCTACTTCACGTACTGGACCTAAAACCAGTTAAATAAGTAGAAGTTCATTTCTAGCGGCACACATCCCGTGTGCCGCCTATAAAAATCCCCTTGTTACTAAACCAACATATGGCGCTCGTCGTCAGGGGATTTTTCGCTCTAAATTTCGCTATGAGCGACCTGAAACCAGAAACAGGGAAAAAATCTGGGTGAGTAAGGTGTGAGTTATGGGTTATTTTTTAAGACGTTTGTCGTTCTATCTTGTCGCGCTCTTGGTTGCAGCGACGTTAAACTTCATTATTCCGCGAGCAATGCCTGGTGACCCAGTTACCATGATGTTTGCTAACGCATCAGTACAGGTAACGCCAGAGCGAATCGCAGCAATGAAAGAACTGCTGGGTTTCGTAGATGGTCCAATCTACATTCAGTACCTGTCGTACATCAAAAACATTCTAAGCTGGGAGCTAGGTACTTCTATCCAGTTCTACCCGCTTTCAGTTAACTCTCTACTAGGTGGCGCATTCGGTTGGTCATTGTTCCTAGCAGGTACTGCAGTTGTACTATCATTCTCGATTGCTTCTGTACTAGGCATCTTCGCAGCTTGGAAACGTGGTAGCCGATACGATGCATTCGTAACACCGGGCACACTGATCGTTCAAGCGATTCCACAAATGGTTATCGCGATGCTAGCGATGTTCATCTTTGCCATCGGTCTTAAGTGGTTCCCATCAGGCTACGCCTACACCCCGGGTACTGTGCCAGATTGGACAAGCTGGGAGTTCCTAAAAGACGTGGGTTACCACGCTATTCTTCCATTGTTCTGTGCGACGATTGTTCAGATTGGTGGCTTCCTAGTAAACATGCGTAACAACATGATCAACCTTCTTGCTGAAGATTACATCACAATGGCAAAAGGTAAGGGTCTGAGCGAAAACCGAGTAGTATTCAACTACGCAGCTCGTAACGCACTTTTACCAAGTGTAACCGCACTTTCAATGTCTCTAGGTATGGCAATCGGTGGTCAGCTAATCATCGAGATGATCTTCAACTACCCGGGTCTAGGTACGGTTCTTCTAAACGCAATTCACGCACGTGACTACCAAGTACTTCAAGGTCAGTTAATCATCATGACGATGTTCATGCTGTGCTTCAACCTAATGGCTGACATGCTGTACATGATTCTAGACCCTCGCCTACGTAAGGGAGGCAAATAATCATGAAAGAACTATTTAAACTGATTTTAGGTAACGCGTTCGCACGTGTTGGTTTGGCAATTATCTCAGTATTCATCTTTGTGGCAGTAGCTGCACCTTTGATCACTCAACACGCGCCAGACAAACGTACTGGTAACCCACACGAATACCCTGGCTTTGTTGTAAAACAAGCACAAAACAACCCTGATGGCTGGGTTGCAAAAAACCTAGCAGATGATCGTCGTTCGCTGCTTATGTCGAAAAAGGCAGACCACGTTCTAGGTACATCTCGTATGGGTCGTGACATCTGGTCTCAAGTTGCTTACGGCGCTCGAGTATCGCTGGGTGTTGGTTTCGGCGCTGGTATCATCGTGTGTTTCTTAGCAACAGTCATTGGTATCTCAGCAGGTTACTTCGGCGGCCGTGTCGATGACGTACTGAGTGCTGCAATGAACATCATGCTGGTTATCCCACAGTTACCACTACTGTTCGTACTCGCTGCGTTTATCGGGGAGGCAGGACCGCTCACCATTGCGTTGATTATCGCCGGGACCTCCTGGGCTTGGGGTGCACGTGTTGTGCGAGCTCAAACCATGGCACTACGCGAGAAAGAATTCGTTAAAGCCGCAGAGGTTCTTGGTGAATCATCCATGCGTATCATCTTCGTTGAAATTTTACCAAACCTTATCCCAATCGTAGGCGCAAGCTTCATCGGCTCGGTAATGCTAGCAATCAACACAGAAGCGGTAATTTCGTTCCTAGGTCTAGGCGATGCAAACACCATCAGCTGGGGCATCATGCTGTACAACGTACAGACTTCATCAGCGATGCTTATCGGCGCTTGGTGGGAAGTACTAGCTCCTTGTATTGCACTGACTCTACTGGTTACTGGCCTTGCTCTACTGAACTTCGCAGTCGATGAAATTGCCAACCCTCAGCTTCGTTCTCACAAAGGTATGAAGCGCTGGAAGAAAATGGCAGCACAAGACAAGAAAGAACGTGAGCCAGAATTGGCACCACAAAATGCACTATGGAGCGGAGATAAATAATCATGACTGCACCACTAATTTCTATCCGTAACCTATGCGTGGACTACATTACAGATGCGGGCGATGTCCGCGCTTGTAACAACGTCAGCTTCGATATTGCACCAGGCGAAGTATTTGGCCTAGCTGGTGAATCTGGCTGTGGTAAATCAACCGTTGCATTCTCGCTAATGCGCCTTCATAAGCCGCCAGCGTTTATCACAGGTGGTGAAGTTATTTTCAACGGCGAAGATATCCTTCAATACAGCGATGAGCGTATGCAGTCGTTCCGCTGGAGCGAAATGTCGATGGTATTCCAGAGTGCGATGAACGCTTTGAACCCTGTACTGACGATGGAAGAGCAGTTCTGTGACGTAATCATGCGTCATACCAACATGACTCGCGCTCAAGCCAAAGTACGTGCAGAAGGTCTATTGGAAATCGTAGATATCCACCCTAGCCGTCTGAGCGATTACCCGCACCAGTTCTCTGGTGGTATGCGTCAGCGTCTGGTTATCGCTATCGCTTTGGCTCTGAACCCGAAAATGATCATCATGGATGAACCTACTACAGCACTAGATGTGGTGGTTCAACGTGAAATTCTGCAAAAGATTTACGCGCTTAAAGAAGAATTTGGCTTCTCGATTCTGTTCATCACCCATGACTTGTCATTGATGGTCGAGTTCTCTGACCGCATCGGCATCATGTACTCGGGTGAGCTAATTGAGGTTGCACCTTCTAAGCAAATTTTGGAAAGTCCTTACCACCCTTACACCAAAGGTTTGGGTAGCTCTTTCCCTCCACTAACTGGTCCTAAGACCAAATTAACTGGTATTCCGGGTAACCCTCTGAACTTACTAGAAGTTCCACAAGGCTGCCGCTTCCAAGCTCGCTGTGACCGCGTTCACGAAGCTTGTACACGAGTACCGACTCAGCTACGTCAAATTGAACCAGGTCGTCTCTCAAACTGCCACTTGTACGGCGACACCATTGCTCAAGCTAAGGTTTAACAACAAAAAATAACGCTAGCTAAGAAGAAAATTACACTGGAGAGAATTATGAGCAAACAATTCGGCGAACTGCTGATTGAAGGTAAAAATGTCGTTAAGGACTTCCCTTTAAACAGTAACTCAATCAAGCAATCTAAGATGCGTGCAATCAACGACGTATCTTTCAAAATGTACAAAAGCCGCGGTTTGTCAGTAGTAGGTGAATCTGGTTCAGGTAAATCTACTACCGCAAAAATGATTGCGAAAATGTACGCACCAACGGATGGCATCATCGAGTACAAAGGTCGTGATATCCAAGACATCACCTCTCGTAACGATTTGATGGCTTACCGCGAAGGCGTGCAAATGGTATGGCAAGATCCGTTTGGCTCGCTAAACCCAACACACAATATCTTCCACCATATTGCTCGCCCACTGTTGATCCACAAGAAGGTTTCACCGGGCAACAAGAAGGAACTGGAAGAGCGAGTGTACGACCTACTAGAACAAGTTGGTCTGATTCCGCCAAAAGAGACCGCGCAAAAGTTCCCACACCAGCTTTCTGGTGGTCAGCGCCAACGTGTGAACTTGGCTCGTAACATTGCGGTCGGCGCAGAAGTGGTACTGGCTGACGAACCAACGTCAATGCTCGACGTTTCAATTCGTGCCGGTGTTCTTAACCTGATGGAAGAGATGAAGTTTGAGAAGCAAATGTCTCTACTTTATATCACTCACGACATCGCAACAGCGCGCTACATCGCTGAAGATCTCGCAGTTATGTACGTGGGCCACATGGTTGAATGGGGTGATACAGAGGAAATCATTCATGATCCTCAACACCCGTACACGCAGCTACTGGTTTCAGCTGTGCCAGATCCATCGAAGTCAATCCACGAGAAACTGAAAGGCAACAAAGGTGAGATCCCACTGTGGA
Source organism: Vibrio campbellii CAIM 519 = NBRC 15631 = ATCC 25920 (assembly GCF_002163755.1). Classification (NCBI taxonomy): domain Bacteria; kingdom Pseudomonadati; phylum Pseudomonadota; class Gammaproteobacteria; order Vibrionales; family Vibrionaceae; genus Vibrio; species Vibrio campbellii. Next base: position 2,686,326 of record NZ_CP015863.1, read on the forward strand.
CACCAGAATCCGTGGGCTGTCCATTCGCTGGGCGCTGTGTTCATGCCACAGAAAAATGTCGCGAGCGACTGCCTGGTGTGACGCAACTGTCCGATAACCACTTTGTTCGTTGTTACTTATTCGAAGATTAATCATACGAGGGTCAGGCATCAACCTGACCCCTTTTTCCCTTTATATTTTATTGTTTCCCGGAGAAATTGAATGCTGCTACTGACTAACCATATTGGTTATGAGCGTCTGGGCCCTAAAAAAGCGATCATCCAGACGAGCCGATCACGCCTTTCTTCTTATACGGCTTTATTGGTTTGCGCCAATAGTCATCAGACGGTTGCTACCCTAACCGTTGAGAAGCAAGGTAAAGTAGCGAACTGGCATCAAGGTCATTTCTACCTGATCGACTTTTCTTCATTTAATACTCCAGGTCACTACTATCTTCGTTTCGATCATTTACGCTCATCTCACTTTGAGATCGGCGAACACATTCTTCTCGATCACACTCTATCCGATGTGATCCACTATTTTAAATCGCAACGCTGTGGCGGTATTTTCGATCAACAAGATCGTCAAGCACCACTACTTAACTCTAACGAGACGGCTGATGTTCACGGCGGTTGGTATGACGCATCAGGTGACGTCAGCAAATACCTAAGCCACTTGTCTTATGCCAATTACCTCAACCCTCAACAAATCCCTATGGTGGTTTGGAATATGTTGAAAGGTTTGTCTCTGCTCCAAGGCAACGAGAAACTGGCTAAATTCACAGCAACTCGCCTCATTGAAGAAGCACTATTCGGCGCTGATTTCCTTGTCCGTATGCAAAACGAAAAAGGCTTTTTCTACATGACGGTGTTCGACAAGTGGAGTAAGGACACAGCTCAACGTGAAATCTGCGCCTACGAAACTCAACTTGGTCATAAGTTTGATGACTACCAAGCTGGTTACCGACAAGGAGCTGGCGTTAGCATTGCGGCATTAGCCTCAGCAGCACGCCTAGACTTTCACGGTAAGTTCGACCAACAAAAATATCGCAATGCGGCAGAAAATGGTTATTGGCACCTAAAAGAACACAACACCCAATATCTAAACGATGGTCAAGAGAACATCATCGATGAATACTGCGCACTGCTTGCCGCTGTCGAGCTATTCAAAACAACGAAAGAAGCACGCTACCTAGAAGAAAGCCGCTTGTGGGCAAAACGTCTTTCAGCTCGTCAAACAAGTGATGAACACATTCAACACTTCTGGACTGCGAACCAAGATGGCAGTCGACCGTACTTCCATGCAGCCGAAGCGGGGCTTCCTGTTATTGCACTATGTGAGTACTTGTCGATTGAAGACGACTCTGAGCGCGCATCATCAATAAAACAAACCATCAATAACGCTTGTAAGTTTGAAGTTTCTATCACCAACAAAGTGAAGAACCCATTTGGCTACCCTCGCCAATACGTAAAAGGTGTGGATGAAGCCAAACGTGACGCGTTCTTCGTGGCGCACAACAACGAGTCCGGTTATTGGTGGCAAGGTGAGAATGCCCGCTTGGGTTCACTGGCAACCATGGCGTATTTAGCACAACCTTTTATCGAGTCAGAAATTCTAAAACAACAGCTTTCTAAACTTGCACAAGATTCTATCAACTGGGTTGTGGGTCTAAACCCGTACGACATGTGTATGTTGGACGGTCATGGCCGCAATAACCCTGATTACCTTCCTCAATATGGTTTCTTCAACGCAAAAGGTGGTGTGTGTAACGGCATCACTGGCGGTTTCGAAGATGAGGAAGACATCGCATTTAATCCACCAGCACAAAAAGACGACATGCTTCAAAACTGGCGCTGGGGAGAACAATGGATCCCACATGGTGCTTGGTACCTACTCGCCGTAATGAGTCAGGCTCAGCACATCTCAACTTTAGCAACTAATCAAGCATTGAAGGAGCAATAAACATGGGGATGTATTTTGTAGGTATTGATGGCGGCGGCACCTCATGTCGCGCTCGTATCAAAGACGCGCAAGGCAACTTCATCGGTGAAGCAAAAAGTGGCAGTGCCAACATTATGTTGGGAGCAGAAGTCGCAATGGCATCGATTCTAGAATCTATTGCTTCAGCAGCGCAGCAAGGCGGTCTCACTCAACAAGACTTTGCCTCAATGCACGTAGGTTTAGCGCTTGCGGGGGCTGAACATAAAACTTCTTGGCAAGCATTCATGGCTTTAGAACATCCTTTTGCCAGTATGACACTCAACACTGACGCATACGGTGCTTGTATCGGCGCACACAATGGTGAAGATGGCGCAATCATGATTGCAGGAACTGGTTCTTGCGGCATTTTCCTTAAAGGCCTTGAGCAACATGTCGTCGGTGGGCGTGAATTCCCGATCTCAGATCAAGGTGGCGGTGCAGTCATGGGGCTGCGTCTGATCCAACAAGTATTACTAGCAGAAGATGGCATCCGTGAAAAAACACCTCTAGCCGCCCATGTTATGAATCATTTTGAAAATGACGTCGACAACGTGGTGGCGTGGTCTAAACAGGCTTTGCCTCGCGATTACGGTCAATTTTCTCCTGCTATTTTCCAACATGCAGAACAAGGTGACGTGTTGGCAATAGAAATGCTTAAACAAACCGCAGCGGATATTGAGATGTTTTTAGTGGCTTTGAATAAGCGCGGTGCAACTCGTATTTGTTTGATGGGCAGCATTGCCGAGCGAATCTTGCATTGGTTATCTCCACCAGTCCAACAATGGGTGGTAGAGCCTCAGTTTGATGCGATTGAAGGAGCCATTATGTTTGCTGGCAAACCAGAGCATAACCTTTACTCAGTGAGTGTCGAGTAGGAGTGAAGATGGAATACCGTGTTGATTTAGTGGTCCTTTCTGAGCAAAAACAAAACTGCCGCTTCGGACTCACCTTTCATAACTTGAGTGACCAAGACCTAAACAGCTGGAGCTTAACTTTTGCTTTTGATCGCTACATCCTTCCTGATAGCGTTTCAAATGGCCACCTGACTCAAGTTGGTAGCTTTTGTACGCTCGAGCCTGAGGGCATGGTACTGGCAGCCAACCACCATTATTACTGTGAATTTAGTATTGGCTCCAACCCATTCCGTTATTACTCGGATGGCTTTAACGAAGCGATGATCGACTTTGTGGTTGATGGTACTCCTCAACGTGCACAAGTGGACGTCACTCCTATCGTTCTCGCTTCACCGTATCGTGAACGCAGTGAGATTCCTGCAAGCTTGACACATGCTCAACCTTTACTGCCTAAGCCAAATCATATTGAAGTCAGCGATCACTCTTTTACCTTTGATGAGCAAGCTGGTGTCGCGATTTATACCGACTTAGCCACTTCTGCCAAGTCGTGGTTACAGGATGAGTTGAAGCGAATCTATCAATTTGAATTACCTTCTTCAAACAGTGGAAAAATCCTGTTCAAAAGTAATCCAACCTTGGATGAAGGCACCTACAAGCTAAAAGTCTCTGAAGAGTCGATCAAGATCGAAGCTGGCTCTTCGTCAGGTTTTACTCATGCTTGCGCGACCGTATTGCAACTACTAAAACGAGACGAGAATACCAACACCATGGAAGTGGTGTGCTGCTCTATCAAAGACAGCCCTCGTTTTCGATACCGCGGCATGATGCTGGATTGCGCTCGCCATTTCCATTCCGTAGAGCAAGTAAAACGCCTGATCAACTTATTGGCACACTACAAGTTCAACACGTTCCATTGGCACCTCACTGACGATGAAGGCTGGCGTGTCGAGATCAAGTCTCTTCCTCAGCTTACCGATATTGGGGCGTGGCGCGGAATTGATGAAACAATCGAGCCGCAATACACCCATTTGTCTCAACGCTACGGCGGTTTCTACACGCAAGAAGAAATCAAAGACGTTATCGAATTTGCAGCACAACGTGGCATCACCATCATTCCTGAAATTGATGTACCTGGCCATTGTCGTGCCGCGATTAAGGCTCTGCCACACCTATTGGTTGAAGCAGAAGACACCACTGAGTATCGCAGTATTCAGCACTACAACGACAACGTCATCAACCCTGCTCTGCCGGGTAGCTACGAGTTTATAGACAAAGTACTTGAAGAAATCGCAGCGCTCTTTCCTGCCCCATATGTTCACATTGGTGCAGACGAAGTGCCTAATGGAGTCTGGTCGAAAAGTCCTGCTTGCCAAGCGTTTATGGAGAAGTTGGGTTACACCGATTACAAAGAACTGCAAGGCCACTTCCTACGTCATGCTGAAGACAAACTGCGCAAACTGGGTAAACGTATGCTGGGTTGGGAAGAAGCTCAACACGGCAACAAAGTCAGCAAAGATACGGTGATCTACTCATGGCTAAGCGAAGAAGCGGCATTGAACTGTGCTCGCCAAGGCTTCGATGTAGTGCTGCAACCCGCACAAACCACTTACTTAGATATGGCCCAAGACTACGCACCTGAAGAACCGGGCGTGGACTGGGCAAATCCACTGCCACTAGAAAAAGCTTACAACTACGAGCCGTTAGCAGAAGTCCCTGCTGACGACCCAATCAGAAAACGCATTTGGGGCATTCAAACCGCTCTATGGTGCGAAATCATCAACAACCCATCGCGCCTGGACTACATGATTTTCCCTCGCCTGACTGCCATGGCAGAAGCATGTTGGACTGAAAAACAACACCGCGATTGGACCGACTATTTATCACGTTTGAAAGGTCACCTTCCTCTGCTCGACTTGCAGGGAGTGAATTACCGCAAACCTTGGAAGTAATACCAAGCCAGATGCCAACGCATCACGCTTAAAGAGTTTTTAAATTTTTGGCTGCAGGCGCAGCTTAGTAAAAAGGAAATACACAAATGAAATACGGCTATTTCGATAACGAGAATCGCGAATACGTTATCACTCGCCCTGACGTACCAGCACCATGGACAAACTACCTAGGTACTGAGAAGTTCTGTACGGTTATCTCGCACAACGCGGGTGGCTACTCGTTCTACAACTCTCCAGAATACAACCGTGTTACTAAATTCCGTCCAAATGCGACATTCGATCGCCCAGGACACTACGTTTACCTACGTGATGATGAGACAGGTGATTACTGGTCAATCTCTTGGCAACCAGTTGCGAAAAGCCTTGACCAAGCAAACTACGAAGTTCGCCACGGTTTGTCTTACTCTAAGTTCAAATGTGAATACAGCGGTATTACCGCAACAAAAACACTGTTCGTGCCAAAAGGCGAAGACGCTGAAATCTGGGATGTAGTGATTAAAAACACCTCAGATAAGCCACGTACGATCAGCGCATTCTCATTTGTTGAGTTCTCATTCAGCCACATTCAATCTGATAACCAAAACCATCAGATGTCTCTGTACTCTGCTGGTACGTCATACAACGAAGGTGTGATTGAGTACGACCTGTACTACAACACGAACGATTTTGAAGGTTTCTACTACCTAGCTTCAACATTTGACCCAGATTCGTACGACGGCCAACGTGACAGCTTCCTAGGTCTGTACCGTGACGAAGCGAACCCGCTAGCGGTAGAACAAGGTAAGTGTTTCAACACAGCACAAACTTGTTACAACCACTGTGGCTCTCTACACAAGCAATTTACTATCCAACCGGGTGAAGAAGTTCGCTTTGCTTACATTCTAGGTATCGGTAAAGGCAACGGTGAGCGTCTACGTGCTAAGTACCAAGACCTTGCAGAAGTCAACAATGCATTTGCAGGCATCAAAGCACACTGGGATGAGCGTTGTGGCAAGTTCCAAGTGAAATCGCCAAACGAAGGTCTAGATACCATGATCAACGCTTGGACACTGTACCAAGCAGAAACTTGTGTGGTGTGGTCTCGTTTTGCTTCATTCATTGAGGTGGGTGGTCGTACTGGCCTTGGTTACCGCGATACAGCTCAAGATGGAATCTCAGTCCCTCATGCTAACCCAGCAATGACGCGTAAACGTATCGTTGACCTGCTGCGCGGCCAAGTGAAAGCGGGTTACGGTCTACACCTATTCGATCCAGATTGGTTCGATCCAGAGAAAGCTGACGTTAAACCATCGAAATCACCAACAGTTGTTCCTACTCCGTCTGATGAAGACAAGATCCACGGTATTGAAGACACGTGTTCTGATGACCATCTATGGCTAGTTCCAACCATCTGTAAGTACGTGATGGAAACCGGTGAGCACACTTTCTTTGATGAAGTGATCCCTTACGCAGATGGCGGTGATGCGAGCGTTTATGACCACATGAAAGCAGCGCTAGACTTCTCTGCGGAGTACGTGGGTCAGACCGGTATCTGTAAAGGTCTGCGTGCAGACTGGAACGACTGTCTAAACTTAGGTGGTGGTGAATCTTCAATGGTGTCGTTCCTACACTTCTGGGCACTGCAAGAGTTCATCGACCTAGCGAAATACCTAGGTAAAGAAGACGACGTTGAAAAATACACGGAAATGGCAGCAAACGTGCGTGAAGCGTGTGAAACACACCTTTGGGATGATGAAGGCGGTTGGTACATCCGCGGTCTAACGAAGAATGGCGACAAGATCGGTACTGCGCAACAAGCAGAAGGTCGAGTACACCTAGAGTCAAACACGCTTGCGGTACTTTCTGGTGCGGTATCTCAAGAGCGCGGCGAAAAAGCGATGGACGCAGTAGATGAGAACCTGTTCTCCGAATACGGCCTTCACCTAAACTCACCATCTTTTGCAACACCAAATGATGACATCGGCTTCGTAACTCGCGTTTACCAAGGCGTAAAAGAGAACGGTGCAATCTTCTCGCATCCAAACCCATGGGCTTGGGTTGCTGAAGCGAAACTGGGTCGTGGTGACCGTGCAATGAAATTCTACGATGCACTAAACCCATACAACCAGAACGACATCATCGAAAAACGTATTGCAGAACCTTACTCATACGTGCAGTTCATCATGGGTCGTGACCACCAAGATCACGGTCGTGCAAACCACCCATGGTTAACAGGTACATCTGGCTGGGCTTACTTCGCGGTTACCAACTTTATCCTTGGTGTGCGTACAGGCTTCGATGGTCTGACTATCGATCCATGTATCCCAACAAACTGGCCAGGTTTCGAAGTGACTCGCCAATGGCTAGGCGCAACGTACAACATCAAAGTGGTTAACCCAGACTCAGTAAGCAAAGGCGTTAAGTCAATTACTGTGAACGGTGAAGCAGTAAATGGTGCATCGGTACCAGTTCAAGCGGAAGGTTCAGTAAACGAAGTTATCGTTACTCTAGGTTAATCATCTTTTAGGGGAGAGCTTCTCCCCTTTGATTTCTCTGATGCACTTGAGTTTGATAAGTGCATCGGTTCGCTAGCAAAGATTTAAGAGGCGGTGGGATGCCGCTCTTATCGAGGATCGAATCATGATCAAATTTGGTACCGGCGGTTGGCGTGCATTTATCGGTGAGGAGTTCACTAAAGATAATGTACGTTTGGTCGCTCAAGCAGTTGCAAACATCACGAATAATGAATCGGTTGCTGATCGCGGTTTTGTGATTGGCTATGACCGTCGTTTTCTTTCCGATAAAGCAGGTCGTTGGTTCGCTGAAGTTCTAGCAGCAAACGGCATTGTGGTTAGCTTTATCGACAAATTTGTCCCAACGCCTATCGTAATGTTTAAAGCGAAGGAAATGAGCTGTGCGTACTCGGCATGTATTACCGCATCGCACAACCCTGCCGATTACAATGGCATTAAAGTCTTCATCGAAGGCGGTCGTGACGCAGATGAAATCATCACTGAAAAGATCGAATCGCAAATCGCTACGCTCACTGCGCAAGATGTTAAAAGCGTCGATTTTGAACAAGCGGTGGAAGATAAGCTCATTGAAATCATCAACCCGATGAACGAATTTGTTGACTCAATCATCGACTTTATCGACATCGAGGCGATCAAGAAGACGAATCTACGCGTGTTGATCGACCCTATGTTTGGTGTTGCGAAAAACGCGCTACAAACCGTGCTGATCAACGGCCGTTGTGAAGTCGACGTGATCAACGACGGCAAAAATCCAGATTTCGGTGGTTTAATGCCATCACCAAGTGCTGCAACCCTTTACCGCTTGATGCACCTAGTGAAACAAGAAGGCTATGACATCGGTATCGGTACCGATGGCGACGCAGACCGTCTTGGTATTATCGACGAGAAAGGTAACTTCATTCATCCAAATGAAGTACTACTGCTGCTTTACTACTACCTACTTGAATACAAAGGCTGGACAGGCTCAGTGGTACGTAACATCGCAACCACTCACCTGTTGGATAAAGTTGCAGAAGATTACGGCGAGAAATGCTTTGAGGTTCCGGTAGGCTTTAAGCACATCAGCTCTCAAATGGAAGCTGACGATTCACTGATTGGTGGTGAAAGCTCTGGCGGTCTGACTATTCGCGGCCACATCAAAGGTAAAGACGGCGTATTCGCATCAAGCCTATTGGTAGAAATGATTTCAGTAACTGGCAAAAAGCTGTCTGAGTTGCTGGATGAGATCTACGGCAAGTACGGTTATGCCCACATGGCGGAAGGCGATTGCAAATTCAAACCGGCGCAAAAAGAAGTGCTGTTCAACAAGATTTATGTTGAAAAGCAGTTGCCTGAGTTTGAGTTTGAAATCGAAAAAGTCAGCTATGAAGATGGTGCGAAAGTGTACTTCAAGAACGGCGGTTGGATCATCGCTCGCTTCTCAGGTACTGAACCATTACTACGAATTTTTGCAGAGATGCAAGATAAAGACACTGCAGAACGTGTTCTACAGCAGTTTAAAGACTTCTTGTCTCTATAACTGGCACCTTGTGCCCGCTTCGAGCACAGTACCTATAGGTGAAGAGCACTTGCCCGGCGACATACCCGCCGGGCCTTTTTATTTTTGACGATACTACTTAGGCGAAAGCCAACACGCCTTGAGTTTCGACTTTCACCGTCACACTATCACCAACATTCAACGCTTGAGTTGAAGTTGCTAACAGTCGGTCACCATTGACATCAATCACGTAGCGACAGTGGTCACCCATAAAGTGCTGCTCAAGTACTTTGACCGCACTCTCTTCATCAGCAGCAATTTGAACATGTTGAGGACGTAACAGTAATGCACATTCAGCATCTACTTGGATTTCTTGCTGAGCATTAGCTTCCACCACACCGAGATGAGTTTCAAATTCACTGTCAGAAATGCGCTTCGCAGCAAGATAACTACCACCGCCCAAGAAGTCTGCGACAAACTTACTTGAAGGTTGGTAGTAAAGTTCCGATGCCGTACCATACTGTTCAATCACACCATGATTCATGACTGCCATCTTATCAGCAAAAGCAAACGCTTCTTCACGACTGTGAGTAACGAAAATCGCGGTTACGCCTTGCTCTTTAAAGATCTTGCGAATTTCACGGATCAGTTCATGACGAACTTGAGTGTCGATATTGGAAAATGGTTCATCCAACAACAGAAGATCCGGTTTGTAAGCCAGTGAACGGGCAATCGCCACGCGCTGCTGCTGACCACCAGAAAGCTGGTGAGGATAACGATCACCGTAACCTTTAAGGTGAACCAAGCCGAGCATTTCTTCTACTTTGAGGAGCTTTTGCTGCGCCGTTTCATTTTTCAAGCCAAAAGCAATGTTCTCAGCCACTGTCAGATGCGGGAATAAAGCGTAGTCTTGGAAGATCATACCAATATTACGCTGCTCTGGTGGTAACCAGTTTTCGCCGTCATCAATAGTCAGGCAGTTCAAGCTCATTTGACCTGAACTTAGAGGAAGCAGGCCTGCAATGGCTTTCAAAAGCGTTGTCTTACCGCAACCACTCGCGCCAAGCAAGCACACAATCTGCCCTTGTTCCACTTCTAAAGAAAGTGACTCAAGAACAGTCTGATCGTCATACTGACAAGTTAGGTTTTTAATAGATAATGCGCAGCTCATCAGTGGCTTTGCTCCAGTGAACGGTTAACAACAACAAGCGGGATCAACCCAACAAGGACCAGTAATACTGCTGGTAGAGCAGCAAGTTCCAAATGCTCATCCGAGGCGAAGTTGTAAACGTACGTCGCCAAGGTTTCAAAGTTAAATGGTCGCAGTAGTAGTGCAGCATTGAGCTCTTTCATCGACTCAATAAACACCAACAAACCAGCAATTAGGGCACCACGCTTAACCAGAGGGAAGTGCACTCGCCAAAGCATGGTATTTGGCGTACAGCCCATGGTACGGGAAGCCATATCCAGCGACGGGGAAATCTTGTTTAGGTTACTTTCCACACTGCCAATCGCCACAGCGGAGAAACGCACCACCATCGCGAAAATCAGCGCAAACATAGAGCCAGAAAAAATCAGTCCAGGTCTGCCCCATTCCATCGCTTTAGCAATATCGTTAACACGGTGATCCATAAACAACACCGCAACCATCACGCCGATAGCCAGCACCGTACCAGGGACGGCATAGCCCATCGAAGACAGACGCATGAAAGCTAAGCTAGAGCGGCCGCCGTTTACACGTTGACTGAAGTTCACAGTCAATGCAATTGCAACACCGATGATGGCAGCCACAACAGATACCACTAAGCTGTTCCACGCATATGCACGAAATTCCGGAGTCCAGCTTTGTGCAAAGTAAGTAATGGCGTAATCAATTAACTGTAGCAATGGGAAAATAAAGGCTACTGCAACGAGCCCCCAACACCAAATCAGTGCACCCCACTTTCGCCAACCTTGAAGTTCATAGCGAAAATCTTCATGGCTATTAAACTGGCTTTGGAACAACTTCTGTTTGCGGCGGCTATAACGCTCTGCGCTCAGTAATAGCACCACGATCATCAACATCATTGCTGAGATTTTCGCGGCTGCATTTAGGTTCGAGTAGCCTAGCCAAGTATCGTAAACCGCCGTAGTAAGGGTGTTCACTGCAAAATAGCTGACGGTGCCGAAGTCACCAATGGTTTCCATTGCAACCAGAGACAAACCAACAGCGATAGAAGGCCTTACAAGGGGTAAAGAGATGCGCCAAAAGCTTTCCGAAGGAGAACACTTCAATAGGCGTGCACTTTGTAGCAAAGAAACGTTCTGCTCCATAAATGCGGCTCGACAAAGCAAGTAAACATATGGGTAAAGAACAAGAGAAAGAACGAAAGTTGCACCACTCAAGGTACGGATATCTGGGAACCAATATTCGCCCGGTCCCCATCCGGTTATATCACGCAAGAAGATTTGAATCGGCCCAGCGAAATCAAACCAATCCGTAAAAATGTAACCAATGATATAACCCGGCATCGCGAGCGGCAGAACTAATGCCCACTGCAGCCACTTCTCAGTTGGCAATTTACACATCGCCATAAACCAAGCACTTGGAATACCGAGAATCAAAGAAAGGAGCATCACACCAGCAGTCAGAACTACGGTGTTATAGATGTAGGTAGGCATGACCGTCGACATCAAGTGTGTGAACAGGTCATCCGTCTCGCCAATGGCGGTATAGAAGATCGCTAAGATCGGCAAAACCAGTAACAGGGTAATCACCCCACTACTGGTTTTCCATAGAGAATGTTTATTCTTCATTGCCTAAATACTGCAAGGCTGTATGAAATACAAATGCGGCTGCAAATACATCTCATATCCTTTAATCAAATGGGGGTATAGTTATACCCCCACATGGAATTAAAGGTCAAATTTCACTTCATCTAGAAGCTTTGTTGCCGCTTCATGATGTGATGCGATTTCATCTAAAGAAATAGTATCCGCTTTAAATTCACCCCAAGATGCAACTAGCTCAGAAGGCTTAACACCTGGCTTTACTGGATATTCATAGTTCACTTCAGCGTACATGCTCTGAGCTGTATCACCCGCTAGGAATTCCATAAGCTTAAGTGCGTTATCTTTGTTTGGCGCGTACTTCGCCATCGCCATACCAGAGATGTTCACGTGCGTACCTGTTGTCTCTTGGTTAGGGAAGTTGATGAATACCGCATCCGCCCAAGCTTTTTGCTCTTTGTCGTTAACCATCTTACCTAGGTAATAGCTGTTACCTAAAGAAACGTCACATAGACCTTCTTTGATAGCTTTAACTTGAGCACGATCGTTGCCTTGAGGCTTACGAGCTAGGTTCGCTTTTACGCCTTCTAGCCATTCTTTAGTTTCAGCTTCACCGTGATGTGCAATCATCGCAGACACTAGAGAAACGTTGTAAGGGTGCTTACCACTGCGAGTACAGATCTTGCCTTTGAATTCTGGCTTAGCCAAATCCAGGTAAGTGAAGTTATCACCTAGCTTACCGACGCGATCACGAGAAGAGTAAACACTTCGAGTACGGGTCGTTAGTGCAAACCACTCATTGCCGTCATCTTGAAGTTGAGCAGGAATGTTCTTCTCGAGAACTTCACTGTCAACTTTTTGAACAAGTTTCTTTTCTGTCAGTTCAGATAGACGACTGATATCAACAGTGAGAATAACGTCAGCAGGACTGTATTCGCCTTCCTGAGCCAACTTCTCTGCTAGACCTTTTTTCGCAAACTTCACGTTTACTTTAATGCCAGTCTCTTTAGTGAACTCGTTGAACATTGGTTCAACTAGGAAAGGTTGACGGTAAGAGTATACATTGACTTCTTCAGCAGCCATTACTGTTGGAGCTAGAGTCGCGCAAGTTAGAGCGGAGAGAGTTAGCAGTTTTTTCATTATTCAGTCCTTGACCATATCAATGATAATGTTTATCAGTTGCATTATTATATGCACGTCTTTTGAGAAAACAATTCATCTATACAAAAACCTGCTCAGATGAGCAGGTTTTTTTAGCTAAGTTTGTAACTACTTATTACATTATCAATATTATTTTACACTTACGAACTCTGGGTAGGCACCAACACCACAGTCGTGCATATCCATCCCTTCTAGCTCTTCATCTTCCGATACCCGAACCCCGATGGTAGCTTTCAAGATAGCCCATACCACTAAGCTCGCACCAAACACCCAAGCAAAAATAACAGCCGCACCTAGAAGCTGTGCACCAAACGTTGCATCACCGTTGCTTAGTGGTACAACCATAAGACCGAAGAAACCACACACACCGTGAACTGAAATTGCACCTACTGGATCATCGATTTTCACTTTATCTAGACCGATGATGCTGAATACCACTAGTGCACCTGATACAGCACCGATTGCAACTGCGTAAAGCGGTGATGGTGATAGAGGGTCTGCCGTGATGGCAACAAGACCTGCCAAGGCACCATTCAGAATCATCGTTAGGTCAGCTTTACCCCAAGTCGTTTTACATACTAGTAGTGCCGCGATTGCACCTGCTGCCGCTGCTGCGTTTGTATTAAGGAAGATTTGGCCTACCGCTGTTGCATTTTCAAAATCAGATACCATCAGCTGAGAACCGCCATTGAAGCCGAACCAACCAAACCAAAGGATAAAGGTACCCAATGTTGCTAGAGGCATGTTTGAACCAGGGATTGGGTAGATTTCGCCGTTTTTACCATATTTACCTTTACGAGCACCCAGAAGTAATACACCTGCAAGAGCGGCTGCTGCACCCGCCATGTGAACGATACCTGAACCTGCGAAGTCACTAAAGCCAGCTTCTGATAGGAAACCGCCACCCCAAGTCCAGTAACCTTCCATTGGGTAGATAAATGCCGTCAGTACCGCTGAGAAGATGAGGAAAGACCAAAGCTTCATGCGCTCGGCAACCGCGCCAGATACTACCGACATTGCTGTTGCTACGAATACGACTTGGAAGAAGAAATCCGACTCTAGAGAGTGGTCAGCTCCTTCAGCCTGTGTGCCGATTAGCGCACCAAATGATGGCAACCAGCCGCCCTCGCCGTTATCGACATACATGATGTTGTAACCGACCAATAGAAACATGGTACAAGCAATCGCGTACAGACAGATGTTTTTGGTTAGAATTTCTGTTGTGTTTTTCGAGCGAACTAAGCCCGCTTCCAGCATGGCAAAACCTGCTGCCATCCACATTACTAACGCACCGGAAATGAGGAAGAAAAAGGTGTCGAGTGCGTAACGTAATTCGGTTACCGTAGTTGTTAATTCCATGATAGTTCTCCAATCCCTTGAGTTCTTTAAAGTGCTTCTGCGTCCATTTCACCAGTACGAATACGTACCGCTTGGTTTAGGTCGTAGACAAAAATCTTACCGTCACCAATCTTGCCGGTTTGAGCGGCTTTAGTGATGGCTTCTACCACGCGCTCCACATTGTCTGCATGCGTTGCGATTTCTAGTTTTACTTTGGGTAGAAAGTCGACTTGATACTCGGCGCCACGGTATAGCTCCGTGTGGCCTTTCTGACGACCAAAACCTTTAACCTCTGATACTGTCATCCCTTCAATACCGACATCAGCCAATGCTTCACGTACATCGTCTAACTTAAAAGGTTTTATAATGGCATTAATGATTTTCATTGAATCTTCTCCGCAGCTTTCATCCTGAAACACTTTTAATAATCCAAGCGGCGTGCCAACTTTTTATCTAATTGATTTATATAGAATTAGTAAAAATAACAATCTTATAAACAAAAAGGGCGCACCATATCGGTGCGCCCTTTTCACAAATATAAGGCAATCCCACTTCGACTACCCAAAACTGTGCATTAAATGTTCAAAAAGTCTTTCCATTGCTCTATCAAGGCACAAAAGTCCTCAATACCACAACTTGCTGTGCTCTCTGCATCGTAGAAGTCAAACTCGCTTTCCATTTCCACTTCATACTCATGGCCCAGTGCGTTTTCTTGCACTAGCACCTCATCATCGTGGATCATCAAACTGATCTCTGCACCAGTTAATCTATGCTCTTGAGATGGCGAAGAAAATGCCTGAACAATTAAGGCTTCAACTTGCGCAATTTTCGCTGGGTCTTTACCAATTTCTTCTTGCAACCAACGACCTACAATCTCATGCCCCATGCTGCATTTGACATAGTATTCGCCCATCAATGTGTTGCGGATGAATTCAAACTCCATCGTGATCGCCTTTTCGTATCAATTTGGTGCGGAGTATACAGGGAGATGTTGAATGGGAGAAGCGGGAGACGGGACACAGGACACAGGACACAGGACACAGGACACAGGACACAGGATACGGTTTCATTTTTTCTTTTGAGGGACAAATATTATCAACGTGTTTTGAGCCCATACGTTATCTTTAATATTCCAGCGCTTACCTCCCGATTCCTAGAGCGAAGCGCTCCCTCTTCTCGAAGCGCAGCGCTCCAAAAAAGAAAGCGCCCACCGAATGGTGGGCGCTTAATTAAGTATTAGCAAAGCTCACTAAAATTATGCAGGCTCTTGGAAGATAACCTCTGCCGCTTTCTTGGTGTACTCATCCATCTTGTGGAAGTTCAAGTAACGGTAGGTATCTGCAGCTGTCGCATCGATTTGCTTCGCGTATTCCAAGTACTCTTCCTTCGTTGGAATCTTACCTAGAATTGCACCAACCGCCGCTAGCTCAGCTGAAGCAAGGTATACATTTGCACCTGTACCTAGACGGTTCGGGAAGTTACGCGTTGAAGTCGACATTACTGTTGCTTTGTCTGCTACACGTGCTTGGTTACCCATACATAGCGAACACCCAGGAGTTTCAATACGAACACCTGCGCGGCCGTAAATACCGTAGTAACCCTCTTCCGTCAGTTGGTCACGGTCCATCTTCGTTGGTGGCGCTACCCATAGGCGAGTATCTAGTTGACCACCGAATTGCTCTAGCAGTTTACCTGCTGCACGGAAGTGACCAATGTTAGTCATACAAGAACCGATGAACACTTCATCAATCTGTGTGCCTTGCACTTCAGACAGAAGACGCGCGTCATCTGGATCGTTTGGTGCACATAGGATTGGTTCGTGAATATCCGCTAGGTCGATTTCGATGATGTGCGCGTATTCCGCATCTGCATCCGCTTCCATCAACTCTGGGTTAGCCAACCACTCTTCCATCGCTGTGATACGACGCTCAATAGTACGGCGGTCGCCGTAACCTTCCGAGATCATCCACTTAAGCATGGTGATGTTTGAGTTTAGGTATTCCTCGATAGACTCTTGAGATAGCTTAACTGTACAACCTGCCGCTGAACGCTCTGCTGACGCATCTGATAATTCGAATGCCTGCTCAACCGTTAGGTGCTCAACACCTTCGATTTCTAGTACGCGACCAGAGAACTCGTTGATCTTACCTGCTTTCTCAACGGTCAGTAGACCTTGTTGAATTGCGTAGTAAGGAATCGCGTGCACAAGGTCACGTAGCGTGATACCTGGTTGCATTTCACCTTTAAAGCGCACCAAGATTGACTCTGGCATATCCAGTGGCATAACACCTGTCGCCGCAGCGAACGCAACAAGACCGGAGCCTGCTGGGAATGAAATACCTAGTGGAAAACGAGTATGCGAGTCACCACCTGTACCTACAGTATCAGGCAGAAGCATACGGTTTAGCCATGAGTGAATTACACCATCCCCCGGACGAAGTGATACACCGCCACGGTTCATGATGAAGTCAGGTAGAGTATGGTGCGTGTTTACATCGACTGGTTTTGGATACGCAGACGTGTGACAGAATGACTGCATCACAAGATCAGCTGAGAAGCCCAGACACGCAAGGTCTTTTAGCTCATCACGAGTCATAGGACCGGTTGTATCTTGAGAGCCAACTGTGGTCATCTTAGGCTCACAGTATTGACCTGCACGTACACCTTCAACGCCACATGCCTTACCTACCATCTTCTGAGCTAGTGTGTAGCCTTTGTCAGATTCAGAAGGGTCAACTGGCTTAGCAAACAGGTCTGTTTCTTCTAGGCCCAGTGATGCACGAGCACGGCTTGTTAGACCACGACCAATGATAAGTGGAATACGACCACCAGCACGAACTTCATCAAGCAGTACTTTGCTCAGTTCAAAGCTAGAGATCTCTTCACCGTTTTTACGTACAATGCCTTCGTATGGGAAGATATCAATGACATCACCCATGTTCATGTTCTGTACGTCTAGTTCGATTGGGAGTGCGCCAGAGTCTTCCATTGTGTTGTAGAAGATAGGAGCAATCTTACCGCCTAAACAGATACCACCAGTGCGCTTGTTTGGTACGTATGGGATATCTTCGCCCATAAACCAAAGCACTGAGTTAGTCGCTGACTTACGAGAAGAGCCAGTACCAACAACATCACCCACGTAGGCTAGTGGGATGCCATCTTTTTGTAGCTCTTCAATCTGATTAATAGGACCAACGTTGCCTGGTTGATCTGGCACGATGCCATCACGTTCCATCTTCAGCATCGCTTTTGCGTGTACTGGGATATCAGGACGAGACCAAGCATCTGGTGCTGGAGACAAGTCATCGGTGTTGGTTTCACCAGTCACTTTAAATACTTTAACAGTAATCTGTTCCGCGACTTTCTTCTTCGATGTGAACCATTCTGCGTCTGCCCATGATTGCAGGACTTGTTGCGCGAATGCGTTGCCAGCTTTGGCTTTCTCTTCCACATCATAGAAAGCATCAAACATCAGTAGGGTATGAGATAACGCTTTAACTGAGATTGGTGCCAGTAGATCATCGTCTAGGAATTCAACTAGAGGCGCGATGTTGTAACCGCCTTGCATCGTACCTAGTAGCTCAGCCGCTTTTTCACGGCTTACTAATGGTGATTCCACTTCACCTTTTGCTAACGCCGTTAGGAAACCCGCTTTTACATAAGCAGCTTCATCTACACCCGGTGGGATACGGTTCTCTAGTAGGTCAAGAATAAAGGCTTCTTCACCTTGTGGGGGATTTTTCAGAAGTTCAACAAGTCCAGCAACTTGTTCAGCGTCTAGCGGTTTAGGAACAACTCCTTCGGCAGCACGCTCTTCGACGTGTTTACGGTAGGCTTCAAGCACGACTTTTTTCCTCTCATTGCGGTTCCTCCTTTTTAATTACTATTTTTCAAAGTAAAGGAGTGAACATCCTTGGAAACTTGGCTCTCCATTGCCCTTGTTTTCATTCAATTCTGATTGAGAAACAGCGCCGTAGAGGCCAAACTGTGGACGAAAGGATAGCAAATTTAACCTTAAATTAAAATCTCATCATTTTGACCAACATAGCAACTTACGACTAAAGTCCGATAAATTTTGGCTAAATATTCGGAGATCTTGCTGTCCTCTTCCCGGTTATTTAAATGATGTTCCAACGATCAGGTACACAGCGTCTAAATCTTGCTCTGTACGACCGTATGCCAACATGATCGGCCCAATTGGAGAGTCTACTCCAAAGAAAACCGACGCAGCATTATATAGTGGTGCCTCATGCAACTTGAGATCGTTGTCTGACCAAACACCACCGTGTTCAAGGGATGCACCTAAATATACTGGTGCTTGAAACAGCCCGAAGTCGTTATCCATCCATTTATAACGATAAACCAAGCTTGTATAAAATAAGTTTTGTCCAGTGAGACTATTACGAGGGATACCTGATAAATTCAAGAAACCGCCGAGCTCTCTAGGGTTAAGTGGTACGATTGAGTTTTTGCTCTCAACAAAGCTATATTCAGCCTGCCCAACTAGAGTATGACGACTGTAGGTAACCGCACCTTTAAAACGTGCACTAATTTCATACACGGTATCTTCAATCGTATCAGACAGTTGAAACGGGTTATAAAGCTCAGGACTCTTATCATGGGACACCAAATAACTCAGATCAATAAGCATACCGTTATTTGGGAAGGCAAAGTCATCAAGAGTATCTAATCGATAATTAGCAAATACACCCAAACGCTCGTAATCAAGCGCCTCAAAAGATGAAATAGTCGATGCTTCGATAGTTCCCTTAGTATATCGGCCTCCGACTCTTAACTCTTGCCACAAAGTGGGCTGTATCCCAGCAGAAAGCTCTGTGATAAATTCGGTGTACAAGACTGGTAGGTAATCATATACACGTGCGATATCTGGAGTCGTAAAATCACCACCGATAGGTACGCTTCGATTTTCGTTGCTGTAGTTTAACTTACTTGAAACGAAAAGTTCCTGACTCGATAAAACAGGTGAATAAAGCTCCGTTTCGATCATCTTATCCGTTCCCATATCAACGTTGACTCTCAACTCTGCACCATGGGAGTTAAAGTTGGTAAAGTTAGCTGACATACCGATGCCATACTGACTTTCAGTATTAAAGTCGTCCTCTAAAAAAAAGCGAAAGTTGAGGTAGTTTGGTCCCCAAGATTTTTCATTCACCTCAAAGACGAGCAGGTTTACCCCGTCAATTTCTTCAAAGTGGTAGGTGATCAATTCAAAACGATCTAGGGCATAAAGATTTTCAACCGCCTTCTCGATCTCTGCGGTTTTCAATGAGCGCCCAGTCTCCAGATCCAAACGGTTTGTCAGGAGTACATCGCTGTAGTGGGTGTTATTTACTAAAACGATCTGATCAACAACGCGCTGATCACCATATTTGAGTTCTTTTCGTATCTCTTGTTTGTGATCGATGTATTGCTGGTACTCAGCATTCGACACACTCAAGTTTTCAAGTTTAGATTGCAGCCCCTTGGTAATGTCATAGCCCGCTTGAAAAGCACTTGGCATTTTTTCGAACTCTACCGTCTCCATTTGTCCTACGTCAGGACGAATGTATACATCATCCCCACTTAAGGTTTCAGCTTGTTCTTGCGTGCTGCGACGGACAAGATAGTTAGAGAGTTGGTCGGCAACCGTGAATAAGCCAGTGAAGTCTTCTCTGCTTTTGTAGTCGGTGCTGATATCTACCGCAATCACAATATCTGCGCCCATTGAACGAGCAATATCGACTGGCATGTTATTGACAACACCACCGTCCACCAGCATATGACCATTAAGTTCATAAGGCGGGAGCGCACCAGGAACCGACATACTCGCCATCATGGCATCAACCAGATAACCGTTATCAAGAACCACCTCTTCTAACTCGACAATGTCAGTCGCTACCGAGCGGTATGGGATCGCAAGATTATCAAAAGAGCTGAATCGGCCTAAGTTACCCGTTGTTTCACGTAGAATGCGTAGCATGTTCTGCCCTTGCACTACACCGGTTGGTGAACGGATCTCCCCGAATCTTAATCCAAGGTCTGTGGTGATTTGATAACGGTCTTCGTATTCTTTGTCGCGGACACGACGTTGGCTGCGGTCAACACGGTCTCGGTAACCGCTATTCCAATCGACGCTGTAGATAAAGCTTTCGATTTCATCGGCGCTCATGCCTGTGGCGTACAGACCACCAACATAAGCCCCCATGCTCGTGCCCGTAATAATATCGACCGGAATGTGCATTTCTTCGAGTGCTTTGAGTACACCGATATGAGCCGCACCTTTCGCCCCACCGCCAGCTAATACCACCGCGATTTTAGGGCGAGAGTGATCATCATCAACGTGCTTTGCAAAGGAAGGCGTCGCGATCAAAAAGGAGCAGACCCATAGCGCAACATAACGCCCCCACGGGTTTAAAATCGACTTTTTGAACATTCACTTCTTCCTTTGTTGAATATCGAGCAATTACTTTTACTAAGATTTGAATAACTTCACAAGTCAGTGATGGTGTTTTTGGTAGCCCTACCAATCAAATAAGCTATTCAACCAGTTTGATTTTTTCTCACACTGCTGTTTGATTTGCCCAGACTTGTCCCACACTGGCAGCTTGTATTCACTGCGACAGTTCATTTCCAGCGCGCCATTAGCGGCTTTTTGGAAACCTAATGTGGTCACTTCTTTTGGCCAAGGCAACTCTAGTCGCTCAGGGACGCGTTGCTTTAGGTATTCCGCGTAAACACGTAATGCACCACTTGAACCCGTCAGTTTGGTCGACTTGTTATCATCGCGACCAAGCCACAGTGTGGTTACTTCACGGCCATCGACACCCACGAACCAACTGTCACGACTATCGTTACTGGTACCCGTTTTTCCGGCTAGCGCAGCCCATGCGAACTGGCTTTGTAGGAAGCGTCCCGTACCTTGAGCAACACCTTGCTTCATCGCGTAAGTCGTTAGCCACGCAGCTTGCTGATCAACCGCTTGAGATGAGCGCGGCAATGACTGGTAAAGTACATTACCATCCATGTCGATCACCGAGCGTAATGCCGATAACTTAGCGCGCTTGCCTGAGTTAGTGATCGTTTGATACATCTGTGCCACTTCAAATGGTGTCAGCGAGAATGAACCAAGGAACATCGAAGGTACTGGACGAATTTCGTTCTTATCAACCCCCAAGCGCTCTAAGGTATCCGAAACTTCTGGAATACCCAGTTCCATACCCAAACGTACCGTTGGTACATTGAGGGATTTCGCCAAAGCTAAGTACAACGGCACATCGCCACGGAACTTGCGGTCGAAGTTGCGAGGTGACCAAACCGAACCTTTACTGCCCTTTAGGCTTAACGGCGTATCGTGCAGGGTCGTTGCAAGGTTGTATTTCTCGGGTTGCTCTAACGCAGTTAGATAGATGGCAGGTTTAACCAAAGAGCCAATCGGACGACTCGCATTCAAGGCGCGGTTAAAGCCTTCATAACCAACGCGTTTACCACCGACCATGGCACGGATTTCACCACTATGACGATCTACCGCAACAGCAGCGGCTTCTAGATCTTTTCCGGCACGTTTAGCAAGTTCAGGGACTTTCTTCGCGATAGCTTGCTCTAACTTACTTTGAGAAACAGGATCGAGAGAAGTAAACAAGCGTAAACCGGTTTCCGCTTTAAAGTTATCACCCACCTTCTCTTTCAACTCGATATTAAGTTGTTGGAAGTACGCAGGCTGACGACTTGCAATGCGAGGTTTGCTCTGGGTGTCGAGCGGGCGATTTACCGCTTGTTCGTACTGCTCTGCTGTCAACATGTCTTGTTGCATCAACAGACGCAATACCAAGTCACGACGTGTTTTAGTGCGCTCAGGGTAGCGAATTGGGTTGTAGTAAGACGGTCCTTTCACCATACCAACTAACATAGCGAGTTGGTCGATACGAAGCTCTTGAATCGGTTGACCGAAGTAGTAACGCGATGCCAAAGCAAAACCATGAATGGCATCCCCACCGCTCTGACCTAAGTAAACTTCGTTTAGGTAAGCTTCAAGAATACGGTCTTTGCTGTAGCGATAGTCCAAAATCAGTGCAATGTATGCTTCACGGACTTTTCGCCATAACGTTTTATCGCGTGTCAGGAATAAGTTTTTCGCTAGCTGCTGAGTCAAGGTACTGCCGCCCTGAACGGTGCGACCCGCTTTGATGTTAGCAACAAGTGCACGGCCAATCGCCAGCGGCGAAACGCCATCATGCTGATAAAAATCACGGTCTTCGGTTGCTAACAGCGCATCGACAAGCACTTCTGGGAATTGATCTCGACGTAAGAACAAGCGCTGTTCATTCTGATCTTTTTCCAACATTCCTAGCATCTTAGGTTCAATGCGCAGATAACCAAGATCGCCTTTGGATTCCAAAGATTGAATGCGTTGTAAACCACTGCTTGAGAAATGCAGCATGACGTGACGATCAGGCTCAGGGCCATCAGCAAACTCGAACGGACGACGAATAAGCTCAATACGCGTTGAAGAAGAAGAGTATTCACCAGGGTAACGAGGCTGACTCACCTTACGGTAGTTCAATACATCAAGCTCATTACGCATCTCTTTGATAGTAATGTTCTCACCCGGACTTAAATTGAGGATACGCGCATAAACGACAGTTGGTAGATCAAACAACTGACCATCAAAACGATCTTTAACCACACTATCGAGATAAATCCCAACAAACAACAATACCGCAGCTAACGCGACGCCCGCCTTCCAGCTAAATGACCAAATAGTTTTAAGCCAAGAGCGCTTGCCATTACTTGGCTTTTTCGATGGCGATTTTCTCGGTCGCTTCGCGCCGCTTTTCTTAGCGGTTGTCGTTTTACTTGACGTTGTTTTCCTCGCTGGTGCTCGTTTTGCACCGGGCTTTTTAGTATCAGTCATTATTCAATTGTCTTTTTGTCTTCGTTGTCGCTACATGAGTGGCAGGATCGTCAGGCCAAACGTGTTTTGGATATCGGCCTTTCATCTCTTTCTGCACTTCTTTGTAGCTTCCTGCCCAAAAGGCAGCTAAATCCGTTGTCACCTGAAGAGGACGTTGTGCTGGAGAAAGTAACTCTAACACCAATCGCTTGCGACCTTGCGCCACGGTTGGAGAAGCACTTTCGCCAAACACTTCTTGTATACGCACTGATAGCACGGGCTCATGACCAAACTGGTAGCGAATGCGCTTTTTCGAACCCGTTGGTAGGCGATAATCTTCTGGCAACCACTCATCAATATTTTGATTCAAAGGCCAACCGAGTCGAGCATTCAGCGCTTCCACTAAGTTCACTTTTGCCAAATCTTTTACCGATGAAACCGTGCTCATGTAAGGCTCTAGCCACTCTTCTAAACTATTAAGCAAGTGAGCTTCATCGAAACTAGGCCAATCTTGCTCTGGTAACCATTCCACTGCGCAGCGAATACGTTCTAACAAATTATCCGCTGCCGGTGTCCAGTTTAGACTCTGTAAGCCCTGACGACGGACATACGTGAGTAAAGCTTGTGTCATTTTTTCTTTACCCGGACTCGGCAAGGCTTCGCGCTTAATCACCAGTTGACCCAGTTTGATTTGGCGTTCGGCAATCAAACGGCCTTTTTTCTCATCCCAATCAACCAGTTCAGTCACCGTGAAAAGGTGATCGAACGTCTCTTGTAATGCTTTGATATCTAAGTCACAAGCTAGGTTAATTTGGCTTGAGTTAGAATGCGAACGCATTAAATCAATCGCGACCAAGTAATCACAGCCACCAAGTGTCTCTTCTGGTCGACACTCTGCACCATGCCCGTTCGACAAAGTAAAACGACCATACTGATTGACACGTTGCTGCGCAATGCGATCTGGGAAAGCCAAGCTCAATACTAACGCCAGCGCTCGCTCATCAACATTAGCTAGGCTGAATGCCGTATCCAGTTTGTGCGCCAGTGTTTGAGAACGCTTGTGTAATATGGCTTTCTTTGTGTGTGTTCCACTTACCCAGCGATGCAGGCTGTGCGCTACGTTAGTCGCATTGCGCTCCGGCTCTTCAATTAGGGCGACCGCAGCCAAGGCGGTATTTAGCATTTTTTCACTGTGCTGCTGCGTCTGAATCAGCATAGCTGCTGAGCGCGGTTCTACACCAAGAGCGTGAGCCGTCTTACCTGCAGAAGTAAGCTGGCCTTGTTCGGTGAGTAAACCCAACGAAATTAACAGCTGTTTGGCCTGAGCAAGCGATGCAGAAGAAGGAATATTCAACCATTTAAGCTCAGAGATATCCCCAGCGCCCCAGAATGCCAGCTCCATCACTAAGCTTGCTAAGTCTGAATGTAGGATTTCTGGTTGAGGTACTTGCGGTTGTTGCTTGAATTGGCTTTCACCATACAGTCGAACACAAATCCCCTCTTCGATACGCCCTGCACGACCGGCACGTTGAATCGCAGAAGATTGCGCCACACGCACTTGCTCTAATCGCGTCAGGCCATTTTTCAAATCAAAGCGTGCCACACGCTCTAAGCCCGAATCCACCACCAAGCGAATGCCCTCAATGGTCAAAGAGGTTTCGGCAATATTGGTCGCCAATACGACTTTCCGTTGACCAGAGGGAGCCGGTGAGATGGCTTTTTGCTGCTCGGCAAAGCTAAGTTGGCCGTACAGAGGACACACTTCGACGTTATCAGGTAAGTGCGACAAGCGCTCTTCGACCTGTTTGATCGCCGCAACACCGGGAAGGAAAGCCAGCAAAGAGCCAGATTCCTTTACCATCAAGTTCTCGATCGTTTTTGCCATGGATGTGGGCAGATGGTCATTCGCCCCAAGCGGTAAATAACGCGTTTCCACCTCAAAACTACGACCTTCCGACTCAATGTAATCCGCCTCTGGCAATAAGGATTGCAAAGCATCTTGGTCAAGCGTTGCCGACATGACCACCAGTTTTAAGTCGTCTCGCAGCGCTTCTTGCACTTCTAAGCTAAATGCCAAGGCCGTATCCGCATGAATGCTGCGCTCGTGAAATTCATCAAAGATCAGTAGCTCGATACCATCTAACTCTGGGTCATTTTGGATCATGCGCGTCATGATCCCTTCGGTCACGATTTCCAACTGAGTATGATTACTCACCTTTGTCTCACCGCGCACACGGTAACCCACCCGCTCGCCAACTTGCTCCCCCAACTGCTGCGCTAAATAACGTGCAATGTTTCGTGCAGCAAGGCGACGAGGCTCTAGCATCACGATTTTACCCGTTACGGTTTGTCTTTTAAGAAGTTGCAGCGGAAAATAAGTAGATTTACCTGCACCAGGGGCGGCTTTGAGGATCACTTGATGTTGATTTTTAACCGCCGTAAGTAATTGTGGTATCACGGCTTCAATCGGCAATTGTGACAAAGGAAATACCCTATGTTGTAATGTTGGCCACATTGTACATAAAAACACTCTTGGCTAAATAAGCAAATGCAATTCAAACCCGCTCTAGAGTCAGCGACTCTGCTCAAACGCTACAAACGCTTCCTTGCCGATATCGAACTAGATAGTGGTGAAATCCGTACCATACACTGTGCAAACACCGGCGCAATGACGGGCTGCGCAACACCGGGCAACAAAGTTTGGTATTCCACTTCTGACAACCCTAAGCGTAAATACCCAAACAGTTGGGAACTTAGTGAGACCGCACAAGGACACAGAATTTGTATCAATACAGCTCGTGCTAACCAATTAGCGGTAGAAGCCATTGAAAATGATGTCATTTCAGAACTCGTTGGATATGACCAACTTCAAACTGAGGTGAAATACGGCAATGAAAATAGCCGAATTGATATCTTGCTCAGCGCAAGTGACAAACCAAAGTGCTATATAGAGGTGAAAAGCGTCACGCTGCTTGATGAAGAAAGCCCATCAGGACAAGGTTACTTCCCTGATGCTGTGTCTACTCGGGGGCAAAAACACCTGCGAGAGCTCACAGAAATGGCACAAACTGGAAGTAGAGCCATACTTTTATTCACTGTTTTGCATTCAGGTATTGAAAAAGTATCTGCGGCGCACCATATAGACGCGAAATATTCAACGTTACTAAAACAAGCACAAGACGCTGGAGTAGAAGTTCTCTGCTACAAAGCCGAACTGAGCAATACTGAAGTCAAGTTACTCTCTGCTATTGAGTTTATCAATTAAGAGAAAAAATGATGTCGTCTTCACATTGACGATAAGTTTGCGATTCAGTAATTGCCTGCACCGCCTCTTTTTGCTATAGATACCCGCCTTAAATTGACTGCAATGCAGTTGACTAGGTGTAAGTAGGAGATGCTGTATGCCAGAATCAAAGAAGAAAACGATAGGCATCCTAGCCATTGCCGGTGTGGAGCCATATCAGGAAAAGCCTGGTGAAGAGTACATGTCACCAGAGCAGGTTGAACACTTTACAAAGATCTTAACAGCTTGGCGTAATCAGCTCAGGGAAGAAGTCGATCGCACTGTACACCACATGCAGGACGAAGCAGCAAACTTCCCAGATCCAGTTGACCGTGCTTCTCAAGAGGAAGAGTTCAGCTTAGAACTGCGTAACCGTGACCGTGAGCGTCGCCTGATCAAGAAGATCGAAAAAACTCTAGACAAAATTACTGAAGACGATTTCGGCTTCTGTGAATCTTGTGGCGTAGAGATTGGCGTTCGTCGCCTAGAAGCACGTCCAACTGCTGATCTTTGTATTGACTGCAAAACGCTTGCAGAAATCAAAGAGAAACAGATGCAAGGTTAATTGAACTAGCATTATGATTATTGAAAGGGAGCTCAGGCTCCCTTTTTGTTTTGATTAGCTTTATAACACTAAGCTTGTAGTTTTACCCGGATATTTCGAGATACACGCATGACACGCTATGTGGGTCGATTTGCCCCATCCCCTTCAGGTCCATTGCATTTTGGCTCCTTAGTGGCCGCTTTAGGCAGCTACTTTCAAGCAAAAGCCAATCAAGGCACTTGGCTGGTTCGTATTGAAGACCTTGATCCACCAAGAGAAATGCCAGGCGCTTCTGAAATGATTCTAGACGCGCTTAAGGTGTACCACTTGCATTGGGATGGAGAGGTGGTTTATCAAAGCGAGCGACACCACCTCTATCAAGCACAAATCGATGCTTGGTTAGAAAATGGGGATGCCTACTATTGCCAGTGCACGCGTAAGCAAATTAAAGAGCACGGTGGTTATTATCCCGGCACTTGCCGCGACAAAGGCTTGAAAGAAGGCGCGATTCGCCTAAAAATGACCAAGCCTATTGCCGACTTCCTCGATCAGAAGCACGGTTTGATGAACATTCCTGAAGCGTTAGTAAATGAAGATTTCATTATTAAACGCCGAGATGGATTATTTGCCTATAATCTTGCGGTAGTATTAGACGACATTGACCAAGGCGTGACTGAAGTTGTCCGTGGCGCTGACTTAATTGAGCCCACAGGCCGTCAAATCAGCTTGTACCAAATCCTTGGGCAGCCTGAAGTCAGCTATTTACATTTACCATTGGCAATGGACAGCAACGGCAATAAATTGTCGAAGCAAAATCATGCGACAGCCATTGATGTCGATAATCCGAAGCCTGCTCTGCTGCATGCTATGACGTTTTTAGGATTCGATATTCCTGAAGATATGAAAGCCGCTAACCTAGACGAAATCCTACGTTGGGGCTGCGAAAATTGGCGTTTAGAACAGCTTCCAGCAGAGATCGAGATCACACCATGATTCTCAAACGGGGCTGTGTAAGCTATGATTAGCCGCAAAATTGGCCCTAGTGGCGTAAAAAACTAACCAAAGCAAGATTGGATTAAACCCAGTTATTGCCAGATGCACATGAATACAAACGACTATACAACAAGCGAATCTGCCATGATCCCAGAACTCGCTCTCAATGTAATTACTCGTGAAGAGCACAGCATTTCGCGTAAGCAGATCAGTGACAATGCACTGAAGGTGCTATACCGACTAAACGGTGCCGGTTTCGATGCTTTTCTTGTGGGTGGCGGGGTTCGAGACTTACTGCTTGGACAAAAACCAAAAGACTTTGATATCGCAACCAACGCGACACCAGAACAGATCAAACAGCTATTTAGAAACTGCCGTTTGATTGGCCGTCGCTTCCGTCTCGCACACATTATGTTTGGCCGAGACATCATCGAAGTTGCAACCTTCCGTGGTCACCACCAAGAGCAAAAAAACAAGAACGTCTCTCAGCAGTCAAAAGAAGGCATGCTGCTTCGTGACAATGTTTACGGCACTATTGATGAAGATGCAGAGCGCCGTGACTTCACGATTAACTCGATGTACTACAACATCGCAGACTACTCAATTCACGACTATGCACGTGGCATTGAGGATCTAGAAGACCGTCTTGTTCGCCTGATCGGTGATCCAGAAACCCGTTACCGCGAAGACCCAGTGCGCATGCTGCGTGCGATTCGCTTTGCTGTGAAGCTCGACTTCGACATCGAAGAAGACACCGCAGCACCGATTGAAGAGATGGCACCGCTGCTACGCGATATCCCATCGGCACGTCTATTCGAAGAATCGTTGAAGATGCTTCAATCCGGTCACGGTCTAGAAACTTATCACCTACTGCGTGAATACAACCTATTCCAGCAGCTTTTCCCTGCGATTGCTGAACACTTCACTGAAGATTACGAATCTCACACTGAACAAATGCTTGATTTGGTGCTTGATTCAACCGATATGCGTATCGAAGAAGGCAAACGCATCAACCCAGCATTCATGTTTGCTGCCATGCTGTGGTACCCGCTATGCGCAATGGCTGACAAACTGATGGGACAGCATAACCTGTGCCATTACGACGCCATCATGGAAGCGAGCAACATCATTCTTGATGACCAAGTACGTACCATTGCGATTCCACGCCGTCATACCGCGACAATTCGTGAAATTTGGCAGCTGCAATTACGTCTTCCACGACGCAATGGCAAACGCGCATTCCGCCTAATGGAGCTCAACAAATTTAGAGCTGGCTTTGATTTTCTTGAAATGCGCGGTGAAATTGAGGGTGGAGACACTCAGAAGCTTGCCAAGTGGTGGGAAACTTTCCAAAATGCGGGCCGAGAAATGCGCCAAGCTATGGCTGGTGATCTCGATGGCCAAGCGCCTAAAACTGGCCAACGCCGCCGTAAAACCTATCGCAAGAAAAAGAGTAAGCCGAAATCATGATCACAGCGTACATTGCGGTTGGCAGTAACTTGGCTGATCCCGTCAGCCAAGCGAAGCAAGCGATCGAGGCATTAAAAACGCTACCAAACTCTGAGTTTGTGCAAGCCTCTTCGCTCTACAGTAGCACGCCGATGGGGCCACAAAACCAACCGGATTACATCAATGCGGTGGTGGCGATTAAAACCAATTTGACGCCTCTTGAACTGCTCGATTGCACCCAAGCGATTGAGCAGGAACAAGGGCGTGTCCGTAAAGAAGAACGCTGGGGCCCAAGAACCTTGGACCTCGACATGATTCTATACGGCAATGAGGTGATTGATTCCGAAAGACTGACAGTTCCACACTATGGAATGAGAGAGCGCGAGTTCGTACTCTACCCTCTTGCGGAAATTGCACCAAGTTTACAACTCCCAGACGGGACCGAGGTGTCGTCACTACTTGAACAAGTAGATTGCAACGGCCTCAATATTTGGCAGTCATAGCCAACTCCTAGTGAGGATAAAACAATGAAAAAAATGACCATTAACGACCTGATTAAGTGGAAGCAAGAAGGTCGTAAATTTGCTACTTCAACTGCATACGATGCAAGCTTTGCCCAACTTTTTGAAAGCCAAGAAATGCCAGTACTGTTGGTCGGCGACTCTCTAGGCATGGTTCTGCAAGGTAAAACAGATACATTGCCAGTAACCGTTGAAGATATCGCTTATCACACGCGCTCTGTACGCGCTGGTAGCCCAAACTGTCTATTGATGGCTGATATGCCATTCATGAGCTACGCAACGCCTGAACAAGCATGTGAGAACGCAGCAACGCTAATGCGTGCTGGTGCAAATATGGTAAAAATCGAAGGCGGCGATTGGTTAGTTGATACCGTTAAGATGCTAACTGAACGCGCAGTTCCTGTTTGTGCTCACCTAGGCCTTACCCCACAATCTGTAAACATCTTTGGTGGTTACAAAGTACAAGGCCGCGATCAAGAAAAAGCCGATCGCATGGTGAAAGACGCATTGGCCTTGCAAGAAGCCGGCGCTCAAATTGTTTTGTTAGAATGTGTACCTGCTGAATTGGCAGCTCGTATTACTCAAGTTCTTGATGTGCCAGTGATCGGCATCGGTGCTGGTAATGTGACCGACGGTCAGATTCTTGTTATGCACGATATGTTTGGAATTTCGGCGAACTACATGCCAAAATTCTCGAAAAACTTCCTTGCTGAAACAGGCGATATGCGCAAAGCCGTGGCTCAATACATGGCTGAAGTTGAAAGCGGTGCATTCCCAGACGAAGCTCATACCATTGCCTAGAGGATAAATGCATGCAAACTTTTGCGGAAATCTCAGCGATTCGTGAACAGGTAAAAACCTTTAAGCGTGAAGGTCGCAAAGTAGCGTTTGTCCCAACGATGGGCAACCTACACGAAGGCCACCTTACGCTTGTTCGTAAAGCTCGCGAATACGCGGATGTCGTTGTCGTAAGCATCTTTGTAAACCCGATGCAGTTTGACCGTGCAGACGATTTGAATAACTACCCTCGCACCCTAGAAGAAGACCTGAGCAAACTAGGTAGTGAAAGCGTAGAAGTGGTGTTCACTCCAACACCAGAAATCATCTACCCAGAAGGCTTGGACAAACAAACGTTTGTTGATGTTCCTGGCTTATCTACCATTCTTGAAGGCGCGTCTCGCCCAGGTCACTTCCGTGGCGTGACAACCATCGTCAACAAGCTGTTCAACATCGTTCAACCTGATGTGGCTTGCTTTGGCGAGAAAGACTTCCAGCAACTTGCGGTGATTCGCAAAATGGTTGAAGACTTGGTGATGGACATCGAAATCATCGGCGTTCCAACCGTACGTGAAATGGATGGCCTTGCAATGAGCTCTCGTAATGGTCTTTTGACCATTGATGAACGTCAACGCGCCCCAGTACTTGCTCGCACCATGCGTTGGATCAGCAGTGCGATGCGTGGTGGCCGTGATGATTACGCTTCAGTGATTGAAGATGCGAACGACCAACTGCGTGCAGCGGGTCTACAGCCTGATGAAATCTTCATTCGTGATGCTCGTACACTTCAAGCTATTACTGCTGAGACCACTCAAGCGGTGATCCTGATGTCTGCATTCTTGGGTAAAGCACGCCTAATCGACAACCAAACGGTTGATATGGTCGTAGAAACCAAAGAAGAAGAATCAAGCGAAGCGAACTCAGCAAGCGCTGAATAGGCGAAATACATAAACGAAAAGGTCGGCACTTAGCCGACCTTTTTTGTATCCGAGGAAAGGAGTTACGAATAAACGCATTGAAGCCCTTCAGGACGTGTCTTGAATCGCTTATGCAGCCACATCCATGCTGGAATATCTCTTCGGATCATATCTTCAATCTCTTGGTTTAAAATGCTCGCAGCTTTAACCGGATTACGTCGTTCAAATTGTTCACTCAAGTCACCACCAACATATAAGGTGTATTGATTGTCGCTTACTACTGTTACACCAGACATCACTGCACACTTGGTTGCATCAACCAATACACTCGAACCCGCCGTACTTGCGGCCTGATTGACAGCGAAGAAAGGCGCAAAGACTGAGCTATCCGCACCATAATCGTGATCCGGCAAATACCATAATCGCTGGCCATTCTTTAGGACTTTGAGCATCGATTTTACGTCTTTGCGATCTATCATTTGATGCCCACAACGCGTACGGCCTCGATGTTGAATAAATTCATAAGCGGGATTTGAGTTCGGACGATACACGCCATAGCCTTTCGCAAACTGGCTAAAGATTCTCGCCGTCATTTCCAAGTTAAGGTGATGGCTGCATACCACCAACACACCTCGCCCATTCTTTTCTTGCTCAAGCAGGCGCTCTTTACCCACAACTTGAGTCAGACGCTGTACACGCCAATCAGGCCAAAACCATGCCATTCCGGTTTCTATCAACGCCATGCCAGTGTATTTAAAATTTGCCTTTACCAGGTCATCACATTTGGCATCACTGTATTCAGGAAAACAGAGTTTAAGGTTTCGTTTTGCGATATTTCTGCGGCGCTTCATCAGCGACATAGCAAGTGTGCCAATACCTCTGCCTAATGCACGGAGCACTGGATAAGGAAGTAGATTAACGATCAGCGCTAATAAACCAAAAGCGAGCCACACAGACCAGTATTTGGGACGCAGTAATTTTAAAGAGAAAGGGGGAGATGGGACGACATTCATAGCTTCACTCATTTACAGCAGATGCATTTACGAAAGATGAGTGAAACCTAGCATGTAAAACGTCGAAAATTTGTATGGGATTGTATTGATGTGCATAGAAAAAGAGCAGCTCTGATGGCTGCTCTTTCGATTACTTTTTGTATTAGCTTCTTAGGCCTATCCCTTTGGTGACTAGATAGTGAGCCACAGCATAAAGCGCGACAACAAATACCGTCAGTACGCTAAACGAGGCGGCAATACCCACGTCGGACACACCAAGGAAGCCATAACGGAATGCATTCACCATGTAGACGATAGGGTTCAATTTAGACACCCCTTGCCAAAAATCAGGCAATAGGCTGATTGAGTAAAACACACCGCCGAGGTAAGTCAGTGGTGTCAATACAAACGTCGGGATGATAGAGATATCATCGAACGTTCTCGCGTAAACTGCGTTAATTAAGCCACCGAGTGAGAACACAACCGAAGTCATAAATACCGTCGCAATAATGATGCCCCAGTGGTCCACTTGCAAATCAACAAAGAACAACGACACGAAAGTAACGATGGTGCCCACCAGCAAACCACGAACGACTCCCCCCATAACAAAACCAAGAATGATGACGTAGTTTGGTACTGGCGCAACCAACAACTCTTCAATATTGCGCTGGAATTTAGAACTAAAGAATGACGATGCGACGTTGGAATACGAGTTGGTGATCACCGACATCATGATCAAGCCCGGCACAATGTATTCCATGTAGCTAAAGCCGTTCATTTCACCAATACGAGAACCAATTAGGCTACCGAAGATGATGAAATACAGCGTCATCGTAATCGCTGGCGGCACAAGGGTTTGCACCCAAATTCGTGTGAAGCGATTGATCTCTTTCGTCAGTAGGCTACAAAAAGCGGTCCAATATAACTTGTACATTATTGGTTACCTCCACGTACGATGCTGACAAACAGCTCTTCCAAACGGTTTGCTTTATTACGCATAGAGAGTACTTTCACCCCACTCTCTGAAAGTTGACTAAATACTGAATTCAGACCTTGGCTCTTGTCCAATTCAATCTCTAATGAACCATTGATCATTGTTTGGCTATTCACACCCGCAAGCTCTGGCATCTCACCATTAAACTCGACATCAAGAATGAAGGTTTCAACACGCAGTTTACCGAGTAGTGCTTTCATGGTCGTATTCTCGATTAGCTCACCTTTATTGATGATACCGATGTTACGACACAGCATTTCCGCTTCTTCAAGGTAGTGAGTGGTTAGGATGATAGTGATGCCCTGCTCTTGGTTAATCTCTTTCAAGAAGTCCCACATTGAGCGACGCAACTCGATATCCACACCCGCCGTAGGCTCATCAAGAATCAACAACTGAGGTTCGTGCATCAGAGCGCGAGCAATCATCAAACGGCGCTTCATACCACCGGACAAATTACGCGCGCGCTCTTTGCGTTTTTCCCACAAATCGAGCTTAGTTAGGTATTTTTCCGCACGAACTTTAGCAAGCTCTTTGGATACGCCATAGTAGCCCGCTTGCTGCATCACAATTTGCTCAACCGTTTCAAATTGGTTGAAGTTGAATTCTTGTGGCACCAAGCCTAAGTTCTGCTTTGCTAATTCAAGATGCGTATCGATGTCGTAGCCAAAAACCTTCGTCGTACCCGAGGTTTTGTTTACTAAAGAAGAGATAATGCCAATTGTTGTGGATTTACCCGCACCATTTGGCCCTAGAAGTGCGTAGAAGTCGCCTTTTTCTACTGTTAGGCTGATGCCCTTCAACGCTTCAAATCCGCCCGCATAAGTCTTGCGAAGCTGTTCTATTTCTAATGCGTACATTGCGTAATCATTGCCATCTGTTGATGAATCGTGAATGCCAATACCGTTGGGGATCATTGATAGCGACTCAAGAGTCGAAAGCGATATTGCACTGAAGTTGAATTAGTTTATCGTTGAATAACGATGAATACAAATAAACCTTTCTATAAAATTAGAAATAACTATAAATCCTCCCAACGCCATATAGTAAAAAGCGCCATCAAACCTCTCTGATAGCGCTTTTAAATGAGTGACTTAGATTACATCGTTAGCATTTGGTGCTCATCGGTTTCTACATGTTTTACCGCTGCATTCAATGCTTCGTAACGGAACTTATAAGTGTTCTCATCAGGTACCAAGTCAATCACGTGGAATTTCTCTAACTGCTCACGCGTACGTTGGTTTGGACACAGTAAATAGACTTCACACTTCGCATCCAGAGCATCTTTGATGGCGTTCTCTAGCGCCAAACCAACGGTCACATCAATCATAGGTACATCTGTTAGATCGAGGATCATCACTTCGTAATCTGAGATACTGGAGTGCTGACGCGAAATTGCCTTCGAAACACTGAAGATCATTGGCCCAGAAAGATAAAAGAACAACACTTTACCATTGGCTCTATCTAACAGCCCTCGCTCACTGTCAGTCAGCGGAACATCGTCTTCATCTGCATCACTGATCGCCTTAACTTGGCGTGCTTGCTCACGGCTCAAGCGCTCAATGATAATGATGTTAGAGATAAACACACCAAGACCAACGGCGACAATCAAATCCACAAACACCGTCAATAGCATCACGCCATACATGACCGCCATACCTGGGAAGCTCACCTTGTGGGCACGTTGGATAAAACTCCAATCAAGAATATTGAAACCGACATACACCGCAATGCCCGCCAGCACCGCCATTGGGATTGGCTCCGTCAGGCCACTGGCAACCAGTACCACCAATGCCAGAATCAGTGCGCGAATGACTCCGGATAATGGTGAACGAGCACCGACTTGGATGTTGGTTACGGTCCCCATTGTCGCGCCAGCACCTGGCAACGCACCAAACAGACCAGAGATCATGTTTGCCAAACCTTGCCCACGCAGCTCCTTGTCCGAATCGTGCTCTTTACGCGTCAAAGAGTCACCAATCACTGCGGTTAATAAGGTATCAATACAACCTAGTGTACCCAGTACCAATGCATCAATAACTATCTCAGTGAACATAGCAGGATCGATATGTGGCACGACCAAAGAAGGCAAACCTGCTGGGATTTCACCAATTCGACGAATGTCTTCTGCATCAAACAGAATCACCGATAACAAAGTAACCGCCACCAACGCGACAAGTTGAGCGGGAACGTATTTACGATACTGCTTCGGGAAGAAGAATAAGATACCTAACGTTAACAAGCCTAAAAACAACTCACTAAACTTTAAGTTAGATATTGTATCGGGCAATGCCGATAACGTCCCGATTACTCCACCAGACGGTGCTGCATGACCAAGCAAAGGCGACAGCTGCAAGATAATAAGAATCACACCAATCCCTGACATGAATCCTGATATCACACTGTAAGGCATTAACGTAACGTACTTACCCAGCTTTAACGTACCAAGCACAATCTGGAAGGCACCTGCCATCATGACCACAGTGAACGTCATGGCCATACCCGTTTCTGGATACTTAGCCATCATGCTGGTCAGTACCGAAGTCATGATCACCGTCATTGGACCAGTGGGCTCAGAGATGAGGGTATTAGAACCACCAAATAACGAAGCAAAAAGCCCCACCATGATCGCGCCCCATAAGCCAGCTTCCGCGCCCGCGCCAGATGCCACACCAAAGGCTAACGCAAGAGGAAGTGAAATAATGGCCGTCGTGACACCACCAAACAGATCCCCTTTCAAGTTGATATCCTTAAAGCGACTACCGAACATTGAATTTGCTCCCGCATTAAAAAGACAAAATTCCATCAATCTAACAAATATTTCGTCAAAGAAAAAAACACAATAAACCCGCGAATTGGCTAGGTTTATTCGCATACTGAATGATGTCTGCATATTTTATGATTTTAACTGCGAGAACTCGTCAGATGAGTCATCTTTGATGAATATTTAACGAGATCGAAATTGTAACATTGTGTATAGTTACAGCGCTGATCGCTTTATAAGCAATAGTGAGTGGTTGGTTTTTTTAATTTTTAGGGAAGTAGATGTCAGATGCCGGAAATTAAACAATTATTCGAAAATAACTCTAAGTGGTCAGAAGAAATCAAATCTGATCGTCCAGAATATTTCGCGAAGCTAGCGGAGGGTCAAAAGCCCGACTTTCTTTGGATTGGTTGTTCAGACAGTCGCGTTCCAGCAGAGCGATTAACTGGGCTTTTCTCGGGCGAGTTATTTGTTCACCGAAATGTTGCTAATCAGGTCATCCACACCGACCTAAATTGCCTCTCTGTAGTGCAATACGCGGTCGACGTATTGAAAGTGAAGCACATCATCGTTTGTGGTCACTACGGCTGTGGTGGTGTTAATGCTGCCATTGATAACCCTCAACTTGGCTTGATCAATAACTGGCTACTTCACATTCGTGATCTGTACTTTAAACATCGCACTTACCTTGACCAAATGCCCCTTGAAGACCGCGCTGATAAACTGGGTGAAATCAACGTTGCCGAGCAAGTTTACAACTTAGGTAACTCCACCATCATGCAAAACGCATGGGAACGTGGTCAGGATGTGGAAATTCATGGCGTGGTGTATGGAATTGAAGATGGCCGCCTAGAGTACTTAGGCATCCGTTCTAACTCAAAAGAGACCGTGGAAGCTTCTTACCAAAAAGCACTCTCAACGATTCTAAATGCAGACAACAAATTACTTTGTCGCTAAGCAATAAGCTTAACCAGACTAAATAAAAGAAAACGCCCGTTAATTGCTTAACGGGCGTTTTTGTATTCTTTAGACAAAAGTAACGATTACTCTTGTGGTACCACTTTACCGATAAATGGTAGGTGGCGGTATTTTTGAGCGTAGTCGATACCCACACCAACAACGAACTCGTCAGGAATCGCAAAACCGACATAATCAACTGGCACTTCAACTTCACGACGTGATGGCTTGTCTAGTAGTGTACAAATCGCAATAGACTTAGGCTCACGTAGAGATAGGATTTCACGGATCTTGTTTAGCGTGTTGCCTGTGTCGATGATGTCTTCAACGATCAGTACGTCTTTGCCTTTGATGTCATCATCAAGGTCTTTCAAGATACGTACGTCACGAGAGCTTTCCATCGTATTACCGTAGCTAGAAGCGGTCATAAAGTCGACTTGGTGAGTCAGTTCGATTGTACGAGCCAAATCGGCCATAAATACAAATGAACCACGTAGCAAACCAACCATTACCAGATCTTCGCTGCCTTGGTAGCGTTCTGTAATTTGCTTGCCTAATTCACGAATACGTTCCTGAACTTCTTGCTCAGAAATCATGACTTCTACTGTATGTTTCATACTGTGCTCAATTTTCTTTGTGGGTTGAGGTTGGTCGTACGCAAACGATCACCTTATCTTGCGGCGTGTAGTGTAACACCCCGCACCATGGGTTAAAAGCCGCTTGCCATTGCTTTGATTTATTGAATGAAAGTCTTAATTTTAGAACTTATCTAATTAAATAAAACATCAATAATGACATTGCTGTCTATAAATTGTGCATCAGATGTTGACCTCGCACATATGCACCATTACACTCATCAGTGCTTTAAGCAACTATTAAAATAATCAATTAGGGGATTATCCCCAAAACATCAACTCAAATGGCAAGGAAAAAGAAATATGGACTCAATTGCAAAGAGACCTCGTACTAGGCTTTCCCCTTTAAAACGTAAACAGCAACTGATGGAAATCGCTCTTGAAGTGTTTGCTCGTCGCGGCATTGGCCGTGGTGGTCACGCGGATATTGCAGAGATCGCTCAAGTTTCTGTTGCGACGGTATTTAACTACTTCCCTACTCGTGAAGATTTGGTGGATGAAGTTCTGAACCACGTTGTGCGTCAGTTCTCTAACTTCTTGTCGGATAACATCGACTTAGACATCCACGCGCGCGAAAACATCGCCAACATCACTAATGCAATGATTGAGCTAGTAAGCCAAGATTGCCATTGGCTGAAAGTTTGGTTTGAGTGGAGCGCATCGACACGTGATGAAGTATGGCCATTATTCGTGACCACAAACCGCACTAACCAACTTCTAGTGCAAAACATGTTCATCAAAGCGATCGAGCGTGGTGAAGTTTGTGACCAACATGAACCGGAACACTTGGCGAATCTATTCCACGGTATTTGCTACTCTATTTTCGTACAAGCAAACCGCTCTAAGAACGAAGCTGAGTTAACGAACCTAGTAAGCGCATACTTAGATATGCTATGCATCTACAACCGTGAACATCACTAAAAAATAATTAGGCTTAAAAAATCAAAGGCTGATACTTAGGTATTGGCCTTTTTTGTTTTTGGGAAACGGGAAACGGGAAACGGGAAACGGGAAACGGGAAACGGGAAACGGGAAACGGGAAACGGGAAACGGGAAACGGGAAACGGGAAACGGGAAACGGGAAACGGGAAACGGCTTTATTTTGTCTTTCTAGGGACAAAACCCGTCAACTCCTTTTAGAGCCGAGCCTCTTTCAATAGCCTCCCAGCAATCACCTCTCGATTCCTAAAGCGAAGCGTTCCCGAATCTCCAAGCGCAGCGTTCTTTTCTTCCAATAAAAAAACCGCTGACAAGTCAGCGGTTTTTATCATTCAACGTTCAAGAAAAATTACTTTTTCTTTTTCACTGCTTTTTTGTTTGGAAGGTCAGTGATTGAGCCTTCAAATACTTCAGCAGCTAGACCCACAGACTCGTGTAGAGTTGGGTGAGCGTGAATAGTTAGTGCGATATCTTCTGCATCACAACCCATCTCGATAGCTAGACCGATTTCACCAAGCAGTTCACCACCGTTAGTACCAACGATAGCACCACCGATTACGCGGTGAGTCTCTTTATCAAAGATAAGCTTAGTCATACCGTCTGCACAGTCAGATGCGATTGCACGACCTGATGCTGCCCATGGGAATGTTGCCACTTCGTAGTTGATGCCTTCTGCTTTCGCTTCTTTCTCAGTCTTACCAACCCATGCCACTTCTGGCTCAGTGTAAGCGATTGAAGGAATAACTTTAGGATCGAAGTAGTGTTTCTTACCAGAGATAACTTCTGCCGCTACGTGGCCTTCATGCACACCTTTGTGAGCAAGCATTGGTTGGCCAACTACGTCGCCGATCGCGTGAATGTGAGGAACGTTAGTGCGCATTTGCTTATCAACATTGATAAAGCCACGCTCGTCTACTTCGATACCCGCTTTTTCAGCATCGATAAGTGCACCGTTTGGAACACGACCGATAGCAACAAGAACGGCATCGTAACGCTCTGCTTCAGCAGGTGCTTTTTTGCCTTCCATTGAAACGTAGATACCGTCTTCTTTCGCTTCAACTGCTGTCACTTTAGTTTCAAGCATTAGCTTGAACTTGTCTTTGATACGCTTAGTGAAAACTTTAACGATGTCTTTATCCGCCGCAGGGATTACCTGGTCGAACATTTCAACTACTTCAACTTTAGAACCTAGAGAGTGGTAAACCGTACCCATTTCTAGACCGATGATACCACCACCCATGATAAGCAGTTTTTCTGGTACTTCTTTCAGCTCTAGTGCATCCGTTGAATCCCAAATACGTGGGTCTTCGTGCGGGATGAATGGCAGTTTGATTGGGCGAGAACCCGCAGCAATGATAGCGTTGTCGAAGTTAACCGTTGTTGACTCGCCTTCGCCTTCTACAAGGATAGAGTTAGGGCTTGTGAACTTACCGTAGCCATTTACTACAGTAACGTTACGCATCTTAGCCATACCGCCAAGGCCGCCAGTCAGTTGGTTTACAACTTTCTCTTTCCAGATACGGATTTTGCTGATGTCAGTTTGTGGTTCGCCAAACACAACACCATGTTCAGCCATCGCTTTCGCTTCTTCGATAACTTTAGAAACGTGAAGAAGTGCTTTAGATGGAATACAACCAACGTTTAGACATACACCGCCAAGAGTGCTGTAACGTTCAACTAGTACTGTTTCTAGACCTAGATCCGCACAGCGGAATGCAGCTGAGTAACCAGCAGGACCAGAACCAAGTACAACAACTTGGGCTTTAATTTCTTTGCTCATTGTGACCTCTTGTAGTCATTATCCCTAACAGGCTGAGTAGATGTTCTTAAATTATTAGGCTTTCAAACGGTCGATATTTTACAGAGATGTTAACAGTGTGAAAGCAGCTTTAAGTTAGCCTGTGAGCTAGACAACAATTCATCTTTCAGTTTCTGAACGATGGAAGAAATTGTCGTCTAAAAATAGTCTTTTATATAAAGAATTAAGGTGACCCGAAAGCCACCTTAACTATTACTTTCTCAATTACAGTACTAGGCGACGAATGTCTGATAGTGCACCGTTTAGGAAAGTAATGAAGCGTGCACCTTCTGCACCATCGATCACACGGTGGTCGTATGATAGAGACAGTGGAAGTTGTAGGCGTGGTTCGAATTCTTTACCGTTCCACACTGGCTTCATTTCAGATTTTGATACACCTAGGATACCAACTTCTGGCGCGTTTACGATTGGTGTAAACGCAGTACCGCCAATACCACCAAGGCTAGAGATTGTGAAACAACCGCCTTGCATGTCAGCTGCTGTTAGCTTACCTGCACGTGCTTTCTTAGAAACTGCCATAAGCTCTTCAGATAGCTCGTAGATGCCTTTCTTGTTCACGTCTTTAAATACAGGAACAACAAGACCGTTTGGCGTATCTACTGCAATACCTACGTTCACGTACTTCTTGAGAATGATGCTTTCGCCATCTTCAGAAAGTGAAGAGTTGAACGCTGGGAACGCTTCAAGTGCTTTAGCAACAGCTTTCATGATGAACACAAGAGGAGTGATCTTCATGCCAGTGTCTTTCTTCGCTTCGATCGCGTTCTGCTCTTTACGGAATGCTTCTAGCTCAGTGATGTCAGCATTGTCCCACTGTGTAACGTGAGGGATCATTACCCAGTTACGGTGTAGGTTTGCACCAGAGATCTTCTTGATCTTAGAAAGCTTCTGAACTTCAGTTTCGCCGAACTTGCTGAAGTCAACTTTTGGCCAAGGTAGTAGACCAAGCGCTGCACCGTCGCCTTTGCCAGATGCTGCTGCACCTGCGCCAGACTCAAGACGCTTAAGAGCATCTTTTACGTAAGCTTGAACGTCCTCTTTTAGGATACGACTCTTACGACCTGTACCTTTAACCTTAGATAGGTTAACGCCGAATTCACGAGCAAGACGACGAACAACTGGAGATGCGTGTGCGTAGTCGTTGTTCTCTTGGAAATCGTTCGCTGCAGGTGCCGCTTCAGCTTTTGCTGCTGGAGCAGGAGCCGCCGCAGGTGCTGGAGCTGCTGCTTGTGCAGGTGCTGCAACAGGAGCTGGAGCTGCGCCAGCTACTTCGAATACCATGATTAGAGAGCCAGTCGTTACTTTATCGCCCGCTGCAATCTTGATTTCTTTTACAGTACCAGCGAATGGTGCAGGAACTTCCATAGAAGCTTTATCGCCTTCAACAGTGATTAGAGATTGCTCTTCTTCTACTGTGTCGCCAACCGCTACCATTACTTCAGTAACTTCAACTTCGTCACCGCCGATATCTGGAACATTCACTTCTTTGTCAGCTGCTGCCGCTGGAGCCGCCGCAGGTGCCGCTGGAGCTTCTACTGCTGCTGGAGCCGCTGCTGCGCCTGAACCTGCAGTTTCGAATACCATGATTAGAGAACCAGTTGTTACTTTATCGCCAGCAGCAACTTTGATCTCTTTTAGCGTACCAGCGAATGGTGCTGGAACTTCCATTGATGCTTTGTCGCCTTCAACCGTTAGAAGAGATTGCTCTTCTTCGATGCTGTCGCCAACTGCAACCATGATTTCAGTAACTTCTACTTCGTCGCCACCGATATCAGGAACGTGAACTTCTTTCAGTTCTGCCGCTGCTGCTGGAGCTGGAGCCGCTGCTGGAGCCGCTTCTGCTGCAGGAGCAGGTGCAGCAGCTGCTGCACCCTCGGCTTCGAAAATCATGATTAGAGAACCAGTCGTAACAGAATCACCTTCCGCTACTTTGATTTCTTTAACGATACCTGCTTGAGACGCTGGAACTTCCATAGAAGCTTTGTCGCCT
This sequence comes from Vibrio campbellii CAIM 519 = NBRC 15631 = ATCC 25920, assembly GCF_002163755.1. Classification (NCBI taxonomy): domain Bacteria; kingdom Pseudomonadati; phylum Pseudomonadota; class Gammaproteobacteria; order Vibrionales; family Vibrionaceae; genus Vibrio; species Vibrio campbellii. Next base: position 2,728,807 of record NZ_CP015863.1, read on the forward strand.
TCAACAGTGATCAGAGACTGTTCTTCTTCAACCTTGTCGCCAACGCTTACAAGAATTTCAGTAACTTCAACCTCATCCGCACCGATGTCAGGTACATTAATTTCGATTGCCATTGCTTATTTACCTTCTAGTTAAGCGCTTTATTAAGCGTATTGTGGGTTAGTTTTTTCAGTGTCGATGTTGAACTTAGCAATCGCTTCAACGACTACTGATTTCTCAACATCACCACGTTTCGCTAGCTCAGTAAGAGCTGCAACTACTACGTAGCCTGCGTTAACTTCGAAGTGACGACGTAGGTTCTCACGGCTGTCAGAACGGCCGTAACCATCAGTACCAAGTACTTTGTAAGACTCAGAAGGCATGAACGCACGAACTTGCTCAGAGTAGTTCTTCATGTAGTCAGTCGCTGCGATAGCTGGCTCAGTACCCATTACTTGTGCAATGTAAGGTACTTTCGCTTCTGCTTCTGGGTGAAGCATGTTGTAACGCTCTACGTCTTGACCATCACGAGTTAGCTCGTTGAACGATGTTACAGAGAACACGTCAGATGCGATGCCGTACTCTTCGCTTAGGATAGTCGCTGCTTTACGTACTTCGTTCATGATAGTACCAGAGCCCATTAGCTGAACTTTAGACTTGTCACCAGCGTAAGACTCAAGCTTGTAGATACCCTTACGGATGCCTTCTTCAGCGCCTTCTGGCATTGCTGGCATTGCGTAGTTTTCGTTCATTACAGTTAGGTAGTAGAACACGTTCTCTTGGTTCTCACCGTACATGCGACGAATACCGTCTTGCATGATTACTGCAACTTCGTAAGCGAATGTTGGATCGTAAGAGATACAGTTAGGAACCGTGTTCGCCATGATGTGCGAGTGACCATCTTCGTGCTGTAGGCCTTCACCGTTTAGTGTTGTACGACCTGCAGTAGCACCTAGTAGGAAACCACGAGCTTGTTGGTCACCAGCCATCCACGCCATGTCGCCAACACGTTGGAAACCGAACATTGAGTAGTAGATGTAGAACGGGATCATTGGTAGATCGTTCGTGCTGTAAGAAGTCGCAGCTGCAACCCAAGAAGCCATTGAGCCTAGCTCGTTGATACCTTCTTGTAGAACCTGACCTGATGTTGCTTCTTTGTAGTAAGAAACGATGCCCTTATCTTCTGGTGTGTATTCCTGACCGTGCGGGTTGTAGATACCGATCTGACGGAATAGACCTTCCATACCGAACGTACGAGCTTCATCACAGATGATAGGAACAATGTTCTTACCAATGTTCTTATTCTTAAGCAGGATGTTAAGAGTACGAACGTAAGCCATTGTTGTAGAGATATCACGCTTTTGCTCACCAAGTAGCGGTGCAAACTCTTCTAGCTCAGGTGTTTTGAATTCTTGAGTGAACTTAGGTAGACGCTGTGGCGTGTAACCTTTTAGTTCTTTACGACGAGCGTGTAGGTATTCGTACTCCGCTGTACCTTCTTCAAGCTTCAGGTATGGAAGTTCTTTCACTGCTTCGTCAGTTAGGATGTCTTGAAGACCTAGACGATCACGTAGGTGTAGTACGTGAGTCATGTCCATCTTCTTAACTTGGTGCGCGATGTTCTTACCTTCAGCCGCTTCACCCATGCCGTAACCTTTAACAGTCTTCGCTAGGATTACTGTTGGACGACCTTTAGTTTCTGCTGCGTTCTTGTAAGCTGCGTACAGTTTAGAAGACTCGTGACCACCACGCTTAAGTGCGAAGATTTCGTCGTCAGTCATGTCTGCAACTAGTGCAGCTGTCTCTGGGTACTTACCAAAGAAGTGTTCACGTACGTAAGCACCATCTTTAGATTTAAATGTTTGGTAGTCACCATCTACAGTTTCGTTCATCAGCTGTAGAAGCTTACCTGTTGTATCTTTAGCAAGTAGAGCATCCCAGTTGCTACCCCAGATAACTTTAACAACATTCCAACCAGCGCCTTTAAATAGGCCTTCTAGCTCTTGGATGATGCTACCGTTACCCATTACAGGGCCGTCTAGACGCTGTAGGTTACAGTTGATTAGGAATGTTAGGTTGTCCAGTTTCTCACGCGCTGCGAAAGATAGAGAACCACGTGATTCTGGCTCATCCATTTCACCGTCACCTAGGAACGCGTATACACGCTGTGCAGACGTGTCTTTCAGACCACGACCGTCTAGGTACTTAAGGAAACGCGCTTGGTAGATCGCAGAAATTGGACCAAGACCCATAGATACTGTTGGGAACTGCCAGAACTCAGGCATCAGTTTAGGGTGCGGGTATGATGGGATACCTTTACCGTCTACTTCTTGACGGAAGTTGTCTAGCTGCTCTTCAGTTAGACGACCTTCAACGAATGCACGAGAGTAGATACCCGGTGAGATGTGACCTTGGTAGTAAACTAGATCGCCACCGTCCGTCTCGTTTGGAGCACGGAAGAAGTGGTTGAAACAAACTTCATAGAACGCTGCTGCTGACTGGTAAGAAGCCATGTGACCACCAAGGTCTAGGTCTTTCTTAGAAGCACGCAATACGATCATGATTGCGTTCCAGCGAATAATCGAACGAATACGACGCTCAAGAGTTACATCACCAGGGTAAGCTGGTTCTTGTGCTGCTGGAATAGTGTTGATGTAGTTTGTGTTGATGCCAGTTGGCATATCAACGCCGTCTAGACGTGCTTTTTCTAGAACGGTTTCTAGTAGAAACTGTGCACGTTCTACACCTTCTTCACGAACAACGGATTCAAGGGCTTGTAGCCAATCTTGAGTTTCCAGTGCATCTACGTCATGCTTCATGTCAGACATGGCGATCTATCCTTCTGTTGGTTGGATCTACTTATTTAAGTAAGCGGTTCTTGTATTAAGAATCGTTACCTTGCTGAATTCGACGCAGAGAACGCTCTCGTCGAGACTCTTCTCGAGTCAAATCCAACAATGTTTCTTCAATATAAGCTAAATGTGAGTGAGACATTTCACGTGCCTTTTCAGGCTGACCAGAAACAATCGCATCCACGATATTAGCTCTGTGTTTACTTACTTTATCGACCACTTCATCGCGGCGATGTAAGAGCTTTAGATTCTGTAGAACATTTTGCTCAAGCAAAGGGGCAAGGCTACGAACGATATGAAGTAACACAACATTGTGTGCTGCTTCTGTTAGAGCAATAAGGAACTGCATAACTGCCGCCGCTTCTGCTTCAACGTTGTCGCCTTTTTGCTCTTCACTGATTTGATTCAAGCATGCTTGAATACGAGCAAAATCTTCATCGGTACCACGCAATGCTGCAAAGTACGCGGAAATACCTTCCATCGCATGGCGCGACTCAAGCAGGTCTAACTGCGTTTCGGAGTGAGATGACAATAGGTTCAACAAAGGGTCTGAGAAACTCTTCCAGATGTTTTCGCTAACGAATGTGCCACCGCCTTGACGACGAGTAAGCAGACGTTTTGCTTCTAAACGCTGAATGGCTTCACGGACAGATGGACGAGACACATCGAACTGCTTAGCGAGTTCGCGCTCTGGTGGCAATTGTTGCCCCGGAGAGAGTGTTCCTTCCACAATCAACCTTTCTAGCTCTTGTTCAATAACATCAGAAAGCTTTGGCTGACGAATCCTTTGATAAGCCATAATTTATTGTTCTTCTACTCTTGCAGGTAATTGGTAATACCAATTTTAAGTTGGTGCAGAAATTAACATAATTAAAACGTCACTGTCCAGCCAAAAGTTGACCTAAATCATAGAACAGACTTACAGCCAACACTTTGATAACAATCGACCATTAAAACAGCAATAAAATTGGTATTACCAATTACATAAACAAAACAGATGGGAAGTCTGCGTGCTAGTAAATTTGATCAACAAAAACAAAAAATGACAAAATTATCTGTACAGTTATGCACCACTAGCCGTTTTAAACGTTCAAAATGTAGTTAACTTTTAACAAGCGCTCATATTTCTTGTATCAAAAAAAGGCATAACTGAGTGTATGCCTTATTTATTTCTGTTTTTTGAATTTACACTTTCGCTACAAGTTAGCTTTGTAATTGCTGTCTGTATTTGACCCAGTCAAAGCTTAGACCAGGATCCGCTTTTCTCAAGGGAGCAATGTACTGATGCCCTGTAATTCGAGGTAAAGTGATTTTCGGGTAGGTCTGCATGATCGCATGGGTCAAAGCAGTAAGTGATTGATATTGTTCTTCTGTATAGGCAACAAACTCAGTCCCTTCGAGCTCAACACCAATGGAATAATCATTGCAACGTTCACGACCAGCAAAGCTAGACTGCCCTGCATGCCATGCCCTATCAAGAAATGAAACAAACTGGACTATTTCGCCATTACGCTTTATTAAGCAATGTGCCGAAACGCCCATTTTGTGAATTACCTCAAAAAACGGATGGGCGTTGGGATCGAGGTTACCCGTGAAAAAGTCTTCTATATAAGAGCCACCAAACTGCCCTGGCGGCAAACTGATGTTATGAACCACCAGCAGAGAGATGTCATTTTTATCAGAACGAGCATCAAAAAATGGCGATGGGACGTGCATAGCCTCCGTCAACCAACCATTCTCGATTTTTAGGCACATATCAACCTCTCTACTTTGCAAATTAACTGCTGAAATTATTGACACCGGAGAGTATCATTCGTTGCCATCTCCCTTTCAAGACAAGATTTGCGATGAAGAACACACACAACAGCCAAGAACGCCTAGAATACCTTAAGCAACAGCTTCCATTAGAAATCACTCGCGCCGTAGCCGATACCCTAAAAGAAGATCTAGGTGGAGTATTGGATGAAGACAAAGACATCACCGCATCGCTTATCCCTGTTGACGCTGTTAACACAGCAACCATCATCACCCGTGAACACGGTGTGTTTTGTGGTCAAGCATGGGCAGATGAAGTATTCAAACAACTAGGTGGCAAAGTGACCATCGAGTGGCATGTCAAAGACGGCGACAAAGTTGAGCCTAACCAAACGCTTTGCACCCTGACGGGCCCTGCTCGAGATTTGCTCACTGGCGAGCGCAACGCAATGAACTTTATTCAAACCCTTTCTGGTTGCGCGACCATCACTGCTGAATACGCAGAAAAAATTGCTCACACTGAGTGTCGTCTGTTAGATACACGCAAGACCATTCCAGGTCTGCGTAGTGCCTTGAAATATGCCGTAGCATGCGGTGGCGGCTTTAACCATCGTATCGGTGTGTTCGATGCCTACCTTATTAAAGAAAACCACATTATTGCTTGCGGCGGTATCACTCAAGCGATTACCACCGCAAAACAGTTGAACCCAGGTAAGCCAGTTGAAGTAGAAACGGAAAGCTTGGATGAACTAAAAGCAGCGATCGAAGCGGGCGCCGACATCATTATGTTAGACAACTTCACCAAAGATATGATGCGTGAAGCGGTTGCCATCAACGCTGGCCGTGCTGCGCTAGAAAACTCTGGCAATATAACCTTAGAGACTATCGCTGAATACGCAGAAACGGGCGTAGATTACATCTCAGTAGGCGCTTTGACTAAGCACCTAAAAGCGATGGATCTTTCGATGCGCTTCAAGTAAACCAGTGTGAAAAAACACAAGTAACTCTCTTATTCTCATAGAGTTACACTTATCAAAACTCAATAAAGAGCCGTAAGGCTCTTTATTTTTATCTGTTTAAAAAATAACACCACTCACAAAACCTTGCACACAATATGCAACCAGAGTGCAAAGATCTTTATCTCACTCGAGAGCCCCTTCGTTTCCAGTTTCCACTTGTTTCTACTCTTTTTACTCTTCTGTGCCATGCATAAGCATTAACTAAATTTATCTTAAGGAAACAAGATGAACACGAATAAACAGAAGAAGCAGCAAGGTTTTACTCTGATTGAATTAATGATTGTGGTAGCGATTATTGGTGTTTTGGCAGCAGTTGCTATACCAGCTTATCAAGACTACGTTAAAAAATCAGAAGCCGCATCAGCTCTTGCTACCTTAAAATCCTTGATTACTCCGGCTGAACTATATTATCAAGAAAATGGAACGAGCACAGCTGCTGGTCTTTCTGATTTAGGTTCAGTAGCTTCAGCTAACGATTTAGGCACACTAACATCGGTAATTGGATCTGGTTCAGGTGGAGTACCAACCCTAAAGTTTGCTTTTGGTTCAAACAGCTCTATGGCCTCGACTGATACTTTAACTTTCTCTCGTAGTGCAACCGAAGGTTGGTCTTGTGCTCGTGCTGGTACAGTCCCAGCAATTGATGGCTGCCAATAACATAGTTGTTAATGCTAACCAACCTCTCAACGGTTCTTCGCCAAGCAGGAATACTGACCTTTTCCCAAGAAGAATCGTTACTTGAGCAAGCAAAAGCTTCTGGCATTTCGATGCCGGAGGCTTTACTCAGTTCTGGCTTTTTCCAATCTCATGAATTAACGGAGCACCTAAGCTCAGTATTCGGGCTTTCTTGCACTTCTCTTAACCAATACGAATACGCTTCGCTATGCCAAACGCTTGGCTTACGCGATCTCATCACTCGCCATAACGCTTTGCCGCTTAACCGCACCTCTTCAACTTTAATTCTCGCGGTAGCTGACCCAACCAACCTTCAAGCCGAAGATGACTTTCGTTTTGCAACCGGCTTGCAAGTCGAGCTTGTCCTCGCTGACTTTCGCGAGCTGACAGCAGCCATTCGACGTTTGTATGGCCGATCGCTTGGGCAAGAAAAATCCGGTCTTAAAGAAATCAACCAAGATGAACTGGCGGGTTTGGTTGATATTGGTGAGGATGAAATTGAGAACATCGAAGATCTCAGCCAAGATGAATCGCCGGTCAGTCGCTATATCAACCAAATTTTACTCGATGCTGTCCGTAAAGGGGCTTCCGATATTCACTTCGAGCCCTATGAAAACATGTACCGCGTGCGCTTGCGTTGCGATGGCATCTTAATTGAAATTCAGCAGCCTCCGAGTCATTTAAGCCGTCGTCTCTCAGCTCGGATAAAAATCTTATCTAAGCTTGATATCACCGAGCGCCGTTTACCACAGGATGGGCGCATCAAGCTCAAATTAAATCAAGACACTGCAATTGATATGCGTGTCTCCACACTACCAACTCTGTTTGGAGAAAAGATTGTTCTGCGTTTGCTCGACAGCAGTTCTGCAGCACTAGATATCAATAAGCTCGGTTATAGCGACTCACAAAAACAACTTTATTTGGATGCCCTGCGCCGTCCGCAAGGTATGATCCTGATGACAGGCCCAACAGGTAGCGGTAAAACGGTCTCGCTCTACACTGGATTGAGCATTCTTAATAAACCAGAAATCAATATCTCAACCGCTGAAGATCCCGTTGAGATTAATCTGCCCGGCATTAACCAAGTTCAAGTTCAGCAAAAGATCGGCTTTGGTTTTGCAGAGGCGCTTCGCTCTTTCTTACGTCAAGATCCTGATGTGGTTATGGTAGGCGAGATCCGAGATCTCGACACAGCAGAAATCGCGATCAAAGCATCACAGACTGGCCACTTAGTTCTCTCCACTTTGCACACAAACTCAGCTGCCGAGACTGTTATTCGCTTGTCTAATATGGGCGTAGAAAGCTTTAACCTCGCCTCCTCTCTCAGTTTGATCATCGCCCAACGTTTGGCTAGAAAACTTTGTCCATATTGTAGACAACCTCAAGATCCAAACAGCCAACTTCAACATATTGGAATCACCAGCACCGAACAGATCTTTCAAGCTAATCCCGACGGTTGTAACGAGTGTACCCATGGTTATTCAGGGCGAACCGGCATTTACGAAGTGATGAAGTTTGACGAATCCCTTTCAGAAGCACTCATCAAAGGCGCCTCTGTACACGAACTAGAAAAACTCGCCATTGCCAATGGTATGCAAACCTTACAAATGTCTGGCATCGAAAAACTCAAACAAGGCATTACCAGCTTCAGAGAATTGCAGCGCGTTCTCTACTTTTAACATTTATAAGAATTATTAGGCAGTCACTCAGTTTATGAAAACCATCGCTCCTCAACTCAAGAACTACCGTTGGAAAGGCATTAATAGCTCGGGTAAAAAAACCTCTGGAAACGTGCTCGCCATGACCGAAATCGAGGTAAGAGAGCGCCTCGATGCTCAACACATCAAGATAAAGAAACTGAAGAAAGGCAGCATTTCTTTTATCACCAAGATCAGTCATCGCGTCAAAGGCAAAGACATCACGATATTTACTCGCCAAATTGCCACTATGCTAATGACGGGCGTACCGATTGTTCAGGCACTTAAGTTGGTTTCAGAGAACCACAAAAAAGCCGAGATGAAATCGATTCTGATGAGTGTCACACGAGCGATAGAGGCAGGGACACCGATGTCGAAAGCCATGCGCACTGCCAGTACACATTTTGATCCGCTTTATACAGACCTAATCGCGACTGGTGAGCAGTCCGGTAACCTATCTCAAGTCTTTGAACGTTTGGCAACTTATCGAGAAAAGAGCGAGCAGTTGCGCGCAAAAGTAATTAAAGCGCTCATTTACCCAGCGATGGTGGTTTTAGTAGCGCTTGGGGTTTCCTATTTAATGCTGACTAGAGTTATCCCTGAGTTTGAAAAGATGTTTACAGGTTTTGGAGCCGACTTACCCGCCTTTACTCAGATGGTACTCAACCTCTCTGCTTGGACCCAAAACTGGGGCCCCTTTATTGGACTGAGTTTTGTGAGCCTGCTCATTTCCGGCAAAATTATGTCGCAACGATCCGATTCATTTCGCCTTTTAGCCGCGCGTTCGAGTTTAAGAGTCCCTATCTTGGGGCCTGTATTATCCAAAGCAGCCATTGCCAAGTTTAGCCGTACTTTAGCAACCAGCTTTAGTGCGGGTATTCCAATTCTCACCGCATTAAAAACAACCTCAAAAACCTCCGGTAATATGCACTATCAATTAGCAATTGAAGAAGTGTATCGAGACACTGCAGCTGGTATGCCGATGTATATTGCCATGCGTAACTGTCACGTTTTCCCTGAGCTAGTACTGCAAATGGTCATGATAGGTGAAGAGTCAGGTCGATTGGATGATATGCTCAACAAGATAGCCGCTATTTATGAGTTTGAAGTGGATAATACCGTTGATAATCTGAGTAAGATTTTAGAACCATTGATCATCGTCTTTCTTGGCGTGGTGGTTGGCGGTCTAGTCACAGCAATGTACTTACCAATCTTTAATTTGATGAGCGTATTAGGATAGAATGATCCTTTAGCAAATTAATACCATCAAAACAGCATCTTGCTTATTTGATTCATCGCTCAAGAGACAGATATGGAAGTATTCCAGTACTACCCATGGCTATTCGTTGTGTTTGCCACAATTTTCGGTTTGATTGTGGGTAGTTTCCTCAACGTGGTTATTTACCGTTTACCCAAGATCATGGAACTAGAATGGCGACGTGAGTGCGCTGAATCCTTCCCTGAATATAAGATTGAACCACCCAAAGAGACGCTGACGTTAAGCGTACCGCGCTCATCTTGTCAGCAATGCGGCATGCAAATTCGCATTCGTGACAATATTCCGGTAATTAGCTGGCTATTACTGAAAGGCAAGTGCCACAACTGCCAAGCGCCCATCAGTGCTCGCTACCCTCTTATTGAACTGCTTACTGCGTTTTGTTCGGGTTTTATCGCTTTTCATTTCGGTTTTAGCTACTTCACTGTAGCGCTGGTTTTCTTTACCTTTGTATTGATTGCTGCCACGTTTATCGACCTCGATACCATGTTGTTGCCAGACCAACTGACTCTACCATTGATGTGGGCAGGTATCGCACTTGCTTTTGCTGGTATCAGTCCTGTCAGCCTACAAGATTCTATCATTGGTGCAATGGCAGGCTATCTGTGTCTTTGGAGTGTTTACTGGCTGTTTAAACTTATAACAGGCAAAGAAGGCATGGGCTATGGTGACTTTAAACTCCTCGCGGCATTGGGCGCTTGGCTGGGTTGGCAATCTCTACCGATGATCATTTTGCTCTCTTCGGTGGTTGGCGTCATCTTTGGTCTTATCCAACTGCGCTTGCAAAAACAAGGTATCGAGAAAGCCTTTCCTTTCGGCCCTTACCTTGCGATTGCTGGCTGGGTGAGCCTAATTTGGGGCCATCAAATCCTCAACTGGTACTTTACGTCGATTCTAGGAGTGTAAATGGCTTTCGTTATTGGCCTTACTGGTGGTATTGCAAGTGGCAAGACTACGGTGGCAAACCTATTCAAACAGCAGTTCAAGATCGACATTGTCGATGCTGATATCGTGGCTCGCGAAGTCGTGGAGCCAGGAACTCCAGGGCTAAATGCCATCATTGAGCACTTCGGTGCCGATATCGTCCGCGATGATCAGACACTTGATAGAGCCAAATTAAGAGAAAAGATCTTCTCTAACCCAGAAGAGAAAACATGGCTTAATGGTTTATTGCATCCGATGATTCGTGAAAAGATGATCGAAGATTTGGAGCAAGTCACATCGGACTATGCCCTCTTGGTTGTACCTTTATTGGTAGAGAACAAGCTTGATAGCTTATGTGATCGAGTTCTTGTCGTCGATGTTGACCCACAAACCCAGATCTCCAGAACTGTAAAACGCGATAACGCAAGCGAAGAGCAGGCAAATGCGATCTTGGCGTCCCAGGCTTCTCGTGAGCAACGGCTTGCTCTGGCGGATGATGTGGTGAAGAATAATCCAGATGACCCAGATCTTTTGCTTCAAATCACAGATTTACACGAAAAGTACCTAGCCATGTGTAAGAAAAATCTGCGAAAATAGGAATGAAACTCACCAAGGCTAATGTCGATGACCACGCACAAATTTGAACATCCGTTAAATGAAAAAACTCGCATCTATTTAAGAGTTGAGTCTTTGCTGCGTCAGGCTCATCTAGCCTCAAGTTTTGCTGATAACCACCAATATCAGCTCTTCTTCCGCGCGCTTTTCGATATGGTCGAAATCTTTGAGCAGATCCAGCTGAAAAGCGAGTTGGCAAAAGATCTAGAGAAGCAGCGTTTAGCTTATCGTAACTGGTTAAATGTTGATGGTGTCGACCAACAGGCACTTGGCGAGCTGCTTAATGAGATCGATGTCGTTCATAGCCAACTGATGACGGCTGAGCGTTTCGGTCAAGCACTTAAGGAAGATCGTTTCTTAAGCTCAATCCGCCAGCGTTTTAACTTACCGGGTGGTTCATGTTGTTTCGACCTACCTGCTTTGCATTACTGGCTTCACTTACCGATTGAGCGTAAAAAGCACGATGCTGACCAGTGGCAAGCAAGCTTAAAGCCGCTCTCTGATGCCTTAGCTTTATGGCTGAAACTGACTCGTGAAACAGGCCATTTTAAAGCCCAAATCGCTCGCGCAGGGTTCTTCCAAAGTGACGCGGATGAAGCCAATATCCTACGTTTACACATCCCAATGGAATACGGTGTTTACCCGATGATTTCGGGTCATAAGAACCGTTTTGCCATCAAATTCATGGCCTTTGAAAGTGGTCAAGCTTGCACGCAAGACGTCGAGTTTGAACTTGCGGTTTGTAGCTAAGCACAACACGCACTACTATTGCCTTAATACCTTTGAACACCGAATAAATAGGACGAATGACGATGTCTAAAATTACTGTCGTTCCATGCCCACAATGTGGCGCAGACGTTGAATGGGGCGAGCAAAGTCCTCACCGCCCTTTTTGTAGCAAGCAGTGCCAGATGATTGATTTTGGCGAATGGGCTGATGAAGAAAATACCATTGCTGGTGCTCCGGATATGTCGGACAGCGATGGTTGGTCTGAAGATCAGTACTAAAGAATTGAGAGGCTAGAGTCGAGATACGACAGCGCTACGCTTCGAAAATAAAGAGAAGGGTTGATGTGAGAGCATCGGCCCTTTTTGTTTTTCGGGATTCGGTTCATGTTGTCTTTCTAAGGACAAGTTCTGTCAATACCCTCGAGACCAAATTTCTTGCACTAACCATCCAACCACACCTCTCGGCTCCTAAAGCGATGCGCTCTCAAATCTCGAAGCGTAGCGTTCCCGATTCTCGAAGACGAAGTCCGTTCCCTCAGCACTGCGCCCTTTTTCGCACATAAAAAAACGGAGCCCAGATGGGCTCCGTTTACTATGAGAACGCTAGTTATAGCATTACTTCTTAGCAAGTTTCTCTTTGATACGAGCAGACTTACCAGAACGCTCACGTAGGTAGTACAACTTGGCACGACGTACTGCACCACGGCGTTTAACTTCGATGCTATCAACGATTGGAGAGTGTGTTTGGAACGTACGCTCAACACCTTCACCGTTAGAGATCTTACGTACAGTGAAAGCAGAGTGAAGACCACGGTTACGGATTGCGATTACAACGCCTTCGAAAGCCTGTAGACGCTCACGGTCACCTTCTTTAACTTTAACCTGAACTACAACAGTGTCACCTGGTGCAAATTTAGGTAGGTCTGATTTCATTTGCTCTTCTTCAAGAGCTTTGATGATGTTACTCATTTTTTAAATTCCTAGAATAAACTGATACTAAATAAATTAGGTTACTTTGCGTTATGTTCACTAATGAACTCAGCAAGTAATTGTTCCTGTTCGTCAGTCAGAGCTAGGTTTTCCAGGAGCTCTGGTCTTCTAAGCCAAGTTCGGCCCAGCGACTGTTTTAGTCGCCATTGACGAATATCCTTGTGATTGCCTGACATCAGTACCGTTGGTACCTCTTTGTCATCCAATACTTCTGGACGCGTATAGTGAGGGCAATCTAACAAGCCATTTGCAAAAGAATCTTCTTCTGCTGACGCGAAATCCCCTAATACACCCGGAACAAACCGAGAGACAGAATCGATCAACGTCATGGCTGGTATCTCACCACCCGTCATCACAAAATCACCAATCGACCATTCTTCGTCGACTTCAGATTGAATGATGCGCTCATCTACCCCTTCGTAACGACCACAAATCAGAAGTAAATTCTCATTCGTTGCCAGTTCTTCGACTCCTTTCTGGTCGAGCTTGCGACCTTGAGGAGAAAGGTAAATGACTTTCGTCTTACCCGGTGAGGCTGCTTTCGCGGTATGAATGGCATCGCGCAAAGGCTGAACCATCATTAACATACCAGGACCACCACCGTAAGGTCGGTCATCGACAGTGCGATGTTTGTCGTGAGTGAAATCACGAGGATTCCAAGTCTCAATCGACAAAAGACCTTTTTTAACCGCTTGACCTGTTACCCCAAAATCAGTAACAGAACGGAACATTTCAGGAAAAAGGCTAATAACGCCAACCCACATGTTTATCTCGCTCTGTAATTTTGGAGATTAGAATCCAGGATCCCAGTCAACTTCGATCCGTTGAGCTTCGCGATCAACTTTGATGATCACTTGCTCTTCAAGGAACGGAATTAATCGTTCCTTCTGCCCGAAAGCATCTTTTAGATTTGCTTTAACAACCAGAACATCGTTTGAGCCAGTTTCTAGAATGTCAGATACGACACCTAGATCGTAACCTTTAGTGGTTACTACTTGCATCCCAAATAATTCACGCCAGTAGAACTCATCTTCTGACAATTCAGGCAGTACCGCAGGGTCAATAGCAATTTCAAAGTTGGTCAGTAAATGCGCGTCTTCGCGAATATCCAGACCTTCCAGCTTAGCCACCATACCTTTGTTATGGCGCTTCCAGCTTTCTACTTTGTACTCAACCCACGTACCCTTTTGGTTAATAAACCAAGGGCTGTAATCGAAAATGCTTTCAGCATTGTCTGTGTAGGAAAAAACTTTAAGCCAACCACGAATGCCGTAAGTAGCACCAAACTTGCCTACAACAATCTTTTCGTTGCTCATTGTTTCTTTACCTTTCATCGACATAAACTAGTTTCTACTTCTAAAGTAAAATTAAGCCGCTTTTTGAGCGTCTTTAACTAGCTTAGCAACGCGGTCAGATAGAGACGCGCCTTGGCCAACCCAGTGGTTAACGCGGTCTAGGTCTAGACGTAGACCTTCTTCTTGACCTTGTGCTGTTGGGTTAAAGAAACCAACTTTCTCGATGAAACGGCCAGTTGCAGCGTTGCGGCTGTCCGCTACTACGATTTGATAAAATGGACGCTTTTTAGCGCCGTGACGTGCCAAACGAATGGTTACCATGTCGTCCTCTTTGCTTTCTCAAAAATAAAATTAACCCCAATAATCGTCCAAAAAGCTGAACAACCTGGGGTCTCGTGCCAAAATAAAGCTCCGGAATTTTACTCTTATCCCGGAGCAATGCAAGGGGTTTAGTTACTTTTTCACCAACATAAATTGAAATTCAAGTTTGTGATGTAGCTAACACCCTGAAACTAAAGTCTAGGCAATCGTTTAACGACCAAATGGGTTGAAGCCACCGCCGCCACCCATACCGCCCATCATGCCTTGCATGTTACGCATCATGCCTTTCATGCCGCCCTTCTGCATTTTCTTCATCATCTTCTGCATTTGGGTGAACTGCTTCAGTAGACGGTTAACGTCTTGAACCTGTACACCTGAACCTGCAGCGATACGCTTTTTACGCGAACCTTTGATGATTTCAGGACGTTGACGTTCTTTCATTGTCATTGAGCTGATGATCGCTTCCATTTGCTTGAACATCTTGTCATCGACTTTGTCTTTTACGTCTGATGGTAGCTGAGACATACCTGGTAGCTTATCTAGCATGCCCATCATGCCACCCATGTTTTGCATCTGACCTAGCTGTTCACGGAAGTCTTCAAGGTCAAAACCTTTCTTCTCTTTGAACTTCTTCGCTAGTTTCTCTGCTTTTTCTTGGTCAACATTGCGTTGTAGGTCTTCAATCAGTGACAGTACGTCACCCATGCCTAGAATACGCGATGCAACACGATCAGGGTGGAACGGTTCTAGTGCGTCGGTCTTTTCACCCACACCTAGGAATTTGATTGGCTTACCCGTGATATGACGAACCGATAGCGCCGCACCACCACGTGCATCACCATCCACTTTAGTCAGAATCACACCAGTTAGCGGTAACGCATCACCGAATGCTTTTGCTGTGTTCGCAGCATCTTGACCTGTCATTGCATCAACAACGAACAGCGTCTCAACCGGGTTAATCGCAGAGTGAAGATCTTTAATCTCACCCATCATTTCTTCATCGATAGCCAAACGACCCGCGGTATCGACAATCAATACGTCGTAGAATTTCTTCTTCGCGTGATCAATTGCTGCGTTAGCAATATCAAGTGGCTTTTGATCTGGTGAAGATGGGAAGAAGTCGACACCGATGTCTGATGCTAGGGTTTCTAGCTGTTTGATCGCCGCAGGACGGTAAACGTCGGCAGACACAACCAAGACTTTCTTCTTATCGCGCTCTTTCAGAAGCTTAGATAGCTTACCTACCGATGTGGTTTTACCCGCACCTTGTAGACCTGCCATCAAAAGTACTGCTGGCGGCTGTGCTGCTAGGTTAAGCGCTTCGTTAGACTCACCCATTACCGCTTCAAGCTCAGCTTGAACGATCTTGATGAATTCTTGGCCCGGCGTTAGGGATTTAGAAACTTCTACGCCAACCGCTTTTTCTTTAACGCGGTTTACAAATTCACGTACAACAGGAAGCGCAACGTCCGCTTCCAATAGTGCCATGCGTACTTCACGTAGGGTTTCTTTAATGTTGTCTTCGGTCAGACGACCTTTGCCACTGATATTCTTCAGCGTTTTGGATAATCGATCCGTTAAATTCTCAAACATCTTTGTCTCTTCGCTAAAATGGCGATTAATTAGTGTGAGTATACCTTAGCCAACGTCACAGTCATACCCGAACACTGCTCTTATCCTTAACTTGAGGGCTAACTCGTTAATTTCAATATCTCATCTCTCGTGATTGATGAGGCATCGCCCATAGCCCCAAAGAGTAATGCAAGGTATAATTTTCACCATTGTGCACAATAACTCTTAAGATTCATGGATAGCTTAATTGCCATCGCAGCCGCCATTCTTTACGTTTTGGCAATTGCGACCATCATTCCCGGACTCTCTCAGCAGTCTGGAATCAAAGCGAAAACCGTATTTGCCAGCGCGGCATGTGCGTTGGTTTTTCACGCTTGGATTCTGAGTGATCTGATTTTCGACGGTTCAGGACAAAACCTCAGCATTCTTAATGTTGCCTCTTTGATCAGCTTTATCATCTCGCTGGTAATGAGTGTGGCGATGCTAAAGAACCGCCTATGGTTCCTTCTTCCTGTGGTTTATAGCTTTGCTGCCATCAATTTAACTGCTGCTACGTTCTTACCAAGCACCTTTATTAAGCATTTAGAAAACGACCCTAAGCTACTTATTCACATTTCTTTTGCGTTGTTCTCCTACGCGACTTTAACCATTGGTGCGCTTTACGCACTGCAATTGGCGTGGCTCGATCACAAGCTTAAAGCGAAGAAGTCATTAGCAATCAACCCGAACTTGCCACCTTTAATGATGGTTGAGCGCCAACTGTTCAAGATTATATTGATTGGTAACTTGCTACTGACAGGCACTCTATTGACTGGCTTTATCTTTGTGCAAGACATGTTTGCCCAGGGTAAAGCACACAAAGGCATTCTTTCTTTCATCGCTTGGATTGTGTACTCGATTCTGCTTTGGGGGCACTACCAGAAAGGCTGGCGTGGTAAGAAGGTTACCTGGTTTGCCGTTGCGGGAGCGACATTGTTAACCTTGGCATACTTCGGTAGTCGCTTTGTGAAAGAGATCATTTTAAGTTGATGTTCTCCATCTATAAAATTGCAATTAATAAGGAACCTTGTGCTCCTTATTCTTTATATTGATGGGCAAATAAAATAGAGTACCCCTTATTCCATTGACTTAATGGCCAAGCTCGGTCATAAATTAACCAAGCACATACAAGGAACAGCAGCGTTTTGGACGACATATCTACGGGTATCTTATTTGCGCTACTCGCGTGTCTTATCGTCATATCAGGTTACTTCTCCGGTTCTGAAACAGGGATGATGTCTTTGAACCGCTACCGCTTAAAGCACTTAGCCAATAATGGGCATAAAGGGGCCAAGCGAGTCGAAAAACTACTAGACCGCCCAGATCGCCTGATTGGTCTCATCCTTATCGGCAACAACCTCGTGAATATCCTAGCCTCTGCCATCGCAACCATTCTTGGTATGCGTTTGTATGGTGATTTAGGTGTCGCGATAGCAACAGGTGCACTCACCATGGTTGTCTTGGTGTTTGCCGAAGTCACGCCGAAAACCATCGCATCGCTTTACCCAGAGCGTGTTTCTTACGCAAGTAGTATCCTTCTTACCATTCTGATGAAGATACTGTCACCACTGGTGATGTTGGTGAACTTCATTACCAATGGCTTTATTCGTTTGATTGGTGTGAAAGCAGATCACACCACTGAGGATCACTTAAGCTCAGAAGAACTGCGTACCGTGGTCAACGAAGCGGGCGGCCTCATTCCTCGTCGCCACCAAGACATGCTGGTTTCGATTTTGGATCTGGAGCACGTCACCGTGAACGACATCATGGTGCCACGTAATGAGATCACGGGGATCGATATCAATGACGATTGGAAATCTATCGTCCGCCAGCTGACTCACTCTCCTCATGGCCGTATTGTGCTGTACCGTGATCAGATTGATGAAGTGGTTGGCATGCTGCGCCTTCGTGAAGCGTACCGCTTGATGCTAGAAAAGAACGAATTCAACAAAGAAACACTACTGCGTGCTGCCGATGAGGTGTACTACATTCCAGAGGGCACACCTCTGAACGTGCAAATGTTGAAGTTTCAACGCAACAAACAGCGTATCGGTTTGATTGTCGATGAGTATGGCGACATTAACGGTCTGGTGACGTTGGAAGATATCTTGGAAGAGATCGTTGGCGAATTTACCACTTCTATCGCACCAAGTTTATCGGAAGAAATTACTCCGCAAGGTGATGGCAGCTTCTTGATTGAAGGCAGCGCCAACATTCGTGATATCAACAAAGGCTTGAAGTGGAAACTACCAACCGACGGCCCACGAACTTTGAATGGTCTGATTCTGGAGCATTTAGAAGATATTCCAGAGAGCCACTTAAGCGTTCAAGTCGCTGGGCATCCAATGGAAATTGTCGATATTGAAGAGAACCGAATCAAGCTGGTGAAGGTGTATCCAAAGCTGAAACAGAGCAGTTAAGTACACCTCTTCCAATATTCCAATCAACAAAAAAGAGCCTGACATTGTCAGGCTCTTTTGTTTTCAGCTGTCGAAACTAAAAACTAAGTTAGTCGATACGTAGCTCTTTCAGCATTGACTCTGGCAGTGCCAATTCATCATTCTTATTCACCGCCACACCCGCTTCTAGAATGTTCTTCGCGATTTGCTTCGCTTCATCCAGAGAGTGCATCGCTGCTGTACCACATTGGTATTCGTTCAACTCAGGGATCTTGTTTTGGTCTTCTACTTTTAGTACGTCTTCCATCGCGGCAATCCAAGCGTCAGCCACTTGCTGCTCTGAAGGCGTACCAATCAAGCTCATGTAGAAACCAGTACGGCAACCCATTGGTGAGATATCAATTATCTCAACGCTATCACCATTTAGGTGATTACGCATAAAGCCTGCGTACAAGTGCTCTAATGTATGAATTCCTTTCTCAGAAAGGATGTCTTTGTTTGGAGCAGTGAAACGTAGGTCGAATACCGTGATGGTGTCTCCTTTTGGAGTTTGCATCGTTTTAGCCACACGAACCGCTGGTGCATTCATACGCGTGTGGTCTACGGTAAAGCTGTCTAATAAAGGCATTACATCTCTCCTGATTGTAATCACCAACACTCTCGAGTATTGGTCGTTATTTTTTGTTCATTCCCTCACCTAAAAGTCAATTAGATGAGCTAAAAGAACCAGCCGCTGTTGTCTTCTAATTCCTGACGGCATTGTTTCAGCTGCCAGCCATATGTCTTTGCGGTTTGCTCTACGCGTCTTGCAACCTTAATCAAGCTTGGTTTGCTGTTATAAGATCCACGTTTGTATCCGCCACGCCCCTCGTGATAGGCAAGGTACTGGTTGTAAGGATCCCACAACGAGATGCCCAATTGGCGACGAGTTTCATGGGTATACCAACCAACAAACATCATGGAGTCGTCAAAGTTAGTACGTGAACCGCCTTGTCCCGTTGCATCTTGGAAATCATCCCAAGCAGGATCTTGAGCCTGAGCGTAGCCGTATGCGCTGCTTACACGCCCCCATGGAATAAAGCCAAGAATGTAATCTTTTGGTGGTCGAGCATCGTGGCGAAAACTACTTTCTTGCTTGATGATCGCCATGGCCACGTTGATTGGCGTGCCCCACTCTTCTTCCATATCTTTGGCATCTTCATACCAACCAGATTTTTCTCGGAATATTTCACATAGGTTGTCTTGTTGCTTTGGGGGCGCAGTCGCACAACCGGCTAAAATCACGCTCCCAAGCACAGACACGACTAACGGCTTAATGTCCAATCCCTGTCCTTACTACTGATTATTGTTTTAGATAAGCAAAGTAATCTTCTAAGAAATCATCGAAAGATAACGTATCACTTTGCTCTGCTTGTTTTTGCTTCTCTACCGATGTCGCAACTTCCGTTTCCATAGCGTCAGCTGAATATTGCTCATAGCTGTGTGCTAGGTTTTCTTCACGGAACTTCATGCCAAGCGCACAACCCACTTTACCTAAACCGCCGTGCTCTTTTGTTAATTCAAGCAGTTGGCCAGAAATGGTCAGCTCTGGTTCATCAATCCAAGATTCTAGTTTGTCGCACACCGCTTGGTACGCATTACCACCAGCCGCACTATCCATTTCAACCGCAATCTGGCGAAGATCAGCGAACACTCGGTGTGCCCAATCTTGCAGAGATAGACGCTCGCCTTGGCAGCCGATTTGCAGCATCAAGCCTTTCTCACGACCAGAGACAATCACCTTGTTCCAGTTGTCACGCCAGCATTCAAGTTCACAGTTGTCCATTGGGTCTGAGTCAGAAAGCGCTGCCCACGTTAGGAATAAATCAAGGAAGCGTACTTGCTCTTCACTCACGCCAACGGCACTGAATGGGTTCACATCTAACGAGCGAACTTCAATGTATTCCACACCACCACGCTGCAAGGCTTCAGAAGGTTTTTCACCGCTCTTCGTTACGCGCTTCGGACGAATTGGGGCGTAAAGTTCATTCTCAATTTGCAGAATGTTTGAGTTCAGCTGACGGTACTCACCATCCACTTTCACGCCAATCTCAGCAAACTCTTCGGATGGACGTCGAATCGCGTCACTTAAACCATCAAGATACTGGCCGATAGAATTAAAGCCAATCTTAAGCACGCTTTGCGCACTGTTGGTGTAACCGAGATCACTTAGACGCAGAGAGGTCGCTTTTGGTAGGAATAAAGTCCCGCCAATTTTTTCAAATAGAAGATCGGTTTCACGACCTTGAATGAACGAGCCACACAGTGCCGGTGACGCACCAAAGAAGTACGGGATCATCCAGCCAAAGCGGTAGTAGTTACGAATCAGCGCAAAGTACGCGTCTGATTTCGTGTCTTGGCGTGCTTCTTCATCTTGTTCACCATGCAAGGCGTCCCAAAATGACTCAGGGAAAGAGAAGTTAAAATGCACGCCCGAGATAATTTGCATCAAGCTACCGTAACGGCGTTTTAGGCCTTCACGGTAAAGCGTTTTCATTTTTGCTGAGTTTGATGAGCCATACTGAGCGAGCTGAATATCATCCTCGCTACCCACGTAACATGGCATTGAAAGTGGCCACATTTTCTCTTCACCCATTTTGGTTTGCGTGAAGTGATGAATGTCTTTCAACTGCCCCATTAATTCAGGGATCTCGTGTGATACTGGCGTAATAAATTCCAGTAGGGACTCAGAAAAGTCGGTCGTGATCCATTTGTTTGTGAACGCTGAGCCCAAACCCTCTGGATGAGGTGTTGTTGCTAGGTGTCCATCCTGACGATAGCGCAAAGTTTCTCGCTCAACACCGCGTCCAAACTGCTTAAATACTTCTGGGTTTGATGCAACTTGTTTTAGTCGCGCAGCAAAATCAGTCAAAATGAGGTTCGCTTATATTGGGAGCAGGACACTCGCCAAGCGTGGCAAGTGAAAGCTAAGTTATTGATATATAATCCATCTAGATAAATAACCCATCAAAAAGTCATTTATCTAGTTAGAAACGAATAGCGGAGAGTCTCCTCTCCGCTATTAAATGTGTACTCTATCGAATGATTTCAAGCTCTTCCACGTCTTTCCCTAACTTTTCTAGTTGAGGGCGAAGGGATTTCGCATCCCCGACAACGACTATCTGATAGTCATTCGGGTCGAACCATTTTTCAGCTAGAGCGTTGAGCGTCTTTTTATCGACAGTCTCAACAATAGCGTTGCGTTGCTGTAAGTAATCTTTATCTAGGTTGTATTTCAAAATATCACTGATGAGTTTGCCTTTCTGTGTTGGCGTCTCGTATTTCAGTGCATCTTTTTGACCGACCGCTTGGCGCATAAATTTCAATTCATCGTCAGTCATGCCCGATTGTGAGAACTCGTTCAACTCATTCTCCATCTCGATGATAGACGCAACCGTCGAATCTGCACGTACTTGCGCTGTAAAGACAACAGAACCTGTTTCTACGTTGCCGGAGAAATAACCATAAGCACCATAAGTGTAGCCTTTGTCTTCGCGAAGGTTTTGGTTGATACGGCTATTAAAGTTACCCGCTAAGTTAAAGTTTGCCAGCTGTCCCAAATAGAAATCACCCGTAGCATCGTAAGGCATACCTTGACGAACCATCATGACGACACTCTGTGGTGCGCCTGGCTTATCAACCAAATGTACTTTTTGCGAACCCAATGGCGCGATAGCTTGTGGCGCATACAATGGTGCTGCTTCGTCTTCCCAGTTCGCCCAGAAAGACAACTGCTTCTCTACATCTACTTTATTGATGTCACCAACCGCAATGATCTGGGCACTTTGTGGCGTGTAGTGCTTCGAATAGAAGTCACGCACATCATCCAGCGTCAGAGCCTTCAATCCTGCTTTGGTGCCATCTTTTGGACGCGCAAAGATAGAATCGCCATACAGCACTTGGCGACTTGCCTGCGATGCCATCCAGCTTGGTTTTTGATGTTCATACACCAAACCTTCTAGTGCTTGAGCTTTTACGCGGTCGAAGTCTTCTTGCTTAAATGCTGGCGATAGCAACATTTCTTCGACAATCTTTAGCGTTGGCGCTAGGTTTTTCTCCAGAGAAGAAACGCTGATGTCTGTGGTATACCCCGTCGCATCAACAGCAATCACACTGCCTAACTTGTCCAGCTCTGCTTGAATTTCTTCAGCTGAATGTTTTGTCGTGCCTTCTTGCAGCATCGCCGCGGTCAACTGAGCAAGACCCTCTTTACCTTTCTCAACGAATCGTGTCCCTGCTGGCAAACTAAACTGCATGGTCACTGTTGGTGTCTCGCTGCTCATGGTCCCCAGTAACTCAGAGCCATTCTTGAAGTGGATGTCGTACAACTTCGGCATGGTTGCTTCTACTGGCGCACCTGCAGGCGGCTGCACAGAACGATCGAAGTTATCCGTCGCTCGACGGTACGCCAATTGGTCATCAGTGATCTTTTCGTACTCTGGCAAAGTACGCTTTGGTGTCACAAACGTCGCAGGTTTTACCGCAAGTTCGGTCTTACCACGTGGCACAACGCTCAGCGTTACCTTGTTCTTACCTTGAATGAAATCACTGTATGCTTTCTCAACGGATTCAGGCGTCACCGCACGAAGCTGTTCAAGTTGCTCTTCAATCAGATCCGGTTTACCAAAGAACGTTTGATTCGACGCCAGTTGCGTTACTTTACCTTTCACACTTTCTAGAGCAAAAATCGCATCAGCTTCCGTTTTGCCTTTCAATTGTTCAAGGCGATCTTTGGTTACGCCGCCTTTGGCAAACTTATCCAGCGATGCCATCAACTCATCATACAACTTAGTAAGATCGCCTTTGTCACCAGAGTCTCCCATCGCGTAGACATAGAAGTTACACGACAGCTCAGCACAATCATGGAACGATCCTGCATCGACTGCTTTCTGGGTTTTAACTAAGTCTTGATAAAGCACACTGTTAGTACCACTACCTAGTACACTTGATAGCGTATCTAGCGACGCTTGATTTGCTTCACCGTTGTAGGTTGTCGGCCATGCCACCATGACCATAGGTTGCTGAATACGGTCTTCTAGGGTGATGAACTTGCTTTCTGCTAGTTTCGCAGGCTGCTTCGGTGCATTTTCAACCTCAGGACCACGAGGGATAGAGCCGAAGTATTTATTCACCCACGCTAGCGTTTGTTCAACATCGATATCGCCACCAATGGTCAATACCGCGTTGTTTGGACCATACCAACGTAGGAAGAAAGCTTTCAGATCGTTCACATCAACGCGATCAAGATCTTCAACATAACCGATCGTCTGCCATGAATATGGGTGACCTTCAGGGTACAGCGCTTCAGCCATACGTTCCCACATCAAACCATACGGACGGTTATCGTAACGTTGGGCACGTTCGTTCTTCACAGTAGAGCGTTGGATCTCAAACTTACGCTGCGATACCGCATCCAACAGGAAGCCCATACGATCCGACTCTAACCACAGCATTTTCTCTAGCTGGTTAGCTGGTACGGTTTCGAAGTAGTTAGTGCGGTCACGGTTAGTGGTGCCGTTTAGTGTGCCACCCGCTTCCGTAATAATTTTGAAGTGCTCTTGATCCCCCACATTCTCAGAGCCTTGGAACATCATGTGCTCAAAGAAATGAGCAAAACCTGACTTACCAATTTCTTCACGTGCTGAACCTACGTGGTAAGTCACATCAACGTGAACCAATGGGTCTGAATCTTCTGGTGCCAGAATCACCGTAAGGCCGTTATCGAGTTGATATTTCTGGTATGGGATTTTCACTTTGCCTTCTTCCGCTTTCGATGACTCGACGAAAGTAACTCCATCAGGCAATGATGATACAGGGGAGTTTGATGCACAGCCCGTGATCACTAATAGTGAGCACGCGCTTACCCAAAACATTCTCATGCGCTTTCCTTAAAATAAACCGAGATAGATGGCGGCCAACAAGCTATACCTTGCGGCTTTGCCTAAAAATATAAGAACCAAACACGGCAGAAATTTCATCCTTAACCATCCTGCCGCTAAACATAGCGGGTCACCAATCACTGGTAACCAGCTAAAAAACAATCCCCAATACCCATATTCGGATAACCACTTCAATGCGGTATGAGCGTGCTTCTCATCTTGGGTTTTATTTGGAATCCACAACCCAAGCCAATAGTTAGTAAGACCGCCAAGGGTATTACCAATGGTGGCAACAATAATGATGGAAGAAACTGAGTATTGGTTTAACGATAAGGTGGCAATCAATCCAGCCTCAGAGCCACCAGGTAATAAAGTGGCGCTGAGAAAGCCTGTCATGAACAACACCCATAATGCGGAGTCAGAGAACCAGAGTGCTAAGTTTTCAAAGGCAGCATTAAATGCCTCTAACATGTCATATCAAGCAAGACCTTGCCTCGCGTCCGCCCCGACTCAACTTGTTTGTGAGCTTCAATAACCTCATTCATCGGATAAACCTGCTGTATTTCAGTTTTCAGCAATCCAACCCCAACCATGTTAAGTAGGGTATCTAGTTGCTCACGTTCAGGCTCGACTAACATAGCGCTGGCTTCAAAACCCAATAGTTTAGCTTTTTCACAAATCAGCTCTGCGGTAATGGTAGGCACCGTAATGACACGAGCGTTATCAGTCAAACATTTGAGGGCATCTAAAGCAGCATCGCCACCAACAAGATCAATCAAAACATCCACATCTTCAACACGTTCTGACACTGGGGCAAATTGATAGTTCACTGCGTGAGCGCCAAGTGTGGCGAGGTAGTCTAAATTTCGTTCACTACAAGTGGTAAACACTTCTGCTTTCGTCGCTACTGCAATTTGTACCGCTATATGACCAACACCACCCGCACCAGCAAGAATTAAAACGCGGTCGCCTTCCGTCACATTGGCTTTGCTTAATGCTTGAGCCGCCGTTTGCCCAGCTAAGGGTAGCGCCGCTGCTGCTTCTAATGTCACGGTATTCGGTACATGACTCAGCTCCGATTCGGGAACACAAACATATTGACTATAGCCACCACCTCGAACTGGGAAGCCAATAAACCCGGCCACCTCATCACCTTCATTAAAGCGCGATGTCCCCTCTCCACATGACTCGACTTTGCCAGAGATGTCATAACCGGGAACCCAAGGTAAGTTATCTTTGTTTTGCGCGGCAGCCCAGCCGAGTCCTGCTCGTGTTTTTACATCAATAGGATTGACGCCTGAATAAGCCACTTTAACGAGGATTTCCCCTGCTTGAGGCGTCGGCGTTGACGCAGTTTGAATTGCAAGAACTTCCACGTTGCCGAACTCGGTAATCGCTATCTGTTTGTGTTCCATAACCCATTCCCTGACAGAAAACAAAAAGGGATGCGAAAAGCATCCCTTTGACTATAAACCATTTTGTTTGCCGAAGTTAATCGCCAATTTGTAAATTGGTGGATAATTCTCTGTCATTGATTATCAACCAATTTACTCAGGATTACTGACTACCCTGCGAGTGCCAGCAAGATACCTGCCGCCACGGCCGAACCTAGTACGCCGGCTACGTTTGGTCCCATTGCGTGCATCAGTAGGAAGTTTTGCGGGTTCGCTTCTAGGCCAACCTTGTTCACAACACGTGCCGCCATTGGTACCGCAGAAACCCCAGCCGCACCGATAAGTGGGTTGATGTCTTCTTTCGAGAACTTGTTTAGAAGCTTCGCCATCAGAACACCTGCACCAGTACCGATACTGAAAGCTACTGCACCTAACCCTAAGATACCTAGCGTTTCTATATTCAAGAACTGTTCGGCTTGTAGCTTAGAGCCAACCCCAAGCCCCAAGAAGATGGTCACGATGTTGATCAGCTCGTTTTGCGCCGTTTTAGATAAGCGATCCACGACGCCTGCTTCACGCATCAAGTTACCCAAACAGAACATACCAACCAGAGGTGTCGCCGAAGGTAGGAACAGAATCGTCATTAGTAGTACAGCAAGTGGGAACAATACTTTCTCCCATTTGCCTACGTGACGAAGCTGAGCCATCTTGATTTGACGCTCTTCTTTGGTTGTTAGAGCTTTCATGATTGGCGGCTGAATGATCGGCACCAAAGCCATGTAGCTGTATGCTGCAACCGCAATCGCGCCTAGCAAATCAGGAGACAGTTTACTCGCTAAGAAGATTGCTGTCGGACCGTCTGCACCACCGATGATCGCGATAGACGATGCATCCGCCATAGAGAACTCCATACCCGGTACATAGTTCAGTAAGATCGCGCCAAATAGCGTCGCAAAAATACCAAACTGTGCCGCAGCACCCAGCCACAAGGTCTTCGGGTTTGCAATCAAAGCACCAAAGTCTGTCATTGCACCGACACCCATAAAGATCAGCAGCGGGAATACACCCGATTCAATCCCGATGTAGTAGACGTAGTACAGCAAACCGCCCGGATCGGTAAAGCCAGCGTTTGGAATGTTTGCCAAGATGGCACCAAAGCCAATTGGTAATAACAGTAAGGGCTCAAAGCCTTTTTTAATCGCTAAAAACAGCAAGGCACAGCCAACCAGCATCATACAGATTTGGCCAAACTCGAAGTTAGCGATCCCTGTTTCTGACCATAGGGTCATCAATCCGTCCATGATACTCCCTTACGCTAGACTCAACAGTGGCGAACCAACCGTAACGGCATCACCTTCTTTCACGTTCAGTTCTTGAACTACCCCACCACGTGCTGCACGAACTTCAGTTTCCATCTTCATCGCTTCTAAGATAAGGAGAACGTCACCTTCCACAACTTCAGCACCCGGTTGAACATTCACTTTAAAGATGTTGCCCGCAAGTGGCGCTGGTACGGCTTCCGCAGCACTATTTGCAGGTGCGCTCGGCGCTGCAGGTTGAGCAGGTACAGTTGCTGTATTTGGCGTCACAGATGTTAATTGACCTTGAGGGCCTACCTCCACTGCATACACTTGGCCATCAACACGCACGCTGTAGGTTTCTACACCGCCAGTAGCAGGCTGCGTTGCAGGTGCAGCAGCTGGTTTCGCAGCTTCTAAGGTTGGTGCTGGTTCAAACGCATCTGGGTTGTCACGATTCTTAAGGAATTTCAGGCCAACTTGAGGGAACAAAGCATACGTCAATACGTCATCCACACGCTCACTTGCCAACTTGATACCATCAGACTGTGCTTTCTCCATCAAATCAACCGTTAGGTTTTCCATTTCTGCTTCAAGTAAATCGGCAGGACGACAAGTAATAGCTTCTTTACCATCCAACACTTTCGCTTGAAGTGCTGTATTAACAGGAGCAGGCGCTGCACCGTATTCACCCTTCAAAACACCAGCGGTTTCTTTGGTGATGCTCTTATAACGCTCACCTGTCAGCACGTTGATTACCGCTTGAGTACCAACGATCTGAGACGTCGGTGTTACCAGCGGGATAAAACCAAGATCTTCACGAACACGAGGGATCTCTTCCAATACCTCATCAATACGATCCGCAGCACCTTGCTCTTTTAGTTGACCTTCCATGTTGGTCAACATGCCACCCGGAACTTGGGCGATCAAAATGCGTGAATCCACACCTTTTAGCTGACCTTCCCACTTGGCGTATTTCTTACGTACTTCACGGAAGTAAGCCGCGATAGGCTCGATTTGGTCGAGTTTCAGATTAGTATCACGCTCTGTGCCTTGCAGCATCGCAACCACTGTCTCAGTAGGCGTATGGCCGTATGTACAACTCATAGACGAAATCGCAGTATCAAGAATATCGATACCCGCTTCCACCGCTTTCACTGCAGTCGCCGTAGAAAGCCCTGTGGTTGCATGGCAGTGAAGCGCAAGAGGCACATCACAGGATGCTTTGATGCGAGTGATCAGCTCTTCTGCTTCATAAGGCTTGAGCAAACCAGACATGTCTTTGATACACAGAGAGTGACAACCGAGGTCTTCTAAGCGTTTTGCTAAATCCACCCACGTCTCTGTGTTATGCACTGGGCTGGTCGTGTAAGACAGCGTACCCTGAGCATGTGCACCAACATTCACAGCAGCCTTAACAGCCGTTTGAAAGTTTCGTACGTCATTCATTGCGTCGAAAATACGGAAGACATCCATTCCGTTAACGTGTGCACGCTCAACAAACTTCTCTACTACGTCATCAGCATAATGGCGGTATCCTAGAAGGTTTTGACCACGAAGTAGCATTTGCATCGGCGTGCTTGGCATTGCTTTTTTTAACTCACGTAGACGCTCCCATGGGTCTTCTCCCAAGAAACGGATACACGCATCAAATGTTGCGCCACCCCAGGTCTCTAAAGACCAGTAACCAACCTTATCTAACTCAGCTGCGATAGGCAGCATATCTTCGATACGCATACGCGTAGCAAACAGGGATTGATGGGCGTCACGAAGGACCACATCAGTGATAGCGAGTGGTTTAGACATGCTCTTAAACTCCTTTTTAATCCTATCTTTCGGCTACTTCGCGACAGAGGCGCGATGTTTATGAATCGCAGCCGAGATCGCCGCCACTACTTGTGGACTAACAGCTGAAGAGGTTGATTGAACCTTGGTATTTGTTTTCGGTGCTGCGATCGGCGCTGGTACTTCTTCCGGTACCAATTTGGACATCAGCCGAACGAGATAAACTAGAATGGTGAGGAAAATAAATACGACCGCCATCCCTGTTAACATCAGGGTGGCCGCATCTACTAGCAGGCTTCCTATATTTGTCATGTTGCTTCCTTTCTTTGTCATCCTGACAATGCGCAGGACTCTAATAGCGTCAAATCCCGACCAATGGATTATCTCGATTGGTTAAATTTTGTCAATTTTGTTTAAGAAAGCTTTTTATTAATCTTTAATATTGATTATTTATTCACTACCCAGATCACAATTCGAGAGAAAATCATCGTTGAACATAAGAATGTTTAACTTATAACCACACTAAATTAAAGTGATTATAAAAACTGCGATTGGTATTTCAAAAAATCAATCTAAATTAAGGAGGAAAATAAAATAAAAACAGAAGCCTATATCAACTTAACTAAATTAAAACAACTGGTTTACAATTTATTTCTTAAATAATCACACCAAAAGTAAAATGCGATTAAGGTGATACGAGCAAAGCTTTGCCCCTCGGGTTGTTAAACTAGCCGCTCTTGAATGAGCTTATGATTATTTACGCATTCTTTTTGAGTACTTATTGTGCGGTTAACCCCCCATTCATCCGCACTATCTTGATAGCATCATGACGGCAATGTACATCCAGTTTCTTGTACAACTTATAGATATGGCTTTTCACCGTACTCTCTGACAAAAACAACTGTGAAGCGATCTGCTGGTTTGATATTCCATAAGCCAGCAACTCTAAAATTTGCCTCTCACGACTGGTTAGCGAATCATGTTGGCATTCCATCGAAACATTCGAGTGTCGGTAGTTGTTGATTAACGTTTCTAAATACACCCTTGGTAACCACAATCCTCCTTGAAATATATATTCCACACTCTCACTTATGTGGGACACAGAAGCACTTTGTAACAAAATGCCTTTAAGTAGCTTCCATCGCAACAATTCATTTTCAACGCTCTTGCTTGGTACGTTGTGAATCATTAGCGGCCAACCGAATAAATCAAAATCCGGGAGCAAACCTCTGGATTCAAGTCGCCTCATAAAGTCATAGTCAATAAGTACAAGATCGATGCTCATGGTATGACTGCGAAAGACGGCCTCTTCTGGTAAACACGTTCTGACTTTTACATCAGGTGCGATTGATAATTGCCCCTCTATTAAACTGGTTTGAAGATTATTCTCCGCTAGAAGGAGAAGATGCTTGGTTCCCATAGTATCCACCACTGTTTGCTGACACCTTTACTACCTACCTCCATGTGCCAGTGTTTTCTGATCACCACATTGATGATCAATAAAATTATCAATAGAGAAAATATAGCAGTTCAGGCTGACTTTACGGGCACACCTACGACGTAAAATAACCAAAAGGATTGAGCATTTTTAAATGTAGAGTCGACACCTTTCCACCCAACCTAATTTAACTGCTTGTTCTTACTGACACCTTCAATTCAGGGGTCTAAACATCGACTTAACCGCTGAGATTTTAGGCTGAGTCATCTGATGAGCAAAAACCTACTTTTTCAGCCTTATTAGTTAGATATTTTCATACTTGAAGCACCCTAATGAGAGCTATTCTCACTAAGTTGATGATAAAAATTAGCTTTTATCAGTAAGCCAGCTAGCTTCTATTCTTCATTCAACTCACTACTGATAGTTTTCTCATTCATAAGAAACGCCCCCCAAAAACCTTACATATAATTCTCTCGCTTCCGCAGTTAAGGAGGCAGCAAGAAGTTTACGTGCAGTCATTTTTAATTAGGACATATCAGGAAATGGGGTAATCAACATGACTCTTAACAAAACAGGGCTTGCTATCGCAATGTCAGCGATTCTTTTTAGTGGTTCAGTATTAGCTGCTAACGGTATTGATGATGGCGATGACAATAAGCAATGGACGAACAGCGCAAACACGGCAACACAAACCACTACACAAACGAACAGCAGCACAAATGACGCCAGCAGTGCTGATGCAAATACAAATCGTAGTTACAACAACAACAGTACGAATAATGCGAACGACAGTTCTGATTCAAGCATGAACACGACTCGGAGTAACAACGACAACAGTGATAACAGCGACAGTAGCAATGCAAGTACTAACGGTAGCTACAACAACAGTAGCACCAATAATGCGAATGACAATTCAGATTCAAGCATGAACACCACGCGTAGTAACAACGACAACAGTGACCACAACGCGAGCACCAACCAAAGCAATAATGACAACAGCAGTAGCTATGCGAACGATAACTCCAACTCAAGTACGAATGGCAGTTACAACGACAACAGCGATAACCGTGACCAAGCAGACTACCGAGATCAATCAGATAACCGTGACCAAAGCGATAGCAGCGACAACAGCAGTAGTTACGCAAACGACAACTCTGATTCCAGCATGAACACTACACGTAGTAATAACGACAATAGTGACAACCGTAGTTACGCTGACAACAACTCGGACAATCGTGATCAAAGTGATAATCGTGATCAAAGCGATAACCGAAGCTACGCGAACGACAACAGCGATAGCAGCACAAACGATAGCTACAACGACAACAGTGACTCAAGCACAACTAACACGGACAGCTTCAACCAAATCAACATGGATACAGATATGGTCGTAGCAAACTCGGAAGTGATGGGGCAAGTTCACTCAGCATCGGTCACTTACGATGCAGGAGAGAAAGACGCAAAAGTGAAAGTTGAAAACGTGAATAACCTTGGCGGTTTAGATAGTGCTGCGGGTATTACAACTGTGGCACAAAATGCCGGAGCGAACTCACTGATTCAACAGTCTGTTGCTACCAATGCCAGTGTGTTTACTGGTGGTGAGTAAAGGAAGCTAGGAGAAAGCGATGCGTTTGGCACTGTGTACCTTGGGTATGATAGTTGCTTTTTCCGCACACGCGGAAAACATAACGTTATCTGATAAAAGTGTCAGTCTAGAAACAATGAATGAAGCACGAGGTGGCCAGAATGTTGAGCTAGACCTTGTTTATGCAGAATCAGATGTAGATGGCATTTCTTCAGATAACGTAGCGACCAATACCGTGAGCGGAAACAACATACTCTCATCAGGAGCGTTCGCAGACAGTTCAGGGATATCGAGCGTGATTCAGAATACTGGTAACAACGTTCTAATCCAGAACTCAACCGTCGTTAACCTGACACTCAAGTAAATATTGATATGAAAGTTTGGCAAAACTTACCTTGGCTGTTGCTGGCTCTGTCAGCTTCAGCCAATTCATTGGAGTTTCTCCCTCATCGGGGACATTTTTCTGTGCCTGTTAAAAGCTACAAAGAAATCGTATTTGGTGATGTATTTCGTCAACAGTATGATTTCAGTTGCGGTTCAGCAGCACTGGCCTCTCTATTGACCTATCACTATCAAACCCCTTCTTCAGAACAAGATATTTTTAAAAGCATGTACGACAAGGGAGATAAAAAGAAGATCAAAGAGAAAGGCTTTTCACTACTAGACATGAAAGTTTACCTCGATTCCATTGGACTTAACTCAGACGGCTTTCAAGTAGGATTAGAAAAGATTCGCAATGTAGGGGTCCCAGGGATCACACTCGTCAATTTTGATGGTTACATGCACTTCGTGGTGATCAGAGGAATGAACGCAGACTCCGTAATCTTAGGCGATCCATCTCGGGGCACCATGATCATGAAATACGAAGAGTTCCAGAAATACTATCAAGGGATTGTGCTTCTAATCCGTAACGAAGCTGAAGTTGGTCGATCTGGTTTTATTACTGACGATAAGTTTGCTATTTATCATTCCTCTCCCCTAGAAAGCGGTGTGCAAAGAGATTCTCTCGGTGTGTTTAGCATTACGCTCCCCGTCGCTGGAGAGAACTAGATGAGGTGTGGTTATGAGGCTATCTAAGTGGATTCTGACATGCGGTGTTTTGACTTCGACACTTTCTCTAGCGAATGAAGTGGATCTAACGGGGTTAACCCCACTTTCACCGAATTCGTTGTCCGAGCTTCGTGGTGGCTTTCAAGTCACTGACGATTACATCATCAACATCGGATTAAGTATTACCACCACAATCAATGGACAAGATATCCTAAATACCACCATTGCCAATTTAGTTATTGAGAATGGCCACCTTACCAATATTAGCGGCAGCAATAGCTCAGATGATCTAGGTAACCCTCTCGATCAAGGCATCGTCAACATCATTCAATTTGGCGAAGGCAACTTTATAAGTGATAACCGCGCAAACTCACCAGATGTGACGAACCCGAATCAACCAAATATCATTAGCTCAGAATTCATCAATTCCAGCATCATCAACATCATTCAAAACACCACAGATAACAGTGTGATTGGTTTAAGTACACTGGTCGACATCGATGCGCAAGTGAGTGGCGTAATGCATCAAATTCGTGCAAACCAGCAACTAGAAGACGCACTGTTGAATCACCTCCAATAATTGCCCACAAGAAGCGCTTGTACAAAAAGGGGCTGTCATCACAACAACCCTTAAATTCCTCTGTATTCATCTACTACAGATTAAATGGCACACTAATCGTTAATTGAAAATCTGGGGTATCTTCGGTTAATCCAGCTTGCGCACTTACGTTGAGCGATGCTCTAGGGCTAAAGGCATAATTAACACCAAACGTCAGTGCATCCAATTGAAGTAACTTCGCGTCATCAGCCGAGCTGCCGTTCACTTTACTTTTCAAAATCGTTTTGTGGCTTACCCCTAGCGAAAAAGACAAGTCTGGATTGACGGCAAAGCCCATCCCTCCCGCTAACGCAATGGTATCACCAAGATCAACGTCTGCTTTGGTATCTCCAACAGTAACATTCTCTTCCAAGTTATAGATGTAGCTCAGGCTTGCATACAGCACCGCTGGGTCTGTTGGGTAGATCATTGAAATGTTGGGTTCAAAACTCCAAAAACCAGATCCCGTCGGCACATCACTAAAGGAATTACTGCCTTCGTCTATAGAAACATCGTAAGGCGAGCGCCCAGTATCGGATTTGACTCTTAAACCACCGACCCAATAAGGTGCACTATCAAAATTAAACTGGTGGCGAATCGCAAGCTCAACATCTCCCATCCCGCCACCATCGATTGTTGTATTGACCACGTCAGCATTCGAACCGTCCTGAATAGGGCGCGTTGCAATCTGGTCGTTTCGATAAACGTAGGGCAACCGAACCTCCAATTCCGTAGCGTTGGTCAAACCATAGCGAGCGGCTAAGCCAACCGTAACTGTAGTTCTATCAGCATCACTGACCTCAATTCGTCCCACGATCAATGTTGGTAAAACGGTATAACCAACCACAGAGACTTTATTTGAAGAGTTTTGCGTGTAGCTAAGTGATGTGTCGAATGACCACTGTCCTCGCGGCGTGAGCACTCCTGGGCGGTCTATAACATCACTGACGGTCTGAGCCCGTTGAGGAATATCATCGCCTTCCGAGCTATTTGCGGTTTGAGCTACACATACCAACCCAAGAGTGCAGCCAATCAGAGTCTTCCCTAACATCGAGTAATCCTTTCTTGTGGTGGTTATAAACGATTAGGTTAGATCTGAAGGTTTAGCAATGAGTTGATGGCAAGAAGTCGCACAATCTTAAAACAGAAACGCTGGAATGACTGAGGACAGTATCGATAAGAAAGGGGGGCCAGTTCTCAGATACAAAAAAGCCCCGCATAAGCGAGGCTTTTTCTAAAGAGTGGCGCGTCCTGGAGGATTCGAACCTCCGACCGCCTGGTTCGTAGCCAGGTACTCTATCCAGCTGAGCTAAGGACGCACAGGTTTCGACATCGGTGTTCCCAATATCAGGATATCTACAAAAGAAACCCTAAAGAGTGGCGCGTCCTGGAGGATTCGAACCTCCGACCGCCTGGTTCGTAGCCAGGTACTCTATCCAGCTGAGCTAAGGACGCGCAAGTTTCGATATCGGTATTCCCGATATCAGGATATCTATAAAATAAACCCTAAAGAGTGGCGCGTCCTGGAGGATTCGAACCTCCGACCGCCTGGTTCGTAGCCAGGTACTCTATCCAGCTGAGCTAAGGACGCGCAGTTTTCGATATCGGTATTCCCAATATCAGGATATCTATAAAAGAAACCCTAAAGAGTGGCGCGTCCTGGAGGATTCGAACCTCCGACCGCCTGGTTCGTAGCCAGGTACTCTATCCAGCTGAGCTAAGGACGCGCAGTTTTCGATATCGGTATTCCCAATATCAGGATACCTATAAAAGAAACCCTAAAGAGTGGCGCGTCCTGGAGGATTCGAACCTCCGACCGCCTGGTTCGTAGCCAGGTACTCTATCCAGCTGAGCTAAGGACGCGCAGTTTTCGATATCGGTATTCCCAATATCAGGATATCTATAAAAGAAACCCTAAAGAGTGGCGCGTCCTGGAGGATTCGAACCTCCGACCGCCTGGTTCGTAGCCAGGTACTCTATCCAGCTGAGCTAAGGACGCGCAATAGTCTTATTTTACTTTGTATAACCCGTTTATCAAACGAATTATTAAATAGTGGCGCGTCCTGGAGGATTCGAACCTCCGACCGCCTGGTTCGTAGCCAGGTACTCTATCCAGCTGAGCTAAGGACGCGCAGATCTTCTTGCTAGGAAGTTGTGAAGTAAATCACATTCATTTCTTACGAAACAAAAAAAAGGCCGTCGGGCCAGTCAATGAATGGCGGTGAAGGAGGGATTCGAACCCTCGATACGGGATAAACCGTATACTCCCTTAGCAGGGGAGCGCCTTCAGCCTCTCGGCCACCTCACCGTTTTCATTGTTATATCTCAGAAGATATATGGCGCGTCCTGGAGGATTCGAACCTCCGACCGCCTGGTTCGTAGCCAGGTACTCTATCCAGCTGAGCTAAGGACGCACTTTTTGTTGATAAATCAACGTTGCAAGAATGGCGGTGAAGGAGGGATTCGAACCCTCGATACGGGATAAACCGTATACTCCCTTAGCAGGGGAGCGCCTTCAGCCTCTCGGCCACCTCACCGTCTTGCGGAGGCACATATTACGTTTTACCGAAAATATGTCAAACACTTTCTTTGAAAAAAAACGCAAAAATCGCTTAACCGATGCGGATTTAATCAAAGTGACTATTAAACAAACTTTACCACCCTATTATGATGAAAAAAAGAGAGTCTTCTCTTAAAAAATGACATTAATTAGAAACTAAAAAGGCTAGCCCATCGGCTAGCCTTTTTCATTCAAACTAAGCTCTGTAAACAGGAGCGGCTTAGTAGTTACCAGAAGCAACGTTACCATTGCCCTTTTCAGCTTGAATGCGCATGTAGATTTCTTCACGGTGAACAGAAACCTCTTTCGGAGCGTTAACGCCGATACGTACTTGGTTACCTTTAACACCTAGTACAGTTACAGTCACTTCATCACCAATCATCAGTGTTTCGCCTACGCGGCGAGTCAAAATTAGCATTCTTTGCTCCTTGAGTAATCTCTAAATATTCTTGCTACAAAGCTATTATCCAACAAAAGTTATATTTTCGTAAACTACCTTGTGACCGAAAGTTAGCCCAAAAAGGCATGTTTTTGCTGAATGTTTACTGCTTCGCTAGATGTGACGTAAGCATCATGAAGAATGTTTGCTGCTGCATCCACACACTCGGGTGGTAAGACCAGCATCATAGTAAGTGCATTCGTTGAGCAGAAATTGATCGCAATATCTTGCTGTGCCAACAATTCGCAGGCGTGGTCAACCATTACATTGGCTTCAAGCCCCACAGCGGTCAACAGGCTTACAGCCTCACTATTACGGATTTTATCGCTGAACACCAGATCCAACTTGGCACATGCATCTTGTTTTATCATGATACCTGTTCGATCTGTTTCCTCGATCACATTCCAAATGTCGATACCCAACATCTGACATTGCTTTGTAATGCTGGACAAATGTTCGTTGTCGACTTCAATCATGGCAAGGTCACGTTGAATGGCTATACCAGAGACGGCTTTTAAGCCTGCTTCTCCTTTTACCAAACTGCCTTCATTCACATCGAATGTAGAAAGCACGCGCAGCGGTACATTATTCTTCCATGCAAACTGCACAGAAGGGAGATGCAACACTTTCGCTCCACGACTGGCCATTGCTTCCATCGAAGGAAAATCAATCACCGCCATCTTTTGAGCGTTTTTTACTACACGTGGATCACAAGTATAAATACCATCAACGTCGGTAAAGATTTGACACTCATCAGCGCTTAACGCACCAGCCAGTGTCACTGCGCTCGTATCTGAGCCACCTCGACCTAATGTGGTGATATCCCCATTTTCATTCACACCTTGGAAACCTGCTACGATGACAATTTGGTCTTGCTCAAGCAAATCCATAACCGTAGAAGTATCAATGTGTTTAATCGTCGCGTCATTGTGTTGATTGTCCGTCACAATGTTCGCCTGTGCTCCGGTAAGTGAGCGCGCAGCATAACCCAATTTATTCAGAGTCATTGCCAGCAGTGCCATCGACACTTGCTCACCAGCAGAGAGCAAAACATCAAGTTCTCGAGCCGTTGGAACGCTATCTACTTGCTTAGCGAGATCCATTAATCGGTTTGTTTCGCCTGACATTGCAGACACAACTACGACAACTTGATTACCATCATTTTTCGCCTTAATGATGTGTTCAGCTACCTGGTGGATTCTCTCAATTGAACCCACCGAGGTTCCGCCAAACTTTTGCACGATAAGGGGCTTTTTCACCAGTCTTCACCTTCCCAAGACCAAAGTCTCATTAGGACCACTCATATTCCACTAATTGAAATTATATAAGCGGTAGTTACAACAAAAACCAAGCAGCGTAAATGACCTGGTTAAAATACGGTCAATTAAACCACTTGGTTATCATAAAAAAATTACGCCCAATCAAAGAACATTGATTGAGCGTAAGATGTGTTTTAAATAATTATAGACGTTCTTCTAGCCAAGGCTGTACAGTCTGAATTGCCGCAGGTAGCGCCGCAACATCGGTACCACCTGCTTGAGCCATATCTGGACGACCACCACCTTTACCACCAACTTGCTCAGCAACCATCTTAACTAGGTCGCCCGCTTTCACTTTGCCGATAAGGTCTTTGGTTACACC
Source organism: Vibrio campbellii CAIM 519 = NBRC 15631 = ATCC 25920 (assembly GCF_002163755.1). Taxonomy (NCBI): domain Bacteria; kingdom Pseudomonadati; phylum Pseudomonadota; class Gammaproteobacteria; order Vibrionales; family Vibrionaceae; genus Vibrio; species Vibrio campbellii. The sequence continues at coordinate 2,766,649 of NZ_CP015863.1, forward strand.
TGCAATCAGACCGATCTTGTCATCGTTCACGTTTGCAAGAAGGATAACGCCGCTACCTACTTGGTTTTTGATGTCATCAACCATAGTACGTAGGTTCTTGTTATCTGCGCCTTCTAGAGCTGCAATCAGTACTTTAGTACCGTTGATATCCTGAACTTTACCCATGATGTTCGCGCTTTCTGCTGCTGCCATCTTGTCTTTCAGTTTTTGGATTTCTTTCTCTAGAGATTTCGCTTTCTGTGATGATTCAACCAGTTTCTCTTCGTACTTAGCCGCTTGAGCTTCGATTGCGTCTAGCGCACCTTCACCCGTTACCGCTTCGATACGGCGGATACCTGCTGCGATACCACCTTCAGATGTGATCTTGAATAGACCGATGTCACCAGTGCTTGAAGCGTGGATACCACCACAAAGCTCAGTCGAGAAATCCCCCATAGACAGCACGCGTACTTCGTCGTCGTACTTCTCACCGAACAATGCCATTGCGCCTTTCTTCTTCGCAGACTCAATGTCCATCACGTTGGTTTCAATCACGTGGTTACGACGAATTTGCGCGTTAACTAGACGCTCAACTTCTTTCAATTCTGCTGCAGTTACGGCTTCTAGGTGTGAGAAGTCGAAACGTAGACCATCAGCTTTCACTAGTGAGCCTTTCTGAGTAACATGCTCACCAAGCAATTGGCGTAGCGCTGCGTGTAGCAAGTGCGTTGCTGAGTGGTTTAGAGAGATAGCTGCGCGACGCTCAGCGTCAACGATAGTTGCAACTTCGTCGCCTTTCGCTAGCACGCCTTCAGCCATTACACCGTGGTGTGCGATTGCGTTACCTAGCTTTTGAGTGTCTTCAACACGGAATACACCAGACTCAGTGCGGATTTCACCAGCGTCACCACATTGACCGCCTGACTCAGCGTAGAATGGTGTTTCACCAAGTACGATGATTGCTTTATCGCCTGCAGATAGTGATTCTACTTCGTTACCTTCAACGAACATCGCTGCTACAGAGCTAGAGCCTTTAGTACCTGTGTAACCACAGAATTCTGTTTGCGTATCAACTTTGATTGCTGCGTTGTAGTCAGTACCGAAGTTACCAGCTTCACGCGCACGTTGACGCTGCTCTTCCATCGCTTTCTCAAAACCTTCTTCGTCGATAGCGAACTCACGCTCACGTGCAACGTCGTTAGTTAAGTCAGCTGGGAAGCCGTAAGTATCGTAAAGTTTAAATACGGTTTCGCCGTCTAGTACTTTACCGTCCGTTCCTTGCGAAGAAATGTTATCTAATGCTTCGTTTAGAATCGCCATACCACGCTCAAGTGTACGACCGAAGTTTTCTTCTTCGATACGCAATACTTTTTCGACCACAGCTTGTTGACGCTTCAGCTCTTCGCCAGCCGTACCCATGATTTCAGCTAGTACACCAACCAATTTGTGGAAGAATGCACCTTGTGCGCCCAGCTTGTTACCGTGACGAACTGCACGACGGATGATGCGACGCAGAACGTAACCACGACCTTCGTTTGAAGGCATCACGCCATCAACGATCAGGAATGAACATGAACGGATGTGGTCAGCAATAACGCGTAGCGATTGGTTTGATAGGTCTTCGTAACCGATCACTTCAGCAGCGGCTTTGATGAGAGCTTGGAATACATCGATTTCGTAGTTTGAGTGAACGCCCTGCATGATTGCAGAGATACGCTCGATACCCATCCCCGTATCTACCGATGGTTTTGGTAGCGGTTCCATAGTGCCGTCTGCTTGACGGTTGAACTGCATGAATACGTTGTTCCAGATCTCGATGAAACGGTCACCATCTTCTTCAGGCGTGCCAGGACGGCCACCCCAAATGTGCTCACCGTGATCGTAGAAGATTTCAGTACATGGACCACAAGGACCAGTATCACCCATTTGCCAGAAGTTGTCTGACTCAAATGGCTTACCACCTTTCTTGTCGCCAATGCGGATAATGCGGTCTGCTGGAACGCCTACTTTCTTGTTCCAGATATCGAATGCTTCGTCATCTGTCTCGTAAACCGTTACTAGTAGACGGTCTGCTGGCAACTTAAGAGTTTCCGTTAGAAATTCCCATACGAAAGCAATCGCGTCTTCTTTGAAGTAATCGCCAAAGCTGAAGTTGCCTAGCATTTCAAAGAATGTGTGGTGACGAGCAGTGAAGCCAACGTTTTCCAGGTCGTTGTGTTTACCACCAGCACGTACACAACGTTGAGCCGTAGTCGCTCGAGTGTAGGCTCGCTTTTCTAAGCCTAAGAAACAATCTTTAAATTGGTTCATACCCGCGTTTGTGAACAGCAGGGTTGGGTCGTTATGTGGAACTAACGATGAACTTTCTACGATTTGGTGTCCTTTGCTCTCAAAGAACTTGAGGAACGCGTTACGAACCTCATCAGTGCTCATGTACATGCAGCTCTTCCTGAAAATAGTCGAGTTAGAATTTTGCCGTATTGTAGATCATGCAATCAGCTACGACTAGTTTTCTTACGGAAAAGAGGGGGTAGAAGAAAAAATTTGAAGCAAAACAAAAATCAGCGTGAACCATTCACCGCTAATCTTCGTCCTCAAAGCTCAGCGCATAGCTGATTTGGTCAAAACTGTAGCCACGATATTGCAGAAATCGCACCTGTTTAGCGTACTCTTTCTGGTCTTTGGCTTTTATTCCTTTGAATTTCTTCTCTGCAGCCATTTTTGCCAGTTCAAACCAGTCTTGTGGCTCTTCTGCCATCGCCATATCAATGATGGATTCTGCCACACGCTTTTGGTTCAATTCTTGACGAATGCGACGCTCACCGTGACCTTTGTAAACATGCTGGCGCACTTGGCTTTTTGCATAACGCAGATCATCCAAATAATTGTGGTCGAGACAAAAATTAATGGCCACTTCGATGTCTGCTTCTTCATAACCTTTTAGAGCTAACTTTTGGTATAGCTCGTATTGCCCATGATCTCGACGGCTTAATAATTGGATAGCCGCTTCTTTGCTGGATAAGGTCGGCGCTTGACGCTTTTGGTACATGGTGATCCTAAAACTATTTTTGCTGTACAGGCTCTATAACAATCGTAGTAAATAACCGCTCCCTCTAGCTTACTAACGCGCTAGTTCTGATCGCTTACCTACTCTAATTGATATTAATCTGCCCTTTGTTTTTTCGGTTTTGATTTCAGCAGATACAACAAAGCCCCGCATAGCAGGGCTTTGTTCAATATGATTCAATCAGAAGATTAAAACTCTTCTTCTTGCTCTGATTTTTCACCCGATTCTGGTGCTTCAGGTAGTGCTGGTGAAAGTAGCATTTCACGCAGTTTAGCATCGATAGTCTTACCGATTTCTGGATTTTCGCGTAGGTAGTTACAAGCGTTTGCTTTACCTTGGCCGATCTTGTCACCTTGGTAGCTGTACCATGCACCCGCTTTTTCAACTAGCTTGTGCTTCACGCCTAGGTCAATCAGTTCGCCTTCGCGGTTGAAACCTTGGCCGTACATGATTTGCGTGTTCGCTTCTTTAAACGGTGCAGCAATCTTGTTCTTAACAACTTTGATGCGTGTTTCGTTACCTACTACTTCGTCACCTTCTTTGATTGCGCCAGTACGACGGATATCTAGACGAACAGAAGCATAGAACTTAAGTGCGTTACCACCAGTCGTTGTTTCTGGGTTACCGAACATCACACCAATCTTCATACGGATTTGGTTGATGAAGATACACATACAGTTAGATTGCTTTAGGTTACCCGTTAGCTTACGCATCGCTTGAGAAAGCATACGTGCTTGAAGACCCATGTGGCTGTCGCCCATTTCGCCTTCGATTTCTGCTTTTGGTGTTAGTGCTGCTACTGAGTCGACAACCATAACGTCGATAGCACCAGAACGTGCAAGTGCGTCACAGATCTCTAGCGCTTGCTCACCAGTGTCTGGCTGAGAAACCAATAGTGCATCGATATCAACGCCAAGTTTCATCGCGTATACAGGGTCTAGCGCGTGCTCTGCGTCGATAAACGCACAAGTTTTGCCTTCACGTTGTGCAGCAGCAATCAGCTCAAGAGTTAGCGTTGTTTTACCTGAAGATTCTGGACCGTAGATTTCTACGATACGACCCATTGGTAGACCACCAGCACCCAAAGCGATATCAAGAGAAAGAGAACCCGTTGAGATGGTTTCTACGTCCATTGCGCGGTTATCACCAAGGCGCATGATAGAGCCTTTACCGAATTGCTTTTCAATTTGACCTAGCGCAGCGGCGAGCGCTTTCTGTTTGTTCTCGTCCATTACTTTCTCCGATTTATTCATCTTCTTTGGGCGACGAATAGTAATTCATTTTTCTTAAGCAGAAGAACTGCTCAGCAATGAAAGTTATTATACTGTTGATTCATACAGTGTCTATACCTGTATGAAAAAAATTTGGCTGACTTATAGCCATAATTTGCTCTAGCCCTTATCAACGCTGGGCTAAAACAATTTCAGAAATTCTAGAGCAGATGTTGATGCAATTGAGTCAGTGCATGCTCGACCGCTTTTTTGCGAACTTTTGCACGGTCACCAGTGAAATGCATGGTTTCTACTTGCTGCCAACTTTGGTTATCAGCAAAAGCAAAACAGACTGTACCGACAGGTTTCTCTTCACTGCCTCCTCCCGGGCCTGCAATACCACTGATGGATACGCCGATGGTGGCATTTGAGTTTCTAATTGCGCCCTGCACCATTTCAATCACAACTGGCTCACTCACTGCACCATGCACATCTAATGTTGAAGCCTGTACGCCAAGCATCTCCATTTTAGCCTCGTTACTGTAAGTGACGAACGCGCGATCAAGCCACGCTGAACTACCAGCAATGTCAGTAATGGCGGTTGCAACACCACCGCCTGTACATGATTCTGCAGTCGTTAAAATATGTCCGTGTTTAGCCAATAATGCGCCTAAATCGGCACTCAATTTTGTTGCTCTTTCCATAGCCAAAAATGCCCTTTGTCTCTTTTTACTTGATAGGGATTCACGTATCCTAAGCCGCTACGGAAATAAACAAAAGTACTTACCTGTGAAAGCTGAACAAAAACACACTCCGATGATGCAGCAATATCTCAAGCTAAAGGCCGAGAACCCAGAAATCTTGCTGTTTTACCGCATGGGCGACTTCTACGAACTCTTCTACGACGATGCTAAACGCGCATCTCAATTGCTTGATATTTCGTTGACCAAACGTGGTGCGTCGGCAGGTGAACCTATCCCGATGGCTGGTGTTCCATTCCATGCGGTAGAAGGTTATCTAGCTAAACTTGTTCAGCTTGGTGAGTCTGTGGCTATCTGTGAGCAGATTGGCGATCCAGCAACAAGTAAAGGCCCGGTTGAGCGTAAAGTAGTACGCATTGTTACGCCTGGTACTGTGACTGATGAAGCGCTATTGTCTGAGCGTATCGATAACCTGATTGCATCGATTTACCATCATAATGGTAAATTTGGTTACGCGACATTGGATGTAACTTCGGGTCGTTTCCAACTAATCGAGCCGGAAACCGAAGAAGCGATGGCCGCAGAGCTGCAACGCACCGCACCTCGTGAGTTACTCTTCCCAGAAGATTTTGAACCCGTACATTTGATGTCGAACCGTAACGGTAACCGTCGTCGCCCGGTCTGGGAGTTCGAGCTAGATACCGCTAAACAGCAATTGAACCAACAATTTGGTACGCGCGATTTGGTAGGCTTTGGGGTTGAGCATGCTTCACTCGGTCTGTGTGCTGCGGGTTGTTTGATCCAATACGTAAAAGATACTCAGCGCACTGCCCTACCGCACATTCGTTCATTGACGTTTGATCGCCAAGATCACTCTGTCATTCTTGATGCCGCTACACGTCGCAACTTAGAGCTGACGCAAAACCTATCAGGCGGCACTGATAACACGCTAGCTGAAGTGCTCGATCACTGTGCGACCCCAATGGGCAGCCGTATGCTAAAACGTTGGTTGCACCAGCCAATGCGCTGTGTTGATACCCTTAACAACCGTCTTGATGCGATTGGTGAAATCAAAGATCAAAGCTTGTTCACCGACATTCAACCAATCTTCAAACAAATTGGTGATATTGAACGTATCCTCGCTCGTTTGGCACTTCGCTCGGCACGTCCGCGCGATATGGCTCGTCTGCGCCATGCGATGCAGCAACTGCCAGAGTTGGAAGCTGTCACTTCTTCTCTAGCTCACCCATACCTTAAAAAGCTAGCTCAGTTTGCTGCACCATTAGATGAGGTATGTGATTTACTCGAGCGCGCAATCAAAGAAAACCCGCCAGTGGTTATTCGTGAAGGGGGCGTGATTGCAGAGGGCTACAATGCTGAGCTTGATGAATGGCGCAAACTTGCAGACGGTGCAACCGAGTATCTAGAAAAACTCGAAGCTGACGAACGCGAACGTCATGGTATCGACACCCTAAAAGTTGGCTACAACGCTGTACACGGTTTCTTCATTCAGGTTAGTCGTGGGCAAAGCCACTTGGTTCCACCACATTATGTACGTCGCCAAACGCTGAAAAACGCAGAACGCTACATCATTCCTGAGTTGAAAGAGCACGAAGACAAGGTACTGAACTCCAAATCAAAAGCGCTAGCAGTTGAGAAAAAACTGTGGGAAGAGCTATTTGATTTGTTGATGCCAAACCTTGAGAAGATGCAAAACCTTGCTTCAGCGATTTCTCAGTTAGACGTACTACAAAACCTAGCCGAGCGTGCAGATTCACTTGATTACTGCCGCCCAACATTGGACAAAGAAGCAGGCATTAGCATTCAAGCAGGTCGTCACCCTGTCGTGGAGCAAGTAACCAGCGAACCATTTATCGCTAACCCTATTGAACTAAGCTCAAACCGTAAGATGCTGATTATAACTGGTCCAAACATGGGTGGTAAATCGACCTATATGCGCCAAACCGCATTGATTGCTTTGATGGCTCACATTGGTTCATACGTACCTGCAGAATCGGCTCGTATCGGCTCTTTGGATCGTATCTTTACTCGTATCGGTGCGTCTGATGATTTGGCCTCTGGTCGCTCAACCTTCATGGTAGAAATGACTGAAACAGCCAACATTCTTCACAACGCAACTAAGAACAGCTTGGTGCTAATGGATGAGATCGGTCGTGGTACCAGTACTTACGATGGTCTTTCTTTGGCATGGGCAAGTGCTGAATGGCTTGCAACTCAAATTGGCGCAATGACGCTGTTCGCAACGCACTACTTCGAACTGACTGAGCTACCAAACCTACTGCCAAACTTAGCCAATGTTCATCTTGATGCAGTAGAACACGGAGACAGCATTGCCTTTATGCACGCAGTTCAAGAAGGCGCGGCAAGCAAGTCTTATGGTTTAGCAGTTGCTGGTTTAGCGGGCGTTCCAAAACCAGTCATCAAGAACGCACGTCACAAACTGTCGCAGCTTGAACAATTAGGTCAAGGAACTGACTCACCTCGTCCGAGTACTGTTGATGTGGCAAACCAACTTAGTCTGATCCCAGAGCCAAGTGATGTTGAACAAGCATTGTCGAACATCGATCCTGACGATCTAACGCCGCGTCAGGCATTGGAAGAACTTTACCGCTTGAAGAAGATGCTCTAGTTTCTGAAGTGATCCTGTAAAAGCAAAAAGGCTATGGTCACCCATAGCCTTTTGTTTATTCTGAATTCGCCTCTACAGCGGTCTTTGTTTAGTCGTCTTCTACGTTGAACAAGTTTTCCATATTCAGACCTTGTTTAATCAAGATCTCGCGTAGTCGACGTAAACCCTCCACCTGGATCTGACGAACACGTTCGCGTGTTAGGCCAATCTCACGTCCCACTTCTTCAAGTGTTGATGGCTCATAGCCAAGCAGACCAAAACGACGCGCTAGCACTTCTTTCTGTTTTGGATTCAGCTCTTCTAGCCAATGGATCAATGAAGATTTGATGTCATCGTCCTGAGTGGAAACTTCAGGATCCGAGTTGTTGGCATCAGGAATAATATCCAGTAGCGCTTTCTCGCCGTCACCACCAATCGGTGTATCGACAGAGCTAATGCGCTCATTAAGGCGAAGCATTTTGCTTACGTCTTCTACTGGGATATCTAACTGTGCAGCAATCTCTTCTGCTGTTGGTTCATGGTCGAGCTTCTGAGAAAGTTCACGCGCAGTACGAAGATAAATGTTCAGCTCTTTAACCACATGAATTGGCAGACGGATTGTACGAGTTTGATTCATCAACGCACGTTCGATCGTTTGGCGAATCCACCACGTCGCGTAAGTTGAGAAACGGAAGCCTCTTTCTGGATCAAACTTCTCTACCGCACGAATCAGACCTAAATTACCTTCTTCAATGAGATCAAGAAGTGCTAGACCACGATTGCTGTATCGACGAGAGATCTTCACTACAAGACGCAAGTTACTTTCGATCATACGTTTGCGAGCAGCTTCATCGCCACGCAGCGCACGTCGAGCATAAAGTACTTCTTCTTCAGCCGTAAGTAGAGGTGAAAAACCAATTTCGCCTAAGTAAAGCTGAGTAGCATCTAGGCTCTTGCTGCTCGCGTCGAATTCTTCGCGTGCTGCTGTTTTGGTTGGATGTTTTTTCAAGCTCGTTGTTAGCAATGCCTTCCGTTGATGCATTGTCATATTCGAACTCTTCAACTTTGGTTACTGTGTTGCTGATACTCATAACGCCTCCCCCTGGCGAGTTAGCAAGACATGACAACTCAATATGTCGCTAAATGATGTCGCAAGTTGTTATTCAAAGTTTTAAGGTAAATAGCGCTTTGGATTCACTGACTTACCTTGGTAGCGAATTTCAAAGTGAAGTTTGACGGATTTAGAACCTGAACTACCCATGGTCGCAATTTTTTGTCCGCTCTTAACACTTTGTCCTTCTGAAACCAGCAATCTGTCATTGTGTGCGTATGCGCTTAAATAATTGTCGCTATGCTTCACTATAATTAGGTTGCCATAACCTCGTAGCGCATTACCTGAGTACACAACTGTGCCGGCTGCGGTTGAAACGATAGGCTGACCACGCTGTCCTGCGATGTCAATGCCTTTATTTCCCTGTTCTCCCGCTGAGAAATTCTTGATTACTCTCCCTTTTGTTGGCCATAACCACTTAGATACTTTGTCGTTTTTCGCCGTAGTTACTGGTGGTTTTGGTTTAACATTTTGGTTACCTTTTGACCCAACATACTCCTTTGGTTTGGATTGTTCAACCTTCTTTGGCGGCTGTTTTTGTGCAACTTGAGTCGTAGTTGGCTTAGGTTGTTGAGTAGAGCTTTTACTTGAATTTGACGACTTTGATGCTGTTGATGTTTTAGTCACTGGAGCAGGTTTCACCGCAACTACCGGAGCTACAACGGGTTCCACTTTATGGCCATATTTAGGTGCGACATATTTCGGGGCCCAAAGTTTTAGCTTCTGCCCCGGAAAAATCGTGTAAGGCGCAGACAATTCATTGTAACGAACAAGATCATTTACATTCTTATCTGTGACGTAGGCAATAAAATAAAGGGTATCACCTTTCTTTACTTCGTAATAACTCCCTCTATAGCTGCCACGTTCAACCGCTGAGTAATCTTTGTTTAAGCTAGAAACAGGTGCAGGTGAGTGAGCCGCGCAACCAACCAGTCCCGCAGCCAACAAACAGCTAATACCAAAACGATGTAATAACTTCTTCACCTAGTCTTTAACCCTTAAGCTAAATCACCTGCAACTAATGGCACAAATCTTACCATTTCTACCACGGTCGACAGGTATTGTTCACCCTGACGTTCAATTTTTAATAGTTGTTGCTCTTCTTCACCAACAGGAATGATCATCTTACCGCCCTCTTTCAGCTGGGATAAAAGTGCTTGGGGAACACTTTCCGCTGCCGCAGTGACGATAATCGCATCAAACGGGCCTTTCGCTTCCCATCCGAGCCAACCATCTCCATGTTTAGTAGAGACGTTATAGATATCCAGTTGTTTCAGACGACGCTTAGCATCCCATTGCAGAGACTTAATGCGTTCAACTGAACAGACATGATCAACAATTTGAGCAAGGACTGCTGTTTGGTAGCCCGAGCCCGTGCCAATCTCTAAAACATTGCTGTCCGATTTCAAATCGAGCAGCTCTGTCATTTTTGCAACGATGTAAGGCTGAGAAATGGTTTGCCCCTGACCAATCGGCAACGCATTGTTGTCGTACGCTTGGTGCATCATTGCTTGTGAGACAAAGCTCTCACGTGGCAGTCGATAAATCGCATCCAACACTCGTTGATCACTGATGCCACTGGAGATAAGAAATGCTATCAACCTGTCAGCATGTGGGTTAGTCATTAATTCTCTTCCTTTAACCAACTGTCCATTGCGCGCAGCGACTCATGAGCAGTGAGATCGACTTGCAGTGGCGTGATTGAAACAAAGCCATGTTCAATCGCGTAAAAGTCCGTACCGATACCGGCATCTTGCTCTTTGCCCGGAGGACCGAGCCAATAGATATCATGTCCACGCGGATCTTTCTGCTTGATCATATTCTCAGCGTGATGACGCGCACCTAAGCGAGTCACTTCAATCTCACCAAGCTCTTCAAACGGAAGATCAGGGACGTTCACATTCAATAGACGGTTGGTTGGAATTGGGCGAATCAGATGCTGCTCAACCAACTGGCGAGCAATTTTAGCAGCCGATTCAAAATGTTGTTTACCGACTAGAGAAAAAGCGATCGCCTGCACGCCCAGGAAATGTCCTTCCATCGCAGCAGCCACCGTACCGGAGTACAACACGTCATCACCTAGGTTTGCGCCGTGATTGATGCCTGATAGCACGAGGTCTGGCAGGTCATCTTTCATCAACTCGTTCAGCGCAAAGTGCACGCAGTCTGTTGGTGTACCTTGCACAGAGAAGGTCTTCGGCGCTATCTCGGTAACACGCAGTGGTTGCTCTAATGTCAATGAGTTAGAAGCACCAGAGCGGTTTCTATCCGGCGCAACGATCGTCACTTCAGCAATGCTTCTTAGCTCATCAGCAAGCGCATGAATTCCCTGAGCATGAACACCGTCATCATTGCTGAGTAGTATTCTTAATGGCTTCGCGTTGTGTGAATCCATTTCCATTAATATTCTCTTTCTACCTTTTCTTCGATGACCAACTCACGCACGATTGAGGTCGCAAATGAACCCGCATCCAGCGAGAATGTCATCGTGATGTTATTACCATCGACCGTCCAAGCTAGGTTTTGTGGCTTGAGTGCGATATCGCGGCGGTCGTGACGCATGCGGTTACCACGAATCAGTGCCATCAAATCTGGTTCTTCATCTAAGAACGGTTGTTCTAAGGTTAGCGCATCCGCTTGAGTTGGTAGCGCGTTATCACCCGCCAGTGCAGCAGTAATCGCCACTTCGCCTTGAGCAAATTGCGCTTGTAGAGCAGCCATGTTGCTTGCGTCAACTAACTGAGTACCAGAAGCTGTCTGTGCCACATCACCATCGATGAACTTGTCAAACACACCATTCTCCAGGCGAGCGGAAACAATGCGGTTGAAGATCCATGAACGAGCTGCTGACAGGTACATGCTACGCTTGTTTTGATTACGGGTACGAACGTTCTCGCGCCCCCATCGACGTGCTTCTTCAAGGTTGTTGCCATCGTTACCAAAACGCTGACTACCAAAGTAGTTCGGCACACCTACTTGTTTCACTTTTTCAAGGCGTTGCTCAACATCCGCTACATCTGTCACTTCAGACAAAGTCACCACGAACTCGTTCCCTACTAGATCTCCAGGACGCAGTTTTTTATTGTGACGATCCGTTGCAAGGATTTCGATGCTTGGGTATTGCGCCAAAAATGCTGAAAAATCTGGCGTTTCACCTTTTGGTAAATGCACACTTAGCCATTGTTCGGTCACAGCATGACGGTCTTTAAGGCCCGCCCAGCTAACGTCTTTCGACTTAACACCACAGGCTTTTGCTAGTTCGTTAGCAACAAAACTGGTGTTCTCACCTGTTTTACGGATACGAACCATTAAGTGCTCGCCTTCACCCGTAAAGGCAAAACCTAAATCTTCGCGAACCTGAAAGTGCTCTGGTTGCGCTTTGATTTTTGCAGATGCAACTGGCTTACCTGTTAGGTAAGCCAATGAAGATAAAATGTCTGACATGATGTATTTCCGCTGATATCACAGCTTAGAGGAGCAAATTGCTAATTATTGCTTAAACAGAAGTACAACTGCTTCCGTTGCAATGCCTTCTTTGCGTCCAGTAAAACCAAGACGCTCTGTCGTCGTTGCTTTTACGTTAATGTTGCTAATGTCGGTTTCGAGGTCTTCGGCAATGGCAGCACACATTGCGTCAATGTGCGGTGCCATCTTCGGCGCTTGTGCCATGATAGTGACATCTGCATTACCAAGACGGTAGCCTTGCTCTTTGACTCGACGGTAAACGTCTTTCAGTAGTTCACGACTATCTGCGCCTTTCCATTTGTCATCCGTATCAGGGAAGTGACGACCAATATCGCCTGCAGCAATCGCGCCAAGCAGGGCATCCGTTAACGCATGCAGCGCAACATCACCATCAGAGTGTGCAATCAAACCTTGTTCGTAAGGGATCGCTACGCCACCAATGATTACCGGACCTTCACCACCGAATTTATGTACGTCGAAACCATGACCAATTCGAATCATTTTTTATCCTTTCTTTATTCGCCGCGCTCACGGCTGAGATAAAACTCGGCTAGCGCAAGATCTTCTGGCTGAGTAATTTTAATATTATTCGCATTCCCTTGAACAAGTGCAGGCTTCTCGCCTAACCACTCCAAAGCCGAAGCTTCATCAGTAATGGTTGCACCTTGTTCCAATGCGTCAGCCAGCGCTTGGGTAAGCTGCTGAGTTTTAAACATTTGTGGAGTCAGTGCATGCCACAATGCTTCTCTATCTACCGTATGATCGATATTTTGTGCCGCGTTTGCTCGCTTCATCGTGTCTCTCACTGGAGACGCGAGAATGCCACCCGTAGGATGAGCGCAACAAACATCAATCAAACGGTCAATGTCGGATGTTAATACACACGGTCTTGCCGCGTCGTGGACTAATACCCACTCGCTTTCTAGATGTGTACTTACATAGTTTAGCCCTGATAACACAGAGTCTGCCCTTTCTTTGCCACCAGCTACACGAATCACATCAGGATGTTGAGCAATGGACAGTTCAGGGTAGTATGGGTCGCCGTCGGTAATAGCCACGACAACCTTAGAAATCTTTGGGTGAGAAAGCAGTTTCTCTACGGTATGTTCCAGTACCGCTTTGCCGTCAATCAACAGGTATTGTTTTGGGCGATCTGCCTTCATGCGGCTGCCAACACCAGCTGCTGGCACAATGGCAATATGGGTTGGAGTGTTAGTATCCAACATATTAATGCTCTTCCTCATCGACAATTCGGTAGAAGGTTTCGCCATCTTTAACCAAACCAAGTTCATGACGCGCACGTTCTTCGATTGCATCAAGACCTTGTCGTAAGTCATCAATCTCAGCGAACATCTCGTTATTACGAGCTTGCAGCTTGCTGTTTACTTGTTGCTGCACTTCAATTTCATCTTCTACTGTGTAGTAGTCAGAGACCCCGTTTTTGCCAAACCAGAGGGTATATTGAAGCCAGCCAAACAGTAACGTAAGGGCTATAACAAAGATTCGCATATCGTTGCTAACATTCTGTACCGGAAGGGATTAGATAAGGTGACATATATAGCATAAATGCGTGATTGGCTCTAGGGCATAAAAAGAGACTCACACGCTCCTTACAGGAAAAAAGCAGCAAAATGAAACAAAGAGACTTCCCTACTCTCTCCTTCGTCGTTCTATGGAATGACAAGTGAACGTGAGCGAAAGACATCAAAAAGCAAAGTCTTTCCTTATATCTCCAAGTGAAGTGCTCTCGAAGCGAAGCGTTCCTGAAGGGCAAAGCCCGTTCCCATATGTCAGATACAAAAACGCCCCGCAAGTGCGAGGCGTTTACAAAAGCTTTAAGTTAAGCTGTTAATTCAGTTAAGAATTAAGCTTGACCTTTAACTTCTTTAAGACCGTTGAAAGGAGCGCGCTCACCTAGAGCTTCCTCGATACGGATAAGTTGGTTGTACTTAGCAACACGGTCAGAACGGCTCATAGAACCAGTTTTGATTTGACCTGCAGCTGTACCTACCGCTAGATCAGCGATAGTTGCATCTTCAGTTTCGCCAGAACGGTGAGAGATTACTGCTGTGTAACCTGCGTCTTTAGCCATCTTGATTGCAGCTAGAGTCTCAGTTAGAGAACCGATTTGGTTGAACTTGATAAGGATAGAGTTAGCTACGCCTTTCTCGATACCTTCAGCAAGGATCTTAGTGTTAGTAACGAATAGATCGTCACCTACTAGTTGAAGCTTGTCACCTAGTAGTTCAGTTTGGTGCTTGAAGCCAGCCCAATCAGACTCGTCTAGACCGTCTTCGATAGAAACGATTGGGAATTGGTTAGCTAGCTCAGCTAGGTAGTGGTTGAACTCTTCAGAAGTGAAAGTTTTACCTTCGCCTTTCATGTTGTAGATGCCAGCTTCTTTGTCGAAGAACTCAGATGCAGCACAGTCCATAGCTAGAGTAACGTCTTTACCTAGTTCGTAACCAGCAGCTGCAACAGCTTCTGCGATAACTTCTAGAGCTTCAGCGTTAGACTTAAGGTTTGGAGCGAAACCACCTTCGTCACCAACTGCAGTGCTGTAGCCTTTAGACTTAAGAACTTTAGCTAGGTTGTGGAATACTTCTGCACCGATACGTAGACCTTCTTTAAGAGTCTTAGCGCCAACTGGTTGGATCATGAACTCTTGGATGTCAACGTTGTTGTCTGCGTGCTCACCACCGTTGATGATGTTCATCATTGGTAGAGGCATAGAGAACTGACCAGCTGTGCCGTTTAGCTCAGCGATGTGCTCGTATAAAGGCATGCCTTTAGCTGCTGCAGCAGCTTTAGCGTTTGCTAGAGAAACAGCTAGGATAGCGTTCGCACCGAACTTAGATTTGTTTTCAGTGCCGTCTAGTTCGATCATTACTGCGTCGATTGCAGCTTGGTCTTTAGCGTCTTTGCCAACTAGAGCTTCAGCGATTGCGCCGTTTACAGCTTCAACAGCTTTAAGAACACCTTTACCTAGGAAACGGGCTTTGTCACCGTCACGTAGCTCAAGCGCTTCGCGAGAACCAGTAGATGCGCCAGATGGAGCTGCTGCCATACCTACGAAACCGCATTCTAGGTGTACTTCAGCTTCTACAGTTGGGTTACCACGTGAGTCGATGATTTCACGACCTAGAACTTTAACGATCTTAGACATTAATGTTTCCTCTCGTTTCAAATATAAATGTCAATTTTAAAGGGCAGCAGCACAACCTTCGCCGCTGCCCGTATCCTTTTACTTCTCGAATTCGCCGCGAGCGTTTTGGCCAGCAGCTTTAACGAAACCTGCGAATAGTGGGTGACCATCGCGAGGCGTCGAGGTGAATTCTGGGTGGAATTGAGCCGCTACAAACCATGGGTGAGCTGGGTTCTCAATCATTTCCACTAGTTTCTTATCCGCTGATAGGCCAGATACTTTCAGACCTGCTTTTTCGATTTGCGGACGAAGATTGTTGTTTACTTCGTAACGGTGACGGTGACGCTCATGAATTGTCGCGTTGCCGTATAGTTCACGAGCTTTCGTACCTTTTTCTAGGTGACATAGCTGTGAACCAAGACGCATCGTACCACCTAGGTCAGACGTTTCAGTACGTTCTTCAACTTTACCTTCGCCGTCTACCCATTCAGTGATCAAACCTACCACAGGGTACTTAGTGTCTTTGTTAAATTCTGTTGAATGTGCACCTTCCATACCCGCTACGTTACGCGCGTATTCGATAAGTGCTACTTGCATGCCTAGACAGATACCTAGGTAAGGTACTTTGTTTTCACGAGCGTATTGTGCTGCGCGAATCTTACCTTCGATACCACGGTCACCGAAGCCGCCAGGTACTAGGATTGCATCTAGACCTTCAAGTACTTCTACGCCTTTCGTCTCAACATCTTGAGAGTCTACGTACTTAATTGTGACGTTTAGACGGTTTTTCAAGCCTGCGTGTTTAAGTGCTTCGTTTACTGACTTGTAAGCATCTGGTAGTTCGATGTATTTACCGACCATACCGATAGTTACTTCACCAGTTGGGTTCGCTTCTTCATAGATAACCTGTTCCCATTCAGACAGGTCAGCTTCTGGTGCGTTGATACCAAAGCGAGCACAAACTAGGTCATCTAGACCTTGAGACTTAACAAGTTGAGGGATCTTGTAGATAGAATCTACGTCCTTCATTGAGATAACTGCTTTTTCTTGTACGTTACAGAAAAGAGCGATTTTCTTACGCTCGTTCGCTGGGATCATACGATCAGAGCGACAAACTAGAATATCTGGTTGGATACCGATAGACAGCAGCTCTTTAACAGAGTGCTGAGTTGGCTTAGTTTTCACTTCACCTGCAGCTGCTAGGTAAGGAACTAGCGTTAGGTGCATGAACATTGCGCGTTCACGGCCTAGTTCTACAGCAAGCTGACGGATAGCTTCCATAAATGGTAGTGATTCGATATCACCTACCGTACCACCGACTTCAACGATAGCAACATCATGGCCTTCAGAACCTGCGATTACGCGGTCTTTGATAGCATTAGTGATGTGAGGGATAACCTGAATGGTTGCACCTAGGTAATCACCGCGACGTTCTTTACGTAGTACGTCTGCATAAACACGACCAGCAGTGAAGTTGTTACGCTTAGTCATCTTGGTGCGGATGAAACGCTCGTAGTGACCAAGGTCAAGGTCAGTCTCTGCGCCATCTTCCGTAACGAACACTTCACCGTGTTGAGTTGGGCTCATTGTGCCTGGATCAACGTTGATGTAAGGGTCAAGCTTCATCATAGTCACTTTAAGACCACGAGCTTCTAGAATAGCGGCAAGAGATGCTGCTGCAATACCTTTACCTAGAGAGGATACAACCCCGCCAGTAACAAAAATGTAATTTGTCGTCATGTTTAACCTGAAATTGGTTGAATGAGGGAAATGGAGTGCTTCTGGACGGGACGTAAATATACCAGAAGCTCCTAACCGCCACAACGTGAAATCTATCACACCGTAATTTTTTATTTTTTGCTTCAAATCAAATTCGAGTATTCATGCAATTTCAGCTTCGCTCTTCCCATTTCACTTCATCCCACATGGAATCGAGTTCATCTAGAGTAAAGTCTGTGAGCTGTTTACCGTGCGCTGCAACTTTAGTTTCCATGCCTTTAAAACGTTTCGAGAACTTTAAGTTGGCTTTTGCCAGTGCTACTTCTGGGTCTTTCCCTAAGTGACGAGACAGGTTCACGGTAGCAAATAAAAGATCGCCTAATTCAAGTTCGACTTTTTCCTCATCCGGCGTAATTTGAAGCACTTCTTCCATTACCTCTTCAATTTCTTCCTGCACTTTGCCTACAACCGGGCCAAGCGAATCCCAATCGAAGCCAAATTTTGCGCACTTTTTCTGGATCTTTGTAGCACGCGAAAGCGCAGGTAGAGAGTTTGGTATTGAGTCTAGAATACTTTCTTCAGCTTTGCCTACTTGTGCTTTCTCTTTCGCTTTTTCCGATTCCCAGTTTGCGTTAATCGCTTCTTCAGAATCGAACTCTACTTCTGAAAAAACATGAGGATGGCGACGCGTCAGCTTCTCGTTAACGGTTTCCACCACATCAGAAAACTCGAACAATCCCTGCTCTTTCGCTATTTGGCTGTAGAAAATCACTTGGAACAATAAGTCACCCAACTCTTCTTGCAAGTTCGGCCAATCACGGTTTTGAATCGCATCCACCACTTCGTAGGTTTCTTCGATAGTGTGCGGAACAATGGTGTCGAAGGTCTGCTTTAAATCCCAAGGGCAACCGCTTTCTGGGTCACGCAGCTTCGACATGATTTGTTCTAACTGTTCAATTGGATGACTCATTTTCTGTTCCTTTAAAACTTTCTATCTAAAGAAAAAGGTGAGCGGCCAAAACCACTCACCTTTGTTATATGTTGATCAATTCTCTAAATAATTGAAGCTGTAGCTAGGCGGCAAGCGAGCGAGACTCCTGAGCATAGCCTGCCTATGTGATGGATCGAGTGAGCGTAGGCAACAACGCTATCAGCTTCAAGTATGACGAGAATTTTAGCCTAAGCGCTTCACCGACATTACATCCTTAATCTGCTCAACACGCTTCGAAACGCGTGAGAACACTTCAAGGTTGGTCACTTCAAGATCAAAGTCCATGATCGACATTTGCGTGCGGTAATCGACTCGGCTCTTCATGCTGGTGACTTTGATTTTCTCGTTCGCAAATAGCGTTGTGATGTCTTTTAGTAGACCACCACGTTCCATCGCTTCAACACGAACCGTCAAGATGTAAGAACCGACAAAGCCGCTACCCCAAACGGTATCAATGATACGTTCTGGTGCGTGATGACGAAGTTCTTCTAGTTGCTCACAGTCAGTACGGTGCACCGAAATACCACGACCTTGAGTGATGTAACCTGAGATCTCATCACCTGGGATCGGCTGACAACAGCGCGCTAGGTGCGTCATTAAGTTATCGACACCTTCTACCACAACCGCATCTTTCTTCGGACGACTTTGTGCTGGAGCACGATTTTCTGCTTCTTGCAGTTTTTCTAGCGCTTGCTGGTCTTCCTCTTCCGCGGTTGGTTTGTTTACCAACGCATTGATGTGGTTGATGATCTGGTTGATGCGCAAGTCACCACTACCAATACCAACATACAATTCATCAGCGCTGTTGACGTTAAAGCGTTTCAGCGCGTAGTTATCAGCATCTTTCAGTGTCGCGCCGATTTTCGCCAGTTCGTGCTCTAGAATTTCACGACCCGCTTCTAAGTTCTTCTCACGACTTTGTTTGCGGAACCATGCGTTGATCTTCGCACGTGCTCGGCTCGACGTCACAAAGCCCAGCGTCGGGTTCAACCAATCACGTGAAGGGTTTGGCTCTTTCTGAGTGATGATTTCAACCTGATCGCCCATTTGCAGTTTATGAGTGAACGGGACGATACGACCCGCCACTTTGGCACCGATACAACGGTGACCCACTTCTGAGTGAATGTGGTAAGCGAAATCGAGCGGGGTTGCGCCCATTGGTAGGTCGACAACATCGCCACGTGGGGTAAAGGCATACACGCGGTCATCAAATACCTGACTACGTAGCTCATCCAGCATCTCACCAGAGTCGGACATCTCTTCTTGCCAATCGAGTAGCTTACGTAGCCACGTGATCTTCTCATCGTAACCGCTGCGACTGCTTGCGCCTTCTTTGTATTTCCAGTGTGCTGCAACACCGAGCTCAGAATCTTCGTGCATTTCTTTAGTACGAATCTGGATCTCGATGGTCTTACCTTCAGGGCCAAGAATCACGGTATGGATAGACTGGTAACCGTTTGGTTTCGGGTTTGCTACGTAATCGTCGAACTCGCTTGGTAAGTGTTTGTATTTGGTGTGAACCACACCCAGAGCGGCATAACAGTCTTGAAGTTTGTCAGCGATGATACGTACCGCTCGTACGTCAAACAATTCATCAAACGCCAGACTCTTCTTCTGCATTTTGCGCCAGATACTGTAGATGTGCTTTGGACGACCACTGACTTCTGCGTTGATGCCGCATACGGTCATTTCTTGGGTAAGGTCGTCGACAAAGTCTTTGATGTATTGTTCACGGACAATACGACGCTCAGCCAATTGCTTCGCGATTTGCTTGTAGGTTTCTGGTTGTTGGTAGCGGAAGGCGTAATCTTCGATTTCCCACTTCAGCTGACCAATACCAAGGCGGTTTGCCAGAGGCGCATAGATGTTTGCACACTCTTTTGCCGCTGCACGACGAACTTCGTCCGGCGCTTTTTTTACTTCAATCAGGTTACAGATACGTTCTGCCAGCTTGATAACCACGCAACGGAAATCATCCACCATTGCCAACAGCATGCGACGAACGTTATCGACTTGAGACGAGGCAGCTCCACCATCCATCGTTACATTCAACTGGCCGATTGCCGCCATTTCGTCGACGCCATCGATCAGCTTAATGATTTCTTTGCTGTATTTTTCCTCAAGGAGTTCTCTATCAAAAGCATCACTTGAGACCAAAGGGAACAGTTGCGCAGCGACGAGTGTCGCTTTATCCATCGACAAGGTGATCAAGATTTCGATCATCTCTCGTCCACGCCACAATAAAAGCTCCGCCTGCTCGTTATCCGCCAACACAGATTGGCAGTCACGATACACTTCGGTTAAGCGTTTCGCTGTGTTCTTCTCTTGACCTAGGCTAGCCACCCAGTTTTCAAGTTCAAACTGTTCATCTTGGTTTAAATGCGCGCTTCTTACCGCAACCATCTCATCATCCTAATTATTATATTTGTGTGGTTTGACTAACACCATCCAGGTTAGTTCTTGTGCCAAGCCTTAAGCGTTGGCTTATTGACCACCCTCCACGAGTAAGTGATCAATAAAGTCCCAATTATCAGGACTTTTCAAACAGTGCCATCGACTCTAGATGGCTGGTATGAGGGAACATGTCCAGCATACCTAATTTGGTTAATTGGTAGCCTTGCTCCAGCAAGCTCTGACTATCCCTTGCAAGGGTAGCAGGATTACAAGAAACATAAACTATACGGCGTGCGCCAAGCACAGAAACTTGATCAATGATCCCACTCGCACCCGCACGTGCTGGATCAAGCAGCACTTTGTCGAATTGTTCAGCCGCCCAAACTTGCCCTTCAAAATCTTGCTCAAGGTTAGCGTGATAAAATCGAGCGTTATTGATTTGGTTCAAAGATGCATTGTTTGCTGCCTTTTCCACCATTTCTGCCACACCTTCTACGCCAACTACGTGTTTTGCACGTTTCGCGATAGGCAAACTGAAGTTACCCAAGCCACAGAACAAATCTAACACTCGCTCGTCACTTTTTGGGTCTAACCAATCCACAGCCTGAGCAACCATTTTCTGGTTTACCGCTTGGTTCACTTGAATAAAGTTATTCGGCGTAAATGGTACAGTAACACCGGGTTCTTGATAGAAAGGCACTTCGCCCTCAACCAAATCAAGCTGATCCGTTTCAGGCATCAAACAGAGCGATGCCTGGTGACGCTTCGCCAATTTCACTAAGGTATTGGTTTCTTTTTCAGTCAGCTTGTTTAGGTGACGCAATGTAATGCATGGACCATTATCACCTAGCACCAACTCTACGTGACCAAGTTGCTCTGGCTTCTTAAACGCTTTTAACGTCGAGTAGATCTCTGGCAATAGCACATTTAACTCAGGTGCAAGCACTGGGCAATCCGTCACCTGTGCGATTTGCTTACTCTGCTTTTTACGGAAACCAAAGTGCAACTGACGAGTCTTTTTATCTACGAACAAGCTCACACGAGCACGACGACGGTAGCCAAGAGACTCACCCAACACAGGTGCATCCAACTCGATATCACTGCCGGCAAATTTTCTCATCAACTGGCGAAGCGTTTGCTGCTTGTGCGTCAATTGTTGGTCATAGTTCAAATGCTGCAGATCACAGCCACCACACTCATGGTAATGGGGACAAAATGGCTCCACGCGAGCTTCACTCGGTTTAAGGATTTTAATCAACTTACCGCGAGCGAACTTGCTCTTTTCTTCCACCAATTGGGTTACCACTTCCTCACCCGGTAGCGCACCATCAATAAATAATGGTTTCTTCTTAAGGTAAGCAATGCCTGCGCCGTGGTGATCCAAACGCTCTACTTGCACCGCTTGGTGACGGGTATTCAATTGCGTTTTCTTTTTAGGTTGAAAGATACGTGCCATGCTCTGTGCCTGATTTGTGTCTAATTGCTCTACTGCTTCACTATTCTTGCTTGCAGCCGTTGTGTGATTCGAGTGACTTGATTATGCTTACCGTTTATCCGGTGACGTCACTTTTTTGCTCAAGGCTTTATCGTGCGCTTGAGAAATAATGCGTTATTTTCCCATATCCAGACTCCGATGTAATTAGATAACATGACCAGATATGGCTTAAGAGCACGTGTAATTACACTAACTCTCGCTCCCACTCTTATTATTGGTTTATTACTGAGCGGCTTTTTCTCATTCAACCGCTACCAAGACCTAGAGAAACAAGTTATCACCACAGGTAATAGCATTATCGAACCGCTTGCGATTGCCAGTGAAACTCACCTGCTTTCCGAAAGCCGCGAGGCCGTTCGTCGCCTTATCAGTTATGCCCACCGCAAAAACTCGAAACTGGTTCGTAGTATCGCGGTGTTCGATGAAAATCATGAGCTTTTCGTCACTTCTAACTTCCATCCCAATTTTGAAGCTCTGATGTTCCCGAAGGATAAGCCGATCCCTCAGTTAGGGGACTCGGAAATCTTCGATAACTCGCTTATTCTGCGCGTGCCGATTCTATCTGAAGGTCACTATCTTTCGGAGCTCTCAAATGAGAATCAGGGCACAAAAGCCATCGGCTACATCGCCGTAGAAATGGATCTTTCGTCACTTCGCTTGCAGCAATATCAAGAAGTCTTCTCTGCCTTCTTGGTGTTGATCCTTGGTCTTGGTCTCGCGAGTGTGTTCGCCTCTCGCCTCATGCATGATGTAACCCAGCCGATCACCCACATGAAGAACGTTGTGGACCGCATTCGTCGTGGTCACCTTGATGTGCGTATCGAAGGCAAAATGCACGGTGAGTTGGACCAACTGAAAAATGGTATCAACGCCATGGCGGTCTCGCTTTCGGAATACCACGTTGAGATGCAGCACAGTATAGACCAAGCGACATCAGACTTGCGTGAGACTCTGGAACAGCTAGAGATTCAGAACGTGGAGTTGGACATCGCGAAGAAGCGTGCCCAAGAAGCAGCCCGAGTGAAGTCTGAATTCTTGGCGAACATGTCTCACGAGCTTCGTACCCCATTGAATGGCGTAATTGGCTTTACCCGCCAGATGCTGAAAACACAGCTATCGAACAGTCAAACGGATTACTTGCAGACGATTGAGAAGTCGGCGAACAACCTACTGAACATCATCAATGACATCCTCGACTTCTCGAAACTGGAAGCCGGTAAGCTAGCACTGGAAAACATTCCGTTTGAATTCCGTGAAAGCTTAGAAGAAGTAATCAACCTACAAGCCACCAGCGCGCACGAGAAAGGTTTGGAGATCACCTTGAAAGTGGATCCGAAGATCCCGCAAGGTTTGGTAGGTGACCCACTTCGTATCCAACAAATTCTCACCAACTTGGTCGGCAACTCCATCAAGTTTACTGAGCGGGGTAATATCGACATCAGCGTTGAGATGCGCTCACAATCTGGTGATTCGGTCGAACTGCAATTCATGGTGCGCGATACGGGTATTGGTATCTCAGAACGTCAGCAAGCGCAGTTATTCCAAGCGTTTAGCCAAGCGGATGCAAGTATTTCACGTCGCTATGGTGGTACCGGTCTGGGTCTGGTTATCACTCAGAAACTGGTAAGCCAGATGGGCGGCGAAATCAGTCTAACCAGTCGCCTACACCAAGGTTCTACCTTCTGGTTTACGGTTCGCTTGCACTCAACTGAAATGCCAATGAGCGATCTGATTGAAGTCGAACTACTAACTGGTAAGCAATTGCTGTTGGTTGAACCTAACATGCAAGCGGCGTCAGTGACTCAACAGATCCTGAGCCAAGAAGGCATTTTGGTGACCTACCGCTCTTCTCTGCCAGAAAACGACGAGAACTACGATTACGTCTTGTTGAACTTGGCTGCCAACCAAACCTACGATGATCAATCGGTAGCGGCTTGGATTGAGCAAGCCAAACGCATGGCTCCGAGTGTGATCATGGGTACGCCGAGTACCGAACTGGCACTGGCAGATCAAGTGATGAACGACCATCAGATCCAATGTCTGACCAAGCCATTATCACGCCGTAAGCTTCTACAAAGCCTAATCACGGATCACGTCGAAACGCCTCAAGCGGTGATTGCACCAATTGAGCCAGTGGTGAATGAACGTTTACCACTGACGGTACTAGCGGTCGACGATAACCCTGCCAACTTGAAACTGATCTCTGCGCTACTAAGAGAACGTGTAGAAACGGTAACGGCATGCAGCAATGGTCAGCAAGCGGTGAATCTCGCAACTGAGAAGAAATACGATCTCATCTTCATGGACATTCAAATGCCATTGATGGACGGTGTGACCGCTTGTCAGCACATTAAAGAGCTTGAGCTGAACAAAGACACCCCAGTGATTGCAGTCACCGCGCATGCCATGGCGGGCGAGCGTGACCGACTACTGGCTGCGGGTATGGATGATTACCTAACCAAACCAATCGAAGAGCATGTACTGCAACAGGTTTTGGTTCATTGGAACCCAAATACCTGTACTGAGAGTGTCGACAAAATCGCGCCTTCTTATGTCGAACCTGTTGTGGAGACTGCACCACCAGCACCAGAAAAACCACAGCAAGATGTCATCATCGACTGGCAAGCAGCGTTAAAGCAGAGTGCCAACAAAGAAGACTTAGCTAAAGACATGCTACGCATGCTGATTGATTTTATTCCTGAGGTGGAAGAAGTGGTCGATCAAGCATTAGAAAAAGAAGACTTCTCGCATGATGATCTTATCCATGTGGTACATAAACTTCACGGCAGCAGCTCTTACTGTGGCGTGCCGAGATTAAAGTCTCTGTGTGCAACCTTAGAACAAGCACTGCGCTCGGGTGCTGACATCGAAGACATCGAACCAGAAATGTTTGAACTTCAAGATGAGATGATCAAGGTCACCACGACAGCGAAACTCTACCTTGAACAGTAGAGAATAACTGGGTAAATCAGAGCCATAAAAAAGCCAGAGCATCGACTCTGGCTTTTTCGTATTCGGTTATTAATCCGTAATCAGACAAATTAGGATTCAAAAATCACCGTCGCGACCGCGTAATGGCGTTCATCCGAAATCGACAGATGAACATGGTTGACGCCCATCGACTCGGCGATTTGTTTCGCCACACCGGATATGGTCAATACCGGTTTACCGAACTCATCATTCGAAACCGTAAAATCATGGAAGGTCACGCCTTTTGCGATGCCAGTTCCTAACGCTTTTGAGGCCGCCTCTTTTACTGCGAAACGCTTTGCAAGGTAGCGCCCTTTTTGCTTCAGTTCAGCAAACTTTATCATTTCATCTTGCGACAAAATACGCTTTGCGAAGGGCTCCCCCGTTCGACCGAGCGCTTTTTCAATGCGCTCAATCTCTGCGATGTCAGTGCCTAATCCTAAAATTGCCATGCTTAAATCTGATTACTTACGAGCCGCAACCATGATGGCTTTCATTTCTGCCACAGATTTTTCTAGACCATCGAAAACCGCACGACCAATGATCGAGTGACCGATGTTCAGCTCGTAGATTTCTGGCAGTGCCGCGATTGGTGCAACGTTGTGGTAAGTCAGACCGTGACCTGCGTTTACGATGATGCCTAGGTCATCAGCGTAGCTCGCGCCAGCTGCGATCTTCTTCAGCTCATCTTGCTGATCTTCTTCTGTTGTCGCGTCTGCGTAGTGACCAGTGTGAAGCTCAATGTAAGGTGCGCCACAAGCTTTTGCCGCATCGATCTGTTGACGGTCAGCATCAATAAATAGAGATACTTTGATGCCCGCTTCGGTCAGTTTTTGCGTTGCCGCTTTCACTTTCTCAAGTTGACCGACAACATCCAGACCACCTTCTGTGGTCAACTCTTCACGTTTTTCAGGAACCAGACAAACGAACTCAGGCTTAGTTTGTAGCGCAATCTCAACCATCTCGTCCGTTACTGCCATTTCAAGGTTCATACGAGTTTGAATGGTTTCACGTAAGATGCGAACGTCACGATCTAGAATGTGGCGACGGTCTTCACGTAGGTGGATGGTAATACCGTCAGCACCGGCACGCTCTGCGATCTCAGCAGCATGAACTGGATCTGGGTATTTAGTACCACGTGCATTACGTAGAGTGGCAATATGGTCGATATTAACGCCTAAGTAGATTGAGCTCATTTTCCGTTACTCCGTGCTCGATATGTCTGAATGAATAATTCGCGACTTTTTAAAGGTTTGCCGCCAAGATACGGCTTTAATGCCATACGTGTAAAGCGTTTCGCCGCTTTTAATTGCTCTTTAGTGACGAATCGCCGTTCACTAATCGCAATCAATTCATTACCTAAAAATGTCAGGTTGTCGCGCCTTACTGAAGCGATGAATCCCTTTTGCTCACGATAACGGTAAGTCATCTCAGGATCGACAGGCTCCCCCGTCCCGGCACAATGCAAGAAATCGACGCCATAGCCCATTGAAGACAACAGGGCCAATTCAAAACGACGCAAGCCCGGTTCAGGGTTATCACTCTGAGCCAATTCCGTTAGTGCATGCAGATAATCATGAAACAGCGCAGGCATCGGCACTTCCGCCATTAACACGCGCCCGACTAATTCATTTACGTACATTGCGGAGTAAAGGTTTATCCCGAACAACGGCAAACCCAAACTGATTGGCTCAGCCTGACGTAAGGTTTTCATCGAACCTTTGCCGGACCATTTCAGCAATAGTGGTGTGAAGGGCTGTAATGCCCCTTTCAGATTGGAGCGTTTGCTGCGCGCGCCTTTCGCCATCAACGTGATACGACCATACTCCTCGCTGAATACATCAAGGATCAAGCTCGATTCACTGTAAGGGCGTCGGTGCAATACAAAGCAGCGCTGGAAGCCTTCTGAAGACTGGTTGCTCATTTCAATCAGTGTGCCTAAGTCGGTAATAAAAAATAAGGAGCCAAGCGGCTCCTTATTTTAATCGATATTATATTTTAGTCGATGTTGGAACGAAGTGTCTTCGTTACCAAACTTACAGGTCGTCGATGTAACCTAGTGAGCGCAGAGCACGTTCGTCATCTGCCCAACCAGATTTCACTTTTACCCAAGTCTCTAGGTAAACCTTACGACCGAATAGCTCTTCCATATCTAGACGCGCTTCACGACCAATTGTCTTGATCTTCTCGCCGCCTTTACCAATAACCATTTTCTTCTGACCATTACGTTCAACAAGAATTAGGGCGTTGATATGGAAACCGTCGGTTTCTGGGTTGTAGTCGAAGCGCTCAATCTCAACTGTTACTGAGTATGGCAGCTCATCACCCGTGAAGCGCATTAACTTCTCACGTACGATTTCTGATGCCATGAAACGCTGAGAGCGGTCCGTCACGTATTCTTCTGGGAAGTGGTGCGTTGCTTTCGGTAGGTGATCGCGTACGTGCTTGCGCAGTACTTCAATGTTCTTACCGTGTTTTGCAGAGATTGGCACAACGTCAACGAAGTCCATCTTCTTCGACATGTCCATCATGTGCAGCATCACTTCATTACGATCTTGCACGTTGTCTACTTTGTTCACACAAAGCACAACTGGGAAGTTCGACTTCTGAAGCTTAGTCAGCACCATCTCGTCGTCGTTCGTCCAGTGCGTACCATCCACCAAGAAGAACACTAGGTTCACATCACTTAGAGATGAGTTTGCCGCACGGTTCATCAAGCGGTTAATCGCGCGCTTCTCTTCAATGTGAAGCCCTGGTGTATCTACGTAGATCGCTTGGTAATCGCCGTCTGTGTCCACACCCATAATGCGGTGACGCGTCGTCTGCGGCTTACGAGACGTGATCGAAATCTTCTGACCCAAGATTTTGTTCAGAAGTGTCGACTTACCTACGTTTGGACGACCAACAATCGCAATGAAGCCACAGTGTTGGTTTTCTGGTGAACTTACTTCACCGTGTGATGCGAAAAACGCATCGATATCGAATTCGTTATCAGCCATTCGTTAATTGCTCAAGTGCCGTTTCTGCAGCCGCTTGTTCTGCCTTGCGGCGGCTGGTGCCTTTACCGATTACAGGCTTATCCACACCTGCTACGTCACACTCAACCGTGAACTCTTGGTTGTGCGCTTCACCTTTAATATTAGTCACTGTGTAGACAGGCAGCGGTTTTCTTCTGCCTTGCAGGAACTCTTGTAGGCGAGTTTTGGGATCTTTTTGTGATACGCCAGGCTTGATCGCCTCAAGACGCGAGTTGTACCAGCTCAGTACAATACCGCGCACGGCTTCAATATCACTATCAAGGTAAATCGCACCAATAATGGCTTCTACCGCATCGGCTAGAATAGAGTCTCGGCGGAATCCGCCACTCTTCAATTCACCTGGACCTAATTTTAAATAATCTCCTAGATCGAATTCACGACCCAGTTCCGCCAATGTGTGCCCACGTACCAAGGTCGCGCGCATACGGCTCATGTCACCTTCGTTCACTTTCGGGAAACGATGGTACAGATCATCAGCGATGACAAAACTTAAAATTGAATCGCCCAGAAACTCAAGACGTTCATTGTGCTTACTGTTGGCGCTGCGGTGAGTCAGCGCCAAGTTGATAAGCCCAGCATCCTTAAATTGGTAGCCGAGCTTTCTCTCTAGTTTCTCAATTGGAGAATTCATACTCTCTCGATATTTGAATGGTTAGTGAATACCACCGATGCGGTTGAAACGCACACCAGTTGGAATCCATGAAGGTAGAACGCTGTCTGCGCCACGATCAAACTCGAAGCTGATCCAGATCGCAACAGCTTTACCGACTAAGTTTGCTTCTGGAACAAAGCCCCAGTAACGGCTGTCTGCACTGTTGTCACGGTTATCACCCATAACAAAGTACTGACCTTGTGGTACAACCCACTCGTTAACACCTGGACGTGGCTGGTAGTTCTGCACACGATCACGAGCGAGTGGATTCACCAGAATTTGGTGTTCAACCTCACCCAATTTTTCATTCATCTGAATCAGAGGAATGCCATTTTGGATGAATGGGCTCTCTTCAACATTGCTCGACTTAACTGGCTTACAAGTTGATTCACCTTTCGACTGAATACATACCTGCTTATCCGCAGAGTAACGAACAGTATCGCCTGGCAAACCAACCACACGCTTAATGTAGTCAATGTTTGGCTGAGGTGGATATTTGAATACTACGATGTCGCCACGTTCTGGCTTGCCAGTTTCCACTAGCTGAGTGCGCCATACTGGATCTTTCAATCCGTACGCGTATTTCTCCACCAAAATGAAGTCACCTACTAGTAGGGTTGGCATCATTGAGCCTGAAGGTATTTGGAACGGTTCATAGATAAAAGAACGTAATACCAATACGAATGCAATCACTGGGAAGATAGACACACTGTTCTCTACCCACCACGGTTGGCTTTCTACTTTTTGTAGCGTCACCGCATCCAGACCATTTGTTGTTTGCGCTTGGATCTCCGCTACTTTCGCTTGACGTTTTTTCGCAAACACGAGCTTTTCTAGTAGCCAAACTACGCCAGTTACCAAAGTCACGATAACTAGAATCAGTGAGAATGTATTCGCCATTAAATTCCCTTATCTAAAAATACGAAAGTGAAAGAGCCGAAACCCTTTCACTTATTTTACTATCTAACGTCTTATGACAGACAAGAGTACGAGATAGTTCAACTCTAGTCTTTACCAACGTGAAGAATTGCTAGGAACGCTTCTTGAGGCAGCTCTACGTTACCGATCTGCTTCATACGTTTCTTACCTTCTTTCTGTTTCTTCAGAAGTTTCTTCTTACGGCTCACGTCACCACCGTAACATTTCGCGATTACGTTCTTACGTAGCTGTTTCACTGTAGAACGCGCGATGATGTGGTTACCGATAGCCGCTTGGATCGCGATGTCGAACATCTGACGAGGAATGAACTCTTTCATTTTCTCAACAAGCTGACGACCACGAGTCTGAGACTGATCTTTGTGCGTAATCAGCGCTAGCGCATCCACTTTGTCGCCGTTCAGTAGTACGTCTACACGTACCATGTTCGATGCTTCAAAGCGTTGGAAGTTGTAATCCAGAGACGCGTAACCACGTGATGTCGACTTCAAACGGTCGAAGAAGTCCAGTACCACTTCTGCCATTGGGATGTCGTAAGTGATCGCAACTTGGTTACCGTGGTATACCATGTCCACCTGAACACCACGCTTCTCAACACATAGCGTGATTACGTTACCTAGGTAGTCCGCTGGTACTAGGATGTTACAGCGCGAGATAGGCTCACGGATCTCTTCGATGTCGTTAACCGCTGGCAGTTTTGCTGGGCTATCAACGTACATTGTCTCACCGTTAGTTTGCTCTACTTCGTAAACTACCGTTGGTGCCGTTGTAATTAGGTCTAGGTCGTATTCACGCTCTAAACGCTCTTGGATGATTTCCATGTGCAGCATGCCTAGGAAACCACAACGGAAACCAAAGCCTAGTGCTGCTGAGTTTTCTGGCTCGTAGAATAGCGATGCATCGTTTAGGCTAAGTTTACCTAGTGCGTCACGGAAGTTTTCGTAATCGTCAGAAGATACCGGGAATAGACCCGCGTATACCTGAGGTTTTACTTTCTTAAAGCCTGGAAGTGGCTTCTCGCTGCCGTTTTTCGCTAGCGTCAGCGTATCACCTACTGGTGCGCCTAGGATGTCTTTGATACCACAAACTACCCAGCCTACTTCGCCAGTACGCAGAACATCAGTGTCCACTTGCTTAGGCGTGAAGATACCTAGACGGTCCACACCCCAAGTTTGGCCTGTACTCATTACTTTGATCTTGTCGTTTTTCTTCAGTGAGCCGTTTTTAATACGAACCAAAGAAACAACGCCAAGGTAGTTATCGAACCATGAGTCGATGATCAGCGCTTGAAGTGGCGCATCTGGATCACCTTCTGGTGCTGGAATTGCTGATACGATGTTTTCTAGAACATCATCTACACCGATACCTGTCTTTGCAGAACAGCGGGTAGCTTCCATTGCATCAATACCAACGATTTCTTCAATTTCTTCCGCTACACGCTCAGGATCAGCAGCTGGTAGGTCAATCTTGTTTAGGATTGGCACAACCTCAAGATCCATTTCGATCGCGGTGTAACAGTTAGCTAGCGTTTGAGCCTCTACACCCTGACCTGCATCAACCACCAGTAGCGCACCTTCACAAGCGGCTAGAGAACGTGATACTTCGTACGCAAAGTCAACGTGTCCCGGAGTATCGATGAAGTTCAACTGGTACGTTTCGCCGTCTTTAGCGGTGTAGTTCAGCGTCACACTCTGAGATTTGATGGTGATACCACGCTCACGTTCAAGATCCATTGAATCCAGAACCTGTGCGGCCATTTCACGATCGCTTAATCCACCACAAACTTGGATTAGACGGTCAGATAGGGTCGACTTACCATGGTCGATGTGGGCGATAATCGAAAAGTTACGAATGTGCTTCATAGATTTAGGGTAACTAACTCTTTACAAATAGGGACAGTAAGAAAGCCGTCAGTTGACGGCATTTCAATCAAGTTGGCAGATTCTACCCAATTTCGTTAACGGGCGCACCTTATTTAAAGTCTAGAACTTATTGAATAGGTTCACCGAGAACTCGAATAAGGGTAACTTGGCGCTTTGACTCATCTTCAAGCGGGCGTGACACACGTTTTGCGAGCCACATACCACCAGCCGCAAACAACACCGAGGATAGGATAGTAATACCCTCACCACCTGCCGTTAAAGGTGCAAGCAGGAAGTTGCCAATCACGGCACCGAGAATCAAACCAAACAGAGGAAGAAGGTAGACAGCCATAGCAGATTTGATCAGGCTTGATTCAGGAAAACCAATTTCCACGACTTGACCAACTTTGACGGATTTTGGAGTACGCAAATGCCACGACAGCGTTTTGTTACCAATCGCTTTGGTAACCACGCCTGTGCCGCAGCTTTTTTGCGATGAACAGCTGCTACAACTAGTTTGTTGCTCACAGCTGAGATCGACATCGTATTGATGACCGTGACGGTGAACACCCGTCACGGTAGCCAATGCAGTCATCATTGCACTTCACTCTTTGTTACATTAAAAGTGACCGATTGTGCGATACGCTGAGCCGTTGCCGGTGGAATATCACCAACGACGGAAATTTCGTGATTGCCGCTTATAAAGCTATGCAACGTGCGACGACCTTGACGAACCAGCTGGCCTTTCAACGAGTGCTCGTCTTTGTTCGCTACATACACAGAGAAACTAAATAGTCCATCAGAGTACAGTTGGCTTTCTACCATTTGGTCGGTCACTGCCATACGGTAGCGATTCAGTTCATTTGGATGGAAACCTTCAGGCGTCCAACCTACATTCCAGTTACTCGTTCCAATATCACCTTTTGGCATTGTCAGAACCGCCGGCAACTGAACTTCTTCTAAGCCACTCATCAACTCAGCAATCTTAGGGTTTACTGAGTAAGAGATAGTACGGTACTGCTCAAGCATTTCACCATCGCGGTCAACTAGGTCAGCACGCAGTGGCAAATGGCTCTTCTCATCAATCCACAACACATATGAATAACGCAAGCCATCTTTTGGCACAATGCGCAGTACTTGTGTTGGTACGCCAGCTTCACGCGCACGCCCCACTTTTACGTAGTCGTAGTACAAGTTTAGCTCGTCAATATTGGCATTCAGCATTGGCATGATGGGAGCGACCATTTTACCCGATTCAATGGTAAACGGTTCTGCGCCAGTTTCGATGTAGCTTACTTCAGTGCCGCGACGGATCACTTCACGTACGGGACCACTTAAGTACACAAGGTGTGCGTACTGGTCTTTGTCGTGAGTCGCATGACGATACAGCAAAGGTTCAATGCTGTTCTTTTTGATAAGGATATAAGAGAGCTCGTAGCTTAAATTCTTGCTCGCCTCGCTCATTTGATGCAATAAAGCCTCCGCTGGCTTATCACCAGCAAAGGCTTGCGAAGACATCAGACTGAACAGAGCGCAAGCGCTGATCAGAAATTTTTTCATTCAATATCCGGAGTCAGATGTGCATCTTGCTGAGACGCATCACTGTTAATTCTTAGCTGCAATTCGTAGTCACGAAGCATAGCATGAACGCGTTTGCGTTGCTCTTGCATATTTGCTTCACCAACTGAACGCTCTACGGATTCACGCGTCAAGCTTACTGGTTCAGCACTGCCCGCGAATGGCACAGTCTGAAGTACAGGAAGTTGGTCTGCTTGCGGCGACATTGGGTCGCTACCACCATACTGCTGTACGCCTAGTATCACAACAAGTGACACACACGCAGCAACGGCTACTTGACCAAACTGAGTCAACCATGCAGGCAACTGGCGTTTCGCTTTTTGTGGCTCTGGTTGCGACTCTTTTGGCGCGTCGTTAATTGAAATTACGTTAGCACTGCGCGAATCGATAGCACGATGCACAGGCTCGTCTTCTAACGCTAACGCTACGCTTTCAGCAATATTCCACTCTGGCTTTGCTGGCGCTTCGCCTCGCATCACATCACCAATTAGGTGATAGTTCTGCCAAGCATCACGGCTCTCTTGGTCTTGCTCTAATTCTTGAATTAAAGCCTTATCGACCAATTCTCCATCCATGAGAGCTGAAAGTTTTTCTTTGTCAGCCATTATTTTCACCATAGTTATCACTTGTACTAGCGCTGCAAAAGAGGTTTAATTTTCTTTTCCACCGCCTCACGAGCACGGAAGATACGCGATCGTACCGTTCCCACCGGGCAATCCATTACTTCAGCAATTTCCTCGTAGCTTAAGCCATCAAGCTCACGCAGAGTCATTGCGGTTTTTAAATCTTCAGGTAAGGCTTCGATTGCACTGAACACTACCCGTTGCAATTCTTTGGACAACGTTAAGTTCTCAGGGTTCGAAATTTCTTTAAGTGCATTACCTGTTTCGTAAAATTCAGCTTCTTCAGCATCCACGTCTGTTGCTGGCGGTCTACGACCTTGGGCAACAATGTGATTTTTCGCAGTATTCACAGCAATGCGATACAGCCACGTGTAAAACGCACTTTCCCCACGAAAACTAGGGATAGCTCGGTAAGCTTTGATAAACGCTTCTTGTGCTACATCTGGTACATCGCCAGGATTACTTACGTATCTGGAGATAAGGTTACATACCTTGTTCTGGTACTTTGTTACCAGCAGGTTGAATGCTTGCTTATCGCCATTCTGAACTCGCTCAATCAATACTTGATCGGTCAGCTGCTCGTTCATTCGAGCGGATACTCCTATTTGTTATGCCCCTACTCTTCTCAGATATGGGTACTAATTATGCAAAACGTAGTATTGACACCACTGCTTACTTGAGCACTATTGTGACTCCGACGTGAATGAGAAAGTTCCATGGTTTCTCAAATTTTTTGTCATTGTTTTTTCACA
The DNA here is from genome assembly GCF_002163755.1 of Vibrio campbellii CAIM 519 = NBRC 15631 = ATCC 25920. Taxonomy (NCBI): domain Bacteria; kingdom Pseudomonadati; phylum Pseudomonadota; class Gammaproteobacteria; order Vibrionales; family Vibrionaceae; genus Vibrio; species Vibrio campbellii. The sequence continues at coordinate 2,800,967 of NZ_CP015863.1, forward strand.
GTGTGATGTCATTAGCCAAATCCCGCTCCTCGTCCGACTTAAGTCTCGTTTTGACAAGCGAGCATACTGATGGGGAAATGGGTATAATGGATGATCTCTATCCCAGATTGTGCTGGGTAGAGCATAGAAAAGCAATGGCATTGACAAACTATTACTTTTCATTTGCATGGCTAATGGCTATCAGAACATCGCGTTGCAAACAAAACTCAGGAAGCATCCTCATGCCCAAAGCATGGAAAAACAAGAGTGGCTGAAGTCACCAAAGTAACGCCGATTTCGATACGTCTCCCAACTTAGCCCTTAGCGACGGATGTCGCGTTAATGGAATGCACATGGTGTGCAAAATATACACAAGGTAACCTTGTTACCTTAGCTTGGGATTGTAAAAGTAATATGAACACAAATCGTGAACATGAATGTGATGTGTTAGTGGTAGGGAGTGGCGCCGCGGGCTTGTCGTTGGCTTTACGTGTCGCAAACCACTGTAAGGTGATGGTTCTGAGTAAAGGACCGCGCAGCGAAGGCGCAACGTATTACGCGCAAGGTGGTATCGCTGCCGTATTTGATGAGTCGGACACCATTGAGTCTCACGTTGAAGATACGCAAATTGCCGGGGATGGTATCTGTGATGAAGAGACCGTTAAATTCATCGCGGAAAACTCAAAAGAGTGCGTGCAATGGTTGATTGATGGCGGTGTACCATTTGATCGTGAAGACGATGATTCTGACGATGAACCACGCTATCACTTAACTCGCGAAGGCGGTCACAGCCGTCGCCGTATATTGCACGCTGCCGATGCAACTGGCATGGCAATGCAAACCTCTCTGCAAGACAACGCACACAGCCACCCAAACATTCATGTTCTTGAACGTCATAATGCTCTGGATTTGATCACCGAAGATAAAATCGGCGGCGACAAAAACAAGATCATTGGTGCTTATATTTGGAACCGCAACGAAGAGCAGGTAGAAACTGTTCGCGCTAAATTTGTTGTACTGGCAACGGGCGGCGCTTCCAAAGTTTACCAATACACGTCTAACCCAGACGTATCATCCGGCGATGGTATTGCAATTGCCTGGCGCGCAGGTTGTCGCGTTGCGAACATGGAATTCAACCAATTCCACCCGACCTGTCTGTTCCACCCAGAAGCGCGCAACTTCTTACTGACAGAAGCATTGCGTGGAGAAGGCGCGTATTTACGTCGTCCTGATGGTTCACGTTTTATGCCGGATTTCGACGAGCGTAAAGAGCTTGCTCCACGTGACGTCGTGGCTCGCGCGATCGACTTCGAAATGAAGCGCTTAGGTGCTGACTGCATGTACCTCGACATCAGCCATAAGCCAGCGGATTTCATTACTAAGCATTTCCCAACCATCTACTCTCGTTTGATGGATTTGGGTATCGATATGACTAAAGAACCGATCCCAATTGTACCAGCAGCGCACTACACGTGCGGTGGCGTCATGGTCGATCAAAACGGTCATACCGACCTGAAGAACCTCTACGCGATTGGTGAAGTGAGCTACACAGGCTTGCACGGTGCGAACCGTATGGCATCGAACTCACTACTTGAGTGTGTGGTTTACGCATGGTCGGCAGCCAAAGACATTCTTAAACATCACAACGAAGTAGAACTAGCACCGCAGGTTCCATGTTGGGATGAAAGCCAAGTGACCAACAGTGATGAAGAAGTGATCATTCAACATAACTGGCATGAGCTGCGCCTGTTTATGTGGGATTACATGGGCATCGTTCGTACTGATAAGCGCCTTGAACGTGCTCTACGTCGTATCCAAATGCTGCAACAAGAAACGTACGAGTACTACAGCCACTTCCGCGTATCGAACAACTTGCTAGAGCTACGTAACCTCCTGCAAGTCGCTGAGCTGATGGTGCGTTGCGCGATGCAGCGTAAAGAAAGTCGTGGTCTGCACTACACCTTGGATTATCCAAACCAGCTAGAAAATAGTGGTCCAACAATTCTTACACCAAACAAATAGCTCTGGCACTAAACAGTAACCGTCAGATACAAGATCAAATGGGGGCTTCGGCTCCCATTTTCCATTGACGTAATATCAAACACAGTTGGCGATAAGCCACATCCTCACAGCTGTCTCGCCAGATTGTCGCACTTTCCCCCGACGTTAATTCAAATGTCACTTTGAACGCCGTAGCCGAAACATCAACACTAGATAATGTGGAGGTTTGCTTGTCATTACGTACCGTGCCATCACGATGTAAATACCAGCAACCACAAGCAGAAGGCACGACAAAGCCACCTTGCAATTGGCAACGGAGAATCAGTAATAACAGATAAGTTGATAAGACGAGTGGGATGTCAGAACAGATAAGCGCCCAAACACAACCTAGGAGAAGAAGTTGGTTGGCAATTTGGGCGTATAGAGAAGTGTTAACCTTGAGATTAACGAACCTTGCTGAGGTTGTGCGCGACAATTTTATCAACCATCGATGCATGACCTAGGTTTTCGCTGCGACCGTGTCCCATTACCCAAGTAAACAGATCTGGGTCATCACATTCTAATAGTGAGACAAAATCACGCTGCTCTTGCTCATTCAGTGCATCAAAGCACTCTTCAAAAAACGGCATAATCACCACGTCAAGCTCAAGCATGCCACGACGACAAGCCCATTTAATACGCGCCTTTTCTTCCGCAGTGTACATTCAGTATTCCTTCATAGATGTCTTGTTCTTAGTGCGGAGTGTAACAAGGGATGTGCAACGTCACTAGTGTGCGGGTCACAATATGTAGCCAAGTCGCTGCAAATCCTGAACGCATTTAATAAACAAACGTTCAGCAACGCCAAACACCTTAAAATTGCGTGGATATATTGAGTGCTGACAAATACCGATTCTGCATTTAACATAGCTGAAAAATATCTTAAAAAGGCATTGTAATCATGGAATGGCAAACTCGCTTTTCACCACTGAACCTATCGACACAAGACGCACTACCTGAGCTGTCTGTCTCGCTATTGGATAACCTAGGCATGATCACCATGGTCGGGGATGACAAAAAGTCATACCTACACGGCCAAGTTACTTGTGATGTGGTTTCTCTTGAGAAAGACCAATCAATGTTGGGTGCCCATTGTGATGCGAAAGGTAAAGTGTGGAGCGTCTTCCGACTATTCCACCATAACGATGGCTACGCAATGGTTCAGCCGAAATCAGCGATTGAAGTGGAACTGAAAGAAATCAAGAAGTACGCGGTGTTTTCGAAAGTGACCATCGAAGAGTCTAGCGACGTTGTGCTAGGTGTCGCTGGTGAGAATGCCGATGCGTTCATCTCAACATTAAATGCTGATTCTGGCGAAGTGCGTACTGTTGAAGGTGGCACTGCAGTCAAAGTTGCTTTAAACCGCTGGTTGCTTGCGCTTACAGCAGAAGCAGCACAATCGTTATTGGAAGACAGCCAAGCAACACTGACCACTCATGAACTTTGGACCCGTTTCGATATTGAAGCGGCACTACCATACGTCGCAGCAGACGCGCAAAACGAGCACATTCCACAAGCGCTAAACGTACAAGCGCTCGGCGGCATCAGCTTTACGAAAGGCTGCTACACAGGCCAAGAAACCGTAGCACGCGCGAAATACCGCGGCACCAACAAACGTGCAATGTATATTGTTAAAGGTGCAACCGCTGAAGCCTTAGGTGAGGGTGCGATCGAATTGGAACGTAGTGTCGGTGAAAACTGGCGTTCAGTAGGCGCATTGCTCACACATTACCAATTCAGCGACAACCAAGCGATGGGTCTCATTGTGTTACCAAACAACCTAGACGATGACACTCGTCTGCGCTTGGTTACTCAGCCAGAGTGCGAATGGGAAATCGCAGCACTACCGTACAGTCTTGACGATGAGTAATACCATTCATACCCCTTTGATGCAGTTTTTGGCGGACCAGAATATCGAGTTCCGCCTTCTTCCTCATCAAAAGCCAGCAACAACCATTGAGGATGCCGCGCAACAACGCGGCATTCGCCCTTCTCAAATGGTCAAAGCGATTCTTTTGCGCGATATGGGGAACCAATATGCACTTGCCTGTGCTCCAGGTGATCGTAGCGTTGATCCAAAGAAGGTACGCGCACTACTGCAGTGCCGTCGTATGACGTGTGTTGCTCAAGCGGACGTAGAAGCGATTACCGGATACAAGATTGGTACTGTCACGCCACTACTTTTAAAACGCTACATGCCGATCGTGTTTGACCCAAGTTTGCTTGAAGAAAAAGAAATCACCATTAGCAGCGGTGATCGCATGGCAGGCTTAGCGCTGTCCATCGATGATCTCATCCAATTGTGCCAACCAACCATGGCTGATATCTGCCGCTAACATGTAATCGAGCGCAGGATTCTTACTCCTGCGTGATCTCACTCATATCTCGCCGATTACATTGAAGAATTTTTAATCACTTTAAAAACATAAATAGTCATACATAGAAAACTCGTATATGCTGAATTTGTTGGTTAAGTTTTCAACAACGACTTAATCAACATAAAGTGAATCAGCTGACTTGTATGACAGCGTTCATTAAGTCAGTCGTCCACTTTTGTGTAATGCATCTGTGACTATTCGCCCGCCGAAGCGGGCTTTTTTTTTGCGTGGAACTTTTTCCTTTTTAATTCCTCTAACTCAATGAAAGCAATGCATTTGAGGTTTCAACCTCATCAAAACGAACAAAATGCACCCCATTGAGTAAAAACATTTCGCAAACAATCATTTTCCTTCTATTCTTAATTCTGTAACAAAGCTGTTGCTTAATGCACCAAATAAGAACAGGAGGACTCAAGGACAGGTTCCTTCGACAATGATTTTTTGAGGTAATCCTCACGCTATTTGAGATATGACTCTGTCAATTTGTCTAAGGCAGCACAAATCTCTAAAGCAAAAGAGCTCAACTGCACTTAATACTATTGCTGTCACAATAATTTTTACGTGAGAAACGTAGAATGATTGGGCTAGGTAAGAGATAAGGAAGAGTAAATATGAGACTGTTTAAGCGCTATACACCAGGTATGATTGCTAAACACATAAGTCGTCTTTTTAAGGGAAGAATTTATATTTACGGAGTCGGTAAGTTCGAGTTTGATAACGGAAAATTGATACTGCCAGAAAAAGCTGAGAAGCGTCACTTTCAGGCAGTAAAAGAGATTAACCAAGAGATTATGAAGCTCAGATGCGCATACGCTTAGCTTAAAACATCGATGTAATAAGAAAGGCTGGATTAACCAGCCTTTTTTGTGTCTTTTATTCGCCAAGCGAGAGAGGCGTTTATTGACGCGCCAGTTCCGGCAAGTTGCCTTTCAAACCTAATGCACGTTTCATGATTTCGTCTTTTGCCCCCGGCAACTGTCCTGCTAGGCTCAAACCAATACCACGGACCAGCTTCTTGGCAGGATTCTCCCCAGAGAACAGATCACGGAAGCCTTGCATTGCTGCGATCATCTTCGCCGCTTCAGCTTTACGCCAACGCTCGTAACCACGTAGGTTACGTTTGGTGCCAATGTCCTGCCCTTGTTTCCACAGCGCCAATACTTCTTGCGCTAAACTCGCAGCATCTAGTAAGCCAAGGTTGACACCCTGCCCCGCCAGCGGATGAATGGTATGTGCAGCATCGCCAACTAAAGCCACGCGCTCAACCACAAAGTCTCGTGCATAACGCATCTTAAGTGGGAATGCAGCACGTTCGCCAACCACTTCACACAAACCTAAGCGCACATCAAATTCGCTAGTCAGTGACTTATTGAACTCTTGCTCGTTCATCGCCAGCAATTGCTCTGCGCGATTTGGTTCGGTAGACCAAACAATCGAACACATGTGTGGATCAGACATTGGCAGGAAAGCCAATGGACCTTGCGGTGTAAAAATCTGACGAGCAACACTATTGTGTGGGTCTGCGGTTTTCACGTTCGCAACAAGGGCACTGTGACCGTAATCCCAATGCGTTAGTGGTATATCCATTTGGTTACGCAGCCAAGAGTTTGCACCATCTGCGCCAACAACCAACTTCGCTGTCATAGCTTGACCATTGTCGAGCGTTAGCCAGCTTTCTTGCTCACCCACCGCAAGCGTTGCACAACGAGCAGGCATAAACAGCGTCACGTTATCGAGCTTTTGAACTTGCTCTAACAGCGCTAATTGAATCACACGGTTTTCAACGATATGACCGAGATCAGGCTGAGCCATGCTCTGCGCATCAAATGCGATATTAGCGAAACTGTCTTGCTCCCATACTTCCATCGCATAGTATGGCGAGGCACGACGCTGCTCGATACCTTGCCACGCACCAAGGTTGCGAAGGATGGTTTCACTGGAACGACTTAACGCCGATACGCGAACATCTGGTAGTTCGTTGAGTGTGTCGTTTGGTACTGCACCTTCAATAACGGCCACACGCAGGTCACTGTCCTTAAAAGCGGCCGCTAATGCTAAACCGACCATTCCACCGCCGATGATGGCGATATCTACACTTTGCATCATTGCTATTTGTTACCTAATTCGTTGCCGTTTATCGTTTCACTAAACCAAGTGTATGGCGTAGCAGCGGCTGCTTAAAAGTAGAAAGGTTATCCATCGTTGCGAGGGCAAGATTACGCCCAATTCGCATCGCCGGTAAATCATTTGAGAAAATATGCACGAGAGAGCTGGTTAGCCAAATCGTTTCGCTGCGATCGTCTTCACGGCGTTGGCTAAATCGCATTAAGCCTTGGTAACGACCCACGTCTTCAGCTTGCTTCACAACCTCTTCCGCTAAAGATGCCACATCACGAATACCAAGATTGAAGCCTTGCCCTGCAATCGGGTGAAGCGTCTGTGCGGCATTGCCGACAATAGCAAAACGGTGCGAAATGTTTTGCTTGCGATGACGAAGAAGAAGCGGATAGCTCGCGCGTTGTCCAACTTTCTCCATCGCACCTAGTCGCCAGCCAAAATCGTTCTGCAAGCGCTCAAGAAACTCTGCATCGGACAAGTTCACCACGGTTTGCGCTTCTTCAAGACGAAGGCACCATACTAACGACATACGGTTGTCACTCATCGGCAGCAGTGCGACTGGACCATTTTCAGTAAAACGTTCAAAAGCACGACCTTGATGAGGCTCTTGCGTCACAATGTTCGCAATCACTGCCACTTGGTCGAAATCATGTTCAGACAACTCTAGGCCGATTTGCTGACAACATTGCGATACTGCCCCATCGGCAGCCACCAGCAATTTAGCTTCAAGCTTTTCACCGCTGCTCAGTTCAATGTGTACTTTGTCTTGCTCACGCTCGATGTTCGCAACCGAATCAGGGCAAAACAGGGTGATCGCCTCACTCTTATCCAAAAGCTCTTGGTAGACACGGCCAACATCGGCGAGTTCCACTACGTAGCCAAGCGCTTCAACGCCAACTTCATGCTTGGTAATTTCGGTCATGCCCGCATGAGAGCGGTCAGAAACATGAATATGTTCAATTGGGGTAGCACAAGGCTCGATGGCAGACCACAACTGTAAGTGACGCAGGATGTTGACCGTACCGTAGGACAGAGCAATCGAGCGAGAGTCAAACCCAGGATGTTGATCCGATTGGGCTTTAAAAGGCTCGACAACCGCAATTTTCAGTGCGCCTTTGGATAAACGGTCGATTGCCAGCGCCAGTGTGGCCCCTGCCATGGCACCACCAGCAATTACAACATCATATTGCCTCATGCTAACCTCTAGAAGCTATTCGATAATGGAGAACGAGTGATTAATGAATCGTTGGTTTGTTTTCGTTGCTCTCAGGACGAGCACCAAACTCTGCATGAATAGTTAATACGCAGGCTTTTACGTGTTCGATTACTTGCTCTAGCAATAGTGCTTGCTCGCCTAGGTCATCATCTTCATCAATGCCCAGCTTGGCGATTTCCTCTAGATCAGTTAACGCTTCTTTCGCATCGTCTGAGGCTTTATCAATTGCAATCCCCGCTAACCCCATACCAGAGATAAAGTGGTTCACAAAGTCAGACACGCCATCAGCTAGAGCAAACAAACCTTCTTCACCCTCTTCATCAGGAAGCAGCAGCGACAATTCCATAGAAGTGCCAGTTAGCTCGTTTACCGTTACTTGGAACACACTTTGTGCCAACCCTAATGCACTTGATGGCCAGCCCATGCCTTCGTTGGTGTAATCAAACAGAATCGGTTGCCAGGTTTGGTCGTTAATCGCCAATCCACCACTTAGCATGCCAACAAGTAGACCGTGCAACTCTGCTGGTGTCACAGCAAGGCTTGCGGATTTAAGTTCGGCAGCAATAGATTGGTATTCAGGAAGGGTGATTTCACTCATAATCTTGGCTCATTCTTGCGTAATAATGTATCGACATATCCTACCATCAAGCCTAGTCGGCTGAAACGGCTATCAAATTCAATTTTGGACAGCATTTAGACAATTTGCCCAATTCCTGAGTGATCACTTCACCATTTTTCTTTCTGTGATGGGAAATGCTTGAATCTTAATAGCGCTTTTCCTATAGTTTCCTCCTCGGTAGTTGTATAACGCAACGCCTTAGATAGCGCGAATATAGAGTTTATTCATCATGAGCAATCAAGCGATCGACGTTGAAATCCTTGGCAAAATGACACGAGTCAATTGTCCAGCTGGGCAAGAAGAGTCACTAATTACAGCGGCTAAAGATCTTGATCGTCGATTGAAAGAGATGAGCGAGCGTACTAAGGTAACCAATGAAATTCAGCTACTGACTTTTGCTGCGTTGAACATTTGTTATGAATTGCACACCAAGTCATACGAATCTAATGGTCAGCAACAAGAAATGACTGAGCGAATGGAAAAGCTCACCGCGTCTTTAGAAAGCGCGCTTAGTAAAGTTACGCAAGGACAGCAGTAGATACCAAATTTACCCTGGGGTGTGCGTCAGTTGGATTTAAGTCCCTGAGCCGATAAGCAATACCTAAGGGTTAGTACTTGATAGCTATTGAGCAAGCTTGGCATGCACCGAGAAGCCTACGGTTATCATTGCTGATCCGCCTTGAACCAGCTGGTTCAAGGGCCACAATCCTCAACGGCACCCTGGGGTATCCTCTCTATGTCAGACCTATCTCGACAAGAATTCCGCAAACTTATCCGTGAAAAACGCAATGCGCTGTGTAGTGACACTCAGTTTCAAGCAGGGCTCGATCTGATTCACCAATTTTCACAATTACCGGAAATCAAAACCGCACAACACATTGCCATCTACCTCTCCGCCGATGGCGAGTTAGACACCAAACCTCTAATAGAGTCACTATGGCAGCAAGGTAAGTCGATTTACCTGCCCGTCATCCACCCTTTCTCGAAAGGTCAGTTACTCTTTTTGCAGTATCTCAATGATGATCAGCTGGTGTACAACAAATACGGAATCTTAGAACCTGCGCTGGATATTCGTCACCTCAAACCAGTGCGTGACCTTGATGTTATCTGTACGCCGCTAGTAGGATTCGACAGCGTTGGCCATCGCCTTGGTATGGGCGGAGGCTACTACGACCGTACGCTCTCACGCTGGTTTAGTACTGGCGAAGGCGCCAAACCTATCGGTATTGCCCACGATTGTCAGCACGTTGAACGTCTACCTGTTGAAAATTGGGATATTCCATTGCCTAAGATCGTGACTCCAAGCCAAATCTGGCAATGGGAAAAGTAACACTTACCCGCTATAATCACGCCGCAAACGTTAACGAACATCTATTCAGGAGATTGGCATGACTCAAGATGAAATGAAGAAAGCGGCTGGTTGGGCAGCACTTAAGTATGTTGAGAAAGGCAGCATTGTCGGTGTTGGTACTGGCTCTACCGTGAATCACTTCATCGATGCCCTAGGCAGTATCAAAGATGATATCAAGGGTGCAGTGTCTAGCTCTGTTGCTTCAACTGAGCGTCTAAAAGAGCTTGGTATTGAGGTTTATGAGTGTAACGACGTAGCAATGCTAGATATCTACGTTGATGGTGCAGATGAAATCAACTCAGCACGTGAAATGATCAAAGGCGGCGGTGCTGCACTGACTCGTGAAAAGATCGTTGCGGCTATTTCAGAAAAATTCGTATGTATCGTTGACGGCACAAAAGCAGTTGACGTACTTGGCCAGTTCCCACTTCCTGTAGAAGTTATCCCAATGGCGCGTTCTTACGTGGCTCGTGAATTGGTTAAACTCGGCGGTGACCCTGCATACCGTGAAGGCGTAACAACGGACAACGGTAACGTAATCCTAGACGTACACAACATGCAAATCAACAACCCGAAAGAGCTTGAAGACAAGATCAACGGCATTGCAGGTGTGGTAACTGTGGGTCTATTCGCTCACCGTGGTGCTGACGTGGTTATCACTGGCACACCAGAAGGTGCGAAAATAGAAGAATAAATCATTAGATGATTTAAATTTTCTGTTATTTCATTACAGACGGCGCCCTAGGGCGCCGTTTTTTCTTCCTTTTTCTAAGAAAATCATGCCTTATTCCGTAATTTTCTTACCCAAAGCAAAAAATTTTTGTTACTTTATTGAGCAGAAGACGCACAGGGAAACGTTTGTCTTCCGACAAAACTGTTGATTATCCCCTTTTTAATGGTTTTGCTTTATGTGCGCCACATTAGCCCACCTTTCCATTTTAAGGACGAGAAAAATGGCCAAAGTTTCACTGGAAAAAGAAAAGATTAAGATCCTCTTGCTCGAGGGACTTCACCCTTCTTCAGTTGAAGTTCTTCAAGCAGCTGGCTACAGCAACATTGAATATCACAAAGGTTCCCTTCCAGAAGAAGAGCTGATTGAAGCAGTAAAAGACGTACACTTCATCGGAATCCGCTCCCGAACGAACCTATCAGAAGAAGTGATCAATGCGGCAAACAAGCTGGTCGCGATTGGCTGTTTTTGTATCGGTACCAACCAAGTAGACCTAGACGCAGCAGCGCGACGCGGTGTACCTGTCTTTAACGCACCATTCTCAAATACGCGCAGCGTAGCAGAGCTCGTACTTGGTCAAATCCTACTACTTCTTCGTGGTATCCCAGAGAAGAATGCACTCGCACACCGCGGTGTTTGGAAAAAGAGTGCAGACAGCTCTTACGAAGCACGTGGTAAGCGTCTGGGCATCATCGGTTACGGTCATATCGGCACTCAGTTGGGTATCATCGCAGAAAACTTGGGCATGCGTGTCTACTACTACGATATCGAAAACAAGCTTTCTCTAGGTAATGCAACGCAAGTGTTCACCATGAGTGAGCTACTAAACAAGTGTGACGTGATCTCTTTGCACGTACCTGAAACACCAGAAACTAAGAACATGATGGGTGAAGCAGAGTTTGCACGCATGAAGCCCGGTGCAATCTTTATCAACGCAGCACGTGGTACCGTGGTCGACATCCCTGCGCTATGCCATAGCCTAGAATCCGGCCATACCTCGGGGGCTGCGATTGATGTATTCCCTGTAGAACCGAAAACCAATGCGGATGCATTTGAGTCTCCATTGCAGAAGTTCGACAACGTCATCCTAACTCCACACGTCGGTGGCTCAACGCAAGAAGCGCAAGAGAATATCGGTGTTGAAGTAGCAGGTAAACTGGCGAAATACTCAGATAACGGCTCAACCCTATCAAGCGTGAACTTCCCAGAAGTATCACTGCCTGAACACCGTGAATGCTCGCGTCTACTGCACATCCACAAAAACCGCCCAGGTATCCTAACGCAAATCAACACCATCTTCGCAGAAGAAGGCATTAACATCGCGGGTCAGTACCTACAAACGGCAGCAGAGATCGGCTACGTAGTTATCGATGTTGAGACGTCTCGCTCAGAAGAAGCACTGGTGAAACTAAAAGGCATCGAAGGCACAATTCGTGCTCGTATCCTTCACTAATCGCGGATTAATGAACATAAAAAAAGGCAGGGACTTCCCTGCCTTTTCTGTTTCTATTCATCGTGTTTAACTGGGCTTATTTAAGCTTGTAAACCACATCAACTTGGTCACGAATCACGAGTGTAGAGTCTTGGTAGCTGTTAGAGCTCTCTCTCGCATCCATTGCCATCGAGCGCATCAGTACAGGGCGAGCGTGCATTTGGTTATAATTGATCTGCCACACATCACCTAGCTTCTTATCAAAACCCGTCGCTAAAGAGGCCGCTTTGCTTTGCGCGTCTTTAATCGCTGCCATGCGTGCCTTTTGCTGGTACTCAGATTGGTTACTCACTTTAAGCTGAATGTTGTCGACTTGGTTGATGCCCGCCTTAAGCGCCATGTCCAAGTATTCATTCAAATTCGCTAAATCACTGACGGTTACATCAATGCTGCGTGACGCTCGGTAACCAACCAGTTCCGCTTTCCCAGATTTCGGGTAGTGGTACTGAGGCGCTAAGTACAAGTTTGAGCTGGTAATGTTGTCTTTCGATAAACCAGCATCGGCTAGGCTCTTCAGAAACTCATCAACCGTATTATCAACCGATTGTTTCGCCTGCTCAGCCGTCATTGTCGTATCAACAACTTTTACAGAGAAGGTTGCCATATCTGGTGTTGCAACCACTTCACCGTAACCCGTGGTTGATACATGGGCAAAATTCGGCACATCATTCGCAAAAACAGAAATGCTGGTAAGGCTGAGTACTGAGGCCAATAAACATAAAGACAGTTTCATTCGATAAATCCATCCGTTTTGAAAGATTGAAGTCACTCCACATGCCGGAGTTCAGGCGAGATACTCGATGAATGCCTTGGCGAATGAATTGGCGTCTAAACTCGAACAATAAGAGACACCAATGAACTGGAGTGTATATAGACTCATCATAGAAACTTCTGCCAATTATCCAAGCGCCCTACGCGACTTCTAACACAACTTTGACTGTGTTACTTCGCAGTGATTTCCGTTTAATACGCGAGTCAGTTGGGAACTTATTGCGGAAGGTGCTGTTGCGCGTAACCTACAATCGCTAGTGAGATCTCTTGAAGCACACCCGTTTCTAACTGCCAGTGATGCCAGTAAATTCGATAAGACATTAAAAAGCCCGGTGTAATATCGATTAACTCGCCATTCTCTAATTCATCAGTGATCTGCAATCGAGGAATCAAACAATAAGCGACTCCAGCTAATGCCATTTTAAGAAAAGCTTCAGAACTACTGATGTTGTGATGAATCACGCTGTCTGGCCTAACGTTGAAGTGTTCAGTCAAAAACTTCTTATGTAAATCATCGTATTGGTCATAAGAGACTGCTGGCGCTTTAGCCAGTGTTTGATTATTCACGCCTTCTGTAAAATATCGCTGATAAAACTCAGGGTTGGCGACACAAACATAATCAATGCGACCAAGGTAATCCGCTCGACAGCCCGGGATGGCTTGAGATTCCAAACTGATTGCCCCAGCGACCTCACCACTTCTGAGTTTTTCAATTGAGCGCGACTCACCGTAGATGGTTAACTTAAGCTCTACTTGACGATGCTTCATTACATCCTGCAGCGCAGGTAACAGCCATGTCGCAAGACTATCTGCATTGGTTGCTAATGAAAGCTGTACAGGGCGTGTTGTGGTGTCGTTTTTGAGTTCTGGTAGGATTTCATGCTCAAGGAGCCTGACACGGCGATAAAGCCCGAGTAACTTCTTACCTATCGGGGTTGGCTTGGGTGGTTGCTCACGAATAAGAACCGGCTGAGCGAGATATTTCTCGAGTTGCTTGATACGCTGGGAAATGGCTGATTGCGAAACAAAAAGGTGCTCCGCTGCTCGGTCAAAACTGCCTTGGTGTACCACCGCATCCAAAGCCTCTATCCACTTATAATCCAATCCTCGCACGTGTTTTTCCTCCCTAATAAACGCCAAAGCCAAAAGATAAGCAAAGCTAATAATATATTAAAATCATTAATTATACTTATTTAAATAAAAGCTTTATCTTCCACTCCTCTGTTGTTCTATTGCTAAATTTTTGAGGTGTGTTGTGAGCTTTTGGGTGTTATTACAAGGATTCGGTTTAGGTGCGACGATGATCATTCCAATCGGTGCGCAGAATGCGTACGTCCTTAACCAAGGTATTAAGCGCCAACATCACCTGACGACCGCGACCATCTGTAGCATCCTAGATATGCTTTTCATTTCGCTCGGCATTTTCGGTGGCGGTGCAATTCTGTCGCAAAATGAAATCCTACTGACATCGGTAACATTAGGTGGCATTGCTTTCTTGAGCGTTTACGGCTTACTGTCATTAAAGAGTGCATTCAAACCCGCAGACGCTTCGGAGTCGAAAGGTGAAGTGGTTGCGCGCGGGCGCCGCACCGTGATTCTTGGCGCACTGGCGGTTACCGTTTTGAACCCACACCTCTACTTGGATACTGTGGTGATCTTAGGTTCTATCGGTGGTCAGTTCGAAGGCAACGATCGTATCGCATTTGCAATGGGCACCATCATGGCGTCATTTGTATGGTTCTACACGTTGTCATTAGGCGCAGCGAAGCTGGGCCCGACACTCTCAAAACCGAAAGTGAAGAAAGGCATCGATATTGCGGTTGCCGCTATGATGTTTACTATCGCTTTTGTACTTACGAATGAGTTAGTCACCAAATACTGGTAAAGACAAATAGGAAAGAAACACGACATGGAGTCACTGGAAAAAATCTATCAACTCAATCGAGAGCGATTTAATGCGCTCTCCATCCCCTTTCGAGAGTGGCAGCATGAAGCCATTCTCGACTTCGAAACCGACATCAAAGTCGCCGCACAACTCGGTTGGACTGGCACGCATACTAAGAGTCTTTTTCTCAAGCTAAAAGGGCAAGGTTATGCCGTATACCTAACCGACAAGGACTCACGTTTAGACTCCAAGCAAATCAAAGCCATTACAGGTAAACGACCTTCAATTTGCAGCGACGATGAAATGGTTGAACAGCTAGGCTGTGTACCCGGTGCAGTTTGTCCTATTGGCTTACCTGAGCATGTCACTATTATCGTCGATACGGCACTCTACCAACACGATGAGTTGCTCTATACACCAGGTTTACCCGAGTTCACCTTTGGCTTCGCAGGTAGCGAACTTAAACGTATGCTCCTTGCCGGCAGTAATACTCTGTTAGAAATATAAAAATCCTAGAAACAAAAAAGCGAGGCTAACGCCTCGCTTTTTTATGTTCTCAATCGAAGGGATTAAGCTTCTACTTTGTTCAAGTGAACGTCCATTTGTGGGAATGGAATTTCGATACCAGCTGCATCCAACGCTTCTTTGATTGCTAGAGTAGAATCGAAGTAAACGTCCCAGTAGTCAGCTGTTTTACACCATGGACGAACCACGAAGTTAACTGAAGAATCTGCTAGTGCTAACACACCAATCGTCATGTCTGGATCTTTCAGGATACGAGGGTCTTTTTCTAGCGTTTCACGAATCACTTGTTTAGTTTGCTTAAGATCCGCTTTGTAAGAAACACCAATCACTAGATCCACACGACGCGTCGCGTGGCGAGAGTAGTTAGTGATTGCGCCGCCAATAACTGACGAGTTAGGTACAACAACCATTTTGTTGTCTGGTGTTTTTAGTACTGTTTGGAAGATTTGAATTGCTTCAACGCTACCTGCCACACCGCCGATTTCTACATAGTCGCCAGACTTAAATGGACGGAATGCAACAATTAATACACCCGCAGCGAAGTTAGATAGTGAGCCTTGCAGAGCAAGACCAACAGCAAGACCTGCCGCACCGATTACCGCAACTACAGATGCAGTTTGAACACCTACACGACCTAGTGCCGCGATAAGTACGATAACAAATAGAAGGTAACGAACTAGACCGTTGACGAATTCAACAACCGCTTTGTCCATCTTTTTCTTTTCAAGCACTTTTGAAACGCTGTTTGCTACCGCTTTAACGATAATGTTACCGATAAATAGGATCAGCAGTGCAGAGATGATGTTTACACCGTACTGAATAAGAAGATCTGAGTTGTTATTTAGCCATGTTTCAGCTTTGCTCAAACCATCCGTTAAAGAGGTATCGATACCCATCGATTCACCTGCCATATTCGTATCCTCAAAATAAAGATATATAAATCTAATTGCCGCTGGCTTATGAACCATGTTTTTTATAGGTTCTTATTCACAACAACATCCCTATTGTTTTCCTGAACACTGTCAGATTTTTGGCACAATATCTCAACACTGAAATTTTGCAAAGTCAGAGTTTCGCAAAGACCTACAAAACAAAGTGTTATCAGAGTTTTCTGATATCGTCATATTACAGAGTAAGCAATGGATTTACATTTCGCCACATTTTTTACTTGGTTTTATACCACTTGGTGCTGAAATGCGCTTGGTTTCGAAATTTGCACCAAAAACAGAAGGGATATGAAGTAAGGTGATCATATAGCAGTTGACCGAGTTATCAATTGCCACAAGAGAGAGAATCCGAATTGTCTCATTGGCTAGACATAAAAAAAAACCCGCTCTAAGAGCGGGTTTTTAAAAACTCAGGTAAGACGAATTATAGTACGTCTACTGCGTTTAGGTCAGCAAAAGCTTTCTCTAGACGAGCTACCATTGAAGCTTGACCAGCACGTAGCCATACGCGTGGATCGTAGTACTTCTTGTTTGGAGCGTCTTCGCCAGTTGGGTTACCGATTTGACCTTGTAGGTAATCGCGGTTGTCAGCTTCGTACTGACGGATACCATCCCAAGTTGCCCACTGTGTATCAGTATCGATGTTCATTTTGATAACACCGTAACCGATAGACTCTTGGATTTCTGCTTCAGTAGAACCAGAACCACCGTGGAACACGAAGTTTAGAGCGTTTGGTGCAATACCGAACTTCTCTGCACAGTATGCTTGAGAGTCACGTAGGATAGTTGGAGTTAGAACAACGTTACCTGGCTTGTAAACGCCGTGTACGTTACCGAAAGATGCTGCGATAGTGAAGCGGTGTGAAACAGCGCTTAGTTTCTCGTATGCGTAAGCAACGTCTTCTGGAGAAGTGTAAAGCTCAGATGCGTCCATATCAGAGTTATCAACGCCGTCTTCTTCACCACCAGTACAACCAAGTTCGATCTCGATTGTCATGTTCATTTTAGCCATGCGCTCTAGGTACTTAGCACATGTTTCGATGTTCTCTTCTAGAGACTCTTCAGAAAGGTCTAGCATGTGAGAAGAGAATAGAGGCTTACCAGTTTGAGCGAAGAACTCTTCACCAGCGTCTAGTAGACCGTCGATCCATGGTAGAAGTTTCTTAGCAGCGTGGTCAGTGTGTAGGATTACTGGCACACCGTAAGCTTCAGCTACAGCGTGAACGTATTTAGCACCAGCTACAGCGCCAAGGATTTGAGCACCTTGACCTTCAAGTTTAACGCCTTTACCAGCGAAGAAAGCTGCGCCGCCGTTAGAGAACTGAACAACAACTGGAGCTTTAACTTTTGCAGCTGCTTCAAGTACTGCGTTTACAGAATCAGTACCAACAACGTTTACTGCTGGAAGTGCAAAGTTGTTCTCTTTTGCTACTTCAAATACTTTCTGAACGTCATCGCCAGAGATAACACCTGGTTTTACGAAGTCGAAGATCTTAGACATGGATGTAATCCTATTTATCTGTCGTTTTATAAACAAAACTTGTTAAATTGAAAATCTTGCAAACGTTTGCTCACAACTGGAGCTATTTTAGCAGAGTTCCACTCTCGTTGCAGCAAACAAGAAAGCGGGAGAGGACTCCCGCTTTACTAATATTACTTAGCGCGTGCTTCTAGCATTTCAACTGCTGGAAGTACTTTACCTTCTACGAACTCAAGGAAAGCGCCGCCGCCAGTAGAGATGTAAGATACGTCAGCTTTGATACCGAACTTGTCGATAGCTGCTAGCGTGTCACCACCACCTGCAACAGAGAAACCTTCAGAAGCTGCGATAGCTTCAGAGATGCCTTTAGTACCAGCTTCGAAGTTCTTGAATTCGAATACGCCTACTGGACCGTTCCAAAGGATAGTCTTAGCGTTCTTAAGGATTTCTGCTAGTTCAGCAGTTGAATCTGGACCAAGGTCGAAGATCATGTCGTCGTCTTGTACTTCAGAAACGTGCTTGATTTCAGCTTCTGCGTTCTCATCGAATGCTTTCGCACATGCAACGTCAGTTGCTACTGGAATTGCACACTCGTCCATTAGCTTCTTAGCTGTTTCAACTAGGTCTGCTTCGTATAGCGACTTACCAACGTTGTGGCCAGCAGCTGCGATGAATGTGTTAGCAATACCACCGCCAACAACTAGTTGGTCAGCGATTTTAGATAGAGACTCAAGAACAGTTAGCTTAGTAGAAACTTTTGAACCACCTACGATAGCAACCATTGGACGAGCTGGCTTGTCCATTGCTTTGCCCAGTGCTTCTAGTTCGTTTGCTAGTAGAGGACCAGCACATGCTACGTCTGCGTGCATGCCTACACCGTGAGTAGATGCTTGTGCACGGTGAGCTGTACCGAATGCGTCCATTACGAAGATGTCACATAGAGAAGCGTATTGCTTAGATAGTTCTTCTTCGTTTTTCTTCTCGCCTTTGTTAAAGCGAACGTTTTCTAGAACAACGAGTTCACCAGCGTTTAGTTCTAGACCGTTTAGGTAGTCTTTCGCTAGTTTAACTTCGCAGTCTAGTGCATCGTTTAAGTAGTTAACTACTGGTTGTAGAGAGAACTCTTCAGCGTATTCACCTTCAGTTGGGCGACCTAGGTGAGAAGTAACCATAACTTTAGCGCCTGCTTCTAGACAGTGCTTAATAGTTGGAAGAGATGCGATGATACGTGCATCTGAAGTTACTTTACCGTCTTTTACTGGCACGTTTAGGTCAGCACGGATAAATACACGTTTACCTGCAAGATCCAGGTCAGTCATCTTGATTACAGACATGATGTGTCCTCTCAAATATTAAATAATTAAAGTTTTTAAAAACTCGGCAATCCTGCCAAGCCCGTTAATTCTTCAAACTGGTTACAGATATGGAGATACGTCAGATTTATTTCAAGGCTTAAAATAAAAAATTTCTCCATCGCCTCTTCACCATTATTGCTCCACTTGTGAAGAAGCTTGCATTGCTAAGGCGGTATCCAGCATCCGGTTAGCAAAGCCCCATTCGTTATCGCACCAAACGAGCATTTTAACGAGTTGCCCGTTACTCACTCTTGTCTGAGTTCCATCCACAATTGCACTATGGGGATCGTGGTTAAAGTCGATGGAAACGAGCGGCGATTCAGTATAGTCAACAATGTCACGTAATGTACACTGAGATGCGTTAACAATGGTTTGATTTACGTCATTAACTTTCACATTTGTACTAATTGTGACACTTAAATCCATCGCAGTGACGTTAACTGTCGGAACTCGAACCGAAATTGCTTCGAATTTGTTGGAAAATTTCGGGAAGATTCTTTCAATACCCTTATGCAACTTAGTATCGACAGGAATGATGGATTGACTGGCTGCACGCGTACGACGTAAATCATTGTGGTAAGCGTCGATAACTTGCTGATCGTTCATTGAAGAGTGAATCGTGGTGATGGTGCCAGACTCAATGCCAAAGGCCTCATCTAATACTTTGATGATAGGAACGATACAGTTGGTGGTACATGAACCGTTGGACACCACGCGGTGTTCATCTTTGAGGGTTTCGTGGTTCACACCGTAGATAATGGTGTTATCGAGATCGCTTGCGCCAGGATGTGAAAACAGAACTTTTTGCGCGCCAGCTTCAATATGAGCTTGGCCGTCTGCTTGTGAGCCAAAAACACCAGTACAATCGAGCACGATGTCGACTTCTAAGTCACGCCATGGCAAGAGTTCAATTTCAGCAAGGTGAAGGATTCTAATGGGATCGTATTCACTACTGTCGTGGTGAACATAGAGGTGTTCTTGGTCGTGCGAGATTTTCTTTCCGAAGCGGCCATGACTGGTGTCATATTGAAGAAGATGTGCCATCGCTTCGGGTTGCGCGAGTTCATTAACCGCCACAACTTTTATCTGCTGATGCTTACCGCTCTCATATACTGCTCGCAGTACATTACGACCGATACGTCCAAATCCATTGATCGCAACTTTTAGCATTTATCCTTCGCCTCACCAAAAATTTGTGTCACAGATAGTACCTGATACGGAGGCTAAGCGCATTAAGTAAGTGATCTCACTCGCGGTAAACTATCTTTTCACTTCCCGGAATATTCATATCACCAATATATTGAGTTCTGACGTTACATGTTTCGTTTGGCACTTTAGCTCCTTGTTTGACCACCAAAGGAAATGCGTATGTCAGGTTTTCCCGCTGCTCACTTTTGCAAGCGATGCAATAGAGAAACACCACACTCTGAAGTGCTGGTCCGTAAACCAAGTCGTTATGATACGGATAAATCAATTCTTGGAACGTTAAAGCTTTGGGCTCATACCCTGCTGAACGGCGGCCACTATTACGATATGGATCGCTATGTCACCTGCAAGGAATGTGGACACAAAGAGAAGGACAATTGGGGAAAAGAATTTGAATAGGCACAAAAAACCGAGCATTAACGCTCGGTTTTTCTTTTATCTTCGTAAGCTTACGCTAGCAGTTCTTTTGCTGTGTTCACTACGTTTTCTACAGTGAAACCAAACATTTCGAACAGTTGGTCAGCTGGTGCAGATTCACCGAATGTTGTCATACCGATGATGCGACCGTCGAAGCCAACGTACTTGTACCAGAAGTCAGCAATGCCCGCTTCTACAGCGATACGTGCCGTTACGTCTGATGGCAGTACTGACTCACGGTAAGCTGCGTCTTGCTTATCGAATGCATCTGTTGATGGCATTGAAACAACGCGCACTTTCTTACCTTCAGCGGTTAGTTGCTCAGCCGCTTTCACTGCTAGTTCAACTTCAGAACCTGTCGCAATAAGGATTAGCTCAGGTTTACCATCGCTGTCTTTCAGGATGTAAGCACCTTTCGCGATGTCCGCTACTTGCTCAGCAGTACGTTCTTGTTGCGCCAGGTTTTGACGAGAGAAGATAAGCGCCGATGGGCCATCTTTACGTTCGATCGCTAGTTTCCATGCTACTGCAGACTCAACTTGGTCACATGGACGCCACGTGCTCATGTTTGGAGTCAGACGTAGAGACGCCATTTGCTCAACTGGTTGGTGAGTTGGGCCATCTTCGCCAAGACCGATAGAGTCGTGCGTGTACACTTGGATGTTCTGAATCTTCATCAGAGCAGCCATACGCATAGCGTTACGTGCGTATTCCATGAACATCAGGAATGTTGCGCCGTAAGGAACAAAACCGCCGTGTAGCGCGATACCGTTCATGATCGCTGTCATACCGAATTCACGTACACCGTAGTGGATGTAGTTACCAGAGAAGTCGTTCGCTTCTTGAGACTTAGAACCAGACCACATGGTTAGGTTAGAAGGCGCTAGGTCAGCAGAGCCGCCCATGAATTCTGGAAGCATTTGACCAAACGCTTCTAATGCGTTTTGAGATGCTTTACGTGATGCGATGTTCGCTGGGTTTGCTTGAAGGTCAGCAATGATTTGGTTTGCTTTCTCTTCCCACTCAGCTGGAAGTTCGCCGTTTAGACGACGTTTAAGCTCTGCTGCTTCTGCTGGGTAAGCCGCTGCGTATGCTTCAAACTTAGCATTCCAAGCCGCTTCTTTTTCAGAACCTGCCGCTTTAGCATCCCACTCAGCGTATACGTCTGCAGGGATTTCAAATGCTGGGTGTTCCCAACCTAGGAATTCACGCGCTGCTGCGATTTCTTCCGCACCTAGTGGCGCACCGTGACAGTCGTGAGAACCTGATTTGTTTGGAGAACCAAAACCGATGATAGTTTTAGTACAGATAAGCGTAGGGCGTGGATCTGCTTTTGCCGCTTCGATTGCTGCGTTGATCGCTTCAGAATCGTGACCATCTACAGCAGGGATTACGTGCCAACCGTAAGATTCAAAACGCTTAGGCGTGTCGTCAGAGAACCAACCTTCAACGTGACCATCGATAGAGATGCCGTTGTCGTCCCAGAATGCGATCAGTTTGCCAAGGCCTAGTGTACCAGCAAGAGAACATGCCTCGTGCGAGATACCTTCCATCAGACAGCCGTCGCCCATGAATACGTAAGTGAAGTGGTCAACGATGTCGTGGCCTTCTTTGTTGAACTGAGCCGCCAACGCTTTCTCAGCCATCGCCATACCAACTGCGTTAGTGATGCCTTGACCTAGAGGACCCGTTGTTGTCTCGATACCAGGTGCGTAGCCGTACTCTGGGTGACCAGGAGTCTTAGAGTGAAGCTGACGGAAGTTCTTAAGATCGTCGATAGACAGCTCGTAACCACTCAGATGCAGTAGAGAGTAAATCAGCATAGAGCCGTGGCCGTTAGACAGTACGAAACGGTCGCGGTCAGCCCACTCTGGGTTAGCTGGGTTGTGGTTTAGGTGAGAACGCCAAAGAACTTCAGCGATATCAGCCATACCCATAGGTGCGCCTGGGTGGCCAGAGTTAGCTTGTTGAACACCATCCATGCTAAGAGCGCGGATTGCATTTGCGAGCTCTTTGTTTGAAAGAACGTTACGAGAAGACATGTCTGCTCCTGAGTGCATTAAGCGAATTGATAAAGGAATGTGGGCACATTAACCAAGAGTACTGGGTATAAAAGTGCGGGCAACATTCTCTCAAAGCCAAAATCTGACTGCAAACGTTTTACTCACCATTTTTGAGGTTTTAACTCAACCTTTTCGCACTTAATGGACCATTTATTAAAAATTCCCCCCATCAAAAGCAAACGATTGGGTAATAAGCTAGACGAATTCAAATAGAAAAAGAGCTTGTAATTCGACCGTGGGAAATTAAAATAGACGTCTAGATGTAGAAACACCTACAAACTGTATTGTATTTTTCGTGGCAAGCTTGCGTTAGTTAGCCATGAGTAAACCTTAAGATTGGAGCTATCATGGCTAAGCACCTGTTCACTTCTGAGTCGGTATCAGAAGGTCATCCAGATAAAATCGCAGACCAAATCTCTGACGCAGTTCTTGATGCAATTCTAGAGCAAGACCCAAAAGCACGTGTTGCTTGTGAGACTTACGTTAAAACCGGCATGGTTATGGTTGGTGGTGAAGTAACGACTTCTGCATGGGTTGATATCGAAGAAATCACTCGTGAAACTGTTCGTGAAATTGGTTACGTTCACTCTGATATGGGCTTTGATGCGAACTCGTGTGCGGTTCTAAACACCATCGGTAAGCAGTCTCCAGACATCAACCAAGGTGTTGATAAAGCAGACCCTAAAGAGCAAGGTGCGGGCGACCAAGGCATCATGTTTGGTTACGCAACTAACGAAACTGAAATCCTAATGCCAGCTCCAATTACTTACTCTCACCGTCTTGTTCAAAAACAAGCTGAAGTTCGTAAGAGCGGTAAACTAGATTTCCTTCGCCCAGATGCGAAATCTCAAGTCACGTTCCAATACGACCAAGGTAAGATTGTTGGTATCGATGCAGTTGTTCTTTCAACTCAGCACTGCGATTCAGTAACAACACCTGACCTACGTGAAGCAGTAATGGAAGAGATCATCAAGCCAGTATTGCCTTCAGAGTGGATCACTAAAGACACAAACTTCTTCATCAACCCAACCGGTCGTTTTGTTATCGGTGGCCCAATGGGTGACTGTGGTCTAACTGGTCGTAAAATCATCGTAGATACTTACGGCGGTGCAGCTCGTCACGGTGGCGGTGCATTCTCTGGTAAAGATCCATCGAAAGTAGACCGCTCAGCAGCTTACGCAGCACGTTACGTAGCGAAAAACATCGTAGCAGCTGGCATGGCTGACCGTTGTGAAATCCAACTTTCTTACGCAATCGGTGTTGCTGATCCAACGTCTATCATGGTTGAAACGTTCGGTACTGAAAAAGTATCTCACGACATCATCATTGAAGCGGTTCGTCAAAACTTCGACCTACGTCCATACGGTCTACAAGAAATGCTTAACCTGCTGCAACCAATCTACAAGCAGACAGCAGCATACGGTCACTTCGGTCGCGAAGAATTCCCATGGGAAGCAACTGATAAAGCTGAACTTCTACGTGACTTCGCTGGCATCAAGTAATCGAGCCACGCAAGAATCAATAAAGCCCTCGCCTCTGGCGGGGGCTTTTTGTTTCTCCCCTTCCTCTTCTCCCTCATTTGTACTGTGAACAAAAGTTCAGCAATTATTTGTAAATTGCCTCATCTCCGCCAATAGTTAACATAATGTTAAATGCACTTTTCGATGCATATAACGTAAAGAAAGATGATGCGGGCAAACGTGGCTAAAAGAGTCATGAAAAACGTCAGCCGTACATCTTTTATGGCCTAGGTGCCACCGTGGGACTAAATCAAGGAGGAGTTATGCCTCGTACCGTGAATCCATCCGACTTCCAAAATAAACGAAAGGAAGTCCCAGATAACGAATACGCCAGAACCATTCCATGCAACACTGTTAATCTTTCTGCACCATTTCATTGGCTCGCACAGGGCCTGCATGACTTCGTTCGCATGCCAATTATTAGTGCCTTTTACGGCATCTGCTTCATGGCCGCTGCGATTGGTATCGTGCTTCTGGTTCAATGGCAAGGCACGCACCTTGTCGTAATGCCGAGCTTGATTGTTTACATGCTAATCGGTCCATTTCTAGCACTCGGCTTATATGACGCAAGCTGGGAAAGAGAGCGTGGGCACAAACCAAGCTTATTCCACTCAATGAAAGCCATTGGGCGTAACTCGACCTCTCAATGGGCGTTCGCCGTATTGCTCGTAGTGTGTATGATTTTCTGGATGCGAATTGCTGCACTACTTCATGCGCTATACCCTTCTGTACAAGGTGCTCCACTGACTGAATTCTTACCTTTCTTAGTTATTGGTTCACTCGTTGGTTTTGTCCTGGCTTGCGTGGTCTTCAGCATTTCTGCTTTCTCCATCCCGCTGATGATGGAGCGCCGCGTTGATATGATGACCGCCGTTTTCACCAGCTTTAACGCGGTAAAATCCAACATTCCAGCGATGATTGTATGGGCTGCCATTATTTGTGGTGGTATCTTAATCGGCTTTGCGACGTACGGTATTGGTATGCTCTTCACCATGCCAATCCTAGGCTATGGTACATGGCATGCTTACCACGCGACGATAAAGAAAAAGCACACGCCTTAAAAGACTGATGCTATGATCCAGTCCTCGCAAACGCGGGGGCTTTTTTATTGGGTGAACGGGGTAAGTCGTGGATATAGAACTGAGCTACAAAGCCAAACAGGTGATGGCAAATTGCATCGCGATGGCAGAACAAGCCTTCAAACGTTCTTTTCCAATTCCATCTCTGACTTTCAATGTACGTGGCAAAGCCGCAGGCAAAGCCTATTTACAGCTGAATGAAGTTCGCTTGAACCCAAAACTCTTTAAAGAAAACCCTCAAGCGTTTCTCAAAGAAGTAATCCCACACGAAGTCGCGCATCTCATTACTTATCAAGTTTACGGTCGAGTTCGCCCGCACGGAAAAGAGTGGCAAGGCGTAATGGAAGCCGTGTTCAAAGTTCCAGCTAAGACAACGCACAGTTTCGATGTTGCCTCTGTACAAGGTAAAACCTTTGAATACCGCTGTGGTTGTATGACTTATCCGTTGTCCATTCGTCGCCATAACAAAGTTCTTCGCAAAGAAGCGGTATACTCATGCCAGAAATGCCGCCAACCGCTGAGCTTTACAGGCACTCAGCTCTCCTAAAGCCCCAAATTTCCCACTTTTTCATTCCAGAAAGAGAGACATTCGCTCTCAAAGTCTCTCTTTTTACCCGTTATTGTTTATTTACTCATCACTAAAGCCCATTTGTGCGTGTTAGAATGAATAAAGTCATACTTTATAAAGACTTTAATCATGAAATACCTGTTCTCTTTATTCCTGCTTGCGCTTTCTAGTGCGGCAATTGCTGCGCCTCCAAGCTCTTTCTCTGCGGCTAAGCGTGAAGCGGTAAAAATATACGCCGATCACCCAACCAGCTTCTACTGTGGTTGTGACATCAAATGGCAAGGTAAGAAAGGCATACCCGACCTTGCTTCATGCGGCTACCAAGTTCGTAAACAAGAAAAACGCGCATCGCGCATCGAATGGGAACACGTTGTCCCTGCTTGGCAATTCGGCCACCAGCGTCAATGTTGGCAAAATGGTGGGCGCAAAAACTGCACAAGAAACGACAACGTCTTCAAATCAATGGAAGCCGATCTCCACAACCTGACTCCAGCAATTGGTGAGGTAAACGGTGACCGTTCGAACTACAACTTCAGCCAGTGGAACGGTATGGACGGCGTCAGCTACGGTCGTTGTGAAATGCAAGTTAACTTTAAGCAGCGTAAAGTCATGCCGCCCGATCGCGCGCGTGGTTCAATTGCGCGTACTTACCTCTACATGAGTAAAGAGTACGGCTTCAAACTGTCTAAGCAACAAACTCAATTAATGAGTGCTTGGAACAAATCCTACCCTGCAGACAAGTGGGAATGTGAGCGTGATGAGCGCATTGCTAAGATTCAAGGCAACCACAACCCATTCGTTCAAGAGGCTTGTCGCGCACTGTAATTCTTCCTGCGATTACCGCGATACACCTTCGTAGTTTGAGGCGTTATCATTTACTGCAATGGAAACGCCTCTTGCCCCTTGTTTTTTCGGTGGAAAGCATCCATGTTAGTGTCTAAACACTCGCGTATGCAGGAAATCGAAACACTATGCGTATCCCTCGAATTTATCATTCAGAAACCATTCAACAACTTGGCGTCATTGCTCTGAGCGACGATGCAGCCGGCCATATTGGTCGCGTGCTGCGCATGAAAGAAGGGCAAGAAGTCCTGCTGTTTGACGGCAGCGGTGCAGAATTCCCAGCAGTCATCAGTGAAGTCAGCAAAAAGAATGTGATGGTTGAGATTTCTGAACGCGTAGAAAGCAGCATTGAGTCACCACTTGATCTTCACCTTGGTCAGGTTATTTCGCGTGGCGACAAGATGGAATTCACCATCCAAAAATCAGTAGAACTTGGCGTTAATACGATTACACCGCTGATCTCTGAACGTTGTGGTGTGAAACTAGACCAAAAACGTTTTGAGAAGAAACTGGCTCAGTGGCAAAAGATTGCGATCAGTGCGTGTGAACAGTGTGGTCGCAACGTAGTACCTGAAATTCGCCCTATCATGAGCCTAGAAGAGTGGTGCCAAGAAGAGTACGACGGCTTGAAACTAAACCTTCATCCACGCGCTAAATACTCTATCAACACCCTGCCAACACCTGTTGAAAAAGTTCGTCTGTTGATCGGCCCTGAAGGCGGTCTATCCTCTGACGAAATCGACATGACTCGCGAATACCAATTTGAAGAGACGCTACTCGGTCCTCGCGTTTTGCGCACCGAAACAGCGGCTCTGACAGCAATTACAGCTTTACAAGTTCGTTTCGGCGATCTTGGTTAAAACGGAGAAAAATAATGATCAAACTCGGTATCGTAATGGACCCAATCTCGTCCATTAACATCAAAAAAGACTCTAGCTTTGCCATGATGCTTGAAGCGCAACGCCGCGGCTACGAAATACACTACATGGAAATGAACGATCTGCACCTAGACCAAGGTAAAGCAATCGCAGACACTAAAGTGGTTGAGCTTAAAGAAGATCCAAACGGCTGGTACGAATTCAAATCAGAGCAGACTATCGAACTGTCTGAGCTTGATGCAGTGCTAATGCGTAAAGATCCTCCGTTCGACACTGAGTACATCTACGCAACTTACATCCTTGAGCGTGCTGAAGAGCAAGGCGCACTGATCGTGAACAAGCCACAAAGCCTACGCGACTGTAACGAGAAACTGTTCACCGCTTGGTTCCCAGAACTAACGCCAACTACCATCGTGACGCGTAAAGCAGAGAAGATTAAAGCTTTCCGTGAAGAACACGGTGATGTGATCCTAAAACCACTTGATGGTATGGGCGGCGCATCTATCTTCCGCGTGAAAGAGAACGATCCAAACGTATCGGTAATCATCGAGACATTGACGAACCACGGCCAAAACTACGCAATGGCGCAAACCTTCGTGCCAGACATTAGCAACGGTGACAAGCGCATCCTAGTAGTTGATGGTGAGCCAATGCCTTACTGCCTTGCTCGTATCCCAGCAAAAGGTGAAACGCGTGGCAACCTAGCGGCTGGCGGCACGGGTGAAGCTCGTCCACTAAGTGAAACTGATATGAAGATCGCTCAAGCAGTCGCACCAACACTAAAAGAAAAAGGTCTTATCTTTGTGGGTCTTGACGTGATTGGCGACAAGCTAACGGAAATCAACGTAACCAGCCCAACCTGTATTCGTGAAATTGAAGCTGCTTTTGATATTTCTATCACAGGTAAGCTAATGGACGCGATTGAGCGCCGAGTGAAAGGCGAATAACTCAAACTGTATTACAGTTAATAAAGAGCGTTGTGGATTAACTTAAGCAAACTCATGCACATACCCGTAAGGGTAAAAGCATGATGTTTGCTTAAGTATTTTAATAGTCTTATAAGGTCGAGATGAGAATGAACCTCACAAACCATTTCTTAGTTGCCATGCCGGGAATGAAAGATCCCTACTTCCAGAATAGCGTTATCTACGTCTGTGAACATAACGAAGAAGGCGCTATGGGGTTGATGATCAACGCTCCTGTCGACATCACAGTAGGCAGCATGCTCAATCAAGTCGAAGTGCAACCTGTGCACCCTCGACTGTTTGAAGCAAGCTTGGATAGACCGGTATACAACGGCGGTCCCGTTTCTGAAGATCGTGGTTTTATCCTGCACAAACCAAAAGACTACTACGAATCAAGTATTCAAATGACCGACGAACTGGCGGTGACTACGTCTAAAGACATCTTGTCGGTACTAGGGACAGAGGCTGAACCAAGTGATTATTTAGTAGCACTGGGATATTCAGGCTGGAGTGCGGGTCAATTAGAAACCGAGCTGGCTGAGAACTCTTGGCTGACCATCGAAGCGGCACCAGAGATCATTTTCGATACACCGATTATCGATCGCTGGAAAAAAGCAGTCGAAAAGCTTGGCATCGATCCGAGCCAACTATCTGCGGATGCTGGCCACGCTTAAAGACGTACACAACCACTACTTTCATTTATTTAGATTCGAGACTCCTTATGTCACGTACAATCATGGCCTTCGATTTCGGCACCAAGAGCATTGGTAGTGCCATCGGGCAAGAAGTCACAGGCACAGCCTCACCGCTAAAAGCATTCAAAGCGAATGACGGCATTCCAAACTGGGATGATATCGAAAAGCAAATTAAAGAGTGGCAACCAGACCTATTAGTGGTGGGTTTGCCGACAGACTTACATGGTAAAGACCTAGAGACCATCACGCCGCGAGCGAAGAAGTTCGCCAACCGTCTGCATGGTCGTTACGGTTTACCTGTTGAATTGCATGATGAACGCCTATCAACGGCAGAAGCACGTGCAGAACTGTTCAGTATGGGTGGCTACAAGGCGCTATCAAAAGGCAATATCGACTGCCAATCCGCGGTAGTAATTCTTGAGAGCTGGTTTGAAAGCCTTTGGGGTGAGTAGACATTTCAGGCACAAATAAAAAAGGTTGGCTTCTGCCAACCTTTTTCGTTTCTGGAGTCGATTATACCAATCACAGTAAATAAGTGCTCAGAAATAGCGTAGGGAAAATGCTTGAGAACAAGGCGCAATTTTTCGATAAGTAGTTATTCTACAATCAAAAATTGCAACGCAGTTATCGAGTATTTTAACAAGCTAGAATGACCAGTTATTTACTACGATTGGTATTAATCCATATCGATCTTAACATTCGCCAGCGTGCCTGTAGAGAAGGCTTCACCGCGTTGCGTCTTCAACATTAAACGTAGATCGTTGGCTGAATCTGCACTGTGCAATGCATCCTCTTCGCTGATCTTACCTTGCATCACCAACTTGTAGAGCGATTGGTCGAAGGTCAACATCCCGAACTCGTTAGAGCGAGCCATGGTCGATTTCAATTCATGCAGGTCACCTCGACGGATCAGATCAGAAACACGTGGACTGTTTAATAAGATCTCAAACACGCCATGACGCCCCTGACCGTTCTTATCACGGATCAACTGCTGACCCACCACACCTTTTAAGTTCATCGACAGATCAAATAAGAACTGATCTTTCTGATCTTTCGGCACTAGGTGCAAAATACGCTCCAGCGCTTGGTTCGCGTTGTTGGCGTGCAGTGTCGCCATACACAAGTGACCAGTCTCAGCAAAGGTCATCGCGTATTCCATCGTTTCTCGGCTACGGATCTCACCAATCAAAATCATATCAGGCGCCTGACGTAACGAGTTTTTCAACGCCACTTCATAGCTGTCGGTGTCTAGGCCAACTTCACGCTGTGTCACGATGCAACGCTTGTGCTCGTGCACAAATTCAATCGGGTCTTCTACCGTCAGGATGTGACCCGTTTTGTTGTTGTTGCGATAACCCGTCATCGCCGCCATAGTGGTCGACTTACCAGAACCAGTGGCACCAACCACCAGCACTAAACCACGCTTGGCAATAGCAAGGTCTTGCAGTACCAAAGGTAACTTAAGTTGCTCAAACGTCGGAATATTGGTTTCAATACGACGAATAACGGCTCCCGGCAATTCACGTTGGAAAAAGGCACTGACACGGAAACGACCGCAATCACGGACAATGGCAAAGTTAGACTCACGGCTTTTACGAAACTCCTGGCGTCGCTCTGGTTCCATTGCACTGTCAAGTAACAAGGCGACATCATTTTCAGTCAGCTTATCGCCTTGCGGGCGCAATTCACCATCCACACGAAACAAAATCGGAGCACCGACAGTGATGTAGAGATCCGACGCTTTTAACGCCAACATGCCTTCGAGAAATTTATTCAGATCCATCGTCCGTATTCGCTATTTCCTGAGTAATTCGTTACGAGAATTGCTGCGCTTCAATTTCAACTTTCTTATCCACTTCTTCACGCGATACCATGCCTTGCGCCATCAATTGACGAGCATTCTGCTCCATGGTCTGCATACCATGCGCCGCACCAGTCTGAATGATCGAATACATCTGAGCGACTTTATCTTCACGGATAAGGTTACGGATCGCAGGCGTTGCCATCATTATTTCATGACACGCGATACGACCGCCGCCGTTACGTTTCAGAAGTTTTTGCGCGATAACCGAACGCAATGATTCCGACAGCATCGAACGCACCATGTCTTTGTCGCTACCAGGGAAGACGTCAATAATACGGTCGATGGTTTTCGCTGCCGAGCTAGTGTGCAGTGTACCGAAAACAAGGTGACCCGTTTCAGCAGCCGTCAGCGCCAAACTGATGGTTTCTTTATCACGCATCTCACCAACTAGGATCACATCCGGGTCTTCACGCAGCGCGCTGCGTAGCGCGTTTTGGAAGCTGTGTGTATCACGGTTTACTTCACGTTGGTTGATCAGACACTTATTGTTGGTGTGAACAAATTCAATCGGATCTTCAATTGTTAGGACGTGCTTATTGTGATTACGGTTAATGTAGTCAACAATGGCAGCCAAGGTAGTCGATTTACCAGAACCCGTTGGGCCAGTAACCAGTACCAAACCTTTTTCCGCATTGGCGATTTTTCTGAAGATCTCAGGAGCTTCTAGCTCTTCCAGTGTTGGAATGCTACTTGGGATGGTACGGAAGACCGCCGCACAACCGCGAGATTGGTTGAAAGCGTTGACACGAAAACGGCCAACGTTATGCAATTCAAATGAAAAGTCGACTTCGAGTTTTTCTTCGAACTCACTGCGCTGCGCATCGTTCATGATTTCAAAAACCAAACGGTGCACTTCTTGGTGTGTAAACGCTGGAATGCCCAGTTTTCTTACATCACCATCAATACGAACCATTGGTGGTACACCTGCAGAAAGATGTAGATCCGAAGCATTATGTTTTACACTAAAATCCAGTAACTCAGTGATATCCATTTAAAATCCTTAAGTCTAAAGTACAGCTATGAGTAGTATTCAACAAAACATTGAACATATCACCTCTCAAATTCGACACGACGAACAAAAGTGCGGTCGTTCTCCAGAGTCAGTGCAACTTCTAGCAGTAAGCAAAACTAAACCTGTCGAGGCAATTCTCGAAGCTTACCAAGCTGGCCAAGAGGCGTTTGGTGAAAACTACGTCCAAGAGGGCGTCAGTAAAGTTCAGCACTTTGCCGAGCATTATCCAGATAATCGAATCGAATGGCACTTCATTGGTCCAATTCAATCCAATAAATCACGCCCTGTTGCTGAACATTTCGATTGGGTTCACACCATCGATCGCGCTAAGATCGCTCAGCGCCTCAATGACCAACGCCCAAGCGAGCTAAAACCGCTACAAGTTCTGATTCAAGTTAATACCAGTGGTGAAGAATCAAAATCTGGCGTCGCCGATGCAGAAATATTCGAGCTGGCTGAGTTGATTTCTCGCCTGCCAAACCTCACGTTAAGAGGGTTGATGTCGATTCCTGCCAACGAGCCAGATTACAAATCACAACTTCGCGCATTCAAACAACTTGAGGAGCTAAAGCAAAAACTAGCTCAGCAATACCCAGATGTCGACACGCTGTCCATGGGGATGAGCGGTGACATGGATGCAGCCATCGAAGCAGGTAGCACCATGGTGCGCATCGGCACGGCGATTTTTGGCGCGCGCGACTACAGCAAACAGCAATAAAAGCGACTCGTTGTTAGACACTGTGAATTTGAGTCTGACCGCCTTTCTTTAGGCAGTCATAGCAAAGTGGTGCAATTATACACATGAGCGCACAACAAATTGTAAGAATTTATATTTGGAAATCAGACATATGGAACATAAAAAGATTGCCTTTATCGGCGCAGGAAACATGGTGCGTGCGATTGTTTCTGGTCTTGTAGCAAATGGCTACCCAGCACAGAACATCATTGCAACCGCCCCATCAGAGACGCGTCGCCAACCTCTTGAGCAAGACTTTGGCATCCGTACCACCAGCGATAACATCGCAGCCGCGACAGAAGCGGATGTTGTGGTATTGTCTGTGAAACCACAAATGATGGAAGACGTGTGTAAACCACTGCAATCTATCGACTTCAGTGACAAACTGGTTATCTCCATCGCTGCGGGCATCAACTGTTCACGTTTGGATGGCATGCTAGCGACTAAGCTCAACTTGGTTCGCGTGATGCCAAATACACCATCGCAACTTGGTTTGGGCATGAGTGGTCTTTATGCGCCTGAACATGTGCAAGAAAAAGATAAAGCTTTCGCGGCAGAGCTAATGCAAGCCTGCGGTAAGGTATGCTGGGTTGAACAAGAATCTGGCATCAATAACGTAATTGCAGCGGCAGGCAGCGCACCGGCTTACTTCTTTCTGTTTATGGAAGCGATGCAAGCAGAAGCGATTGCTCAAGGTTTCGATAAAGACACGGCTCGCACGCTAGTGCAACAATCCGCACTTGGTGCAGCAAGTATGGTGGTAGAAAACCCACAAACTGAGCTTTCTACACTGCGCGAGAACGTCACATCAAAAGGCGGCACAACGGCAGAAGCACTACGTACGTTCAACGAGCACCAACTGTCTGATATTGTGGCGAAAGCAATGCAAGCTGCGGTTGCTCGCGCTGAAGAAATGGAAAAACTGTTTTAATGACTTGAGTGATACCCACTCTGTGTCACTCACTTACTTGTTAAGGGTACCTTATGAATTCAATGAGTTTTCTCATCTCAACCCTATTTGACCTGTACATCATGGTCGTGATTTTGCGTATTTGGTTGCAAGCTGCTCGTGCAGATTTCTACAACCCATTCTCGCAGTTTATCGTCAAAGCAACCCAACCGGTTGTAGGACCGCTGCGCCGTTTGATCCCATCCATCGGCAGCATCGACCTAGCGACGGTACTGTTCGCTTACGTACTGTGTGTGCTTAAGTTTGTTGCGCTGATCCTGATCGCTTCTAGCGGGTCAGTTTCATTCAGCATGGATTTCCTATTCCTAGGCTTATTGTCTCTGATGAAGGCTGCTGGCGGCTTGTTGTTC
Source organism: Vibrio campbellii CAIM 519 = NBRC 15631 = ATCC 25920 (assembly GCF_002163755.1). Taxonomy (NCBI): domain Bacteria; kingdom Pseudomonadati; phylum Pseudomonadota; class Gammaproteobacteria; order Vibrionales; family Vibrionaceae; genus Vibrio; species Vibrio campbellii. The sequence goes on from NZ_CP015863.1 coordinate 2,835,019, forward strand.
TGGGTACTACTGATCCGCGCAATCCTGAGCTGGGTTAGCCAAGGTCGCAGCCCTATCGAATACGTATTCCACCAGCTAACTGAACCAATGCTAGCACCAATCCGCCGCATCATTCCTGCAATGGGTGGCTTCGATTTAAGCGTGCTTGTGTTGTTCATCGGCCTACAATTCGCTAACTTCCTAATGGGCGACATGATTGGTCCTATCTGGTATCAACTATAATGTCAGAAGCAGTTTGGCATGATGGCGAGGATGTGGTGCTTCGGCTCTACATCCAACCAAAAGCAAGCCGCGACAAGATCGTCGGCTTGCATGGTGAAGAGCTCAAAATTGCCATCACCGCGCCGCCTGTCGATGGTAAAGCGAATGCGCACTTAACCAAGTTTTTAGCCAAACAATTTAAAGTTGCTAAAGGTTTGGTTCACATAGAAAAAGGTGAACTGGGACGTCATAAACAAATTCGGATAGAATCCCCAGTGCAAATACCTACAGAAATTAAAGCCATCATTTGATGGCTTTTTATTTACGAAATTCGTACCAATAATAAAGTGTCCGATTCGAGGAAGTGATAATGAGCAAATGGATTACCGCCCTACTGATCAGCCTGTTGTCTTTACCAAGCATGGCAGGTCAGTTCAAAACCATGAAAGACATCGAGGTCCACTACATCGCGTTTAACTCAACCTTTTTAACTCCCAAGATCGCCCGTAGCTACGACATCAAGCGTAATGGCTACAATGCAGTACTGAACATCAGCGTGATCGATAGTGCCTCTCTGGGTAAGCCAGCCGTTGAAGCAGAAATCAGTGGGCAGGCAAAGAACCTTATCGGTCAAACGCAAAAGCTCACCTTCCGTGAAGTGAAAGAAGGCGATGCGATTTACTACCTAGCTGAGCTCGGTATCACCAACGAAGAAACTTTTACCTTCGATATTGACGTTAAAGCTGGAAACAAAGGCTCAGGTAAGCTTAAATTCACCCAGAAATTTTATGTCGAAGAGTAATTAGGTTGCGATGATCTAAAAGCTTTTAGAACATCATAACCCTAGAACTAATTTAATCAGGGAGAACACTGCGTTCTCCCTTTATCGCTACAGAAAGAGACGACCATGAAAAAGATAGTGCTAGCAACAGGCAACCAAGGCAAAGTTCGTGAGATGGCAGATCTGCTGTCTGACTTCGGTTTTGAAGTATTGGCGCAAAGTGAATTCAACGTATCTGAAGTAGCAGAAACTGGCACGACTTTCATCGAAAACGCGATCATCAAAGCTCGCCATGCAGCACAAGAAACGGGTCTTCCTGCGATTGCGGACGACTCTGGCTTAGAAGTTGATTTCTTGAAAGGCGCTCCGGGCATTTACTCTGCACGCTATGCGGGTGAAAAGGCCTCTGACCAAGAGAACCTAGAGAAGCTACTTAAAGCAATGGAAGGCGTACCAGAAACAGAGCGCACCGCTCGTTTCCACTGTGTATTGGTTTTGATGCGTCACGAGAACGATCCAACCCCTATCGTTTGTCACGGTAAGTGGGAAGGTCGCATTCTAACTGAAGCACATGGTGAAAATGGCTTTGGCTACGACCCAATCTTCTTCGTACCTGAAGACAACTGCGCGTCTGCCGAACTTGAGCCAGCACGTAAAAAACAACTGTCTCACCGCGGTAAAGCACTCAAATCGTTGTTTGCTCAACTGTCTGAGCAAGTGTCTCAGTAATCACGAGCGAATTAGACCATGCTAACGCCCCCTGCACTGAGCTTGTATGTACACATCCCATGGTGTGTACAAAAGTGCCCGTATTGCGACTTTAACTCTCACGCGCTCAAAGCCGAGATCCCAGAAGAAGAGTACATCAATGCCCTTCTTGAAGATTTGGATACCGACATTGAGAAATACCGTCTTAACGAAGCGCCACGTCCACTGCATTCAATCTTCATTGGTGGTGGTACGCCGAGTTTGATTTCGGCAGAAGGCATCGAGCGTCTACTTAAAGGTATTGAAGCGCGTATTCCGTTCAAGCCTGAAATCGAAATCACCATGGAAGCTAACCCAGGCACCATTGAAGCAGAGCGTTTTGTTGGCTATCGCAAGGCTGGTGTAACGCGAATCTCTATCGGCGTGCAAAGCTTTGAACAACAGAAGCTGGAGCGTTTGGGGCGTATTCACGGTCAAGACGAAGCCGTCAATGCTGCTAAGCTGGCGCACCAAATCGGTTTGAACAGCTTTAACCTCGATCTCATGCACGGTTTACCTGATCAAAGCATCGAACAAGCCTTGGCAGATTTGGATAAAGCGATTGAGTTGGCGCCGCCGCACCTCTCTTGGTATCAGCTGACCATCGAACCAAACACCATGTTCTACTACAAGCCACCGACTCTGCCAGATGACGATGACTTGTGGGATATCTTCGAACAAGGACATGAGAAGCTGGCAGCAGCAGGTTACGTGCAATACGAGATTTCAGGTTACAGCAAGCCGGGCTATCAGTGTCAGCACAACCTGAACTATTGGCGCTTTGGTGACTACCTTGGCATTGGTTGCGGCTCACACGGTAAGCTGAGCTTTGCTGATGGTCACATCGTCCGTACCACTAAGGTCAAGCACCCACGTGGCTATCTGATGGCATACCAAAACATGGTGAAGCCGTACTTGGATAGTGAACAGCTTGTGGCTGATGAAGATCGTCCGTTTGAGTTCTTTATGAACCGCTTCCGCTTAATGGAGGCGTGCCCGAAACAAGACTACATCGATACGACAGGTCTGCCGTTGAGCTCAATTCAAGAGACTATCGATTGGGCGCTTGAGATGGGTTACCTGAGTGAAACCGAGACTCACTGGCAAATTACCGAGAAAGGTAAGCTGTTCCTCAATGATTTGCTCGAAGCCTTTATGGCGGAAGAGGAATAAGAAAGGGAATCGAGATTCGGAAACGGACTGGGTCCTTCGAGAAACAGAATGTATGGCTACATTTACCTAGGCAGAAACTAAAAGGGTTGGCGCTCAAACGCCAACCCTTTCTTTTATTCGTAACAACACTTATCTAAAGCGAAGCGTTCCTAAGTCCCGAATCCACAAGGACGAAGTCCGTTCCCATATCCAAGTGCAAAGCGCTTTTAAAAAATCGAACGACCAATGCGCTCGGCAAGCAGCTCAAGCGCTTTAGTACCAGCGAGTGAGTTACCAGATGCATCAAGCTCTGGAGACCAAACAGCAATCGTCATTTCACCCGGAACGACAGCGATGATGCCACCGCCAACACCAGACTTACCCGGCATACCAACGCGGTAAGCAAATTCACCAGCACCATCGTACAAGCCACAAGTTGCTAGCAATGCATTCAACTGCTTGGTTTGCGTTGGTGACACGACAGGCTTACCCGTTTGTACCGACGTGCCTTTATTGGCTAAGTAGCTAAAGGTCTTCGCCAGATCGACACAGCTCATCTTCAACGCACAAGCATGAAAGTAGTTTTGCAGAACGGGGATAACCTCGTTCTCGAAGTTACCAAATGAACGCATCAAGTACGCAATCGCAGCGTTGCGGTCGCCATGCATCATTTCAGACGCGGCAACCACTTTGTCGTACACAATATGAGTGTCACCAGATAGCTGACGAGCAAATTCCAATAGACGCTGACGCGGCGCAGAGAGACGGCTTTGCAGCAAATCAGCTACCACAATAGCACCGGCGTTAATGAACGGGTTACGTGGAATGCCCTGCTCCATCTCTAACTGGATCATCGAGTTAAACGCCTGACCAGAAGGCTCTTTACCTACACGACACCAGATCTCTTCTTGCTTGTACAAGCACATTGCCAGAGTCAGGCTCAACGCTTTTGAGATCGACTGAATCGAAAACGACTCTTCTGCATCGCCCGCTTTAATCACTTCACCTTCATTGGTGTATACCGCGATACCCAGCTTAGTATTGGGTACTTTTGCCAATGCGGGAATGTAGTCGGCCACTTTGCCTTGGCCAATTAATGGGCGAACTTCCGCCAGAATGTCTGTCAAAATTTGCGCTGTAGGTTTCATCTGCTACCTTCTTGTCACAAGAACCCAAATAGCTGAGTTCAGAGGTAAAAAAAGCCAACGCGGACGTTGGCTTTTCCATGGAATTTACTCGACTCAAGTCGATTATGGTTTTATTGCCACAATGATGTTGCGGTTGATGGATTGATCAACACGGTGAAGATAACCGATGTAAGGCTCTTCTGAAAGTACCTTCCACCCTTGCTCTTCAAATAATGCCGCCACGTCTTTCCACTTCAAGGTGAATTCGTTGAAAGACAGCACCACAGAACCTTGCTTCTTCAGCACCACTTTCCATGCAGGCAGAGCCTCTTTTAGAAGCTCCAGTGGGCTGCGGTTCAGTTTGCTGTCTTTGGCATTTTTGCTGCCGTGCTGCACGCCGTAAGGCAAGTCAGACACCATCACATCTACTGAGTTCTTCTTCACAACTTGGTCTGCAATACGCGTATCTGATGAGTACAGCTTCATTGTTTGAAGATTACCTTTGTTGTAATCGTCTTTGTCCGCTGCTGCCTCAACCACGAAGCCATCTGCCACTTTTTTACCACCAGAAGTGCGCTTTTCTTTGCTCACTTTGTGCTTAAAGCGACCGTTCTTCATAAACTTAACGATGAAGGTTTGGATCTCTTGAACCCATTTCTGGTTGATCTCAACACCCACAACGTTCAAGCCGTGGATCAAACCTTCAAACAGTGTTGTACCTTTACCACACATAGGATCCATCAGCGTCAATTGCGCACTACCCGTGTTGGCAGCACTGACGCCTAGGTTCACCATCAAACGCGTAAACTGCTCGTTTGTTTTACCTGTGTAACGCAGGATCTGACTCATGCTCTCAGGGAAAGTATTGAATGCAGGCGCCTGAATTGGACGTAATAAGCCATCTTCACGCACTTCAAATAGCGCGTAGTAGATAGATGACGCAGCAATCTTGCCGGCCTGTGCTTCACTTAGTTCGGTTTCGCAAGAGAACACAAGTGCAGCAGGAAGACCCACGTCTTTGTTGCCAATTTCAGTTACTTCAACACCTTCCGACGCTAAAATCGCTTTCAGCTCAGAACATGCAATCGTCATTGCGCTATCAAAGTAAATACGGTTATGACCCGGATTCGCTAATATCGCGTAGTGGTACATCTACTGGCTCCTTAAGCAGTACGCTTGAATTTGATATCCCACACACCGTGGCCTAGACGGTGACCGCGAGCTTCAAATTTAGTCAGTGGACGCTCTTCTGGACGAGGAATGAAGTCGCCTTCTTCAGCGATGTTTTCGAAACCAGGTGCTTGGTTCATGATTTCAATCATGTGCTCAGCGTAGTTTTCCCAGTCTGTCGCCATGTGGAAGACACCTTCATTAAGGATAAGCTTCTGACGAACCATTTCAGCGAACTCAAGCTGTACGATACGACGCTTGTGGTGACGCTTTTTGTGCCATGGATCTGGGAAGAACAGTTGTAGCGTTGCTAGGCTGCCATTCGGGATCATGTGTTCGAATACTTCTACCGCATCGTGACACATTACACGTAGGTTCGTGATACCCGCTTCGCGAGCATCTGCAAGACAAGCACCAACGCCTGGGCTATGAACTTCGATACCGATGAAATTTTTCTCTGGCGCGTTCTTTGCCATTTCAACCAATGAAGCACCCATACCAAAGCCGATCTCAAGCACTACTGGGTTATCGTTGCCAAACACTTCTTTCCAATCAAGAATTTCTGCTTTGTAGTCGATACCCATTGTTGGCCAGCACTCGTTCATCGCATTTTCTTGGCCCTTAGTTAGACGACCTTCGCGACGCACGAAACTGCGGATTTTACGGATCATTTTACCGTCTTCGTTGTATTCGTTAGTGGTTACTTCACTCATTGATTTTGCCTGCACATTGATTAATCAAAGCGGGGATTATCCAAAGAATTCACTTAGGTGCAAGTATTTGTTGAGCTATCGGACTATGGCAGCCCAAAAGCAAACAAACCAGACACAATATCCCCACAGTTTATCTGTTGTACTTACACCACAATCTGTGGTGCAATTTTGCTCCTAACCAATAATAGAATACAGAGCAAGTCGTGACACCTTTCGCCAGTGCCATCTTAGAATGGTATGACGCATATGGAAGAAAAGATCTTCCGTGGCAACAAAACAAGACCGCTTATAGTGTCTGGTTGTCTGAAATCATGCTTCAGCAAACTCAGGTCACTACGGTTATTCCTTATTACCAACGCTTTCTGGAGCGCTTCCCGACCGTGGTCGATCTTGCCAATGCTGAGCAAGATGAAGTGTTGCACCTTTGGACCGGCTTAGGTTATTACGCACGTGCTCGTAACCTTCATAAAGCCGCAAAAGAGGTCGCCCATAAATACAATGGTGAGTTTCCTCTAGACCTAGAGCAGATGAATGCCCTACCGGGGATTGGTCGCTCCACCGCCGCTGCGGTTCTTTCGTCTGTCTATAAACAGCCACATGCGATATTAGACGGTAACGTAAAGCGCACACTTTCACGCTGTTTTGCCGTGGATGGATGGCCGGGACAAAAAAAAGTCGAAAATCAATTGTGGGAGATCGCAGAAACGCACACGCCACAAACAGACGTCGACAAGTACAACCAAGCCATGATGGATATGGGTGCCATGATGTGTACCCGCAGTAAGCCTAAATGCACCTTGTGTCCGGTCAACGAACTTTGTGTAGCAAAGAAACAAGGTAATGTGCTTGATTACCCAGGTAAGAAGCCGAAAAAAGACAAGCCGGTTAAGCAGACACGTTTCGTTATGCTGCACCACAAAAATGGTGATAGTCACGAAGTGTGGCTAGAACAAAGACCGCAGACAGGTATTTGGGGCGGGCTATTTTGCTTCCCGCAAACCGAGCATATTGATGTAGAGAGCGATATTGAGTTACTACTGGAACAACGTGGTATTCAAGCCAACGATATTAGACATCGAGAAACTCTGATTACGTTTCGTCATACATTCAGCCATTACCATCTCGATATCACACCGATTTTGATTGACCTGTCAAAGCAACCCAATGTGGTGATGGAAGGTAACAAAGGTCTTTGGTATAACTTATCTAAACCTGAAGAAGTCGGTTTAGCTGCACCAGTAAAACTACTACTGGAAGCACTACCCCACGAACTTCGTTAATTAATTGCAAGGAGTCATTATGAGCCGCACTGTTTTTTGTGCTCGACTAAAGAAAGAAGGCGAAGGTCTAGACTTTCAACTTTACCCAGGTGAACTAGGTAAACGCATTTTCGATAACATCTCGAAAGAAGCTTGGGCTCAGTGGCAGCACAAACAAACTATGTTGATCAACGAGAAGAAGCTCAACATGATGGATCCTGAACATCGCAAACAACTTGAGACCGAAATGGTGAATTTCTTGTTCGAAGGTAAAGATGTTCACATCGAAGGCTACACGCCGCCAAGCGAATAAAGCAAACTTGCTTTAAAACAATGACATCACAACCAGCCTTGTGGTGTCATTTTTATATTAGAGCCCACAAAGCCATCTCAATAGTTATGAAAAAAATTGCCTTTATTGCTACCGCACTCTTAATGGCAGGTTGTAGCCGCGAATTCGTCGAGCAAATTTACGACGTCAATTACGAGCCAACCAACCGTTTTGCCAACAACCTAGCAGAACTGCCGGGACAGTTTGAAAAAGACACCGATGCTCTCGATGCACTGATCAGCAGCTTCTCTGGCAACATTAAAAAGCGCTGGGGCCAACGTGAAGTTAAAGTCGCAGGTAAAAGCAATTACGTAAAATACATCGATAACTACTTGAGTCGTGCAGAAGTCGACTTCCAAAAAGGTGTGATTACCATCGAAACGGTTTCTCCAACAGAGCCACAAAAACACCTTAAGAACGCCATTATCACCACACTTTTAACGCCAGATGATCCGGCTAGTGTCGACTTGTTCTCTTCTAAAGAGATTAAATTGGAAGGCCAGCCCTTTCTTTACAATCAAGTTGTCGATCAAGACAAAAAGCCCATTCAATGGTCATGGCGCGCGAATCGCTTTGCCGATTACTTGATTGCTAATCAAGTTAAAACCAAAGATGTCGACTTTAAGAAAGCGTATTACGTGGAAATCCCAATGGTAGAAGACCACTTCTCACAGCGTAGTTACCAATACGCAGACATTGTGCGTCGTGCCTCGAAGAAATACGACATCCCTGAAGATTTGATTTATGCCATCATCAAAACCGAAAGTAGCTTTAACCCATACGCAGTAAGCTGGGCTAATGCGTATGGATTGATGCAGGTTGTGCCGAAAACAGCTGGCCGTGATGTATTCAAGCTGGTGAAGAACCGTTCTGGGCAACCAAGCCCTGAATATTTGTTTAATCCAGAAAATAACATTGATACTGGAACGGCTTACTTTTACATCCTTAAAAACCGTTATTTGAAAGATGTACAGCACCCAACCTCGTTGGAGTACAGCATGATTTCTGCTTACAACGGCGGAACTGGTGGTGTTTTAAACACTTTCCATCGAACTGATCGCAAACGTGCGATGCAAGATTTAAATTCTTTGCAGCCAAACCAAGTTTATTGGGCACTAACCAAGAAACACCCGAACGCAGAAGCACGTCGTTACCTAGAAAAAGTTACAAATTTCAAAAAGGAATTTAACGCAGGGTAAACTTTTTTCCGACAGTTGAATAAAAAGCGTTCGAACAACCACTTTTTTGAAATTATTTAAAAAAAGTGGTTGACGCAAAGCAGGAAAATCCGTTTAATAGCGCTCCGTTGCCCGGATAGCTCAGTCGGTAGAGCAGAGGATTGAAAATCCTCGTGTCGGTGGTTCGATTCCGCCTCCGGGCACCACAATTTAAAATTGTTGGTGCTTAGCACGAACAGTTAAAAAGAAAACGGTACGCCGACTTAGCTCAGTAGGTAGAGCAACTGACTTGTAATCAGTAGGTCACCAGTTCGATTCCGGTAGTCGGCACCATTCTTTTGCCTCGATAGCTCAGTCGGTAGAGCAGAGGATTGAAAATCCTCGTGTCGGTGGTTCGATTCCGCCTCGAGGCACCATATTTGGTGCGCTTGCTTAGAGTAAGACACAAAACAGAATAGTTCCTCCTTAGCTCAGTTGGTAGAGCGACGGACTGTTAATCCGCAGGTCACTGGTTCAAGTCCAGTAGGAGGAGCCAAATTCTAGAGTTTCATGTAAATGAGATTCTAAAAAAGAAGAGTTTACTCTTCAAAAAAGAAAACGGTACGCCGACTTAGCTCAGTAGGTAGAGCAACTGACTTGTAATCAGTAGGTCACCAGTTCGATTCCGGTAGTCGGCACCATTCTTTTGCCTCGATAGCTCAGTCGGTAGAGCAGAGGATTGAAAATCCTCGTGTCGGTGGTTCGATTCCGCCTCGAGGCACCATATTTGGTGCACTTGCTTAAAGCAAGACACAAACAGAATAGTTCCTCCTTAGCTCAGTTGGTAGAGCGACGGACTGTTAATCCGCAGGTCACTGGTTCAAGTCCAGTAGGAGGAGCCAACTTTGAAAGCCAAGTCTTCGGACTTGGCTTTTTTCTTATCTGCAATTCTAAAATCTCCCTCTACTTTCACTTCCCTCCCTTCCTTTACTATCAATCCCCTCTCGAAACTTCGTTATAAACTCAGACACCATTGATAAAAAACACTTATTTCACGCTAAAAATTTAATCTAAATCATAGTTTCAGCACGACCGCATAGGCGCTTGTATACAAGTTCAATATGATGAATTTATTATTACGCCCCCTAATAAGCTATGCATTGCATAGTACGTAACACGCCTTGTGAGCTAACTATGAAATTAAAAACTCAAGCCTATTTATTATCTGCAATCATATTGGTTGCCCTGCTTGCTCTAACCGCGACAGGTCTATGGACACTGCGCGTAGCAAGTAATCTTGATAACAAAGCTCGAGTTACTGAGCTATTTAAGAGTGCCTACAGCATTCTGACTGAAGTTGAACAAATGGCCGTGGAAGGCAAGATGCCAGAAGATGAAGCCAAAGCGCTGGCGACCCGCCTACTTCGTAACAATATCTACAAAGACAACGAATACGTTTATGTTGCAGACGAGAACATGATTTTCGTGGCGGCACCGCTTGATCCGCAACTGCACGGTACCAGTTTCCACGATTTCCGCGATGGTGATGGCAACAGTGTCGGCCAATTGATTTTGGATGTACTGGGCCGTAAGACAGGTCAAATCGTTGAATACACCTGGACACAGAAACAACCAGATGGAACGGTCGAAGAAAAGCACTCTATCGCAGAGAAAACACCACATTGGAACTGGGTGGTAGGCACTGGTATCGGGTTTAATGAAGTCAATGCTCGCTTCTGGTCAACGGCGCACTGGCAGCTGGCACTGTGTTTAGCGATTGCAGGCGCGATTCTAAGCGGCCTAATTATCTCTATCCGTAAAATGCTTAATCTACTCGGCGGCGAGCCAAATGACGTACGTGAAGCGGTTCAAGCCGTTGCTCAGGGAGATATCCAAGCCAGCTTTGAACACACAGCCCCTAAAGACAGCATCTATGGCGCAGTGCAAGAGATGAGTCAATCTCTGGCTAAGATGGTAACGAACCTAGACGAATCAATGCGCGCATTACGTTCAGAGCTATCAGCCGTAGAGTCTCGCTCTAATTCGATCGCTGATCTAACCATGTCTCAGCAGCAGTCGACGGCAATGATCGCAACAGCGATGACAGAAATGGCTTCTTCAGCTAACCATGTTGCAAGCTCGGCAAGTGACACTGCACATAACACCGATGAAGCAGACAAACAAAGCCAACACACGCAATCATTGATCCATAGTACGGTAGATAATATTCAAGGCTTGGCTACTCAGCTAAATACGGCCAGCAAAGCGGTTGCGGATCTTGACCAAGATGTAAATAGCATCGTGAAAGTTCTCGACGTAATCGGCGATATTGCTGAGCAAACTAACCTACTGGCGTTGAATGCCGCCATTGAAGCAGCTCGTGCAGGTGAACAAGGTCGAGGCTTTGCGGTAGTAGCAGATGAGGTGCGAAACCTAGCAGGACGCACACAAGACAGCACAAAAGAGATTCAACAGATGATCTCTAACCTTCAAGAAGGTTCGCGCAATGCTATCCATACAATGGAAATCTGTGCCGAAACCAGTGAAAGCACGGTAACTGAGTCTATGAACGCCTCAGAAGCGCTACAACAAATAGTTACAGCTCTAGAGTCTATTACAGCCATGAGTCAACAAATTGCTACGGCTGCAGCGGAACAAACGCAAGTGAGTGATGACATTGCACACCGCATTAACCTGATTGAAGAAAGTGGTAGTCAGCTAAATGCGGTAGTAACAGAGAGTCAATCAAGCACGCAAACATTGGCATCTTTAGCGGATGAACTTGAAGGTTGGGTGAACAAGTTCTCAGTAAAGCACTAGTTTAAAGTCAATTGTTCAATAAAAAGCACGTTTTCAGACGTGCTTTTTTGTTTTTATCGCCTTTATTCTGAAGGTGAGCGCCCTATCATTATTAAAACAGCGCTTAAAACATGGCGCATTGCTGCTCAAAATGCATAAAAACAGCCCACTCCGAGCACAAATTCATCAAACGATATTTTATTTTAATTTTATTGTTGACCTGAAAGCCGAAAAGCCTTTTAATACACCTCGTCGCCCGGATAGCTCAGTCGGTAGAGCAGAGGATTGAAAATCCTCGTGTCGGTGGTTCGATTCCGCCTCCGGGCACCACAATTTAAAATTGTTGGTGTCTAACACGAACAATAGAAAGAATAACGGTACGCCGACTTAGCTCAGTAGGTAGAGCAACTGACTTGTAATCAGTAGGTCACCAGTTCGATTCCGGTAGTCGGCACCATTTATTCTTAAACAAGATAATTCCTCCTTAGCTCAGTTGGTAGAGCGACGGACTGTTAATCCGCAGGTCACTGGTTCAAGTCCAGTAGGAGGAGCCATATTTCTGTTAGTAAGTCGATTACTTATTAACGAAAATGTGCCGACTTAGCTCAGTAGGTAGAGCAACTGACTTGTAATCAGTAGGTCACCAGTTCGATTCCGGTAGTCGGCACCATTTATTCTTAAACAAGATAATTCCTCCTTAGCTCAGTTGGTAGAGCGACGGACTGTTAATCCGCAGGTCACTGGTTCAAGTCCAGTAGGAGGAGCCAAATTAGAAGAAGCCGCATCACTTGATGCGGTTTTTTTGCATCTGAAGAAAACTCGCAGCTCCCCTCTTCATCCCACTTTATCTCAATAAACAAAAAAGCCAGGTGATATACCTAGCTTTCTCTTTTGTATCGTCTCTAGACAGAAGGCTAGCTCAAACCACCAAGGCAGATGTACTTCGTCTCTAGATACTCATCCATGCCTTGTTTAGCCCCTTCACGACCAATGCCTGATTCTTTGATCCCACCAAAGGGGGCCACTTCCGTAGAGATAATTCCTTCATTTACCCCCACCATGCCATATTCCAAACCTTCACTAAATTTGATGATGCGCTTCAAGCTGTCGGTGTAGAAGTAACAAGCTAAACCATATTCTGTGTCGTTCGCCATCGAGAGCACTTGTTCATCGGCATCAAAACTAATAACTGGCAGAACTGGGCCAAACAGCTCTTGTTGCACGATCGCCATGCCCTGTTCCACATTATCTAAGATAACAGGCTCCATAAAGCGCCCAGAGCATTTTTGAGGCTGGTTAAGCATCGTTGCTCCTTCTTGTACTGCCTGATCGATCACTGCCTCTAGACGATGCTTAGAAGCCATTGTGATCACAGGACCAAGGGTTGTATTTTCCTCAAGACCATTGCCGACCGTTAGGCTTCCCACTTTATCAAGAAGCTTAGTTAAGAACGCCTCTTTCACGCTCTGATGCACATACAAGCGGTTGGTACACACACAGGTTTGTCCGGCATTACGAAACTTAGACGCAATCAAGCCATTCGCTGCTGCTTCTAAATCTGCATCGTCAAAAACAATAAAAGGTGCGTTACCACCCAATTCCATAGAAGCGGCTTTAACCGTATCACTTGCCTGCTTCATTAAGATCTTACCGACACGTGTAGAACCAGTGAAAGAGATCTTCTTAATACGAGGATCGGTACTCAAAACGACACCAAACTCTGCAGCCTGTTCAGAAACAACAGTAGACAATAGAGCTTTAGGGATACCAGCCTGGTGAGCAAGCTCCACCACAGCCAGCGCAGTTAAAGGTGTTAATTCAGAAGGCTTAATGATCATCCCACACCCCGCAGACAAAGCAGGCGCCGCTTTTCGTGTGATCATTGCAATAGGGAAGTTCCATGGCGTAATCGCCGCACACACGCCGACAGGCTGTTTGATGGTAGAGAGACGTCTATCTACCGAAGGAGCAGGAATAACCTCACCATAGGCACGCTTAGCCTCTTCTGCGAACCATTCAACAAAAGATGCGCCGTATGCGACTTCTCCACGGCTTTCAGTAAGAGGTTTACCTTGTTCTAAAGTAATGATGTTCGCGATGTCTTCCGTATGCTCTACAAGCAATTGGAACCACTTTTTCAAGGAAGCGGAGCGTGCTTTAGCGCTGAGTTTTGCCCAGTCGAGCTGAGCCGATTTACACGCTTCTATTTGCACGTCTAACTCATCCAAAGAGCTAGGCTTTAAGCGAATCAGTTCTTGCTCAGTCGCAGGATTAATAACGGCAATCCCATCTTGAGAAGACAGGCTTTCGAATAAGACTCTTAGCGTTTCACTTTTTATCTGCTGCATCACTAGGTTGTACTCCCATAAGAACCTTTACTAGGTTAATCCTTCTGACAAATAAGAGTAAAGCAAACAAAGTTTTCTTCAGCGTAAATATGAGAAGTTATGACCCAGTTGGGTTAACTGGTGACGCCGATAAGAGAACGCCAACTGAGATAGCTACTATTGAAGAAGGTAACCAAAATGACGGAGTAGCTGTTCAAAAGGCTGGAATGCGTATACAGAGCCTTATCTGAATAAATGGTTAAGCTTGTAGACTACAGACAAAGCCTTGTGAGACTTAATTTCCAACAAGAGAAAATCATGTTCTCTAAAACGACAAAACCCAGTCCGGAGACTGGGTTTCTAAATAAGTGGCGGAGCGGCTGGGCTTGCACGCAATTGGACTCGCACACGAGCGGGACTCGTTGGCCGTAGACCAAAATAATAGCGCAAACGAAAAAGCCCTAGCATTTCTGCTAGGGCTTTGTCTGAATAAGTGGCGGAGCGGACGGGACTCGAACCCGCGACCCCCGGCGTGACAGGCCGGTATTCTAACCAACTGAACTACCGCTCCGCACTGGTTAGACTCTGGAGTCTAAATAAGAACCTGGCGATGTTCTACTCTCACATGGGGAAGCCCCACACTACCATCGACGCTACTTCGTTTCACTTCTGAGTTCGGAATGGAAGTCAGGTGGGTCCAAAGCGCTATGGTCGCCAAGCAAAATTCTTTACGTTTTGTTTTAAGCTTTAACTTAAAGCGTAAAACAAACAGTAAATGGTGCTGATACCCAGAATCGAACTGGGGACCTCATCCTTACCAAGGATGCGCTCTACCGACTGAGCCATATCAGCACATTATCTGTGTCCTTGAGGACTAAAAAAGCCCGCTTTTTCAAACGGGCTCTCTTAACTTTTGTCTTCACCTTCTTAGAAAGGTAAAAACTAAATTTAAAGCCTGGCGATGTCCTACTCTCACATGGGGAAGCCCCACACTACCATCGGCGCTAATTCGTTTCACTTCTGAGTTCGGAATGGAAGTCAGGTGGGTCCAAATCGCTATGGTCGCCAAGCAAATTCTTTAATTCGGAAAGCTGATTTTAAGTTCTATTTATACACATTCAATTCGTTCTTGCTTTGAGTCCATCAAAACCCCTTGGGTGTTGTATGGTTAAGCCTCACGGGCAATTAGTACAGGTTAGCTCAACGCCTCACAACGCTTACACACCCTGCCTATCAACGTTCTAGTCTCGAACAACCCTTTAGGATACTTAAAGTATCAGGGAAGACTCATCTCAGGGCTCGCTTCCCGCTTAGATGCTTTCAGCGGTTATCGATTCCGAACTTAGCTACCGGGCAATGCGTCTGGCGACACAACCCGAACACCAGAGGTTCGTCCACTCCGGTCCTCTCGTACTAGGAGCAGCCCCCTTCAATCTTCCAACGCCCACGGCAGATAGGGACCGAACTGTCTCACGACGTTCTAAACCCAGCTCGCGTACCACTTTAAATGGCGAACAGCCATACCCTTGGGACCGACTTCAGCCCCAGGATGTGATGAGCCGACATCGAGGTGCCAAACACCGCCGTCGATATGAACTCTTGGGCGGTATCAGCCTGTTATCCCCGGAGTACCTTTTATCCGTTGAGCGATGGCCCTTCCATTCAGAACCACCGGATCACTATGACCTGCTTTCGCACCTGCTCGAATTGTCATTCTCGCAGTCAAGCGGGCTTATGCCATTGCACTAACCTCACGATGTCCAACCGTGATTAGCCCACCTTCGTGCTCCTCCGTTACGCTTTGGGAGGAGACCGCCCCAGTCAAACTACCCACCAGGCACTGTCCGCAACCCCGATAAGGGGTCGACGTTAGAACATCAACACTACAAGGGTGGTATTTCAAGGACGGCTCCACTAATACTGGCGTACTAGTTTCAAAGCCTCCCACCTATCCTACACATGTAGGGTCAATGTTCAGTGCCAAGCTGTAGTAAAGGTTCACGGGGTCTTTCCGTCTAGCCGCGGGTACACTGCATCTTCACAGCGATTTCAATTTCACTGAGTCTCGGGTGGAGACAGCGTGGCCATCATTACGCCATTCGTGCAGGTCGGAACTTACCCGACAAGGAATTTCGCTACCTTAGGACCGTTATAGTTACGGCCGCCGTTTACCGGGGCTTCGATCAAGAGCTTCGACCGAAGTCTAACCCCATCAATTAACCTTCCGGCACCGGGCAGGCGTCACACCGTATACGTCATCTTACGATTTTGCACAGTGCTGTGTTTTTAATAAACAGTTGCAGCCACCTGGTATCTGCGACTCTCAATAGCTCCATCCGCGAGGGACTTCACCGTCGAGAGCGTACCTTCTCCCGAAGTTACGGTACCATTTTGCCTAGTTCCTTCACCCGAGTTCTCTCAAGCGCCTTGGTATTCTCTACCCGACCACCTGTGTCGGTTTGGGGTACGATTCCTTACAATCTGAAGCTTAGAGGCTTTTCCTGGAAGCATGGCATCAATGACTTCACTACCGTAGTAGCTCGACGTCGTGTCTCAGCCTTAAGAGAAACCGGATTTACCTAATCTCTCAGCCTACGCACTTGAACCTGGACAACCGTCGCCAGGCCCACCTAGCCTTCTCCGTCCCCCCATCGCAATTGTAAGAAGTACGGGAATATTAACCCGTTTCCCATCGACTACGCCTTTCGGCCTCGCCTTAGGGGTCGACTTACCCTGCCCCGATTAACGTTGGACAGGAACCCTTGGTCTTCCGGCGAGGGGGTTTTTCACCCCCTTTATCGTTACTCATGTCAGCATTCGCACTTCTGATACGTCCAGCATGCGTTACCACACACCTTCAACCGCTTACAGAACGCTCCCCTACCCAATGCACTAAAGTGCATTGCCGCAGCTTCGGTTTACTACTTAGCCCCGTTACATCTTCCGCGCAGGCCGACTCGACCAGTGAGCTATTACGCTTTCTTTAAATGATGGCTGCTTCTAAGCCAACATCCTGGCTGTCTGAGCCTTCCCACATCGTTTCCCACTTAGTAGTAATTTGGGACCTTAGCTGGCGGTCTGGGTTGTTTCCCTCTCCACGACGGACGTTAGCACCCGCCGTGTGTCTCCCGGATAGTACTTACTGGTATTCGGAGTTTGCAAAGGGTTGGTAAGTCGGGATGACCCCCTAGCCTTAACAGTGCTCTACCCCCAGTAGTATTCGTCCGAGGCGCTACCTAAATAGCTTTCGGGGAGAACCAGCTATCTCCAGGTTTGATTGGCCTTTCACCCCTAGCCACAAGTCATCCGCTAATTTTTCAACATTAGTCGGTTCGGTCCTCCAGTTGATGTTACTCAACCTTCAACCTGCCCATGGCTAGATCACCTGGTTTCGGGTCTATATCCAGAGACTGAACGCCCAGTTAAGACTCGGTTTCCCTACGGCTCCCCTAGATGGTTAACCTTGCCACTGAATATAAGTCGCTGACCCATTATACAAAAGGTACGCAGTCACACCACGAAGGTGCTCCTACTGCTTGTACGTACACGGTTTCAGGTTCTATTTCACTCCCCTCACAGGGGTTCTTTTCGCCTTTCCCTCACGGTACTGGTTCACTATCGGTCAGTCAGTAGTATTTAGCCTTGGAGGATGGTCCCCCCATATTCAGACAGGATATCACGTGTCCCGCCCTACTCGATTTCACTTTAAATGCGTTGCCGGTTACGGGGCTATCACCCTGTATCGCACAACTTTCCAGAAGTTTCACCTGACGCATAAAAAGCTTAAGGGCTAGTCCAATTTCGCTCGCCGCTACTTTCGGAATCTCGGTTGATTTCTTTTCCTCGGGGTACTTAGATGTTTCAGTTCCCCCGGTTCGCCTCGCTGCGCTATGTATTCACGCAGCGATACTAGCTTATGCTAGTGGGTTTCCCCATTCGGAAATCCCAGACTCAAATGGTTTTTACTACCTAATCTGGGCTTATCGCAAGTTAATACGTCCTTCATCGCCTCTGACTGCCAAGGCATCCACCGTGTACGCTTAGTCACTTAACCATACAACCCGAAGGAGTTTCGAATTGAAGTTAAACAACCAAAGTTGCTATCTCATTATTTGAATGAGCGAGATAGCTTTCGATTTTGCCGGACTCAAATATGTTTCGTTTTACTTAAACAGTAAAACAAAACCCAAGAACACTTGAATGTGTTGTTTGGAGTATTCAATTAAGAATACTTTGAGAACTTTACAAACAAACTTAAAAGTTTGTTTTGTCAGCTTTCCAAATTGTTAAAGAGCTAGATTTTCTAATGAAAACCATTTTTAAAAGCACTCATCGAATGCGCTTAAAGATGGTGGAGCTAAGCAGGATCGAACTGCTGACCTCCTGCGTGCAAGGCAGGCGCTCTCCCAGCTGAGCTATAGCCCCATCAAGGTGTCGATACTGTATGCCAATTCCTTGGGAAGGGAATTGGTGGGTCTGAGTGGACTCGAACCACCGACCTCTCGCTTATCAGGCGAACGCTCTAACCACCTGAGCTACAGACCCAGTATCGTCTCTTTTTCGTATAAACCGTATCAATCTGTGTGGACACTCATCGTGAGTAATCATCGTGTAAGGAGGTGATCCAGCGCCAGGTTCCCCTAGCGCTACCTTGTTACGACTTCACCCCAGTCATGAACCACAAAGTGGTAAGCGTCCTCCCGAAGGTTAAACTACCTACTTCTTTTGCAGCCCACTCCCATGGTGTGACGGGCGGTGTGTACAAGGCCCGGGAACGTATTCACCGTGGCATTCTGATCCACGATTACTAGCGATTCCGACTTCACGGAGTCGAGTTGCAGACTCCGATCCGGACTACGACGCACTTTTTGGGATTCGCTCACTCTCGCAAGTTGGCTGCCCTCTGTATGCGCCATTGTAGCACGTGTGTAGCCCTACTCGTAAGGGCCATGATGACTTGACGTCGTCCCCACCTTCCTCCGGTTTATCACCGGCAGTCTCCCTGGAGTTCCCGACATTACTCGCTGGCAAACAAGGATAAGGGTTGCGCTCGTTGCGGGACTTAACCCAACATTTCACAACACGAGCTGACGACAGCCATGCAGCACCTGTCTCAGAGTTCCCGAAGGCACCAATCCATCTCTGGAAAGTTCTCTGGATGTCAAGAGTAGGTAAGGTTCTTCGCGTTGCATCGAATTAAACCACATGCTCCACCGCTTGTGCGGGCCCCCGTCAATTCATTTGAGTTTTAATCTTGCGACCGTACTCCCCAGGCGGTCTACTTAACGCGTTAGCTCCGAAAGCCACGGCTCAAGGCCACAACCTCCAAGTAGACATCGTTTACGGCGTGGACTACCAGGGTATCTAATCCTGTTTGCTCCCCACGCTTTCGCATCTGAGTGTCAGTATCTGTCCAGGGGGCCGCCTTCGCCACCGGTATTCCTTCAGATCTCTACGCATTTCACCGCTACACCTGAAATTCTACCCCCCTCTACAGTACTCTAGTCTGCCAGTTTCAAATGCAATTCCGAGGTTGAGCCCCGGGCTTTCACATCTGACTTAACAAACCACCTGCATGCGCTTTACGCCCAGTAATTCCGATTAACGCTCGCACCCTCCGTATTACCGCGGCTGCTGGCACGGAGTTAGCCGGTGCTTCTTCTGTCGCTAACGTCAAATAATGCAGCTATTAACTGCACTACCTTCCTCACGACTGAAAGTGCTTTACAACCCGAAGGCCTTCTTCACACACGCGGCATGGCTGCATCAGGCTTGCGCCCATTGTGCAATATTCCCCACTGCTGCCTCCCGTAGGAGTCTGGACCGTGTCTCAGTTCCAGTGTGGCTGATCATCCTCTCAGACCAGCTAGGGATCGTCGCCTTGGTGAGCCCTTACCTCACCAACTAGCTAATCCCACCTAGGCATATCCTGACGCGAGAGGCCCGAAGGTCCCCCTCTTTGGCCCGTAGGCGTTATGCGGTATTAGCCATCGTTTCCAATGGTTATCCCCCACATCAGGGCAATTTCCTAGGCATTACTCACCCGTCCGCCGCTCGACGCCGTTATCGTTCCCCGAAGGTTCAGATAACTCGTTTCCGCTCGACTTGCATGTGTTAGGCCTGCCGCCAGCGTTCAATCTGAGCCATGATCAAACTCTTCAATTTAAGATTTTGTTCGGCTCAATGAATACTGAACATTACATAAGTAATGTTTGAATTGACTGTGCTGAATCTTTCGATTCAATGGTCACTTCGTTTCATTGAAACCTAATTTGAAGCCGAAGCTTCTAATTGGATTATCATCAACGAGTGCCCACACAGATTGATAGGTCTATATTTTTAAAGAGCTTGCTTATCAAGAAGTTTTTCTCTCAAAGCGGAGGTGCATTCTAACGAGATAATTGAGAGTGTCAAACACTTTTTCAACTAATTTTTCGTAGAAGCTTTTTACCTCTCCGACTCTGCTGAAGCCTTATGGCGTCTGCCGTGTCGATGGATGCGCATTATAGGGAGAAGATTTTCTTTGGCAATACTAAAAATGCATTTTTTCTAAAAAAACATGCCAAATGGATACTTTCCATCCAACCTTAAAATTACCCAGTAATAAAACTCAGGATCTCTACAATTTACCCACAAAAAGCTGTGGATAACTACTCATCACTATCGAAGAAGTAAGAAATGCGTGAACGCGGATTGAGGTACTCTTTGATTTTTTCCGGCAATTTAGATGGATGAATCGCATTAACTATTTTTATATCCTTTGATGCAAGGTCAATAATTGGCGCTTGAGTTCTTGGAACCTCTGGATCGTAGACCAGTACATTCGGAAACAATAGATGAGATGCATTCACTGAGATAACCAAACCCACCATATTATTAGAAAGCTGAACCACAGTCCCTGGAGGGAACACCCCCATAAACTTAATTAAGATATTAAGGTTCTCTTCTTTATATAGGTGTTTGCAGTTCTTATATAAGTGGGAAAGTGCCGTATATGGGATTTTTTGCTCAGCAGGAACCGGGGTATGGCACAGATTATCAAAAGCCTTAGCTACAATAATCACTTGTGCAAGTTCATCAATCTCATCTCCTTTTAGACCTTCAGGGTAACCTGAGCCATCACGAAGCTCGTGATGCTGTACTATTACCGTCTTTGCACTTTCTGGAAAGCCTTCAATCTGATTAGCCATATCTAAGCCATACTTGGTGTGCAGCTTTAGATAGTTGCTTTCAGGTTCACTGAGGGGAACTTGCTTCCTTAATATGGCTGTTGGAATTTTGATTTTGCCCATATCATGGAACAAAGCCGCAAAAGAAAGCGCTTTGAGTTGCTCTGCAGATTAACCCTTAGCTCGCCCAATCATCATCGCAATAACAGCAACGTTAAGAGAGTGGAAATAGATACCTTCAAATTCATTCTTTCCGCTCATCAAATGAAGAGTCACATTGTCATCACACATTAACTTCTCAACGATATCATCGATGAGTTGCTTCGCTTCCCCTACTGCATCAGTAGGACGGTTGCGAATCTTGGTCATAACTGAACGCATGCGAGCAAGCGAGCGTTCGAATTCTTTTTCACATTGGATGACGCGACGACGATAAGCACTCAGCTTTTCAATTCGCTTTTGTTTTTCTTGCCATAGTTTTTGCGCTTCAAGATCTAACGCATGGTCTTGCTTTATTTCTGCTTGAGGTTGATTCGCCGGTAAAGGGGAGGCATCGCTTTGATCAGGACTAAAATATACGAACTTCACGCCAAGATGACGGATCATCTCCACTTGTTCTTGGTCTTTAATTTTGAAGCTGTTGAGTAGAAACGGGTGATCGTTCCACTTTAGCGGAAGACGGATATGTAACCCGGGCTGAATACGATCCACTGTAAGTTTAATTGCTGCCACTGTTCCACTGCTGATAAGAGTTTGATGATAAGCATCTAATACTATTAGATTTTATAAATGAATTCACCAATAAGGGGAGTGAATAAAGCAGCTCTGTGCATGCCATCAACAAACTTGCAAAGATTAGAGTTAGAAATAGAGTTACGAAAGTGTTCGGTCTGCTTTACGAAGTTTTAGTTCCGCTTCAAATACTGGCTTGGTATGTAATTGCTGGTCTTTAATTAAACCCATTAACGTTTGTACAGCGACTCTTGCCATATCACTGATAGGAAAATGAACAGCTGATACCGTAGGGTAGAGACTTTCACATAAATCCACACTATCGAAACTTACTAATGAGATTTGCTCTGGTACTGATATGCGTTTTTCATGCAAGAACTGCATTGCTCCGACCGTCATCTCTTCACTACATGAAAACACAGCCGTCACTTCAGGATGTCGATGATAAATAGCGGCCATTGCGTCATAGCCACTTTGACGTCCGTAATTGCCTTCTTCACACCAGCTCTCGTCTATATCAATACCAGCAGTTTTCATCGCATCAACATAGCCGAGCTTTCTCAATAAACTGTTATGACGTTGAGAGGGGCCTGTGATACAGGCAATATTTTTATGACCACCAGCAATTAAATGTTCAACGGCAATTCGGCTGGCGTGGTGATGGTTGAAGGTGACGCAACGCTCCTCTAGGCCTTCGACATAACGATCGAGCAACACAAATGGTGTTGGCAGCTTTGCAAGTTCTCGCAAGTCATCATCAGATAGGTAACGACTGTGAAGCACGTAGCCATCGCAACGTAGGTCATTAAAGCGTTGGATCGCTTCTCGTTCCCCTTCAGCAGAATGGTGGCCTTGCGCAGTAATCAGAAATTTCTTATGCATGTCCAATTCGGTCTGCACTTGTTCCATCATCTCACCAAAGAATCCACCCGTGTAGTAAGTAACCAAGAGGCCGACCATGTTACTAGATGAAGTCGCCAGTGAACGAGCAATAGCGCTTGGGCGATAGTTAAGCTCCGCCATAGCAGCTTCAACTTTCTTTCTCGTCTCATCGCGGAACTTGCCTTCCCCATTAATAATGCGAGACACGGTGGAACGGTTTACTCCCGCAAGTTCGGCTACATCTTTTATCCTTGCCATAATACAACTAGATCCAACTACTTATGTTTTATTCGTGGTGATAATACAAAAAAGTGGCTGCCAGCAAATCGTAAGGTGTATAGGGGTCGATGCTGACAGCCTTAATCATACACTGACGACTTTACTTGAAGAAATGAGAGCCGAGTAATCCGTGACTGTCATACCATGCTGAGCAAATTCTAGTTTCAGTATTGGAGAAGTCAGCACTTGAAGTTCCAGCTCTCTTTGCAAGGCATAGCTACTTTTCAATAATAAGGATTGATCCGCCTCAGCCGGATGACACATCACTTCAACCACATCATATCTAGCTTTCAAGCCCAACAAATGCTTCATGATGCCACCCAAACTAACTCCTTGATCATAAAACTCATCGGTAAAGTAGTACTTCACCTTACTCTCTGTATGGCACAAGCCGCTGCCGCGCAAAGGCACTTTATATATCTGAGCAACTTTGCGAATCACAGGAAGCAACTGTGGGTGTGTATGCGCATGGTGATGGCTATCTAAATGACTCAGAGACAATCCCAATTTTAGAAATGCCTCAACTTGGGCGATTGCCTCTTGGTAAACCACCTCTTCTTCAAAATCTTGTTTCTTCCATAGCTCATCGTAACTAACAAACTGCGTTTGACCATTGGTAAGATTCAGGTGCCCTGTTACCGGGGCACCTGCAGTAAAACGCAAATGCACGCCAATCTTTAAGTTCGGATTTTGCTTTGCTAATTCCACGGCATGTTGTTCAGCATCCATACCCACCATCATAGTGGTTGAACGAACCACTCCTTGTTGATGGGCTTTAACAATGCCTTTATTCACACCGGGAGTTAAACCAAAATCATCGGCATTAAAGATTACTTTCATTGGCGTGTCTCCTCGCTCTATAACGTTGTTAATTTGAATTGAGGTAGATAAGGGGCGTTCACTGCTAAGATCTCATCCAATATGGACTTGGCTCGACTAATATCTGGAACAAGTGGGTTATTGGTTAACGCCATTAGTGCTTTGTCGTAGCTTCCTTCAACTGCTGCTTCGATAGCGAGTTGCTCATAAGCTTTAACTTGATGAAGTAAGCCTTTGATATTGCTTGATAGCTCACCAACCGCAAGCGGCTTCGCTCCCCAACTTCCAATTACAGCACTACACTCGATCACTGCATCATCAGGTAAGCCATTGATAGACCCATTGTTTAACACATTCACTACGTGGATACTGTTACGGTTGTTATAAATTGAGTCGACGAGGTTTAATGACGCATCTGAGTAATAGGCACCGCCTCGCTCTTCCAACTCTTTTGGTTTGTAGTCTAAATTCGGGTCTTGATACAGCTTAAATAGAGCACTCTCTGTCGCCATAACTTGCTCTGCTCGCGTGCCTTGCTCACCTGCACTCTGCTTTTCTTCTGCTAACATCGCATCGGTTTGATAGAAGTAACGATGATACGGGCAAGGAATGGCTCCAAGCGCTTTAAGAAATGCCGGATCCCACGGTTCTTCCCAGATATTCTTCATACTGAAGTTAGCGCCATCCCCAACTTTCTCCAGTACGGCTTGAGTAATATCTTTGCCTTTAAGCCACGCTTTCAATACCCAAACAAGATGATTTAAACCTGCAAACTCAAGTTGAAGCTCTTTCGGCTCGCAATCCATCATTTCAGCAATCATCATTTCCATAGACACCGGAACGTTACACAAACCAATGCTCTTTACGTTGGTGTATTTACTGACCGCTTCTGATACCAAACCTGCAGGGTTAGTAAAGTTGAGCATCCACGCATTAGGCGCTAGCTCTTCAATGTCTTTACAAATATCAAGAATAACCGGAATAGTACGCAGCGCTTTGGCAAAGCCACCCGGCCCTGTTGTTTCCTGACCTATAACGTCATATTTAATCGGAATGCGCTCATCATTCGCTCGCGCAGCCAAGCCACCAACGCGGAACTGAGTCATAACAAAATCAGCGTCTTTAATCGCATCTCGGCGATCAAAGCTCGCTTTGATTTCAATATCCGCCCCTGCCTTGTCGACCATTCGTTGTGCTAAGCCTTTAATGATCTCCAATTTCTCCGCGCCAGACTCAATATCCACAAAGTGCATTTGCTTTACAGGCAAGAACTCCAAACGTTTTATTACGCCTTCAACAAGCTCTGGGGTATAACTACTGCCACCACCAATAATGGCGAGTTTAATTGCATTTCTTGGCATAGCGACGTCCTTATTTTTCTGCTAACTGCTTATTCAACGCGACAATTTCCACTGCCATTTCTTGCGCTAAGATGGTCGTCATCAAATGATCTTGAGCGTGTACCATAACCAAGGTCATTGGCACTTTGCCTTCACCCTGATCTTCTTCAATTAGTTGGGTTTGAATCAGGTGGGCTTTGTTGATGCACTCTCTTGCTTGAGAAAGCTTTTCCTCTGCGGCTGAAAAATCCTTCTCTCTCGATAAACGCAATGCCTCATAGCTCAAACTTCTGGCTTCACCTGCATTACAGATAATTTCCATTACGACTAATTCTTGTTCCATCTTTTCTCTCCAGAAACATGGGCTGCCATGTGACAGCCCAATTACTATTAAGCAGTCACGCCTTCGCCAGAAGGCTGTTCAGCATCCTTACTTTCTTTGCTAGTAGGTAACTCTTGTTCCATCACCTGCTTCTCAAACATCTTGAAGAACGGCAAATAAATAAAGAGGTCAAGAATCAGTAGGCCAATCACCAACAGCACTGGTGAGAACGTCCAACCACTACCCCATGAAGCACCAATCAATGCAGGCGTTGTCCAAGGTGTAGTCGCAACCCCCATGCCCACAAAGCCAAGCTGTACTGCAAAGTAAGCAATAGTTGCGTTAACGATTGGCGCAAATACAAAGGGAATAAACAGGATTGGGTTCATTACTACTGGGCTACCAAAAATCACAGGTTCATTGATTTGGAAGAAACCCGGCACAGCACTCATTCGGCCGATACTCTTAAGGTGCGCGGAACGGCTAAATGACATCAGCATCACTAGCGCAAGTGTTGCGCCCGAACCACCAATAAAGATATAGAAATCCCAGAATGGTTGAGTGAATACGTTTGGAATTGGTTGGCCCGCAACAAACGCATCAATGTTAGCGCTGATGTTGGTAAGGAAGATTGGCGATAGAAGACCCACCACAATCGCCGCACCGTGAATACCAGCAAACCAAAGTAGCTGACACACCAGCAATGCACCAATGATTGCAGGTAAGGTATTCGATGCACTGATCAGTGGCTTGAACATTGCCATAACCGCATCAGGGATCAGCATGTCATATTGAGTTTGAACAAAAATACTCAGCGGATACAAGGTTAGGAATATAGCGAGTACAGGCAAAAGGACCTCGAAAGAGCGAGCGATTGCAGGTGGTACTTGCTCTGGCATGCGGATCGTAATGTTGTGCTTTTTCATAAAGCGGTAGAGCTCAACCGCAAAGAAGGCACACATTACCGCGGTAAAGATTCCGGTACCGCCCATGTGCTTCATAGCTAGTGCGCCATCTTTAGCTGGAGCAGCAACCAAAAGGAAGCTCATCAGTGATAATACCGCGCTGGTGATCCCATCCATTTTGTACGCTTTGGCTAAGCTATAGGCAACCCCAAGCGAGACAAATATAGTCATGATCCCCATCGACATATTAAAGGGCATCATAATGGTATCGAAATGTGTGGTGGCGAAGTCTAACCAGACTCGCCCGAGTGTAAATGTGGTGTCTTCAGCAAATGGTGGGAAAGCAAAAATTAAGATAAAACTACCAACAATAATAAACGGCATTGCCACAATAAATCCGTCTCTCATTGCTCTAACATGGGGTTGATTTCCCACTTTTGCCGCAATAGGGGCTATATGCTTTTCGACTATTCCTATAATCGCATCATAAAGCTTCATAGAGTCCATCCTTATTTTTAGACAAAAGAATCCCACACCAAACATTTATATTTAGTGGATATTCTTCTTTCTATTTAAAGTTATTGAATTAGTTAATCATTTCTAATGCTTGTTGTAATACTTCTTCCCCTTTCATCATTCCATAATCTTGTGGAGAAATAGCATCAATATTTTTGCCATGCTCTTGTGCGGTTTTACGCAGTTCTTCTAGTTGGAATCGCACCTGAGGACCAAGCAAACACACATCGTACTCTCTGATCGCTTCATCAAATGCGTTTACCGACAACGCATCAATCTTGCACTCAAGCCCTTGCTTTTCAGCAGCTTGCTCCATTTTCTTTACAAGCATACTGGTCGACATACCAGCACTACAGCATAAAAGAATTTTTTTCATAGCCTTACTCCCGTTGTGTAAATTTCAATCTACAAAAACTGTAGCAAAAATAACCAACGCAAAAAAGCGCAACCGGTTGCATTGTTCGTGAACCAAATCCCATTTTGAAAAATACAGCCTATTTTTTATTAATTAATTAGGTCTAGGATAAAAGCCAACAAAATAACAAAAATCACTTAATTACATTTATAACTATCAATATTTCACTACTGACAATGTCATAATTAATTTCAACAAAGGAATAGAAAATGAAATTAACAAAACTGGCTATGGTTACACTTTTAGGCTCTGCGCTATCTCAATTCTCTTATGCCCAAGAAGCACCCAAAGGCACCATTTATTTGACCTTTGATGACGGTCCGATTAATGCGTCTATCGACGTTATTAATGTGCTTAATCAACAAGGAGTTAAAGGTACTTTCTACTTTAACGCTTGGCACTTGGACGGTATTGGAGATGAGAATGAGGATCGTGCTTTAGAAGCACTTAAACTTGCTCTAGATACTGGGCATATCGTTGCTAACCATAGTTACGCCCACATGATCCATAACTGTGTCGAAGAATTTGGCCCAAATAGCGGTGCTGAGTGTAATGCAACCGGCGATCATCAAATTAACTCTTACCAAGATCCTGTTTATGATGCGGGTACGTTTGCCGAGAACTTAGCTGTATTGGAAAGATACTTGCCGAATATCAACAGTTATCCAAACTATCGCGGTGAAGAGTTTGCACGATTGCCTTACACCAATGGTTGGCGTGTAACAAAGAACTTCAAAGCGGATGGCTTGTGTGCAACTTCTGACGATCTAAAGCCTTGGGAACCAGGCTATGTGTGTGACACCGATAATCCATCAAACAGTGTAAAAG
The DNA here is from genome assembly GCF_002163755.1 of Vibrio campbellii CAIM 519 = NBRC 15631 = ATCC 25920. Classification (NCBI taxonomy): domain Bacteria; kingdom Pseudomonadati; phylum Pseudomonadota; class Gammaproteobacteria; order Vibrionales; family Vibrionaceae; genus Vibrio; species Vibrio campbellii. The sequence goes on from NZ_CP015863.1 coordinate 2,862,990, forward strand.
CTTCCATTGAAGTACAAAATATTCTTGCGAATAAAGGCTATCAAACTCATGGGTGGGATCTCGACTGGGCACCGGAGAACTGGGGCATTGCAATGCCAGCAAACAGTTTGACGGAAGCAGAACCTTTCCTAGGCTATGTCGACGCCGCTCTTAACAGCTGTGCGCCAACAACGATCAATCCTATCAACTCCAAAGCGCAGGAATTCCCTTGTGGTACTCCGCTACACGCAGACAAAGTTATCGTGTTAACACATGAGTTCTTATTCGAAGATGGCAAACGCGGCATGGGAGCAACCAAAAACTTACCGAGGCTGGCTAAGTTTATCCAAATCGCAAAAGAAGCAGGATACATTTTCGATACCATGGATAACTACACACCAGTTTGGCAAGTTGGCCAGGCATACGTTGCTAGTGATTACGTAACGCACTCAGGTACTGTTTATAAAGCGGTTACAACGCACGTCGCACAACAGGATTGGGCACCGTCTTCAACGTCTAGCCTTTGGACAAATGCCGATCCTGCAACTAACTGGACACTAAACGTTGCTTATGAAGCTGGTGATGTCGTGACTTACCAAGGTCTCCGCTACCTAGTCAACGTACCACACGTATCGCAAGCGGATTGGACTCCAAGCACTCAGAACACCTTGTTCACAACTCTATAGGCTGTTCCTACTATCACCATGTAGTAGTTTGCGCGAGGCATACCCCTCGCGCTTTTTTTATTTTGAGGAATCATAACGTTGAGGATCTGCCTTAAACATATGATATCGGTGGGCGGACTTGATTGGACAGGCATTCCTGACGCCACCGCGAAGGCAACGCTAACTAACATTCTTCTACTATTTTCAAACGCCCAAAACGACGAAAAGCCGCTATAAAAGCGACCTTTCGATGTATGGTACCGGTGGGCGACTTGACTGGGCAGGCACTCCTGCCGCCACGCTGGATTTGAACTCACAAACCTCAGATACAACAAAGCCCCGACTTTCGTCGAGGCTCTGTCTGAAAATATGGTACTGGTGGGCGGAGTTGATTGGACAGGCATTCCTGCCGCCACCGCGAAGGCAACGCTAACTAGCATTCTTCTACTATTTTCAAACGCCCAATAAGACGAAAGGCCGCCATAAAAGCGACCTTTCTATGTATGGTATCGGAGGATGACTTGACTGGGCAGGCACTCCTGCCGCCACGCTGGATTTGAATTCACAAACCTCAGATACAACAAAGCCCCGACTTTCGTCGAGGCTCTGTCTTAAAATATGGTACCGGTGGGCGGACTTGAACCGCCACGCCCGAAGGCAACGGATTTTGAATCCGTCGTGTATACCAATTTCACCACACCGGCATCTCTGGACTATTGCCCTTTGATGGTTGGCATTATACGGAAGCTTTTGACCTGCGCAAGCAGAAAAACCTTAAATAACTATCGTTTGCTGATAATTTCGCCACAAAGTGTGACAAAGGAGATCTCATCTTAGCTAAGTCTGCCATTTCACTTTGTTATAACACCAACCATTAAACCCTATAAACGATTAACGGTAATATCCGAAACGTAACCATTACCAATATTAGATAGCGCACCATGGATCATTCTCGCCGCATCACCGGCACTCATAAAGCTGCTCGTATCTAATGACTTACCACTCGTTTCCCAAAACTCGGTTGCCATACCACCTGGATATACGGCAACAATTTTCATTGGTTTACCTTTTAACTCCATACGAACAGACTCAATCAAACCTTTAACTGCCCACTTCACCGCACAATAAGTCGATTCTTGTGCCTTTGGCTGTTGTGCCGCTGTCGACATCACCATCACAACATTTACAGGCTGCTCTTGATAACGCTTTACCAACTCTTTTAGGACATGAACTGCGGAGGTGAGATTGTTTTCAATCAGCTTTTGAATCTCTTGTGGGTCTTGCTCGGCCAACAAACCAAAATAACCACTTCCCGCACAATGAATCACGGTAGTAGGCGCTTGAGGTAACTCATCAAATAAATTCTCCACTTGCGATGCGTCGATCAGATCACAACTTCGCACCTGAGCTTTACTTGAGAGATATTGAACAAGCGTATTTAACTTCTTTTCGCTGCGGCCAGTTAACAGTGTTTCTTCGCCTTGGGCATCATACAACTTAGCGAGCTGTGCACCTAAACCACTGCTTGCGCCTGTAATTACGATCATCTTGTACCTCTATCACATCATTCGTAATCTTGTGTTCTAAGCAAGGTAACCCATGCTTGGGGCTTTCACAGGTTGCATGGTAGGAAGTTTGAACTCGGTTGCTTTATTGAGTGCTTGATTAGCGATAAAGCACTTGTGATTTGCCCGTAATTAGAGACTCTGTGCGTTAGCTCTCTTTTCACAAGCTGATGGAATCTATATTCTGACGCACAATTTTAAAGGTAAGTGATGGAACTATGACTACTTCTACAACTCTTCCACCAGCAGGCTTTTTCCGCCGACTCGCAGCGTTATTTTACGACACACTGATTATCCTCGCGATTGAGATGATGGCTGCAGGCGTGGTAATGGCGATTGTTTTTGCGCTTAACGCGGCAGGCTTGTTGAGCTACGGAGAATATGTGGATGCAGCAGACATGCTAGGAAAGCATCCAGTATTAAGCCCACTATTTACACTGTATCTTGCAGTGGTGTGGATCTACTTCTTTGTGTTCTTCTGGACTCGCGCGGGCCAAACCTTAGGGATGCGAGCTTGGAAAATGCAAATCCGTAACAGTAAAGATGGCGCACCAATTACGATTACTCAGGCACTAATTCGCTTAGCGACATCTGGCTTCGGCTTGGCAAACTTAACGGTGCCAATTGACCCACAAAAGCGTGGTTTCCACGATATTTGGGCAAAAACCGAAGTTGTTGTCTTACCGAAACCAAAATAGCGAAACAGCAAAATAGCGAAACAGCAAAAGCAGAATAGAAAAAGGAAGGCACTATGCCTTCCTTTTTTATGTTTATCGCTTTTGAAAACCTACAGTTTTCTTCTTAGCAAGGATACCGCGATTGCTAGGAACACCATGCTAGGGGCTAATGCACCGAATACAGGCGGAATGCCATATACCAAGGTTAGCGGTCCAAAGAACTCACTGGATATGTAGAAGGTAAAACCTGCAACTACCCCCGAGAGCACTCTCGCTCCCATAGTCACGCTACGCAATGGTCCGAATACAAAGGACAGCGCCATCAGCATCACGACCGCGATGGAAAGCGGCTGAGAAAGCTTACGCCAAAATGCCAGTTCATAACGTGAAGCATCTTGTTCTGTCGCTTTCAAGTAGCTCACATAATCATACAAACCGCTTAGAGAAAGCTCTTCTGGCTTTACCGTTACAACCGCAAGCTTATCTGGCGCGAGCGAGGTGTGCCATTCCATCTGCTCTACGTCACGCTTGGTAATGACGTTCTCATTCTCCATATCCGTGACCTGTACGTAACGCATCAACCAGTTGTTGTCTTGCTGGTAATCCACTTCTTCAGCAAAGATGACTTTATCTAGTTTCTTATCTTCATCGAAACGCCACATGTTCAAACCGTAGAGTTTGTCATCTTCCACTTTTCCGATAAAGATGAAGTCATTGGCATCACGAGCCCATACCCCAGCCCGCACTGATACAATGCTACCACCAGACAAAGCAAATGCACGTAGGTCACGCGCCATCTTTTGCGCTTCAGGTGCGCCCCATTGACCCAACGTCATGACGATAAGCATCAATGGCACCGCGGTCTTAAGCACTGATAAACCGATATCCAACTTAGAGAAGCCCGCCGCTTGCATAACCACAAGTTCAGAGCTTGATGCCAACATGCCCAAACCAATCAAAGCGCCCAGTAGCGCCGCCATTGGGAAGAACATTTCGATATCGCGGGGAATACTTAACAATACAAAATAAAGCGCATGCATTAAGTCGTAAGCACCACGCCCCACTTTGCGTAATTGCTCGACGTATTTAATGATGCCCGACAAGCCGACAAAGGTCGCCAGGACAAGGGCGGTGGTAGAGATGATGGTTCTACCGATGTAAAGATCTAAGAGTTTAAACACTGCCTATGCGAGCCTCTTCTTGCGAAATTTGTCTTTCATTCTTCGAACGGGAACACTGTCCATCATGTTGGCTAAGATAGCGACAATCAGTAACATCGCATTGATTGGCCACATACCAATAGCTGCAGGAAAAGTGCCTTCCTCGAGCGCAGATTTCGTCGCACTGATTGCCAGGAAGTACGCGAGGTAAATCAAGATAGCCGGGCCCATTTTAGCGAAGCGTCCCTGACGCGGGTTTACCGCAGACAAAGGAATGACCAGCATGGTTAACAGTGGAATACAAACGAACAGCGAAATACGCCATTGCAGCTCAGCTTGTGCTTCAGGATCTGGGTGACCAATCAAGTCTAGCGTTGGGTACGCCTCCCAATCACGTCCCTTTTGCTTCACCTCTCGCTGGCCAATCACCCCTTCATATTGATCGAACTTAGTCACCATGTACTCAACACGAGTCGGCACACCTTCATAACGCGTCCCCTCATGCATGGTGATGATCTGACGACCATCCGCCAGTTCTTTTACTTCACCAGAAGAAGAGAACATGACGCTAGGCAAGATAGAGTCACGAGGGCGCATCTGTGCGACAAACACATTGCTGAGCGTGCTGTCTTTGATGTCATCAATAAAGACAACAGAAGATCCATCCGGTGTCCCTTGGAACTGACCTTTCTGAAGTAAGTCTACGCTGTTTTCGGCTTCAACTTGATCGTAAAGTTGCTCTACGCGGTCTTGCGACCAAGGCGATAGCCAAAGAGCATTGAACGCCGCCACACCGGAAGTAATGATTGCCAGGCACAGCGCGGCCTGCACCAAGAACTTGTTTCCGATGCCTGTCGCGTTCATCACCACGATTTCACTTTCCGCATATAGGCGACCAAATGTGATCAATATGCCGATGTATAAACTCAATGGCAGCATTAATAGTCCCATTGCTGGCATGTTTAAACCAACCACTGAGAAAATTAATCCAGCAGGAATATCCCCGTCAGAAGCCTTCGCAAGAACACTGATAAACTTCTGGCTCAAAAATACCAAAAAAAGCACGAAGAAAATCGCAAATTGGCTCTTGAGTGTTTCGCGGATCAAATATCTAACAATAATCACGCTGAAATTACCTATACAAAACTTGTTTTTTTGGTCGAATCACTATAGTTTCCCGTTGAACCATTTATTTTTTTAAAATTATAAACTAGATGTTAGCGCTTAAATCAGCTCTGTTGGTAAGACCTGAGCTTAAATTCAACAAGTAAGCGATCATTATCTAACATTTAGAGCAATTTGTCTTCAGGATGTAGGAGTACGCATGGAGTTCAGTGTTAAAAGTGGCAGTCCAGAGAAACAACGTAGCGCATGTATCGTTGTTGGTGTGTTTGAACCACGTCGCCTTTCTCCAGTAGCCGAGCAACTTGATAAAATCAGTGACGGTTACATCAGTTCACTACTTCGCCGTGGTGATCTAGAGGGTAAACCTGGTCAGATGCTGCTACTGCATCAAGTACCAGGTGTTTTGTCAGAGCGCGTTCTGCTTGTAGGTTGTGGTAAAGAACGTGAGCTAGGCGAGCGCCAGTACAAGGAAATCATTCAAAAGACGATCAGCACACTTAACGAAACAGGTTCTATGGAAGCAGTGTGTTTCCTAACTGAACTGCACGTTAAGGGTCGTGATACTTACTGGAAAGTTCGCCAGGCAGTAGAAGCGACTAAAGATGGTCTTTACACATTCGATCAGTTCAAGAGCGTTAAGCCAGAAACTCGTCGTCCACTGCGTAAGCTAGTATTCAACGTACCAACGCGTCGTGAACTAAACCTAGGTGAGAAAGCAATCACTCACGGTCTAGCTATCGCATCTGGTGTGAAAGCATCAAAAGATCTTGGCAACATGCCACCAAACATCGCAAACCCTGCGTACCTTGCTTCTCAAGCACGCCGCCTTGCTGACGATTACGAAACCGTAACCACCAAGATCATTGGTGAGCAAGAGATGGAAAAACTGGGCATGACATCTTACCTAGCCGTAGGTCGTGGTTCGAAGAACGAATCAATGATGTCGATTATCGAATACAAAGGTAACCCAGAGTCAGAAGCAAAACCTATCGTACTTGTCGGTAAAGGTCTTACGTTCGATTCAGGCGGTATCTCTCTAAAACCTGGTGAAGGTATGGATGAGATGAAGTACGACATGTGTGGTGCAGCATCTGTATTCGGAACAATGAAAGCGCTAGCGAAGCTAAACCTACCAATTAACGTTATTGGTGTTCTAGCAGGCTGTGAAAACATGCCAGGCAGCAACGCTTACCGTCCAGGTGACATCCTAACAACCATGTCAGGTCAAACGGTAGAAGTTCTGAACACGGATGCGGAAGGTCGTCTTGTTCTTTGTGACGCACTGACTTACGTAGAGCGTTTCGAACCAGATTGCGTAGTAGACGTTGCAACGCTAACTGGTGCTTGTGTTATTGCACTAGGCCACCATATCAGCGGCGTAATCTCTAACCACAACCCACTTTCTCATGAGCTAGTAAACGCTTCTGAGCAAGCAAGTGACCGTGCATGGCGTCTACCAATGGCAGACGAGTACCACGAGCAGTTGAAGAGCCCATTTGCTGATATGGCAAACATTGGTGGTCGTCCTGCTGGTACTATTACTGCAGGTTGCTTCCTGTCTAAGTTTGCTAAAAAGTACAACTGGGCACACCTTGATATCGCAGGTACTGCGTGGAAGTCAGGCGCAGCGAAAGGCTCAACGGGCCGTCCTGTCTCAATGCTTGTCCAATTCCTTTTGAACCGCAGCGGCCAAGAAACAGAAGAGTAATTTCTGAACAACATCTAAAAGGGCCGCAAGGCCCTTTTTTATTACCTCGATTTTCTTGATTGAAAATCGGATTTAATATGGTTTAAGGAAGAGACCAACTGCAAGTGAGAGAATGATGCAAACTGCAACCTTCTACATCATTAACGAAGAGAGCCCGCAAGCAACGGTGGCTGGCTTTGAGGAATACATTGTTTTTTTGGCTCAGCACTTTGCTCGCCAAGGCGCAAAAGTGTATCTGAACTGCAAAGACAAACCGCATGCCGAGCAGCTCGCTGAAGCCTTTTGGCAAATTGATGCAGACAAGTTCATGGCACATAATCTTGTAGGCGAAGGACCGAAATACGCCACCAATATTGAAATCGGCCATGAAGGTGTAAAACCTAACTGGAATCGTAAGCTGGTAATTAATTTGGCGGAAAATGAGACAACCTTTGCGAACAAGTTTGCTCAAGTGGTAGACTTCGTGCCTTGCGAAGAAAAAGCTAAACAGCTCGCAAGAGAAAGGTATAAAATTTACCGTCAGGCAGGTTATCAACTGCAAACGATCGAAATTCAATATCCTTAACGGTCAATCCTTATAGTTAAGCTCTCCACTCAGAGAGTTCACTTATAAAGATTGACTTAGATTCAACCATCAACGTATCCATTAAAAGAGCGCTATGGAAAAGACATACAACCCAACTTCAATCGAACAAGCTCTGTATCAGACTTGGGAAGAGAAAGGCTACTTTAAGCCACACGGTGACACTACTAAAGAATCATACAGCATCATGATCCCGCCACCGAACGTCACTGGTAGCCTACACATGGGCCACGCGTTCCAAGATACGATCATGGATACGCTTATCCGTTGTGAGCGCATGAAGGGTAAAAACACTCTTTGGCAAGTAGGTACGGACCACGCAGGTATCGCAACTCAGATGGTTGTTGAGCGTAAGATCGCTGCAGAAGAAGGCAAAACAAAACACGATTACGGTCGTGAAGCCTTCATCGACAAAATCTGGGAATGGAAAGGCGAATCTGGCGGCACTATCACTAAGCAGCTTCGTCGTCTTGGCGCATCTGTAGACTGGGATCGCGAGCGCTTTACGATGGACGATGGTCTATCTAACGCTGTTCAAGAAGTATTCGTACGTCTATACGAAGACGATCTAATCTACCGCGGTAAGCGTCTAGTTAACTGGGATCCAAAACTACACACAGCGATTTCAGATCTAGAAGTAGAGAACAAAGACACCAAAGGCAACATGTGGCACTTCCGCTACCCACTAGCGGATGGCGTTAAAACAGCGGATGGCAAAGACTACATCGTTGTTGCAACCACTCGTCCAGAGACCATGCTAGGCGATACTGGTGTTGCGGTTAACCCAGAAGATCCACGTTACAAAGATCTTATCGGTAAAGAAATCATCCTTCCTATCGTTGATCGTCGCATCCCAATCGTGGGCGATGAGCACGCAGATATGGAAAAAGGTACTGGCTGTGTGAAAATCACACCTGCGCACGACTTCAACGACTACGAAGTTGGTAAGCGCCACCAGCTACCAATGATCAACATTCTGACTTTCGACGCGAACATCCGTGACGCTTCTGAAGTATTCAACACCAACGGCGAAGCAAGCGACGCTTACAGCACTGAGCTACCAGCTAAGTATCACGGTATTGAGCGTTTTGCCGCTCGTAAAGCTATCGTTGCTGAATTCGACGAGCTAGGTCTACTTGAAGAAGTGAAAGATCACGATCTACAAGTTCCTTACGGCGACCGTGGTGGCGTGGTTATCGAACCAATGCTAACTGACCAATGGTACGTACGTACTGCACCTCTAGCGAAAACAGCAGTTGAAGCAGTAGAAAACGGCGACATCCAATTCGTTCCTAAGCAATACGAAAATATGTACTTCTCTTGGATGCGTGACGTTCAAGACTGGTGTATCTCTCGTCAGCTATGGTGGGGTCACCGCATCCCAGCTTGGTACGATAACCAAGGCAATGTTTACGTAGGTCGTGACGAAGAAGAAGTACGTAAGAACAACAACCTAGAGTCAGTAATTGAACTTCACCAAGACGAAGACGTACTGGATACATGGTTCTCTTCTGCACTATGGACGTTCGGTACTCAAGGTTGGCCAGAGCAAACTGACGACCTGAAAGTATTCCACCCTTCAGACGTACTAGTAACGGGTTTCGACATCATCTTCTTCTGGGTTGCGCGCATGATCATGATGACCATGCACTTCGTGAAAGACGAAAACGGCAAACCACAAGTACCATTTAAGACGGTTTACGTTACTGGCCTAATCCGTGACGAAAACGGCGACAAGATGTCTAAGTCGAAAGGTAACGTACTTGACCCAATCGACATGATCGATGGTATCGACCTAGAGTCTCTAGTAGAGAAGCGTTGTGGCAACATGATGCAGCCTCAGCTAGCGAAGAAGATCGAGAAGAACACTCGTAAGACGTTTGAAAACGGTATTGAAGCATACGGTACAGACGCACTACGTTTCACTCTTGCAGCAATGGCATCAACAGGTCGTGATATCAACTGGGATATGAAGCGTCTTGAGGGTTACCGTAACTTCTGTAACAAACTATGGAACGCAAGCCGTTACGTAATGATGAACACAGAAGAGCAAGATTGTGGCTTCAACGGTGGTGAGATTGAATACTCACTAGCGGACAAGTGGATCGAGTCTCAGTTTGAACTTGCAGCGAAAGCGTTTAACAACCATATCGACAACTTCCGTCTAGATATGGCGTCTAACACGCTTTACGAATTCATCTGGAACCAATTCTGTGACTGGTACCTAGAGCTAACTAAACCAGTTCTATGGAAAGGAACTGAAGCGCAACAGCGTGGTACTCGCCGTACACTAATCACGGTTCTTGAGAAGACTCTACGTCTGGCTCACCCAGTGATTCCTTACATCACTGAAACTATCTGGCAAAGCATCAAGCCACTAGTTGAAGGTGTAGAAGGTGAGACAATCATGCTTCAAGCACTGCCTCAATTCGACGAAGCAAACTTCAACCAAGAAGCGCTAGACGATATTGAATGGGTGAAAGCGTTCATTACCAGCATCCGTAACCTACGTGCTGAATACGACATCAACCCTGGTAAGCCGCTTGACGTTATGCTGAAAGCTGCAAACGCAGAAGACGCAGCGCGTCTTGAAGCAAACAAACAAGTACTGATGTCTCTAGCGAAACTAGAATCTGTACGCGTACTTGCTGCTGACGAAGAAACGCCAGCGTGTGCAACAGCCTTGGTTGCTAAGTCTGAGCTGATGATCCCAATGGCGGGTCTGATCGACAAAGACGCTGAGCTTGCTCGTCTGGATGGCGAAATTAAGAAAACTCACGGCGAAATCAAGCGTATCGAAGGCAAACTAGGTAACGAAGGCTTCGTAGCGAAAGCACCTGAAGCAGTTGTTGCTAAAGAGCGTGAGAAGCTTGAAGGCTACAAAGAAACACTAGCTAAGCTAGAAGAGCAGAAGACAACGATCGCTGCACTTTAATCGCTAAAGACTAGAGTAAAAGAATCAAAGGGTTGATGTGAAAGCATCAACCCTTTTTGCATTTTATTGCTCGGAAAGCTTTCAAATATATTCACTCTTCTCTCCTGCTCTGCTTCCTGTTCAATAGTTTTTACCTATCAAACTAATCTTAACTGCCCATTAGATTTAATGATAATAATTCTCAATAATAGACCTATCGAAACAACACAACGATTGAGTAATTATCATGAAAAAGACACTAACCTTTGCAGCACTCCATTTTACTATCGCGTTTAGTGTCGCTTACGTGCTTACTGGCGACATTCTAATTGGTAGTTTAATTGCCATGATTGAGCCCTCAGTGAACACCGTCGCTTTCTATTTTCATGAAAAGGCATGGGCAAAAGTTCCAGCGCTTAAAGCTCGTCAGTGGATGACCAAATTAAAAACCGCAAGCTTTGCTACTATCCACTTCAGTGTTGCCTTTAGTGTGGTTTACTTACTAACAGGTGATGCGTTTGTCGGCGGTATCATGGCGATGCTAGAGCCAAGCTTGAACACAGTGGCTTACTACTTCCACGAGAAAGTATGGATGCGTAAATCAGATAACCAAGCACCACAGTTTTGTTTGCACCAACACGCTTAAACATGGAGGCCCAATACGCCTCCTAACGAGCAAAATAACATTTACCATTGACAAAGTTGCGTACCGCAATTAATTTAATTGCGGTGCGCAACTTTATTTTTAGAGGTAAGTAATAATGAATGCTCGTCAACTTCGACACTATTCCCGTCAAGCCGTCCGATTGCTTGGTATGCTCGATAAACAATGCGGCGATGTCGCTCTCACTCCAGTGCAAGCGCACGCGTTAGGTGAAATCCAGCTGCAGCCGTTGACCATAAATCAACTGGCACAGCAGCTTAATGTCGACAAGTCCAATGCGAGCCGAACCGTTACTGGTCTGATTAAATTAGGCTTGGTTGAGAGCATCGAAAACCCAAAAGACAAACGTAGCCAACTTGTCGCGCTTACAGAGCAAGGGCGACAGGCGTTATCGCAACTAGACCAACAGCAAAACAGCTTCTTTGAACAACTGCTTACCCAACTCGATGACAGCGAGCAAGAGCAACTCAAACTTGGTCTAGAGACTTACCTAAAAGGGCTAACAAAAGTGTGTCAGGCTGAGGAATACGTTCTTCGGCCTCTTACCAAAGCAGATAACTCGCAAGTTGCAGATGTGATTCGTAAAGTCTCTGCAGAATACGGTTTAACCGCAGACAAAGGTTATGGTGTGGCCGATCCAACGCTTGATGACATGTACTCGGTTTACGACCAACAAGGTGCGGCTTATTGGGTGGTCGAATACCAAGGCGAGATTGTGGGTGGTGGCGGCTTTGCACCATTAGCTGGTGAGCCAGATGTGTGTGAGCTGCAAAAGATGTACTTCTTACCTCAAACACGAGGGCACGGTTTAGCCAAACGCATCGTCGCATTGAGCTTACAACTGGCGAAACAGTTTGGGTATCAGCAGTGTTATTTAGAAACGACAGAATGTCTAAGAGAAGCGGTAGGCTTGTATGAAAAACTAGGCTTTGAGCATCTCGATGCCCCGCTAGGACAAACAGGGCATGATGCATGTGAAGTCGTGATGCTTAAGACGATGTAGCGTTTTATCCCCAAACTTAAAGTACAAGATGGGTAACACAGAGCTCTTGGCTAAGCGCCACTGTAAATGCTTGGCGCTGCCCATCCAAATCCACCACGAGTTCGTAGAGATCTTTTGGATCGGGATCATTAAGATCGGCATACTTTGGTGCTTCGATCTGGAATAAAGCACTCGCATGATCCGCTCGGACATCGATAGGAATATGGTAAGTCATGCCATTAAACTTAACCGATGCCGATACTAAGCCCGGCGCAAAAGTTTGATAGTACAAGTCTACCTTAAACTCACAACCACCACCGTGGTGCCAAATCTGCTCGGTTGCTACACGGTCTAAACGCACATTGCGAATAAACTGCAGATACGGCTCTTGCCATACCCCTAAGCGCTCATCACTCTGTTGGTATTCATGATCCGCAAGTGAGCACAACTCTGGTTTATCCTCATCCAGCAGAAGATCTTCTTCTTCCTCAAGGAACAGGATCTCAAAACGGTTACGTCCCATCTGCATGAACGGACGAATGTCTTTCTTGTACACGCTTTGTGAACCGTCACAGTCGAACAAGGCTACTCCGTTCAAACGCACTTCAGCATGGTAATCCACACCACCTAACACCATTTCTACCGCTGGGAATGCCAGCATGGATTCGTCCACTTCAATGTCGTGCATCAGGTGCCACTCTTGCTGACGAATCGCTTCTTCAGTCAGTTCAGTAGGCAATACCTGACTCAAAGGAGCAGGGAAAGTAATGTCATCCTGTGGGATAGAAAGGTCCGTCAGTGGAGAGACTTGCCATAAACCGGCGAGTGAGAGTTGCATATACACCTTGAGCTAGATCAATTTTCACGCATTATATACTCAAGTTGCTTAGGGTTATAGGCAATATGCCTAGAAACTAAATGAGAATTATTTATCGTTAGCCACAGTTATCATTTTTAAGGCACAAAAAAGCCAGCGATAAACGCTGGCTTCTTAGATTGAGTAAGAGGATTACTCTTCGTCTTCATCATCTTCTTCAGGGTAAAGCGCATCTTCGCCTTCGTAGTAAGTCCCCCAACCGTCGTAAATGATGTCGTATTTTTCTGCAAGATGAACCAGTTTCTCAACCTGAGCATCAATCGCTTCTGCGTTTAGTGCAGATTCCATTGTTGCATCACAGCAAAGTAGCTTGTTGCCGTCTTCATCTTCTGTTTCTTCAGCTTCAAGAACTTCAAAGCCCATCTTGAACGCTTCAACAACCGCTTTTTCTAGTGTGTCGAAGTCTTCAGCAAATAGGTGGTGCTCGATTTCGTATAGTGAATCTGGATCGCTGCCGTCTTCTAGCAATGCTGCAATGATATCGCGAGTCTCTTCCTTTTGAATCTCAATTAATTCTTCTACTGATAGATATTCATCTTCGTGAGACATGTTTTGGCTCCAGATTAGTTACTTGATGGAAACACTATACTCTAAACTGAGTACGTTAATGCGGTGAAATATGGCACGGATTGCGATGAAAAGCCACAAACAAACACCAAACTGCGGTGATTCTTGATGATAATTTTTGCTCGCAAATCTAAACCCCGCTCACAGAAACAAAAAATTAACAAAAACAGCTAATCTTTAATATTCAGAAGATCCTAATTGAACCTAAGACGAGTAATTTTAGACTTGTTTGCGTGTTTATGATCTTGGAGTGAATACAGCAACGGCTCGGTAATTCTGACCTAACGAATAAAAGAAAGCTAAAAACTGCATATTTCAGAATGGTTATGCACTTTTTATGCACTATTGATGTATGACTCCTTTCTCGAACGAAAAAGAATAAAAACGCACTTTTTAAAATCATGAACAAACAACAAAATATAGAATTAAAATACACCAAGGAACCATTTACAAAATATAACGCCAAAAAATGATATTTTTGCAATATATAAGCAAAGTTCTAGGACTTGCATCTTTGCACCAAGCTTGTCATAACTAACGGCTGGAATATTTGTAAGGATGCAAAATGAGTAAGCTGTACGTTGGATCAGAAGTTGGTCAACTAAGACGAGTTCTATTAAACCGCCCAGAGCGCGCCCTCACCCACCTAACGCCATCGAACTGCCATGAGCTACTGTTTGATGACGTATTGGCGGTAGAAGCAGCAGGTGAAGAACACGACGCATTTGCGCGCACACTGCGTGAACAAGATGTCGAAGTACTATTGCTTCATGATCTACTGGTTGAAACCCTTGCGGTTCCAGAAGCAAAACAATGGTTGTTGAACACTCAGATCTCTGACTTCCGTTACGGTCCGACTTTCGCTCGTGACTTACGTCAGTACTTCGCAGAGATGGACGATGAGCACCTAGCAAGCATTCTTCTTGGCGGCTTGGCTTACTCCGAACTGCCAATCAAATCTTCATCAATGTTGCCGAAGATGAAGCGCCCACTGGATTTCGTGATCGAGCCTCTGCCAAACCACCTCTTTACCCGTGACACGTCATGCTGGGTATACGGCGGCGTTTCTCTTAACCCAATGATGATGCCTGCACGTCAACGCGAAACCAACCATCTGCGTGCGATTTATCGCTGGCACCCAACCTTCGCTGGTCAAGACTTCATTAACTACTTTGGTGATGAAGACCAGCACTACGACAATGCCAACGTTGAAGGTGGTGATGTACTGGTTATCGGTAAAGGTGCCGTTCTGATTGGTATGTCTGAGCGTACAACTCCGCAAGGTGTCGAAAACTTAGCGGCAAGCCTGTTTAAATCTGGTCAGGCGAAAGAAGTGATTGCTATCGACCTACCAAAACACCGCTCGTGCATGCACCTTGATACGGTCATGACGCATATGGATGTGGACACTTTCTCGGTATACCCAGAAATCATGCGTAAAGATTTAGATACTTGGCGCCTAACACCTAAAGGCAACGGTGAAATGCATGTCGAAGCATCACACAACTATCTGCATGCCATCGAATCGGCACTTGGCTTAGACCAATTGAAGATCATCACAACCGGTGGTGACAGCTACGAAGCTGAACGAGAGCAATGGAACGATGCCAACAACGTACTGACGGTGAAACCTGGTGTTGTGATTGGTTACGAACGTAACGTCTACACTAACGAGAAGTACGACAAAGCTGGCATTGAAGTCCTGACTATTCCGGGTAACGAACTTGGTCGCGGTCGTGGTGGTGCACGCTGTATGAGCTGTCCAATCGAACGTGACGATATTTGAGAAACCTCTCCCACCAAATAAAACCAATTGAGACTAAGGTTGATGTGAATGCATCAACCTTTTTTTGTTTTCAACTGAAATAATTATTCACAATAAGAGCATTTATATGTTTTAATGCTTTTATTCTTTATCAACCAAACGACCTAAGGGACGAGCTATGGCTTTCAATCTACGTAATCGCAACTTTTTGAAGCTATTGGACTTCTCAACCAAAGAAATCCAGTTTTTGCTCGAACTGTCTGCAGAGCTAAAAAAATCTAAATATGCAGGAACAGAGCAGAAGAAACTTCAAGGTAAAAACATCGCACTAATCTTTGAGAAATCTTCTACTCGTACCCGATGTGCGTTTGAAGTCGCGGCCTTTGACCAAGGCGCTCAAGTCTCTTACATCGGTCCTTCTGGCTCGCAGATCGGTCATAAAGAGTCGATGAAAGACACCGCTCGCGTTCTTGGTCGCATGTACGATGGCATCGAATACCGTGGCTTTGGTCAATCGATCGTTGAAGAGCTTGGTACTTATGCTGGTGTACCTGTCTGGAACGGTTTAACGGATGAGTTCCACCCGACCCAAATCCTTGCAGACTTCCTGACCATGAAAGAGCACGGACGTGGGAAACAACTGCATGATATGACGTTTGCCTACCTTGGTGATGCTCGCAATAACATGGGTAATTCACTCATGGTTGGCGCAGCAAAAATGGGCATGGACATCCGCCTTGTGGCACCAAAAGCGTTCTGGCCAGAAGAAGCATTAGTGGCAACTTGCCAAGAAATTGCCCAACAAACCGGCGCGAAAATCACGCTAACGGAAAACGTTGAAGAAGGTGTTAAAGGCTGTGACTTCCTATACACCGACGTTTGGGTCTCGATGGGTGAGTCTGCAGAGGCTTGGGATGAGCGTGTTGCGCTGATGACACCTTACCAAATCAATATGGATCTGATTAAGCAAACGGGTAACCCTCATGTGAAGTTCATGCACTGCCTGCCAGCCTTCCACAACGATGAAACAACCGTGGGTAAAGAGGTAGCAGAGAAATACGGAATGAAAGGGCTTGAAGTCACCGAAGAGGTGTTTGAGTCTGAATACTCTATCGTATTCGACGAAGCCGAGAACCGCATGCACACGATTAAAGCGGTGATGGTGGCAACCTTAGGCAGCTAAACCAAAGCATTAAAAATGGTAACAAAAACCATGATGTAATCGCTTGCGCTCACGAAAGTTAAGCGTATAATGCTCGGCAATTTGTCTGAGGATTACGAAATGACCACGCCGATTGCTGACGTAAAAACGCGATTTGCTCTAGCTAAGCGACTACGCTTACGTGCTGTTATTTTCGTTAATTCTATTGAATTTTAAAACCTCCCCAATTGGGGAGGTTTTTTTATGCCTAAAATTCCATCGCGGTGAATTTTGGGGATAGTCACCACTGTTATAGGGAAGAAGATCATGGCGAACTCGCTTTACCAGAAGCACATCATCTCTATTCCAGAGCTTTCACGTGAAGAACTGGAACTGATTGTAGAAACTGCAGGTCAGCTAAAAAAAGAACCTCGTCCAGAACTGATTAAAAACAAGGTTGTAGCGAGCTGTTTCTTTGAGCCATCCACGCGTACTCGTCTGTCGTTCGAAACAGCGATTCAACGTATCGGTGGTGATGTTATTGGTTTTGATAACGGTGGTAACACCTCTCTGGCGAAAAAAGGCGAGACGCTGTCTGACTCAGTTCAAGTGATCTCTTCTTACGTTGATGCATTCGTAATGCGCCACCCTCAAGAAGGCGCTGCGCGCTTGGCGTCTGAGTTTTCTAACGGCGTACCCGTTATCAACGCAGGTGATGGCGCAAACCAACACCCAACGCAAACGCTACTCGACCTATACACCATCGCAGAAACACAAGGTCGTCTAGACAACCTGAACGTTGCGTTCGTTGGTGACCTAAAGTACGGCCGCACCGTACACTCATTGACGCAAGCATTGGCGAAGTTCAATAACATCCGTTTCTTCTTCGTTGCACCAGAAGCACTTGCGATGCCTGATTACCTATGTGAAGAACTTGATGAAGCAGGTATCCAATACAGTCTGCACACAGACATGGAAAGCGTGATTCCTGAGCTAGATATCCTGTACATGACTCGCGTGCAGAAAGAGCGCTTCGATGAATCTGAATACGCGCACATCAAGTCAGCTTACATCCTAACAGCGGCACTACTAGAAGGCGCGCGTGAGAACTTGAAAGTACTGCACCCACTGCCTCGTGTGGATGAAATCACCACAGACGTCGACGTCACACCACACGCTTACTACTTCCAACAAGCAGAAAACGGCGTTTACGCACGCCAAGCGTTGTTGGCACTGGTTCTTAACGAAACTCTGTAATCGAGGGAGAAAAAGACATGGCTAAAGAAACTCAATTGCAGGTAGAAGCAATCAAGAACGGCACGGTAATCGACCACATTCCTGCACAAATTGGTATCAAGGTGCTGAAGCTGTTCGATATGCACAACTCTTCTCAACGCGTCACCATCGGTCTGAACCTGCCTTCGTCTGCACTCGGTCATAAAGACTTGCTGAAGATTGAGAACGTGTTCATCAACGAAGAGCAGGCAAGCAAGCTAGCACTTTACGCACCACATGCGACCGTAAACCAAATCGAAAACTACGAAGTGGTGAAGAAGCTAGCGCTGGAACTTCCTGAGCGAATCAACAACGTGTTTGAATGTCCGAACAGCAACTGTATTACACACAATGAGCCGGTTGCGAGCAGCTTCCAAGTGTTCGAGAAGAAGGAAGAAATACGCCTGAAGTGTAAATACTGTGAGAAAGTCTTCGCGCGTGAGATCGTGACTGAGCGTTAATTTCCCGCTTCGAATCTTGCTAACGATAAATTAACTGATACCCCGCTATTGCGGGGTATTTTGCTCTTTACGTACTTCATGTTTAAAGGCAAACTGACTCTTCTTAAGAACGCTCAAGATGCTTAAGTAAACTCTTTATTCCCCTAAACAGATGGAACAATTCAAATGACGAAAGTACTTCACACTGAGTCTGCACCAGCAGCAATCGGTCCTTACGTTCAAGGCGTAGATCTAGGCAACATGGTTCTAACTTCTGGCCAAATCCCAGTAAACCCAGCGACAGGTGAAGTGTCTGCAGACATCGCAGAGCAAGCTCGTCAATCTCTAGAAAACGTAAAAGCTGTTGTTGAAGCATCAGGCCTTAAAGTGACTGACATCGTTAAAATGACAGTATTCGTGAAAGACCTAAACGACTTCGGTACAGTAAACGAAGTTTACGGTAAGTTCTTCGATGAGCACGAAGTAGCAAACTACCCTGCACGTTCTTGTGTAGAAGTCGCTCGTCTACCTAAAGATGTTGGCATCGAGATTGAAGCAATCGCAGTTCGCAAATAATTGCGCAGGCTGACTAACATAAAAAACGGGTAGCTCAGGCTACCCGTTTTTTTATTGTCTTTTGGCGATGATGTCGCTGTAAAACTTAAGCTGCGTCGCGCTGTTTTACTTCTTCATCCAACTCAGCCAACTTCTCTTTCATTTGCTCGCGGCAAATATTCGCTAGCTCACGTACGCCCTCTTTGCCATAACCTTCAGTGCTAACTGGTGGCAACATCTCAATTATCACATGACCATTGTTCCAACGGTTGAATTTGATGTGATCGGTAGAGCTACACACGATTGGAATGACTGGCACTTGTGCACCGATAGCGGCATGGAATGCACCAGTCTTGAATGGCATTAAGCCACGGCCACGTGAACGCGTACCTTCTGGGAACATCCACACTGAAACATCGCTATTTTTGATGCTGTCCACAACTTGGTCGATAGTGCCTTTTGCTTTAGAGCGGTTTGCACGGTCAATCAAAATGTTACCTGTTAGCCAGTAAAGCTGACCAAACAACGGCATCCACGCTAGGCTCTTCTTACCGACTGTTACTACCTTAGGTGTAACCGCTGAAGAGACAGTGAAAAGGTCCCAGTTGTTCTGGTGGTTAGCAATGTAAATATGCTGACCACGAGAGTACGCATCTTCCGGAATACGCAGCTCTAGCTTGATACCAAACACACGCGACATTCTGCCGAATAGACGACCGAAGGTGAAAACGTGCTTAGGGTTTCGAGGGCTTAGTAGGCAGTAACCGCAACCACCAATAAACATCACAATTGCGAAAATTGCGACAGCAAATACACGTAACAGTGCAATCATTGTTGTTCTCCAGGAACCGGCTTTGCGCCAGCTACAGCTATTATTGTCTCTTTCAACATAGTCATGGACTATGACAGAAAGCGCGATATAAAAAAGCCGAAACCTGAGTTTCGGCTCTCTTCATATCTAGGTCAACTGCGGTACAGTTTAACCTGCCTCACTCACACGCTCAATATTTGCGCCAAGTGCAGATAGTTTATTTTCGATTTTGTCGTAACCACGGTCGATATGGTAGATACGATCAACGATGGTTTCGCCTTTTGCGATACAACCTGCAATCACCAAACTTGCCGAAGCTCGTAGGTCGGTTGCCATCACTTGTGCGCCACTTAGAGAATCTACGTCACCACAGATAACCG
Organism: Vibrio campbellii CAIM 519 = NBRC 15631 = ATCC 25920; assembly: GCF_002163755.1. Classification (NCBI taxonomy): domain Bacteria; kingdom Pseudomonadati; phylum Pseudomonadota; class Gammaproteobacteria; order Vibrionales; family Vibrionaceae; genus Vibrio; species Vibrio campbellii. The sequence goes on from NZ_CP015863.1 coordinate 2,882,823, forward strand.
TGTTACCTTCGATTTCCGCTTTCGCGCCCATGCGCATCAATTCTGGTACGTGCATGAAACGGTTTTCGAAGATCGTTTCCGTGATCACGCCGCCGCCTTTTGCCATCATGTTCAAGAGCGTGAATTGCGCCTGCATGTCAGTAGGGAAGCCAGGGTGCGGAGCAGTGCGGATGCTTACCGCTTTCAGCTCACGGTCAGTCATATCAACAGAAATCCAGTCTTCACCAGTTTCTACTAATGCGCCTGCCTCTTCTAGCTTCGCCAATACCGCTTCTAGAAGGTGTGCATTGGTGTTGCGACATACTACTTTGCCACCAGAAACCGCTGCTGCAACTAGGAAGGTTCCTGTTTCGATACGGTCAGCCACAACATTGTGCTTACCGCCACCTAGACGCTCAACACCCTCGATAGTGATGGTATCAGTACCTGCACCAGAGATTTTCGCGCCAAGTGTGTTTAGGAAGTCCGCCGTATCAACGATTTCAGGCTCGCGCGCTGCGTTGTCTAGCGTTGTTGTGCCTTCAGCAAGCGCTGCTGCACACATGATAGTGATCGTTGCACCAACACTCACTTTGTCCATCACAATGTGCGCGCCTTTTAGGCGACCATCAACTTCTGCTTTCACGTAACCATCTTCTAGTGTGATGGTTGCGCCAAGCTGTTCTAGACCAGTAATGTGTAAATCAACAGGGCGAGCGCCGATAGCACAGCCACCAGGTAGAGAAACCTGACCTTGGCCAAAACGCGCTACAAGAGGACCAAGCGCCCAAATAGATGCACGCATGGTTTTTACTAAATCGTAAGGAGCACAGTATTCGTTGATACTGCTTGGATCGACATGAACGGAACCATTACGGCTTACCTTTGCGCCAAGACGCTTAAGCAGTTCCATGGTGGTGTCGATATCACGAAGGTGTGGCACGTTCGCCACTTCTACAGGCTCTTCCGCCAAGATAGACGCAAATAAAATCGGTAGTGCTGCGTTTTTTGCACCTGAAATGGTCACTTCACCAACCAGTGGTTTATCTGACCCAATAACTCGAAACTTTTCCATCAATAAACCTTAAAGCGACATTAGCTTCTTATCACGAGCCCACTCTTCTGGAGTGAACGCTTTGATCGATAACGCGTGAATGTCGTTACGCTGGATGTAATCCATCAGAGGACCGTAAATTAACTGCTGCTTCTTAACGCGGCTCATTCCATCGAAACAAGCATCAACAGCAACCACCTCATAGTGGCTACCTTCACCTTTTACATGCACTTCTTGAAGGTTTAGTGCTTCTTCTAGTAACTGTTGTACTTTTGCGCTATCCACAATTTACCCCTGATAATTCTGTATATGTTTGGCCACTAAAGATTCAACATTGCTCAATTGAAACAAAGTGCGCAATTGCGCCGGCACGAAACTGAGCATTATATGACAGTTTTGTTTTTTTGCATGCTCTAATAAGTGGATTAACATCACCATTCCCGCAGAGTCAATGCGTTCAATCTCTTCTAACGAGCATTCTAGCTCGGTTTGAGAAGGTAGCCATTGCTGTGCCACCGCCCACAATGCTGGCACTGAATCACGATCCAGCGCCCCTGTAAGCTTAAGAATGTCTGCTTGTAATTGCCACTGAGAATGAGACTGCGCCATTACTTTGCCGCCTCGAAACGAATTGGCTGTGCTGCCAGTTTCTCTAAATCTTTCGCGACCGCTAGAATGCCTTCTTGGCGAATCTGAGTATTCCACTCTGATTGCTTGCTTGATAGTAGGCTGATGCCTTCTGCAACCATGTCGAATGCTAACCATTCACCTGTTTTCTTATCTTTACGCAGCTTAAACTCAAGTTTGATGTTTGGACGCGGTGCGTCGATGATATCAACCTTGATGCTCGTAATGCGTTTAGAAGGATCCAGCTTTGGCTCAGGGCCAAATTCAATTTGTTGATCCGAGTATTGCGTTAACACTTGCGCATATGAGGTCACCAGATAAGCACGGAATGCTGTGATGAACTCACCCACATCTTCACGCTTCGCACCTTTTAAGTTTGGACCAAGCAGTTTCAATGCCGCATAGCGATCGTTAACGTAAGGCATCAACTCTTCTTCAACGATGGTCTTAAGCAAATTTGGATCTTGCTTAATTTGTGGCTGTTCAGCTTTCAAACGATCAAATGTCACTTCCGCAACTTGTCTCATCATTTGATAAGGCTGAGTTTTATCCACTTCTGCAGCCACTGCACCAAAAGCAGTAAACGCTGCTACGAATGAAAGTAATAGTCTCGAAAGCATGGGTTATTCCTTACTTGTATCACCAGAATCGCCTGAACCACCAATGCTGTATAGTACTTGGCCGATAAGGTCTTCCAGTACTAATGCAGATTTGGTGTCTTCGATGGTGTCACCATCAACAAGCATTTCTTCATCGTCAAAAACAAAGCCCGGTACCAAGCCAATGTACTGTTCACCAATCAATCCCGATGTCAAAATTTGCACACTAGAGGTTTCTGGGAACTGGTTGTATTGGCTGTTAATCGACAAGCTAACTACTGGTAATAGGCTATCAGGGTTAAGTGTAATGCTACTTACACGACCGATAACAACGCCGCCAACTTTCACTGGAGAGCGAACTTTCAAACTACCAATATTGTCGAACTCGGCTTTCAAGGTGTAAGTATTGCCAGAGCCAATGCTTTTTACGTCAGCAACCTGAAAAATCATCACAAGAATCGCGCAAATTCCTGCTAATACAAAGCTGCCAACCCATAATTCTGTTTTACGTGTTTGTTGCATGATTAATTCCCAAACATCAATGCGGTCAGTACAAAGTCTAGTCCCAGTACTGCTAAAGAAGAATGCACAACAGTGCGCGTCGTTGCTCGGCTGATCCCTTCCGAAGTAGGGATAGCGTCATAGCCATTAAATAGAGCGATCCAAGTAACGGTAATCGCAAACACGATACATTTGATCATGCTGTTACCGATGTCTTGGCCTAATTCAACCGAAGATTGCATTGCAGCCCAGAAGCTGCCGTGGTCTACGCCTTTCCAATCCACACCAACAAGCTGTGCGCCCCAAATACCCACAGCCATGAAGATCATCGCGAGTAGCGGCATTGAAATAGCACCCGCCCAAAAACGTGGTGCAATAACGCGTTTTAGCGGATCCACAGCCATCATTTCTAAGCTTGAAAGCTGCTCTGTGGCTTTCATCAATCCGATTTCTGCTGTCAGCGCAGAACCAGCACGACCAGCAAACAATAACGCAGTTACTACTGGCCCTAGCTCACGTAGTAGCGAAAGAGCGACCATTTGACCAAGGCTGCCTTCTGCTCCGTAATCCACCAGCACGACATAACCTTGCAAGCTAAGCACCATACCGATGAACAAACCAGAAACGACAATGATCGCTAGCGATTGTACGCCTACGGAATACAGCTGCTTAATCAGTAAAGGAAGGTTTTTGATTGGCTGTGGTCGAGTCACTAACGCACCAACAAGCATCAATGTTGCGCGACCGAACGCCTCACAAATAGCCAATGTGCGTCTGCCTAGTGAAGCGACAAATTGAATAAAGCTATCGACCATCAAATAAATCCTTTTCGATACTTTGAGCTGGGAAACGGAACGGTACTGGCCCATCCGCTTCGCCTTGTAAGAATTGCTGAACGCGAGGATCTTGGTTGTCCCTCAGTTCTTGAGGGGTACCAAAGGCAATCACTTTGCCATCAGCCATCAAGTAAACCCAATCCGCAATACTCATCACTTCTGGCACATCATGGGAAACGACGATAGAGGTCACGCCTAATGCTCGGTTAAGGTTACTGATCAACTCAACCAACACACCCATGGTGATTGGGTCTTGCCCAACAAACGGCTCATCGTACATGATAAGGTCTGGATCAAGCGCAATCGCTCGAGCCAGTGCAGCACGACGCGCCATACCACCTGACAATTCACTTGGCATCAGCTCTGCCGCACCACGAAGGCCTACCGCTTCAAGCTTTAGCAGCACCATGGTGCGGATGAGTTCTTCGGAAAGCTCGGTGTGTTCACGTAAAGGAAACGCCACATTATCGAACACATTCAGGTCGGTAAATAGCGCCCCTGACTGGAACAACATGCTCATTTTTTTACGTGCGTGATACAGTTTTTTGCGTGACAACGCAGGAATGTTGTCACCATCAAACCAAATCTCACCCTGTTCAGGGTATATCTGACCGCCAATCAGGCGCAGCAGTGTCGTTTTACCGATACCCGACGGTCCCATAATGGCCGTCACCTTCCCTTTTGGTACGTGCAAGTCAATACCATCAAAGATCTTGCGCTCGCCGCGTGAAAAGGTGAGATTGTTAACGGTAACTAAATCGTTGTTCGACATACTATCTCTTCTACTATTTTGTGAGCGGTTCTCACAGAGTTGTAATCCAACTCAACCCCGATTGTTTTCAAGATATTACGTCGAGAATATCCTAAAGTGACTTCGGTACACTTATTAGGCTGCAATCATAAGCACATTGAACGTTAATTAAAAGCACTGTTCAATTAAATAGAGCCGACGAAATTCAAGCAAATCTTCATAAAATATGACGAAATGAAAGGAAGGTGTTTACATCTCACTCCAGATTAACCGCATTAAGAACGATTATTGAATGAGCAATAATTAAACACAATTTCGTTACTAACCTTTAATTTATTTGTTGTTTATCTTCCATTTTTGGTCGCAAAAGGTCAAAATTAGCGGTTACTCATTTCACTTATTTTATTACTTAGGAATCATCATGCTCGAAGCCGTAGCATTGCTTATCGTCGGTCTTGTCTTACTTGTTTGGAGTGCAGATAAACTTGTTTTTGGCTCTGCTGCTCTGGCCCGCAACGTCGGTATTTCGCCTCTAGTGATCGGTATGACTATTCTTGCAATGGGCTCATCTGCACCAGAGATGATGGTTTCAGCAACCGCTGCATGGGATGGCAAAACCGATACCGCGGTTGGCAACGTGCTCGGTTCCAACATTGCCAATATTGCTTTGATCCTAGGTATTACTGCGATCATCAAACCACTTTCTATCAGCTCTGCCGTGATTCGCCGCGAACTGCCTTTGATGGTAGCAGTTACTGTACTTGCTGGTATTTTACTGTGGGATAGCTACTTAGGCTTCTATGAAGGTATCTTGCTGTTTATTTTGTTCGGTGGATTCCTATTTGCCATGCTGCAAATTAGCCGTAAAGAACAGAAAGCTGGTGATGCGTTTGTTGATGAGCAAGAATCTGAAGTCCCAGAAGGCGTAACTAACCCGAAAGCAATCATGTGGGTTGTGATTGGCTTGATACTGCTTCCTTTGGCAGCAAGCATGCTGGTAGATAATGCCGTCATTATTGCGAAACACTTTGGTATGAGTGACCTAGTAATTGGCCTTACTATTATTGCTATCGGCACTAGCCTTCCAGAACTCGCTGCATCTCTTGCTGGCGTTCTAAAAGGCGAAGACGACATGGCCGTAGGTAACATCATCGGCTCAAACGTATTCAACATTCTCGCGGTTATGGGTCTACCTGGCATCATCAATCCATCGATGCTGAGCGAATACGCTATGGGTCGTGATTTCTGGGTGACGCTAGGGGTTTCTCTCATTCTTGTGGCAATGTGTCTTGGTAAGTCACGCAGTATCAACCGCCTTGAAGGTGGCATCCTGTTTGTGTGTTTCTTAGGTTACCAAGTGTACCTATTCGCAAACATGGCCGCTTAATAACATAATAAGTAAAGACAAATTGGAGCACTGATATGTCCACTCAATTTGATTTTCGCGCTGCAGCTAAACAAGTTCTTGATATTGAGGTCTCAGCTTTACAACAGCTAGACCAATACTTTGATGATCAGTTTGAGCAAGCGTGCGAATTGATTCTTTCCAACAACGGCAAAGTTGTCGTGATGGGCATGGGCAAATCAGGCCATATTGGCAACAAGATTGCCGCAACGCTTGCCAGCACAGGTACCTCTGCGTTTTTTGTTCACCCAGGTGAAGCAGCACATGGTGACCTTGGCATGATCAGTGCGGGTGACATCGTTATCGCGATTTCAAACTCGGGTGAGTCTCATGAGATTCTGTCTCTATTCCCAGTTTTGAAACGCCTTAGCATCAAAATCATCAGCATGACTGGCAAGCCAGAGTCGAACATGGCGAAGTTGTCTGATCTGCATTTGCAAATCACTGTGCCAAAAGAAGCTTGCCCACTTGGTCTCGCGCCAACCAGCAGTACAACGGCGACTTTGGTTATGGGTGATGCTCTGGCTGTTGCGCTTCTGCAAGCTCGTGGCTTCTCAGCGGAAGACTTTGCGTTATCACACCCTGGTGGTGCGCTGGGAAGAAAATTGCTGCTTAAGCTGTCTGATATAATGCACTTCGGTAATGCACTACCAAAAGTATCACCTGATGCGCTTATTCGTGACGCCTTGCTCGAGATTTCTGAAAAAGGCTTGGGCATGACAGCCATCGTCGATGAGCACGATGCTATGCTTGGTATATTCACTGATGGCGATTTACGTCGTACTTTGGATAAGCGCATTGATATCCACACCACAGCAATTGGTGAAGTGATGACGCAAAACCCAACTACAGCACATCCGGAGATGTTAGCGGTAGAGGGGTTGAATCTAATGCAAGACAAGAACATCAATGCTCTGATCTTGTGCGATAACAATAAGATTGTTGGCGCACTGAATATGCATGATTTATTGAAAGCTGGCGTGATGTAGTATTGCATCACCCAAAAGACTTAACGATTGATTTAACAGATTAAGGCAATGGTCAGGGAAGTACTGAGCTAAGATAAAGGCCTTTATTTTATGAGTTTTACTCGCCTTATTTATTTGCTCTTGATCTTCGTTGTCGCGTGGTGCGGTTATTACCTCATGACACCAAAAGGCAATGAAGATATTCAAGTAGCACCAAATTTAGAACTGCCTATGTTCAGTGGTACTGGACTAGAAAACATCACTTATGGTGAAGATGGTGTCCGCAGTTACATCATCCGTTCCACTAACTTGGATCACTATGCCAAGAGTGGAGACACGATTTTTAAGAGCCCAACACTGATGGTTTACCGTGAAGGTAGCGTCGTGGAGTGGAAAGTCACTGCGACAAAAGCAGTACTTGATGAAGACCAGATTCTGACCTTGTACGATAAAGTACTGATGCAGAATCTATTGCCCGGCGCGAGTTTCGATACCATGGCGACAGATAAATTGGTCATCAATCTCACTAATCGTGATTTTAAAGCCGATCAACAAGTAATGTTGGTTGGACCGCAATTTGAAACTACCGGAGGCGCAATGCAGGGCAACTTGAAAGCCCACACTGCGACTCTGACAGATGAAGTTCAAGGTCGATATGAAACCGTTACACCTTAGCCTATTGGCATTGGTTTTAGCAGCGCCGCAAGCGTTAGCCCTTAAGTCGGATACTCAGCAGCCGGTTTACATCAATTCAGACACCCAACAGGTTGATATGCAGAGCAACCAGGTCACCTTCAAAGGTAATGTCTCCCTGAAGCAAGGCAGCATCAATATCGATGCTGATAGAGTTGTTGTGACTCGCGATCCTAAAACCGAGTCGATTAAACAGATCCAAGCATTTGGCAAGCCTGCTACGTTTTCTCAGTTGATGGACGATGGTAAAACGCTAAGCGGCCAAGCAAACGAACTAGACTACCGCATCTCTACTGATGAATTGACCATGAAGGGCCAAGCTCAGTTGAAGCAGGATGGCAATACTATCCAAAGCTCTTCTATACGTTACCAAATTGGCCAACAGAAGTTGGTAGCTGACAGCTCAGACAATGAGCGCGTAACCACCATTCTGCAACCGAATCAAATCGAGAACTAATATGGCAGTACTGAGTGCAAAGAACCTTGCGAAAAGCTACAAAAAGCGCAAGGTCGTTACCGATGTAAGTCTCGAAGTAGAATCTGGCCAAATCGTTGGTCTACTGGGCCCAAATGGTGCGGGTAAAACTACTTCGTTTTACATGATCGTAGGTTTGGTTCCGCGTGATGAAGGTACCATCACCATCGACAACCAAGACATCAGTATTTTACCGATGCACAATCGTTCTCGCTTGGGTATCGGCTACCTGCCGCAAGAAGCGTCGATCTTCCGTAAGCTATCTGTTGAAGACAACATCATGGCCGTTCTCGAGACTCGCCAAGAACTGACTCGCGAAGAACGCCAAGACAAACTGGAAGATTTGTTGGAAGAATTCCACATACAGCACATACGCACCAGTGCGGGTATGGCACTATCAGGTGGTGAACGCCGCCGTGTAGAAATTGCTCGTGCATTGGCAGCAAACCCTCAGTTCATTTTGTTGGATGAACCATTCGCGGGTGTTGACCCAATTTCGGTTAACGACATCAAAAAAATCATCGAACACTTGCGCGATCGCGGCCTTGGCGTGTTAATCACAGACCATAACGTACGCGAAACCTTGGACGTTTGTGAAAAAGCCTATATCGTAAGCCAAGGACACCTCATCGCATCGGGAACTCCGGATGAAGTTCTCAATAACGAGCAAGTGAAACAAGTTTATCTCGGCGAACAATTCCGTCTATGATTACATTAGGAACGGTAAGATTCTGAGCATTACAAGGTAAGTAACACTGAATGAAACCTTCATTACAACTCAAGCTAGGTCAACAGTTAGCCATGACGCCACAGCTGCAGCAAGCGATTCGTTTGTTGCAATTGTCGACGCTCGATCTTCAACAAGAAATCCAAGAAGCGTTGGACTCCAACCCGCTACTGGAAGTTGAAGAAGGCCACGATGAGCCTCAAGCAAATGGTGAAGACAAATCAGCGTCTGAATCTGCTGATAACAGTGCGAACGAAGCTAACGATGCCTCAGAACCCGACCTTCCAGATAGCTCAGACGTGATTGAAAAATCTGAAATCAGCTCTGAGCTAGAAATTGATACCACTTGGGATGACGTATATAGCGCAAACACGGGTAGCACAGGCCTAGCGCTGGATGATGACATGCCCGTCTACCAAGGTGAGACCACTGAATCTTTGCATGATTACCTTATGTGGCAGTTAGACTTAACGCCTTTCAGTGAAACCGACCGCACCATCGCCCTCGCGATTATCGATGCGGTCGACGACTACGGCTACTTAACCCTATCCCCTGAAGAAATTCACGAGAGCTTCGACAACGAAGAAGTGGAATTGGATGAAGTAGAAGCGGTACGTAAGCGTATTCAGCAATTTGACCCGCTCGGTGTAGCCTCTCGCAATCTGCAAGAATGCCTACTGCTACAACTGGCAACTTTCCCTGAAGACACGCCGTGGCTTGCTGAGGCGAAAATGGTGTTGAGCGATCACATCGACCACCTTGGCAATCGTGACTACAAGCTGGTCATCAAAGAGACTAAGCTTAAAGAAGCGGACTTGCGTGAAGTATTGAGGTTGATTCAACAACTTGACCCTCGCCCAGGTAGTCGTATCACACCCGATGACACTGAATACGTCATTCCGGATGTGTCCGTATTTAAAGATCATGGTAAGTGGACCGTCTCCATAAACCCTGACAGCATTCCGAAACTAAAAGTAAATCAACAATATGCGCAACTAGGCAAAGGAAACAGTGCGGATAGCCAGTACATTCGCAGCAATTTGCAAGAGGCAAAATGGCTGATTAAGAGCCTAGAAAGCAGAAACGAGACGCTTCTCAAAGTTGCAAGATGTATTGTTGAACATCAACAAGATTTCTTCGAGTATGGTGAAGAAGCCATGAAACCAATGGTGCTAAACGACGTAGCATTGGATGTGGACATGCATGAATCGACAATTTCTCGTGTAACAACACAGAAGTTTATGCATACCCCACGTGGCATTTTTGAATTGAAGTACTTCTTCTCTAGCCATGTTAGTACAGACAATGGTGGAGAGTGTTCTTCCACAGCAATTCGCGCACTCATCAAAAAGTTGGTCGCAGCGGAGAATACCGCTAAGCCACTGAGTGATAGCAAAATTGCTGCTCTTCTGGCTGACCAGGGGATTCAAGTCGCGAGACGTACGATAGCGAAATATCGTGAATCCTTGGGTATCGCCCCTTCGAGTCAGCGCAAACGCCTACTTTAGGCACCAACTGAAAAGGAAAGTCTATGCAAATCAATATTCAAGGCCATCACGTTGATCTTACCGATTCAATGCAAGACTATGTTCAATCTAAGTTTCAGAAGCTCGAAAGGTTCTTCGACCACATTAACCAAGTCCAAGTCGTACTAAAAGTTGAAAAACTCAACCAAATAGCGGAAGCTACGCTCCACATCAATCAAGGCGAAATCCACGCGTCATCGAACGACGAAAGTATGTATGCAGCAATTGATTCGCTGGTGGATAAATTAGTTCGTCAACTTAATAAGCACAAAGAAAAACTAAACAGTCATTAATCATGCAACTGAGCGAAATACTGTCACTGGACTGCACCAAAAGTGCAGTCCATTGTACAAGTAAGAAACGTGCCCTAGAAATGATCAGCCAAATTGTCGCTGAAAACACGGGCCAAGATTCTACAAAACTGTTTGAGTGTATGCTCAGCAGAGAAAAAATGGGTAGTACTGGTATCGGCAACGGTATTGCTATCCCTCACGCAAGAATGCAATCAAGCGACAAAGCCATCGCGGTGTTACTTCAGTGTGACGAAGCAATTGAATTTGACGCCATCGACAACAGACCTGTCGACCTTCTTTTTGCTCTCCTTGTACCTGAAGAACAGTGCAAAGAGCACCTCAAAACACTATCCTCTATGGCAGAGCGTCTAAGTGACAAGCAAGTACTTAAAAGCTTACGTAACGCTCAGAGCGATGAAGAGCTCTACGACATTATGATTCATAAGTAATCAGGACGATCACCATGCGATTAATCGTTGTTAGCGGGCACTCTGGTGCCGGGAAAAGTGTTGCCCTGCGAGTACTTGAGGACTTAGGTTACTACTGCGTAGACAACCTACCGGTAAACTTACTTGACGCGTTTGTTCAGTCAGTCTCTGAGAGCAAACAAAACGTCGCAGTAAGCATCGATATTCGAAATATCCCTAAGAAGCTCAAAGAACTGAATACCACGCTAGAGAAGCTAAAGGCTGAACTGGATGTGACAGTACTGTTCTTAGACGCGAATAAAGAAACGCTTCTCACCCGCTACAGCGAAACACGTCGGATTCATCCGCTATCACTTGGCAGTCAATCATTATCACTTGATCAGGCGATTGAGCTTGAACAAGAGATCTTAATGCCTCTGAAAGCACACGCAGACTTAGTTCTGAACAGTAGCGGTCAATCTCTGCATGATCTCAGTGAAACCGTACGTATGCGTGTGGAAGGCCGAGAACGCAAAGACTTAGTCATGGTGTTTGAGTCGTTTGGTTTCAAATACGGTTTACCATCAGATGCCGATTACGTGTTTGATGTGCGTTTCTTGCCAAACCCACACTGGGAGCCAGCACTGCGCCCTCTCACTGGTTTAGATGGCCCGATCGGCGCCTTCTTAGAGCAACACCAGTCGGTACTTGATCTGAAATACCAAATTGAAAGCTTTATAGAGACTTGGTTACCACTATTAGAGAAAAACAACCGTAGCTACCTGACCGTTGCGATCGGTTGTACTGGTGGTAAACACCGCTCGGTTTACCTCACTCAAAAAATCGGTGAGTACTTTGCTGATAAAGGACACCAAGTACAAATTCGCCACACCTCATTGGAAAAGAACGTTAAGGAATAACGGTGGAATTAAGTCGTAAAGTACTGATCCAAAACCGCCTAGGCTTGCACGCTCGTGCGGCAGTTAAACTGGTAGAACTAGCACAAAGCTTCGACGCGGTGATTACCATCGACAACGAAGAAGACAAAACCGCGACCGCAGACAGCGTCATGGGATTGCTGATGCTGGAATCAGCCCAAGGACAATACGTGACCATCCACGCCACTGGCGATCAATCTGAGCAAGCTCTTGATGCGGTTTGCCATTTGATTGAAGATAAGTTTGACGAAGGCGAGTGATTCACTCGCTTTTTTATTATCTCTAGCCGGGTATCCCACATAAGTTTCACCTCCTGCTTAAATTCCGACAAATAATTTTGTCGACTTTCATAAGTTGTTATTAAAAGGTGCCTAGAATTAAGTTATTATTCAAAGCATTGTAAATATCAGGAATTGGGAGGAATGAATGGCAGAGCAAATAGAATTCGACCAAGCTCACCAAGCCCTCCAAGAAGTCACTGAAGCGCTGGAAAACGGCCGCTTCGTCCATGTTCGTCGACAACTTCAGGACATGGAGCCTGAGGATATTGCCCACCTTTTAGAAGCCTCCCCACGTAAAAGTCGTGAAGTTCTTTGGCAACTCACCGACCCAGAAGATTACGGTGAGATTCTTGACGAGCTAAACGAAGACGTTAAAGACAGTCTTGTGTCCAAAATGGCTCCTGAAGCGCTTGCAGAAGCGACAGAAGGCATGGACACCGATGACGTGGCTTACGTACTGCGTAGCTTGCCTGACGACGTCTCACGTGAAGTTCTGTCCCAGATGGATAGTGCAGATCGTCTGCGCGTGGAAACCGCCCTATCCTACCCTGAGGATACCGCGGGTGGACTGATGAACACCGACGTAATCACCATTCGTGGTGACGTTGATGTAGATGTAGTCCTGCGTTATCTACGTATGAAAGGCGAACTGCCTGAAGCAACTGATGCTCTGTACGTCATTGATGATGAGAGCAAACTGATTGGTGAACTACCGATCACGACTCTGATCACCACGCAACCTGATGTCAAAGTCAGTGAAGTGATGGAAGACGCCGACGATGCAATTACAGTGGATATCAGTGACTCTGATGTCGCTAGCCTGTTTGAACGTCGTAACTGGGTATCTGCTCCGGTTGTCGATGAAAATCAGCACCTCGTTGGTCGTATCACCATCGATGACGTGGTCGACGTTATCCGTGAAGATGCCGAACACTCAATGATGAGTATGGCGGGTATGGATGACGACGAAGATACCTTCGCGCCTGTAGTAAAGTCTGCTCGTAAACGTAGTATTTGGCTTGGTGCCAACGTACTTGCTGCACTGGCAGCTGCTTCTGTCTCCAACATGTTTGAAGCGACTCTAGACCAAATGGCTGCGATTGCTGTCCTAATGACGATCGTGCCTTCAATGGGTGGTGTAGCAGGTAACCAAACCGTTGCACTTGTAATCCGTGGCTTAGCACTCGGTCATATCGGTGATTCGAACAAACGCGAACTGTTGATGAAAGAGGCGGCTATCGGCTTGCTAAACGGCATCATGTGGGCGCTGATCATCGGTGGTATCGTAGTAGCTTGGAAAGGCAACTGGATGCTTGGTGGGATTATCTCGGCAGCCATGCTGACCAACCTACTTGTAGCAGGTGTTGCGGGTGTAACTATCCCAATACTATTGAAGAAGATGAACATCGACCCAGCACTCGCTGGTGGTATGGCGCTAACGACAGTGACCGATGTAATTGGTCTTTCAGTTTTCCTCGGTCTAGCAACCTTGATGATTTAGCCTCTGTAATGACCTGTCGATTACGAACAATAAAAAAGCCTGATGAACACATCAGGCTTTTTCGTATCTAGCGGTTAGTGAGTTTACTCACCAGCAACCTTCATGGTATCCAACAAGATCGAACCCGTTTGGATTTGTGAGCGTGTTTCTAAATCGCTACCCACAGCCACAATCTGATTGAACATGTCTTTCAAGTTACCCGCGATAGTAATTTCAGACACTGGGTATTGGATTTCACCGTTTTCTACCCAGAAACCTGCAGCACCACGAGAGTAATCGCCCGTCACAACGTTCACGCCTTGACCCATGGTCTCTGTTACCAGTAGACCGGTGCCCAGCTCTTTCAGCATTTGCTCGAAGTTTTGACCTGTCGACTTCACGTACCAGTTATGGATACCACCAGCGTGACCCGTTGGGTCCATCTTCATCTTGCGAGCGGCATAGCTGGTTAGCAAGTAAGTTGCTAAAACACCATCGGTGATGATTTCACGATCTTGCGTGTATACACCTTCGCTATCAAACGGGCTGGAAGCCAATCCACGTAGTACGTGTGGACGCTCAGAAATGTTGAACCACTCAGGCAATACTTGCTTACCAAGATGATCCAATAGGAAAGAAGACTTACGGTATAAGTTGCCACCGCTGATTGCCATCACTAGGTGACCAATCAAGCCTGTTGCTACATCCGCAGCAAACATCACCGGGTATTTGCCTGTCTTAAGCTTTTGCGCATCAAGGCGGCTGATGGTTTTCTCTGCAGCGTTGCGACCAACAGTTTCTGGTGTCCAAAGATCATCACGATGACGCGCAACGGTGTAGCTGTAATCACGTTCCATCTCACCGTTTTGACCCACACCAATCACACAACAGCTGGTGCTATGACGGCTGGATGCATAGCTGGCTAACAAGCCGTGGCTATTACCATACACTTTTACGCCGTAGTGGCTATCGTAGCTTGCACCATCGCTTTGCTTAATCGCATCGCTGTAGTTCAACGCTTCTTTTTCAGCGGCAATCGCGACTTGCGCTGCGTAATCTGGATCGGGTGCGTCTGGGTGGAAAAGGTCTAAGTCTGGTACCTCTTTCACCATGTATTCTTTTGGAGCAGGACCTGCGAATGGGTCTTCTGATGTGTATTGAGCAATGTCTAGTGCTGCTAAGACCGTTTGCTCGATAGCAGCTTCACTCAAGTCAGATGTGGAAGCACTGCCTTTGCGTTGACCACGGTAGACGGTGATACCCAGTGCGCCATCGCTATTGAATTCAACGTTTTCCACGTCACCCATGCGAGTGGAAACACTCAAACCTGTGCTCTTGGTGATTGCGACTTCAGCGGCATCAGACTTCGCCGCAGCGATTTCTAGTGCACGTGAAACGGCTTGTTCTAGCTCGGTACGTTGCTCAGCAACCTGCTGTTTAATATCCATTGTCTTTCACATCATGTATTCGATGCACAATAGAATAACAAGAATTTCGCTTTCTCCCCACGATTCTTGTTAAAATAGTCATAATATTAATCAAAACACAGGCAACTGAAATGGCACGTAAGAATCAAAAAGCGCCATGGGAACCAGAAGAAGAGATCATCTGGGTAAGTAAATCCGAGATGAAGCGAGACATGGAAGAGCTGCAAAAGCTAGGTGAAGAGCTTGTAGGCCTAAAGCCAGCTGTTCTAGATAAGTTTCCATTGAGCGAAGACCTACGACAAGCGGTTGCTGATGCACAACGCTTTAAAAACGAAGCGCGTCGTCGTCAGCTACAACGTATTGGTAAGCTAATGCGTTACGAAGATCCAGAACCAATCCAAGCGGCACTGGATAAAATCCGCAACAAGCACTCACAAGCGACTGCTGCTCTGCACAAGCTAGAAGCGCTGCGTGATCGCGTTGTGGAAGAAGGCGATAAAGCGATTGATGACGTAATGGAACTGTACCCAGAAGCGGATCGTCAACGTCTACGTCAACTTGCTCGCCAAGCAGTGAAAGAGAAGAAAGCCGGTAAACCAGCAAAATCTTACCGTGAAATCTTCCAAATTCTTAAAGCGTTTGAAGAAGAAATGTAATTCAACGCTTAAGAACGTAAAAAGCAGACCTTTGTGTCTGCTTTTTTCATGCCTATTTTCTGCTGTTACGCTAAGCGATTAAGACTTTCACCGCGCTCAAAGGCGTTAATATTCTCAATCAAGATTTCAGCCAAACGCTGTATCGATGAATCACTACCCCAGGCAACGTGTGGCGTCAGCAATAGGTTCGGCAAGTGCATATTGGCAATCAGCGGATTACTCTCATTGGCGGGCTCTTGGGTAAAGACATCAACCCCAGCACCAGCAATCTCACCTTGCTTTAAGCCGTCCACTAAAGCTTGTTCATCCACCAAGCCACCACGTCCGGTATTAATCAAAATCGATGTAGGCTTCATCAACTTGAGTTCTGCCTCACCAATCAAATTACGTGTTTCATCATTCAGTGGACAATGTAGTGTGATGGCGTCAGCTTGCTCAAGAACCTCAGCAAAAGAAACATAACCTTCTCGGCACTCCGTTACGCCTTTGCGCTCCGCAAACACCACGTTCATCCCTAACGCTTGTGCCAGTTTTGCAGTTGCTTGACCTAATGCGCCGCTGCCAACCACACCCAAAGTGCTACCTGCAACGTCTCCAATCGGATACGTAAAGAAACAGAACTGTTTATTGCGTTGCCACTCGCCCGCTGCGATATCTTGGTGATAACCAAACAAGTTACGGCGCAAAGCAAACAGCATAGCGATAACGTGTTCTGGCACAGAGCGAGTCGCATAGCCACGCACGTTCGCGACAGCAACATTGTGCTGAGCGCAATAGTTGATATCGACGTTGTTGAACCCCGTGGCCGCCACAGCAATCATCTTGAGATTAGGAAGCTGAGATAGAGCAGCTTGGTCGAGCACCACTTTGTTACTGATAACGATATCCGCATCAGTGAGACGCTCAATCACTTGCTCTGGAGAAGTCAGATCGTATTCCACCCAATCATGGGCAAAGCTCGGGCGGGGCACCTGAATTTGAGCGGTGATGGTCGCGCGGTCGAGGAAGACCACTTTAGGCAGTGACATAACAACTCCTTGTTCACTGCCTAAAGATGAATTTATGGACGTGGCAGTGTTTTGTAATCTGGTAATTTACGCTCTGGGTCGAAATAGTCAAAGATCATCGCTTCCGCTTCCGGGTAAAAGTCACAAGGAACAAAAATGCTGCGCAGCAAATGGCATTTCGGATGGTAAAAGCTCAACTCAGCGGCGTGCAGTTCTAGGCGCTCAGAGAAGGCTTTCGCTTCTTCAGTTGCGTAAAACTCATCGCCTACAATCGGGTGACCTAATGCTTGCATGTGAACTCGCAATTGGTGTGAACGACCAGTGATCGGCAACAAACGTACAATCGTCGTCTTTGAACCATCAGGATGCTCTTCTCGCTTCGCTACTTGGAAAAGCGTCTTAGAAGGTTTGCCATCTTCAAAACACACTTTCTGCAACGGACGATTAGGCCAATCACAAATCAGCGGCAGGTCAATCTCACCCTCTTCTTGCTCTATATGACCCCAAACGCGCGCGTAGTAAATCTTATGCGTCAATCGGTATTGAAACTGTTTCTTTAACGCGCTTTCTGCACGTTTGTTCTTCGCCAGTACCATCAAACCGGAAGTGCACATATCTAAGCGATGCACGACTTGAATATCTGGATACTGCTCAGTGAGTCGACTCCACATACTGTCATAGTGCTCAGCGAGACGCCCCGGTACAGAGAGCAAACCCGATGGCTTGTTTACCGCCAAAATTTGCTCATCTTCAAAAACGACATCAATCCAAGGATCGGTTGGTGGATTGTACTCAAGCATTGCCATGGGCAGGATCTCTACAGAATAAAAACGCGCTGATTATACCCAAGAGCCCTCAAGATGCATGCACAAAACACGTTTAATTTTTTCACCAATAAGGGTCGATATAACTTTTTGAAATAACGAAAGTTAACAAGTCAAATTACTAATAAAAATAAAAATAAAACAAGTTGTAAAATTAAATTGACAACCATGCTGAGCATGTTACTTATAGTTTATCGTTGGTGAACAAGGACAATAACAAATGGAATCGGCAGTACCAGATCAACCCCAATCCAAAATCTCCCAATTTGTACGCTCGTTGGGTCCCGGCATTCTCATGGCTTCTGCCGCAGTAGGTGGTTCTCACCTCGTTGCTTCAACAAAAGCTGGTGCCATTTATGGTTGGCAACTCGCCGTACTTATCCTGCTGGTAAACCTTTTTAAATACCCATTTTTCCGAGCAGGCGTGCAGTACACCATGGGTACAGGCAAAACCTTGGTTGAAGGCTACGCTAAGCTAGGTCGCCCATACTTATGGCTGTTCTTGTTTCTCAGCTCCGTATCTGCGGTGATCAATACAGCAGCCCTTCTGATGTTCAGTGCGAGCTTGTTGGGTTACTTCATTCCATTTTCATTGTCGATGGCGTCACTCAGTATCATTGTATTGGTCACGTGCTTGGTGATCCTATTTGCTGGTCATTACAAAGCGCTGGATACGCTCTCGAAAGTCATCATGACCGTACTGACCATTGCGACATTACTAGCAGTGGCGATTGCGTTTGGTAATCCGGTAGAACCCGTTGCGAACTTTGAATCTCCTTCTCCGTGGTCAATTGCAGCAATCGGCTTTATCGTCGTGACCATGGGCTGGATGCCTGCTCCAATCGAGATCTCTTGTTTAACCTCTGCGTGGCTAAAGCGCCAAACCAGCCAACAAGAAGTCACCGCCAAATCTGCGTTGTTTGATTTTAACGTCGGCTACATTGGTACGGCAGTATTGGCATTGGTGTTTGTATCGCTAGGTGCGTTGATGCTACACGGCTCAGGTATCGAGCTTAAAAGCTCTGGCGTGGGCTTCTCCCACCAACTAGTCGGCTTGTACGCTGCAACTATTGGTGAATGGTCGCGCTACCTAATTGCGGTGATTGCGTTCTTCTGCATCTTCGGCAGTACAATTACGGTAATTGATGGCTACTCTCGTGTGATTTCAGACTCTCAACGTCTACTGCGTTCACAACCAGAGACTAACCCAAAAGCCACGTCAGCGATCATGCTTACGGTATCGGTCTTGGCATTAGGTATTGTGGTGTTCTGGGCGTCAGCACTACTACCAATGCTGAACTTTGCTATGGTACTGGCGTTTATGACGACACCGTTCTTCGCGATACTGAACTACATTCTGGTGAGCAAAACCGACTTACCTAAGCCATTAGCGCTGGGTCGTAAATTGAAGTGGCTGTCGATTGCTGGCTTGATTTACTTATTCGGCTTTTTAGCGCTGTTTATTTGGTGGAAGTGGGTAATGTAATTAGCTACAAGCAATTAACAGAACCACTGAGGTAAACAAAGCTCAGATAAAGAAAAAGGTCTTCAATTGAAGACCTTTTTCGTGTATTTGAACGCTGATTAGTTATGGCTGACCACAATCAAACGTAGCGAATCTAACTGAACCTGAGCTTGGTTGATGTAACCTGTTAGCTCTTTAATTTGTTCTTCAATCGATTCAATTTCTTCATCACGGATATTCGGGTTAACCGCTTTCAGTGCTTGTAGACGCTCAAGCTCGGCATTCAAGCTTTGTTGCATGTCTTGATGCGCTTGCTTGCGAACTTCTTCCACTTTCTGCTCAACCAATGCGTCACCCGCTTCGATTAGGCTGTGAATGTCTTTCTGTACTGATGTCACTAGCTTGCTGCCTAGGTGACGGTTTACCGGGCTAAGCTGACGGTTGAAGCCTTCAAACTCAACCTGAGAAGACAGATCGTTACCACGAGCATCCATCATCATGCGAATTGGCGTCTTCGGTAGGAAACGAGTAATGCCGCTGCGTTTTGGTGCTTGTGCATCCACCGCGTAAACCAACTCAAGTAGGATAGTACCCACTGGTAGCGCTTTGTTCTTCAGCAGAGAAACCGCAGAGGTACCCACACCTTCGCTCATCAGAAGATCAATACCGCCTTGAATCATTGGGTGTTCCCAACTGATGAAGTGCATGTCTTCACGAGATAGCGCTGTATCACGGTCAAATGTGATAGTCGCACCTTCGTATGGCAAGCCTGGGTAGCTTGGCACCATCATGTGCTCAGATGGCGTTACCACAAGTGCGTTCTCGCCTTTGTCGTCTTGGTTCAAGCCAATGGTGTCGAACAGAGACAATGCGAACGTAACTAGGTTTGTGTCACCGTCTGTCGATGAGATTTTCTCAACGATCTGCTGCGCTTTCTCGCCACCGTTTGAATGCATCTCTAGTAGACGGTCACGGCCTTGCTCAAGTTGTGATTTCAGCTCTTTGTTCATCTTCGCTGATTCTTCAATCACTTCATCAAGGTTTGAAACATCACCAGACGCCAGCATTTCGATCAGAGCATCAGAGTACTTATCGTAAACCGCGCGACCTGTTGGACAGGTTTCAGCAAACGCGTTTAGACCTTCATCAAACCAACGAGCAAGAATCGCTTGTGACGTGTCTTTTAGGTAAGGCACGTGGATATCGATATCACGCTTCTGACCGATACGATCCAGACGACCAATACGTTGCTCTAGCAAGTCTGGGTTGAACGGCAAATCGAACATCACAAGTTGGTTAGCAAACTGGAAGTTACGACCTTCTGAGCCAATTTCGCTACAGATAAGAACCTGTGCGCCGCCCTCTTCTTGTGCAAAGTAAGCAGCCGCTTTGTCACGCTCAAGAATCGACATGCCTTCGTGGAATACAGTTGCACGAATACCTTCACGCTCACGTAATGCTTGCTCAAGTTGCAGCGCGGTGCTTGCACGAGAAGCGATAACCAGCACTTTGTCGCTGCGTTTCTCTTTTACTTTCTCAAGTAGCCAGTTCACACGTGAGTCAAATTGCCACCAGCTTGAATCTTCGCCTTCAAATTCTTGGAAGATTTCTTCTGGGTAAAGGTTCTTCACTGCGCGTGCTTCCGGCGTCATCTTGCCGCCGATCATGCCTGATACACGCATTGACGTGGTGTACTGCTGTGGAATGTCCATTGGCATTAGATGTACGTTACGCTTCGGGAAGCCTTTGATTGCAGCACGCGTGTTACGGAACAGAACGCGACCAGTACCGTGACGGTCCATTAGGTTATCGATCAGTTCTTGGCGCGCTGACGCTTTCGCTTCTTCATCACTGTCGCTTTCGATAATGCGAAATAGCGGCTCAACGTCTTGCTCAGAAAGCAGTTCCGTAATTTGATTTTTCGCTTCGTCAGGCAGTTTCTCACCAGAGAACAGCGAAGTGATAGCATCCGCCACTGGTGCGTATTGCTCTTCTTCTTCAACGAATGCATCGTAATCGTAGAAACGATCTGGATCTAGCAGACGTAGACGAGCGAAGTGGCTCTCACGACCTAGCTGCTCTGGTGTTGCCGTCAGCAGTAGCACACCCGCAGTGCGTTCTGCCAAGCCTTCTACCACTTGGTATTCGCGGCTTGGTTTGTCTTGGCTCCATTCTAAGTGGTGCGCTTCATCGACAACCAATAGATCCCACTCGCCTTCTAGCGCTTGCTCGAAACGCTTGCGGCTCTTACGTAGGAAATCCAGTGAGCACAGCACATATTGCTGCGTATCAAATGGGTTTTCAGCTTCTGCGAACGCCTCAATACAACGCTCTTCATCGAAGATAGAGAAGTGCAGGTTGAAACGACGCATCATCTCAACAAGCCACTGGTGTTGCAGTGTCTCGGGCACCACGATCAGAATACGTTCAGCACGACCGGACAGCACTTGCTGGTGGATGATCATGCCCGCTTCGATGGTTTTACCCAGACCAACTTCATCCGCTAGCAATACGCGAGGCGCGTGACGACGACCCACTTCATGTGCGATATAAAGCTGATGAGGGATCAAGCCTGCACGCATGCCACACAGACCACGCATTGGGCTCTTGTGTTGCTCAAATTGGTTTTGTAGCGCACGGTAGCGAAGTACAAAGTTGTCCATGCGGTCGATTTGACCTGCGTACAACTTGTCTTGCGGCTTGTTAAAACGAATGTGGTTGCTTAGGAAGATTTCACGCAACACGATCGCCGTTTCTTGCGTGTCTTCACGAGTACCGAAATAGGTGTATAGACCTTCATCTTCCAGTACTTCTTCAACTTTTAATGACCAACCTTCTTGGCAATCGATGACATCACCGACGTTGAACGTTACTCGGGTAACTGGTGCATCGTTACGTGCGTAAACTCGGTTTTCCTCTGATGCTGCAAACATCAATGTCACAGTACGAGCATCCATTGCTACTACGGTACCTAAACCTAAATCGCTTTCCGTATCGCTAATCCAGCGCTGCCCCAAAGCAAATGTCATGAATTGACTACCTCGTTGTTGTTTCTTGTTGGTCTCTACCCATCCCGCTGGGCATGGATAATAAGTTTAGATCTGATTCTGGCTTCTGCTATGCCAATCGTGCTTGTCATGCCACTTTGCGCTGTGCATTTTTAAGCCAGCTGAACATGATAAATCGGGCGTAGCCTATACGCAGAAAAAGGTCGCTAATCTTACTTGAAGCTGTGATTTAGGTCACGCCGAAACCGCCCAGAGGGGCAACTTTTTTTCCTGAATTAGGAATGCAATCAAATTGTAAAAAACTCATGACAATTATTAAGTTGTAAGAAGTAAATTTTACGTATACTTCTATTGAGGGGCGCTTAGAGTCATCAAACATGATTTGAGCGCATTTAGTACACGATTAGGATCAACACGGGTTTGCAGTAAGTTGTCTTGCTACTCGGTTGCGCACTAACCGACATTGCCCGACAACCTCTATTGCAAGCAATCAGAGTTAGGAAGAATGTTCCTTCTTAGCTACTAGCCAGCAAAGCCGCGCTGCGGCAAGGAGACGCTATGGGCGATACCGATCGGAAACTGTTTGTACTTGATACCAACATTCTTCTTCATGAACCCTTCGCCATCTTCTCTTTCCAAGAACACGATGTCGTCATCCCAATGACTGTGTTGGAAGAACTCGACCGAATCAAAGACAGTAAACGTGATGTAGCAAGGGATGCACGCGTTGCGATTCGCGCTTTGGAAGATCTGTTTAGAGACGCAACACCGGATGAAATCTCAGAAGGTATTCCGGTTTCTAAAGATAACCCAAGCCAAGGCACCATCTCTATTTTGGCGGACTTCGAGTTGCAGGAAACCGTCAAAGCTTTCGCCGACAAAGCCGGTGACAACCGCATACTCAATGCGGTGCTTTATCTGCAAAACAAACGTGCACCACGAGAAGTTGTGCTCGTAACCAAAGACATCAACATGCGTTTAAGAGCCAAAGGTGCTGGTGTACGCTTCGTTGAAGACTATCGTACGGATCAACTGATTGATGATGTCCAATACCTCACCAAAGGCTTCCAACAGCGTGAAGGCGACTTTTGGAGTGGTGTGGACGAAGTTGATAGTTACGCGCTGGGTGGAAAAACGTTCCATAAACTCAGCCGCGAACCGTTCGAGCCGACCTTTATCAACCAATACGTGATTGATGAAGAGAGTGATTTTGTAGGACGAGTAGAAACCATCAATGAGGATAAGGTTACGCTGCTCGATCTGAGTCGTGAGCGCATGATGCATCGTCGCGCTTGGGACATTACACCGAAAAATATCTACCAAGGCATGGCGATGGATGCCCTACTCGACCCTGATATTGATTTGGTGATTCTGACCGGTGCTGCAGGTAGTGGTAAGACACTGCTCGCCATGGCTGCGGCACTGGAACAAACCATTGAAAAAGGCATGTTCGATAAGATCATCGTAACGCGTAACACGCCAGACATTGGTGAGTCGATTGGTTTCTTGCCGGGCTCGGAAGAAGAGAAAATGATGCCTTGGTTAGCAGCGGTGACCGATACCTTGGAAGCGCTGCACAAGAACGACCATTGCACCGAAGGCTCGATGAAGTACATCTGCGATAAAGCCAACATTCAGTTTAAATCGATCAACTTTATGCGTGGCCGCTCGATCCAGAATGCATTTGTCCTACTCGATGAGTGTCAGAACTTAACCGCTTCACAAATCAAAACCATCATCACCCGTTGTGGTGAAGGCACCAAGATTGTGTGTTCGGGTAACTTGGCACAGATTGATTCTCACTACCTCACGCCAGTGACGTCTGGTTTGACGTATATGGTTGAACGCTTCAAGAACTTTGAAGGCAGCGCCAATATTCACCTCAATGGTGTGGTGCGCAGTCGCTTGGCTGAATTTGCGGAAGAGAACCTATAACGAATACTCTCCCCCTAAAAACAAAAGAGCGCTCAATGAGCGCTCTTTTTAATTCTGCTTCAGATGAAGTTTATTCAGTACCACCCACGGTGATGGAATCGAGCTTCAATGTTGGCTGACCAACGCCAACTGGTACGCTTTGACCCGCCTTACCACACACGCCAACACCTCTGTCAATGCTTAGGTCGTTACCCACCATAGAAACTTGCTGCATCGCTTCAATGCCAGAGCCAATCAGCGTTGCGCCTTTCACTGGCCGAGTGATTTTGCCATCTTCAATCAAGTACGCTTCTGATGCTGAGAATACGAACTTACCAGAAGTGATGTCCACCTGACCGCCACCGAAGTTTGGTGCGTACAGACCTTTCTTCACCGTAGAGATGATCTCTTCTGGCGTGTGCTCACCCGGTAGCATGTAAGTGTTAGTCATACGTGGCATTGGTAGGTGCGCGTAAGACTCGCGGCGACCGTTACCTGTTGGGTTTACACCCATTAGGCGTGCGTTCAACTTGTCTTGCATGTAGCCCTTAAGCACACCATTTTCGATAAGCGTGTTGTATTGACCGTTCACACCTTCATCATCGACGTTCAATGATCCGCGTAGGTCTTTTAGCGTGCAATCATCCACGATAGTACAAAGCGGAGACGTCACTTGCTCGCCCATCTTGCCAGAGAATACTGACGACTCTTTACGGTTGAAGTCACCCTCTAAACCGTGACCTACCGCTTCGTGCAGCAATACGCCCGGCCAGCCAGAGCCAAGTACCACAGGCATCATGCCTGCAGGTGCAGCTTCTGCTTCTAGGTTCACTAGCGCCATACGAATCGCTTCATCAGCGAATTGGAAGGCTTGTTTCACACCGTTCGTTTCAGACAGGAAGAAGTCGTAACCGAAACGACCACCGCCACCAGCGCTACCGCGTTCACGGCGATCGCCTTTTTCAGCAAGAACACTGATTGATAGACGGACAAGCGGACGAATGTCACCAGCGTAAGTACCGTCGGTTGCAGCAACCAACATTTGCTCATGCACACCGCTGATGCTGATCGATACTTCTTTGATGAGTGGCTCTTTGGTACGGATATACGCGTCCAGAGACAACAACAGTTCGGTTTTTTGTTGCTTTTCCCAGCTTGCTAATGGGTTTACCGCATCGTAGTAAGCTTGGTTATCAGAACGTTTGAATGCATGCACTTTGCCATTTTGGCCTTGCTGCGCAATACCACGCGCGGCAATAGCACTTTGCTTCAAACCGTCTAATTGAATTTGGTCTGAATAGGCGAAACCGGTTTTTTCGCCTATGACTGCTCGTACACCGACACCACAGTCAATATTGAAAGAGCCATCTTTAATGATGCTGTCTTCTAGAACCAGAGACTCGTGCCAGCTGGACTGAAAATAAATGTCCGCATAATCGATCTGGCGCGTCGCAATGCTCGCTAGTGTGTCAGCGATGTCTTGCTCTGTCAGACCGTTTGGGGCAAGGAGTGCCTGTTCTATTTGGTTTATGCTCATAGTTAGCTCTTTTATTTCCGTTTCAATTCATTTTGAAAGCGACTGTGTTGAGTCAGCGGCATATTCTGCCTTACTTGCTGGTTGTGTGACAAATCTATCTCAGCCACCAGCAAGCCTACTTGGTCATTCAATTGTTGGTGAACGCTTCCCCAAGGGTCAATCACCATGGAATGCCCCCAAGTTTGACGGCCACATGGGTGCGTTCCCGTTTGCCCGCAGGCAAGAATCCAGCATTGGGTTTCAATGGCACGCGCTCGAAGTAACACTTCCCAATGTGCTTCTCCCGTTACCGCGGTAAAGGCAGCGGGTACAACTATAATTTGAGCCCCTGCTAAGCGTAACGCTTTAAACAATTCAGGAAAGCGTACGTCGTAGCAAATACTTAAGCCTACCGTACCAATATTGGTCTCTGCCGTCACGATGCGATTGCCCGCGGCAAAGGTATCCGATTCACGATAACTGCCATGCCCATCGGCGACATCGACGTCAAACATATGCAGCTTATCGTAGTGAGCAATGCACTCGCCTTGCGGTGAGAAGACCAATGTCGTCGTGGTAACACCTTGCTCAGCGCGGATCGGTATGCTGCCCACAATTAAAGTCAGTTGGTGGTGCTGTGCGATATCAGATAAACGCTGCTGAATTGGACCGTCACCCAAAGTTTCTGCGTTCTGGTGATACGCCGCTCGGTTGGCAAATTGTGTGGTGTTTTCTGGTGTCACAACCAGCTTCACACCTTGCTCAGCAGCCAAGGCACATTGCTTAGCAATGAAGTCCAGATTCTGCTCGATATCTGGACCCGATGTCATTTGAATGATGCCAACACGTTCCATGTTTTCTATTCCTTGTTCGTCAGAAGGTCAACTGTGCAATCACTTCGCTTGCTCACGCAGTTTTTCTGGCAACTTGTATTCGCCCTTGCTTCGCGAAACCTCTTTTACAGTCGGCGAATCAAGCGGACCTTTCACTTCGTAATTTACTTGTGTGAAAACTTCCACCACTGGAGAGATAACCGTCGAAATCGCCAGTACATACAATGCCGTTTGAGGCGCTACTGCGAAGGCGGTCAGCATTGGGATACCTGAAGTAATGTCTGGGGTAAAGTTCACTTCCGCATCCACCAAACGGGTGTTCATATCAGCGATACCGCGGATTTTCATCTCACCAGCAAGGGCATCCATCTCGATATCATTAGTGATAAACACACCATCTTGGATTTTGCCTGTCCCCGTAATCGAGTTAAAGGCCATGCCCTTGTCGAATACGTCGGTAAAGTCGAGCTGCATCTTACGAATGATAGAGTCGAGGCTGAATAGGCCAAGCAGTCGAGCAGCGCCGCTGACTTCAGTGATCACGCCTTTTCCGAATTCGGTAGACACGTCACCTTGTAAACTTTGCGTCTTCATCGACCAAGGTGCACCATCCCAACCCAACTTGGCATTGATTTCAAACGGTGCCTGCTGAATGCCTGAGGTAATACCAAAACGCTCCATCAAATCACTGTTGTTCTCACCTTTCACCTTCATGGTTAGATTTGAATGACTACGTTCTTTCGTCAGTTCCCACCATCCGCTCATATCCACACGGTTTTGACCACTGCTAAAGTTTACATTCTTCCATTCAAGGCGGTTGTTAGCGCGTGCCACATCCACATTCACTTTGCCGACTTTATAGCCCTGCAACCAAAAGTCATCGATGCTCAAGGTTAAGTTTGGCATCTCTGCATGGAACTTGCGGTCAAAGTTTGAGATAAGCGGTGCCGCTTGATCTTCGCTGGCAAACAAGGAACCTCGCTCTTTAGTCATCTCATCGAAGCCCGGAATGTACAAATGTAGATGATCCAGTGAAACAGACAGCTCAGACGGCTTGAGGTAGTTCGCTTTACCTTTTACTTCCTGACTATCTACATCAAGCTGCCAGCTTAAGTTCTTCTTACGCGCATTTAAGTTCACGTCATGGAACTCAATCCCACCAAGTTCTAAGTTTTGTACGTCCATACTCACGCGCGTAGGTACAGGAATCGTCGACGTTTTCATACTCGACAGCACTGACTGCGTCGTGCTTTGAGGAACGTGCATTAAGTCTGACCACTTATCAAGGCTCAAATCATCTAGACGAATCGAGGCATCGTGCCCGACGACTGGGCTGATCTTGAAGCCACCATTGCCAACCACAAGATTAGTCGCCGTTAACTGAGGTACGTCGCCAGAAATATCGATTTCAGTCTGGTACTTCGCATTCGGAATTTGTAATCGCGCAGAAATGCTTTCTTGGTTACCAGAAGCTTGCAGCTTCGCTTGCCCTTTCTCGCCACGTTTTTTCGCCAGCGGATAAGGATATTCACTGGTTAACTGGCTAAGTTGAGCAAGCACATCCACTTGGTAGGTAAAGCCAACATCATTCAGTTGTAGGTCGATATCCATTTGCCAAGGTGCATGACCAGACACCAGACTCAACCAACGCTCACCAAGGTAAGGTTTAAGCGGGTTTACCTCCCAATCACCAAGGGTATTAATGGTTACGTTATAGCCTTGTTCCGCATTCTCACCGCGGAAGTCCAGTGAGATTGGCTGCTTCAATAGTTCAGCAGAGAGACCCGAAGTGGTCACAACGTCATTATCGAACTTGATACGACCGGTTGCGTTTTCTAACGTCATCGGCGGCGCATCTATGTCTACGCGGTTATTCTTAAGATCCGCATAGCCCCAAGCGCGAGCGTCTTTCTCGGTATCAAATGGGATATTAAGTTGGAACTCAGAATAGACCGGCCCACTGACTTGCAGCGCGGTCAATGCAGCTCCCACGGAGTCAACCAATGGCGTCGCCATCATGTAGTCACGAACTTCATTACCCGGAGCGCTTGCTTTGGCTTCAATCTCAATGTGGCCACCTTCTGCAAGCTCAGGAATACGACCTGTAA
This sequence comes from Vibrio campbellii CAIM 519 = NBRC 15631 = ATCC 25920, assembly GCF_002163755.1. Classification (NCBI taxonomy): domain Bacteria; kingdom Pseudomonadati; phylum Pseudomonadota; class Gammaproteobacteria; order Vibrionales; family Vibrionaceae; genus Vibrio; species Vibrio campbellii. The sequence continues at coordinate 2,911,121 of NZ_CP015863.1, forward strand.
TTCGCTTCGCTTTCACGCCATTTAACGTGGCAGACTTCGAATCCAAATACATGGCGTCATTTTCAAACAACAAGTCGAGCTGTAAATCTGTGATGGTCGGCCAAGCAGTATCAAAGCTGAACTTCGCGTTCTTCAAACCAACCCATGCTTGGAACATACCGTTATGCGCTTTATACGGGAAGTCACCTAACTCGCCATACCAAAGCAGCTTAGCTGTATTAACCTTACCACCTTGAATCGCAGTAGAGAGGTAGTCTGTCAGATCTTGCCCAAGCGCTAACGTCGGCAGATAACGCCAAGTTTCACCCGCGTTGTAGAGGTCGGCTTCGGCATAAAACGACAGGAATGGGCTTTGTTCTTTCGGAAAGTCGAGACGGAACGCACCCAGCACTTGCAGATCCGGTGTAGCCGCCGTCACTTTATCGGACCATAAACGCCAGCCTGCTTCATCTTGCTGCCAGATGATGTCGACCTCACCTTGCTTAATGTTCAACGGCGCTTGAAATACATCTCCATACGGAAACACATCATCAATAACCGTCACTTTCGCTTTTGCTTGTTCTAGGTTACCCGATACTTTGCCTTGCACATGACTAAAGCCAGGCAGCAGCTCCCATTGCCTTAAACCCAATTCATCCAGTTCGGCTGAGTAACGTAGCGTGTCTAAACTGCCATTCATCGACAAACGGATATCTTCTAAACGCCCTTTTGGCACAAGCTTGTCGAGTAAATCCGTGGTAGATTCTGACTTCGGTACTAACTTAATTAACGGAGTGAGCGCTTCAATATCCAATTGCGAAAGGTTGAGTAGCCAGCCATCTGGTTGCCAATCAAAAGCAACATCCAGCTCTGGCCATAGCCTATCATCAGTGCGAATTTGAAGTGAGTGACCATTTACTTTCCAACCATTTCTATCGGGTAATAACTTGAAAATACCAGATTCGATCAGAAGGTCATGATGGCCATTTTCTTCCCACACTAGCTCTGAAGGTTGTAAGTCAATATAAGCATCAATTGGTTTACTATGCCTCAATGTAAGCCAAGTATTGAGGCTCACTTTCCCTGACTCAATACCCGATTGTTCTTGCATGTGAGTGGTTAGCCAAGGCGTCACAGACACGTCTTTGGCACTTATATAAAATTCGCCCGATACATCACGCAACGAGCCGTAATCTTTAAAGTTGGCACGCACCAATAACGAGTTAAGACTGGCGTCAGCAATACTTACCGTACCCTCTGCTAAATGGTGTTTACCTTGGTTACTCCAGCGTAACTGTTCGATATCCAAGCGGCGTGTTTCACCGGAAACCGATTTATACCAGATGCGAGAATCAGTGATAGTGAAGTCTTTAAACTGGCGTAACAATAGAGAGTCGAGTTGGTCAATCAGCTTGGTTTCATTTTTGCTGACATTCGCAGGTGGCTCTTTACCTTCAGATTTCGACAACAGGTCGACAGTGCGAATATCTAACGCTAAATCATCAATCGTTAAGTCCGCAACCACGGGCTTAAACTGCAAAAGAGATTGAATGAGATCGAATTCAATATAGATTTCATCCACTGCAAAACGAGCATCTTGATTGTTCGGCAGATTCGCTTCTAAACCTTGCAGTGCGATAGAGGGATGGCTGTTACGCCAAGAACCAGCAACGCTGGTGATAGAAAAGTCAAAACCTGTGCCTTGCTTGACCCAGGTTTTGATCTCATCTTGGAAGTGGTTAAGTTGTGGCAATGCTACGCGCAGTGTGGTCACTAAAATGGACAAAAGCACCAACAGAGTGACCAACGTCCACGCGCAGAAACGCCCGAAACGGTTAAAACCAGAATTCACAAATTTTCCAATTACATCATGACGACGTCAAACTGCTCCTGAATGTACAGGGGTTCAGCTTGAATACGAACTTGCTTACCAATAAATACTTCGAGTTCAGCTAGTGCATGGGATTCATCACCCAATAGTGTTTCAGCTACGTATGGCGATGCGTACACAACGAAGTTGTCTGCATCATACGCACGATTCACTCGAGTGATTTCACGTAGGATCTCGTAGCACACGGTCTCAACAGTCTTCACGCTGCCGCGACCTTCACAAGTAGGACAGCTAGAACATAAGATATGTTCAATACTTTCGCGCGTACGCTTACGAGTCATCTCAACTAAGCCTAGCTGAGTAAAGCCGTTAATGTTGGTTTTTACGCGGTCTTTTGACAAGGCGGCCTCAAGCGAAGTTAGTACACGCTTACGATGCTCGTCCGATAACATATCGATAAAGTCGATAATAATGATACCGCCTAAGTTACGTAGGCGCAGCTGACGGGCAATCGCTTGAGTCGCTTCGACGTTGGTGTTGAAGATGGTTTCTTCAAGGTTACGACGACCAACAAACGCACCGGTATTGATGTCGACCGTTGTCATCGCTTCAGTTTGATCGATGATTAGGTAGCCACCAGATTTAAGCTCAACCTTACGCTCCAAAGAACGTTGGATTTCGTTCTCTGTGTCGTACATGTCGAAGATCGGCTTGTCACCTTCGTATAGCTCAAGCTTGTCTGTTAGCTCAGGCACGTACTCAGAGGTAAACTCTTTTAGGTTCTCATACTCTAGGCGAGAGTCGACCATGATTTTGTCCAATTCAGTGCCAACAAAATCACGTAGAATGCGCTGGGCTAAGCCTAGCTCACCGTACAAGGTCGAGCGAGTTTTATACTTCGCACGACGCTCCATCACCTTCTGCCATAAACGCTTCAAAAATGCCGCATCTTGAGAAAGCTCTTTCTCATCAGCACCTTCTGCCGCAGTACGAATGATAAAGCCACCGTGCTCATCACAGTAGTGATTGACGACTTTCTTCAGACGCTCACGCTCACTTTCGCTTTCAATACGCTGAGAAACACCAACATGGCTCGCTCCCGGCATAAAAACAAGATAACGCGAAGGAAGAGTGATATCCGTCGTCAGACGAGCGCCCTTGGTACCTAGCGGGTCTTTAACCACCTGTACAACAATATCCTGTCCTTGGCGAACCAATTCAGAAATATCACGCACTTGGAACTGTTGCTTTTCGTTCTCTGCCACACATTCGGTGTGCGGAACGATGTCTGACGCGTGTAAGAATGCCGCTTTATCTAGACCAATATCGACAAACGCCGCTTGCATGCCCGGCAATACTCGGCTCACTTTGCCTTTGTAAATATTGCCAACAATGCCGCGGCGCGATTCACGTTCTATATGAACTTCTTGTAGTACTCCACCTTCAATCATGGCCACACGAGTCTCACTCGGGGTCACGTTAAGCAGCAATTCTGCACTCATGTGCACACCTCAAAACAATTATAAAAATTCTTGAATTAGCTGATCGGTTTCGAACAAAGGTAAGCCTACTACGGCGTGATAACTGCCTTCGATTCGGGTGACGAAACGCCCACCGAGTCCTTGAATACCATAACTTCCAGCTTTGTCGCATGGTTCGCCTGACTGCCAGTATCGTTCTATTTCTTCTTCAGTCAGTGTTTTGAACCACACGTCAGTGATAACGACCACTGAGTGTTGTTGTTCTTTTGATACGATGCTCACCGCGGTCATCACTTGGTGCTGACGGCCGGATAAATTACTGAGCATGCGTTTTGAATCTTCGAAACTTTTTGGCTTTTCTAGCACGTGGTTATCGCATACCACTACGGTATCGGAGCCCAATACAACGGAATCAGGCTTAGCCATCGCTAAGCCTGCTTGAGCTTTTTCCAAAGAGAGACGCAACACATAGTCTTTTGCTTGCTCGTGGTCTTGTTTGGCTTCCTCTATATCAGGAAGCACAATATCAAAGTCATAATCTAACTGAGCAAGCAGCTCTTTTCTTCTCGGAGAACCCGATGCGAGTACGAGGGATAAGCCCTTTTTCACAACGCTACCTTACGTGCCATGCGCGACGGACGCGTCGCATTAATAAAAACATCCATGGCCAAAGTATACAGTTTATTGCTGCAGTCCACAGGGATAATGGATTAAATACTACGTCCTGGTTCAAATATTCCCCACAGAATATGAGAAGCTCTAGTAGCACGGTAAAAAAGGCAATCAAAATAGATTGTTGCCATAATGCCATGTTACGGATAACCAAGAAGTTTAATGCCACCAAGTAGATAATGATCGACATCATCATCCCTCGGATCCCGAGCGTCGAGCCAATCAAAATGTCCCACAACAAACCTAAGATCAGAGCGGTACCAACATTAACACGGTGCGGCAATGCCAACACCCAGTAACAGGTCACTAGGAACAGCCATGATGGGCGCAACAAATCGAGTACGCCCGGCCATGGAATGGTTTGTAGGACTAGCGCAACGAAGAAGCTGACGCCGATGACCATTCGACTTCTTAATACACTATTGGCCATCGGTTACCTCTTGTTCTGAACCTTCTTCTACATTGGATTGCAGTACTTTATGTTGACGGTCTTCATTCGGCCAAATCAACAACAAGTAGCGCAGACGATCAAACTCAACCACTGGCTCCGCTTTGATCGATGCAAACTCTTGGCGAGTGTCGTGATCGACATTCGTGACTGTCGCAACCGGGTAGCCTTCTGGGTAGATACCACCAAGACCCGATGTCACCAGCAAATCACCCACTTGGATATCTGTACTGGTTGGGATATGTTCCAATTGGATTTCATCCACTTCACCGTTACCGGAAGCGATCACGCGAATATCGTTACGAATTACCTGAACTGGAATCGCGTTTTTCGCATCTGTTAGCAGCAATACGCGTGCGTTATGCGCCGCAACAAACGTCACCTGACCAACGATACCTTTCTCGTTGATAACAGGTTGGCCAACGTACACACCATCAATACGGCCTTTATCAATCACCACTTGGTGACGATATGGTGATGTATCAACGGCCATCACTTCTGTCACGACTTTCTTCTCGTCACGGACGAAGGAAGAGCCGAGAAGTTTGCGCAGGCGCTGGTTTTCTTCTTTATATTGGTCGAGCAAGATCAGCTCGCTCTTCAGGCGAAGCACTTCGCGCTTCAAATTGCGATTGCCTTCAATCAATGCCTGACGAGTGTTTAAACGCTCGAACATTCCATCAAACATGCTACGAGGCATATTGGCTGCATACTGAATAGGAGCAACCATACTGTTCAATAGGTATCGGACGTTGGAAAACGTATCTAGACGGTTATCAGCCAGCATTAAGCTCGCCGACACGATGACAGCAAAAAACAGACGCAATTGCAGAGATGGGCCTCTGCCAAAAATCGGTTTCATCTTGTTTTTAACCTGATTGCTACCATGATTATTGAGCCTTACTTGGCAACCTAAGAATACGACATAGTGTGATTCTAGGTATGGAGCAGATTGAAATTACAGAGTGCGGAAAATGAAGGTGAAGCCCGAGTGGACTTCACCTAACACTTTATTCTTCAGAGAATAGATCGCCACCGTGCATGTCGATCATTTCTAGTGCCTTACCACCACCACGAGCCACACATGTAAGTGGGTCTTCAGCGATAACCACAGGAATACCTGTTTCTTCCATTAGTAGACGGTCTAGGTCTTTCAGTAGTGCACCACCACCTGTTAGTACCATACCGTTTTCAGAGATATCAGACGCTAGCTCTGGTGGACATTGCTCAAGCGCAACCATCACTGCAGATACGATGCCTGATAGCGGCTCTTGCAGTGCTTCTAGGATTTCGTTTGAGTTCAGGCTAAAGCTACGTGGCACACCTTCTGCAAGGTTACGACCGCGAACTTCGATCTCTTGAACTTCATCACCAGGGTAAGCAGAACCGATTTCGTGTTTGATCTTTTCAGCTGTTGCTTCACCGATCAAGCTGCCGTAGTTACGACGTACATAGTTGATCACGGCTTCATCAAAGCGGTCACCACCGATACGAACAGAAGACGAGTAAACCACACCGTTTAGTGAGATAACCGCAACTTCGGTCGTACCACCACCGATATCGACCACCATTGAACCTGTTGGCTCAGATACGCGAAGGCCAGCACCGATTGCCGCCGCCATTGGCTCGTCAATTAGGTAAACTTCACGTGCGCCAGCACCTAGTGCAGATTCACGAATCGCACGGCGCTCAACTTGAGTAGAACCACAAGGAACACAAACCAGTACACGAGGGCTTGGTTTAAGGATGCTGTTGTCATGCACTTGCTTAATGAAGTGCTGAAGCATTTTTTCTGTTACATAGAAGTCAGCAATAACGCCGTCTTTCATTGGGCGGATTGCTGAGATGTTGCCCGGCGTACGACCAAGCATCTGTTTTGCCGCATGGCCTACAGCAGCAACGCTTTTTGCAGAACCTACACGATCTTGACGAATAGCAACTACAGAAGGTTCATCAAGGACGATGCCCTGTCCTTTTACGTAAATTAGAGTGTTGGCAGTACCTAAATCGATAGATAGGTCGTTAGAAAACATGCCACGAAGTTTTTTAAACATATTCTTCGCTCATCCTGCAAAAATTTAGAAGACAAAAATTGTCCTAAATGTACCAATGCCTCGCTGTCACAGCAAGGCATTGGTACACAAACATGAGCAGAAAACCTCAATTTCTTGCAGTTTCCTTACTTAACGCAAAAAACCGAAGTTTATTACTGTCCGGTTAACCCCGGTTCACCACGATAAATCACTCGGTCATTGCCACGATGAATACCAAACGTGACTACCGATGATGGGTTTTCTTCGGAGCCATCTTTATCCCAGTCGTATTTGAGCCAAGGGAGCGAATTGCCACCACCTTCAAGATTAAGCCATACGCGAGTTTGCTGGCGATACGGCTCTGCTTCTTTAGCCGTTACCGTTCGAGAGTAACCTTCAGAAACTTTACCACCAGCTCCTAATGTGACCGTTTTAGGGGCCGCATCAGTACCTGTTGGCCAAATATGCGTTTCAGCAGCAGTGACACCTTTCACATCGGTTTGGCTGTCATCAGGGTTGGCGATAAAGCGGCTACCATTCCAGTATTCAACTCGTAATGGCACTCTCAGCGTCGAGCCTTGGTTGCCACCGACATCATCTAGGTCTACACGGCCAAAGCGGATATCAGGTTGGGTAGGCAATAACCCCTCACTACCATCGATAGATACTGGATCCTTATTATCATCCGCGGATTTGATTGATATCGCCGTATCTTTCGCGTTCTCATTAAAGTTGAGCGGACCATCTGGGTAACTTGAGCCAGAACCTTTTAATAGCTCTAACCCATCCGTCGTTGAACCAGTAAACTTACCTAGACTTCTTGAAGTGACATAAGCAGCACCATTATTCACCCAAGTCCCCGTATAGGTTTTGTTCAAAATAAAACGAGGCTGATAAGAGCTAGTATCTTTCAAACCAAACTTTGCTTGTAAGCCACTAGAGAAGAAGGCGTAGTTTGTTAAAGCGCCTTTATCCGCATTTAATGCCTCAACATAAAACTCCTCGACGCCAAAGCCTTGTTTCATATAAGCAAAGTTTCCTTGATGCGGGTAAGCCCATTGATTTCCTTTCGCTTCATCAACTCGGAAATACTTAGGGTAGATACGACCAATATTTTCTTCTGCTGGCGTAATGGTGAAAGCTTTACTGCCGAGATACGTTTCAGGTGGTGTAATCGTGAAGTCAAAAGCACCAACTTCGGACACAGTTTGCATCACTGACCCGGTACCATTAGTTAGATTGATATGATCGTATGTGGTCGTCCCTAAAGTGCCAGGAATCGCACTATCAAACTGCGGGTAAGATACTTTATGACTAATCGTTAAACCTGATTGTTGATAGTTTTGTGCTGGCTTCTTGTCATCACCAAATTGATAAGCCGTCACTTTCATTGTGAACTCTTCTCCAGCAGCAACAAGTTTCTGGCTACAAGAGCCTGAACCGCACAGACCACCATCAACCGTTAATTTGAGATATGCTGGAAAACTCACAAAGCTATTCTGTCCTAACGAATCCTTTTCATCTTTTATTTTCGCCTTCAGCGCGACTTTGCCTGCTTCTGGATACTTTAAGTTGAAGTAAGCTTTACCTTGCTTATTAAAGTAGACATCAGCAACCTCAACAGTATTTGTCCCAACGGTAACCTCGTTACTGAAAGAACCATCTCTCTTTTTGAAAGAGACATAAGCGGGGACTGATACTGCATTGCTTGTCGGTTCGATTCTTTCAATGGATAACTGAACATCTCGATTTTCGCCGTCACCGCCCTGTTGGCTTGGTGAGCTACAAAACTCCAAATAAGGCGAACGTTGATTGCTATATTGTGCCTGTCCTTTGGTATTGAAGAATGGCTTACCAGCGACCTTATCTGGAACCGTTACACCCAACGCCGCAGAGTTAAATACGATATTACAGTTTTGCTCAGATAGCGGACCACCAGCGATACGACACTTCGCTCCGTCAAAGCCAAACTGTGGAACCGAGCTACTTGCAATTCCAAGTTTTGCTGAACCTGATTGGAATGCTTGTAGCTTCAACGAAACAGAGTCAGAAAACGTAACACGATCTCCCCCTTCCCATGCGACAAGAGAATCCGATTGCGGCAATAAGGACACCGTCACAGGGTCAACCGTTGCTCCTGGGTTCGAGCTCAATACTGAAGATGGGTACGTTTTCGAACAAGAAGGATCCATACATGCTCGTAGTGTAACCTCGGACGCCTGACAAATACTGCCAGTACCAGCGTAATCAAATTCGAAGTGGTGAATGCCTTCCGTTATTTTCTGGTATTTATCGGCACAAACTTGGAAGTTATCCATTTCGTGTGTGTTTGTTAGCGCCCCCGTGGAAGCAGTAACTGAAATACGGAAGTTTTCAGGTGTGTAATTGAAGTTCCCTTCAGTTAATACATCAAAATTACTAATTACTGTATGCCATTGACCATTAACTCCAACCTTTCGCTGTACGGATAGAGTAATCGCTCCCGAATTGCGAGAGTTCAAAATAACCTTGTAGCGATGAGGAGTGCTCGAACGATTATCTAACGATTGGTTAAACTGCTTTCCTTTGATGTACTTGTAACCTTTTAGCCATTTACCGTTGTTGTCTTTAATGCCTGCGCCACGCACGCCAACACTGTTTGCAGAGCCATGACTAGCAAGGTTTTCCCCACCTTCTCGGTAAAAGTTGCCGTATTCATCGATACCTATACCTAACCATCCACCAGCAAAGCCCTCTACATCATGAGACACCTCACCAGAGTGGTTTTTGTGTAGTTTCATACCATAGCCTAATGGCCCGCCGAAAGCCCCTGTTTGCGGAGGCACATTAGCATCAGAGATAACCAACGCAACGCCATCTGCACCATTATAGCCACCACCATAAGCAAAGTGATCGAACTCAATTTCTAAGTAGTTCTCATCGGACGGAAACAAGTAGTTGTAAGCAGAAGCTGTCGCTTGACGAGTTCTATTATCATTGAGTCGGAAGCGTCCATTAACTACATGTGGCTTAACGCTGCTGCCGTAACCAATAACAGACCAGTTATCAACATTAGATGAACTAAACGTTTCCATTGGAAGTAAATTACATTGTGTTGGGTCAGGGTCAGGGGGAGTAGTACCACAAAACTCATAGAAGTCATCGTAACCGGATCCTGAACTTACATTAACTGGACATTCGCCTTTTGATTGGGAGCTGTTACAACTTGGGTCATTTAACCCACAAAACGCAACCAAATTTCCGTTGTAATAATATGAAGAGTTCAACTGCCCACACAACGTAGAGTTGTTAGAAATACTGACATACTTGTTATTGGAAAAACCTACTGCTTTCATGTCAGCCAGAATTTTCGCTCCAGAAAGAGCCATCCCTGTATTTTTGGTACTTACAGTGCCAAATACAGAGGCATTTGTGACATGCAGATACTTGTTAGTTGATACATCATCACCAACAAATGAGTTGTTAATATTTGCACCATCACCAGAGCTTGACGCTTCTCCACAAATATAGGAGTTATCAATTACGTGAAGGTACTCTTTAACATTTACATCACCTTTAACTTTAGAGTGCTCAATTCGCCCACCTTCATTTGTACTAGAAACAGTGCCTGACACTTGTGAAGATTGCACATCAACGTAACCCTTAGCAGCAATATCTCCGCCAATTTGGCTGCTATTAATTGCCATACTCTGATTGCGCCCTTGAGTATTATCAATATCGCCAGACACACTAGAGTCAGATACACGAATAAAACCTTTGGCGTTGATATCACCAGAAACAGACGAGTTACTTAATACTTCAACCGCAGGGTTACCACTGCTACGAGAGGTAACATCTCCATTCACATTCGTATTATTGAGTTGCACATAGTCTTCAGAAAGTATGTATTGATTGACTCTGTAGTTAGTCACTTTTATGGACTCTTGAGCACTAACATACCCAGAAATGAGATGCGTGCTGTTTGATACAGTCTGAATACCACCGTGGGAAGAGGAAATGTGTCCGCCCACATCACCATTCGTTGTTTTTATCTGATCTCTCGCCTCGATATACGAGCCTACATCAACATTATTCAGTGTCACCCCACCGGCATAGCTATCAACATAGCCACCAACATCACTGTTGGCACCATTAATGTGTTTTTGAGCTATGACACTTTCTCCAACATTGACATTATCAAATACAACATCATTGTTAGAGCTCCTTATAAACCTAGATACAGTAGCGTCTGTTAAATTGATGTAACCACCATTATCGATACTACCGTAAATATATAAGTTACGAGCACTAAAAGAATTTCGGTCTAGGTTAAGGGAAAGATTCCGATTACTACTACCAATCGTATTATTACCACCGAAAGAAGAATATCGATCCAAATACAGTTGTGATACATAAGGACCGGCAACAATACTATCGCCATAATTTAGATTAACGCCTACTGTACATACGTAAGTGGAGTAGTTGCTTGTATAGTAGCCATTATTGGGGCAAGGACTATTCCAAGCCACATATTCATTATCGCTCCAAGACCAACGAGGAGTAAGGTCATACATAACTCCAGCAAGAGATTGAGCAGACAGCAAGCTATATGTGAGAGCCCCAAACATCATTATTTTTTTCATTATTTTATTTACTCCCTAACCCAAATCTCTTGTTGGCGCTGTACTTGTGCAACCCCAGAACCACAAATTGCTGTGGCTTGCACTCTGAAAAGAGATTCAGCTTCAGAGGTACCTGCGTTAAAGGTACCGATATTTGAACATGTCATAGTATTGATTCGGCAACCCGAGCCTTGTGTAATCTGTGTAGGAGGAGATGTATTACCGTTTTCAATCTTAGAGCAAACATCAGCGATGACGGAGCCATCTGTGTTTAATGGATAAAGCTGAGTTAGTGCCCACTCATTGGCAGATTGAGCAATAAACCAAGCTTTGGTGCCCAAGAATTCTTTCGTTAATGTACTTTGGTTTGACCAACTTACTCTCATCAAAGAAGCAGCTAAGTACCCCATCACTATGATGACAAACAACACGACGATCAGAACACTACCTTGTTGGACATTTCTACGGAACATTGAGCACCTGCACGTCTTGTTGGTAAACACTACGCTCCCCGTTTTGATTGAACTCTAAATTGATGTGTACAAGACCACCACGCTGCAGCGTTGGCTCTAGATAGTGCATATCACTTACAGAAGTATCGACACTATCCGCGACTGTAATTCCATTGCGCGTTATTTGATTATTTTCGAAGCAGTAACGTACTTCAGACTTATCTTGATAGACGTAATGACGGCTCGAAATAGAAGAGCCCCCAATCGTACTGGCAGCCCCACTAATAACAAAGACATCACCAGTTTTGGCTAGACCACCAACATTTAAACTTTGTGAAGAAGAAGGTTGCAGATCTTTATAACGACTCGGATTAATAACCATCCAAGCGTTAGCGGGCATTGGGTTTAACGTGGCGTCATTGCCCAATAAGAACTCCAAGTCGTTATTTGTCAGTGTGTAGAACCCTGAATACTCAATAGGTACAAACTCTAAACACTTCGTCGTGTCATCAGGCTCATGAAAACTATTTGGCACGGCATGGCGAATTTCACGCGACATTTTTTCTAATACAAACTGCGCTTGCGTTTGCATTCGTTGGCGATCAATCGTGTTTGCGTACCCCTTCATGCCTAACTGCACGTAACCCGCAATACCAAGCATGATGAAGCTACCAATTACGATGGTGACTATCATTTCCATTAAGGTGAAACCACGAACTTTCATCAGTAGTTACCTCGTATAGCGGTAAGTGTGAGCGGCTGAGCATTACTCGCAAAGATTCTCACTGTGACTTTTTTATAGTTTGTTATGCCTGTAGGTGGCGTGGCGCTCAGATCATCATATGCCACACTAACTTCAACTCGGAAGTTACGGTACTCATCTTCGCTACTTGCGCCCAAGATATCTGAAATATTACCTCGGCTCGTCTCTTGGCATTGAGCAACCGTCGTTGGTGTACTCCAACAACCGATGTAATCATCGACATCATTAAAAGTACTTGGGTTATTAGAAATTTCGCCATACTTTGTATCAACACCCAATGTCGCCGAACAACCGTTAGACGGGTTATCTGGATGAGGGTTAAGACTAGACTCCCCACAACGAACAACCCCACCATCAAAATCACTCCACTGGTCAAAGCCGCGCGCCAATATTTGCGACATAAAACCCTGCCCTAAGGCTGCTGCACGCATTTGATAATGAGGCATTGCTGAATCGCGAATTTGAGGAACCAGAAAAGACGTAAACGCTACCATCGCAATCCCCATAAGAACGATGGCAATGATCATCTCAATAAGCGTCATACCAATGTGCTTTCTCATGAGCATGTTCCCTCCGAAACATAACCCTGAGGGTTAATCAATACTCGGCACCGGCTTTGACCGTTTTTATCTTGAATAAGAATAGAAACACCAGCAGATGAAGCATTGAGAGGGTTGCCCAATAGATCAAATTCGATAGGACTAGAGGCACCATTAATAATAGAAAACTGAGCTGAGTTATCGATAACAACATCGCTTCGAGCATCTCGTTTCTTACTAACCAAATTGCACGCCGCACTAGATCCTATACAAGTATTCGTAATCGATAGACAAAAGTTAGTGTAGCTAGAGTCCTCTCCAGCTTTGTAGCTACTGGGTAGACACCTTTCAGGATAAGACTTGTTTGGGATATTGATATTCGACTGCATGCGATTCACCTGTACTTGGCGAATCACTGAAATAGCCTGCTCTTGAAGCGCAAATGCAGACACACTGCCTTTGCCTATAAAACGGCTGGCAGCAAACAGAGAGAGAATAGATAAGAGAACGATCACTAAGATCAATTCCATCAAGGTAAACCCTAATGCAGAGCTGCGAATTTTCATAACCCAACCTTAGGCTTAGGACAAGCGAAATGAGTATACGATGAAATTATGAGAATAATGATAGGTTTATAAGTTTTAAATTCGAACTGTGAGCAAGTGTACAAATAACCGCCAAAGGTCATTTCTTTCCTTTTGAGCGCTCCAATTCTTCTTCAATTCGATCGTAAGTTTCTTTGTTGCTTAGCGTCTCAGAAACGTGCTCAGCGGTTTGCTTGGTTTGCTCCCACTTGGCTTCATAAATTTCTGGTTCAAAGCTGATAAATCTTGGTAATACCACATAACCGATTACACCCAAGATAATCAGCACAACCACAAATTCTATTGCGCTAAGCCCCGATGATTTACGCATATGTACTATTCCGAGATTAATCAAAATATAGAGATAAAGGCCAGACTGTCTGGCCCTTAGAAAATTTTCTGTTTATTTAGTTGGACAATCAGTTACTTCAGACTTTGCAGATGTATTTGCACTTGCAGCTTGTTTGTATCTAACACATTTTTTGTTATAGCTATCAATACCAAAGTAAACTATATCTGTCTCTTTACCTTTATAAACGAAGTCTCCATCAGTACCAATACCGTCAACAATAGCAGCAATAGCACCACTTGTAGCTTCTGGGTAACCAAAAATAGTATTGATTGAATTTGTACCGACTCCAGTGCTTACTGCACCGCTGGTTGACTCAATACCTTTAATTGCTGCCTTTCCATAAACAATACCAGATGCACCTTGAATAGCACCAGATAACCCTTCAAGAGTCGCATTACGTGCATCATCTTGAATATTTAGAAAACGTGGTGCAGCCGTCACCGCTAGAATACCCAGGATTACAATTACCACTACCAATTCGATAAGGGTGAAACCACCTTGTCTTTTCATTGTTTACTCTCTCTATGTAAGCATGCAGAGTGACTGCAAAGTTTATCGGTCATGCGACCATTTTGGATAATGTCAAAACGGTGTGGCATCTCAACGATAAAACAATGTTTATCCATTGAGCCCTATATCTACCGCTTTAGCAGAATGACGATTCGCCATTATTAAGTTAAAGCCGTGCAAAAAAGATATCCCAAGTTTGGTTTACTTTTTATTACAACCTTTTGCTTATGGTAATGTTTGCATTATACCGACTTTCATTCCCATTTATAGTACTTAAGTGTCAAAAAATTCACTCCGTCGACATTTCGACATCTATTTTCAGGTAATTAGCGTCTGATATAACAACAACTCTCTGTCCATTTTCATAAGTGTAGTGACATGCATAACTATTACTTTTAATTGCTCCACGAATTTCTAACAACTCGCTCGCCATAATTTTACGTTGTGGGTAATGGACCGTCAGCCAATAGTCACAATCCAGCACACCGCTTGTTCTGAAAGGTGATACTAAGCCCCCTTCCGTCATATTAAGCTCAAAACCCTCCATTAACAGCAACTTAGGCTCTCCATGAACAAGCCATGCTTGGTGGTATCGTTGCACGCTATCTTGCATCCAAACCTTGGCAAGTCTCGCTCCTGTTTCTTGCGCTTCTTGCTCTATCGGTTTCAACTTTTGTATCAATGCGCCCAGAACAATAACCCCGACGATTCCTGCAAGAATCAACGTTGCTCGGCTTTGATTTTCGACCACGCCGTTAGCCGCCTTTGATGATGTCCAGCATCCCCCACATTGGCAGGAAGATACCGAGTGCCAACACCATAACCATACCTGCCACAATGACCAAAAGTAACGGTTCTATTCGTGCAGTTAGGGTTTTTAAGTCGTAATCCACTTCACGGTCATAGAAGTCTGAGACTTCCAATAGCAGTTCATCAATACGACCGGTTTCTTCACCGACCGCAATCATCTGAATAACCAGAGGCGTAAAAATCTTACTGTTGATTGCCGTAACTGAAATGGTACTGCCCGCTTCAATCGCCGATTTCATTTCAAAAATTCGGTTCTCTAAGAACTTGTTACCTAGCGCTTCACCAGCCAGTGCCAATGACTGGTTTAGCGGTACACCGGATTTCAGCATCAATGAAAACGTGCGTGCGAAACGAGATAGCTGTGCCCGGTTTACGATATCGCCCACGATTGGCAATCGTAGACGGAACTTATCGAACTTCTCTCGACCATCTGCGGTTGCAACCCAAGCTCTAAATAAAAGGAGTGCCCCAACGATTGCCGCAATGAGCAGCCCCCAAAAATTCACAAAGAAGTTAGAGGTTGCAATCAGGATCCTAGTCGGCAAGGGAAGATCCACTCCAAAGCGGGTAAACATGGACGCGAACTCTGGGATAACCAGAATGTTCAAAATAAACATCGCGATGGTAATAAACACAATCACAAACGTTGGATAGCGCATGGCGGCTTTGATACGCTTTCGCGTTTCCAGTTCTTGTTCGTAGTAGTTTGCTAGCTGTAGTAAGGCTTGGTCTAGACGACCGGTGTTTTCACCCACGTTAATCATCGACACAAACAGCGGGCTAAACACTTTAGTGTGCGGTTGCATCGCGGAAGAAAGGCCGCGACCGTTACTCAACTCAGATACCACATCTTCTAAGGCCTCTTTGAGCTGTTTATTCTCACAGTTTTGCAGCAGGCCACGCATGGATCGCAATAATGGCACGCCCGCTTTAGTCAAACTAAATAGCTGACGTGAAAACAGGATAATCACTTCAAGCGGAATCGCAGGCACAAGTAACTTGGATAAGCTGACTTTGCTTTTAACCGCTTCTTTTTCTAATCGTAGGTTTAGAGGAATGATCCCCTTATTCATCAATGCTTCCGCTGCCGCTTCGGAATTCACCGCATCGACTTTGCCACTGGTTGATGAGCCGTCTAAGGTGCGGCCTTGATAACGAAAAGTTGGCATTCACTTACCTACATGAAAATTGGGTCGGTTTTACCAGAAGCATCGCCCTCACCAAGAGCCATAACTTCATCCAAACTCACGGTACCTTGCAGTGCAAGCTCCATAGCAGAAGCCAACAGAGGCTTATAGTTTTCTGAGCGGCGCGCCACTTGAGCAAAGCCTACAGCATCACTGGCTCGTAGCTTGTCCATCATTTCATTTTCTAGCTCAAGCATCTCAAACACACCAACTCGGCCGCGATAACCGGTCAGGTTACAGTTTTGGCAACCCGCGCCTTTGTGGAAGGTTTGCCCTACTTGATTAGGGAAGCGACCCGCAAGCCACTGCTGACGAGACTCATCAAGCACATCCGCTGTTTTACAGTCAGGGCAGACACGACGAACAAGTCGTTGAGCTACGACAGCACGCACCGCACTCGCGACCAAGTAACCAGGCGCGCCCATATCAATCATACGCAACGCACTGTCCACCGCATCGTTAGTGTGCAAAGTACTTAGTACTAAGTGACCAGTTAGTGCAGCACGGAGGCCTATTTCAACCGTTTCTTGGTCACGCATCTCACCAATAAGGATAATGTCTGGGTCTTGACGTAGGAAGGTTCGCAGCACTCGCGAGAAAGTCAGATCAATTTTACTGTTGATCTGCACCTGAGTAATGCGCGGTAAGCGGTATTCCACCGGATCTTCTGCGGTGATGATCTTCTTGCCCGGTTCGTTTAATTCACTCAACGCACCATAAAGTGTGGTGGTTTTACCGGAGCCTGTTGGACCAGTAACTAAGATCATTCCGTGTGGACGAGAAAGCTGACGACGAAGACGAGCAAGTAACTCAGGTGGTAAACCGGAATCTTCAAGCTTACGCAAACCAGAAGATTGGTTTAGCAAACGCATTACCACTGATTCACCGTATTGCGTTGGCAAAGTCGACATACGAATATCGATCGATTGACCACGAACTTTGATATTGAATCGACCATCTTGAGGTAAGCGCTTTTCAGAGATATCGAGATGCGCCATTAATTTCAGGCGTAGTACCAATGCAGAAGCAATGTTGACTTCGTTTAGAAGGGTTTCATGCAACACACCATCAACACGCTGACGTAAACGCAGCACCTTGTCGTCTGGCTCAATATGAATATCCGATGCACCAACTTGAACAGCATCTTCAAACATCGAGTTAACCAGTTTTACAACGGTAACTTCTTCGCTGTCGCCTTCATCAATGCCGTAATCAAAGCCTTCAACATCTTGGTGCTCAGCTTGCAGCTGTTCAGCAAACGACGCGATTTCTTTGGTTCGGCGATAATAGCGGTCAAAGCTTTCGACTAACTGGCGTTCAGGTGCAATGATAAATTCTAAATCGTGCTCACCGAGCAAGTTCATCAATGATTCTTGCGTAAACAGGTCAGCAGGATCGCTCATAGCAACGCGCAGCGTGCCACCATTGCGAGCAACAACCATGGCACGTAAGCGGCGCGCATGCACCTCTGGCAAGATCTGCACAGCATCAGCATCAACAGGCGCACGGCTTAAATCAATTAATGGTAAGCCAAGTTGCTGAGACAAAAAGTCTAACATCTGCTTTTCACTGATAAAGCCAAGATCGATAAGAGCGTCGCCCAACTTTTGTCCGGTGCTATGCTGAGCACTCAGGGCTTGCTGGACCTGATCTTCAGAGACAATACCCTCTTCAACCAACAGGTCGCCTAAGCGTTTTCTCAACTGAATTTTCATCGTGCGTTCTCCAGTTGTTTTAAAATATTCAAGCGGTCACGAATAAATGCCTGAGACTGATTCGAAATACCGACTTTGCCCAACGCCTTTTGGTAAGACGCAATAGCCGGAGTAAAGGCAAGTGCTCGCTCTTGTTGAATGGCTAAACCAAGCCACCAGCGGGCGTTTTCTGGCTCACGCTGAGTCAGTAATTGATAACTTTCTAGAGCAATATCATTTTGTTTCTGCTTTTGAGCAAGTGCGGCTCGCATCGCTAAATAGTCGCGGCTTGGTGTTGGCGGCAAATGCACTAATGGGCTCAATGCGGCTTCTGGCTGATCTGCTTTTACCAGTAGTTTTGATAGCGCTAGACGTAAAGGCTGATTGTTCGGTTCCAGAGAAATGCCTGTTTGTAGGATCTCATAGGCTTTTCGTGTATCGCCTTTACCGAAATACAACGCCGCAAGCTTTTGGCGAGCTTCAAGGTTAGTTGGTTGATAGCGAAGCGCTTCACCAAATGCAGATAATGCGGTTTTCATGTCATTGGCATCCATCGCTTTATCTGCACGGGCCAATGCCTTTTCGGCAAGCTGTTGATGCGTGAGTTCAACCTGCTCAATACGCATTGAACTTTCATGAGAAACGTTCGCAGTTCGGCTGACGCCGTTATTTAGACTCGCCAGTAAAATAGGCTGCTCTGGAGCAGTGCTTAGTTCTCTTCGCGGAGCAAAATCATCCACTTCTGGTGCGGGTTCCACGACAGGTAATTGCACAGTGACTTTAGGCTTCTCTATTCTTTGCGTGTAAACCACATTATCTAATTGAGGCGTCACCTTATTCGTCGGAGAGTGACTTACTGCAACCACTGGTGATGCTTCTGCAGCAATGTGATTTACCGAAGCGTCTGAAGTTAAAGGTATTTCTTCTATCGACGTAGGGCCTTGAGAAACCGCCCAACCTCCGACGGCTAAGCTTAAAGAAAAGCCTCCCACCAGCCACAGCCATGGCTTGCTTCGAGTAATACTTGGAATTTCCGCCCGAGTTAACTCTGAAGGCGACTCTTTTTCAGCAAGTTCTGATAATGCTTTATTGATGGCACTCAAGGTTGGCTCCATCCCCAAAATCTGGGAGTTTTAAACTTAGGTTTACGCGCATCAAAGGTGTCATGCATTGCAACGTAAACGTGTTGATTCTTTAATAACGTGCAACGGTCATTGAACGCAGTGAGCAGGGCTTTGTGACTGATTTGGTTGATCAACCTCGGGATGCCCATCGCCGAACGCCAAATGGCTTTTTTCTGCTCAATCGAGAAGATATGCGCACCATTTCCCGCTTTGTCTAAACGGTTATTGATGTAGGCGACGCCCTCTTCAATCGAGAGAGGCCGAAGCTGACAACTAAACGTAATTCGCTGACGGAACTGACGTAGCTCGTGGGTTTCAAGTCGCTCACCCAGTTCCGGCTGACCAAACAACACCAGTTGAATCAACTTGTCTTGCTCGGTCTCCAAGTTGCCAAATAGGCGCAGCGTTTCTAAAGCTTCGGATGACAAAGCTTGTGCCTCGTCGACAATCAGTACCGTCTTTTTTCCCAAACTATGAATTTGGATCAAACGCTCCTGAATCAGTGAGACGACTTTGAGTGGGTCGGTATCTTCAATACCTAACTCTCGCGCAACCGCAAACTGTAACTGCTCACCATTTAGTACAGGGTTAGGTAAGTAAACGAGTTCAACTTCAGATTCGACTTGCTCAATCAGCTTACGACAAACCATGGTTTTGCCCGTGCCGACCTCGCCAGTCACTTTAATCACCCCCTCACCCATTTTGACCGCAGCCATTATGGTTTGAATAGCCTCGTAGTGAGGTACTAACCCGAGAAACATTTCTGTATTTGGGGTCAGTGAGAAAGGTTGAACTCTAAATCCAAAATGCGACAAGTACATAATCGAATCACAGAACCACGTTTACGACACTCCCAACGCTGATTACTCAGCGTCAGGGAACCACTCTTGTAGCAAATCACGTGAACGCTCTAGCTCTTTCTGCCATGTGTTCACGCCAACAACGGTTGGTTTAAGCAAAATAACCAGCTCTGTTTTTTGCGTCACATTATTGATGTTACGGAACAAATTACCCAGCGCAGGTACATCACCTAGGAAAGGCACTTTCGATACTTGCTCTAGGTTTTGCTGCTTCATCAAACCACCAATCACGACCACATCGCCATCTTTGGCACGGATCACCGAGTCAGACTCACGAATGGAGCTTTTCGCCAGCGGTAACTGAATGTTTTGGAAATCACCACCAAGGTTTAGCTGTTTAATCTCTTCTTCTACTTCAATAACCGCAGGGTGAACGTGTAGGAACACGTTGCCTTTGTTATCGATTTGCGGCGTTACATCCAGAGAAATACCAGAGAAGAAAGGCGTCAGTTCAACTTCAGGAACGGCATTTGAGTTCTCACCGTTACCTGCATTGCTCGAAAGCTCGGTCACGAAGTACTCATCAGTACCCACCTTGATGACGGACTTCTGGTTGTTCGCGGCGGTAATACGAGGACTAGAAAGTACATTTAGATCACCTTGTGTCGCCATAAAGCTCATCACAGCTTCAAAGTTACCATCGGAGAAGGTGACGTTCGTTTGTCCACCTAGAAGAGTACCAATAGCGTCCAGAGGCAGCTTAGCTGGATTACGATCAACCAAAATACTGCCCGAGTTACCGATGGAGGCAGACATATTTGACCAATCGATACCTTGTTGATAGCCGTCGCTCAATGTTACTTCTAAGATCTTCGCTTCAAGAATGACTTGGCGCTGCATGCGCTCTTGCGACACACCAAGGAACTCACGAACTTCGCGGATCTCATCAGGGAAAGCACGTACAGTAATCACACCAGCTTGCGGTGTAACAACAACGCTTTGACCTTTGCCTGAACCAATCAGGTTAGCAACCGCCTGCTGCAGCATTGGCCAGAAATCACTTTCAGTAATGGTCTCAATACGAGTACCGCCGGTTGATGTCGTAGAGCCATCACCATTATTGTTGCTTGAGTCTGATGAGTCAGAATCATCAGAACCGCCACCAGAATTAGAGGTACCAGCCGACGTTACAGAGCCTGTGACGATACTTGTCAATGAACGACCAGAACGCTTGAACTGAAGGTAATCCACAGGAATCGTCACGGTTCGCATACCAGCAGGGTAAACTTGAATCACTTTACCTGACTTCACTACGTCATAGCCGTACATGTTCTGCACAACATTCAGCACTTCGTCCAATGTGACATCAGAAAGGTCAACGGTGATGTTACCTTGCACCGCAGGATGGATTGCCACACTGTATTCTGTACCTTTCACTAAAGAAGCAAAGAAGCCACGCGCCTCAACCGCGTTAGCTTGAACTCGAAAACGCTTCAAAGTCCCTTCTTTTGAAGACACGTTTGAGTCTAGATTCGGCATAAGATCGGCTTGCACAGAAGACGGGATATCTTCTAGTGCACGACTGTTTGCTTCATTGATAGATTCATTAAGTACTTGCTTCACTTCTACCGGGTCACGGTGCCCCATAGAACAACCCATTAAGGAAGCAATCACGATTCCTATAACTAATTTGCGCATATCTGATCAGGCTCTGGTTATTATTTTTTTACGTTTAAACCAAAAAGCTCTAGTTTCCACTGACGGTCACCACGCTTTAAAGTTACAAATTCACTGTTGATGCTCGCTACTCGGTAGCCATTGAGTTTTGCCCCAGGCTCAACAATTCGGTTATTTAAAATTGCCACACATGATGTGCTTGGTTTGCACACGATGCTGTTTAATGTTGGCAAGCGATGCTGTTTCGCTTTTGGCTTCGCTTGCTCCGCCGCGGGCTTGGTCCACCCCAAAGGTGCCGTTGGGTCCTGGCTCGCTAAACTGCTACTCGCGACTGTCGCAAATGCTAAAGAGATAATGAGTTTCTTAACCACCAATAAACTCCTCTCGTGAACCTAGGGTATACACTTCCAGTACAAGTTTTGCTTTAGGGTAATCTTCTACGTTGTAACTGAAGCTACGCCAGTAGTAACTTGCTGGTAAGCCTTCTAATTTCATCAGGTAATTCGCAATCGAAAAGTAATCGCCCGTCAGCTCCATGCGCACAGGGTGTACGTAATAGCCCGAGTATTGCGATGCTTCTTTATCTTCTGTTATCGGCTCAGCTGGCAAAGTCTGTAGCGATACTAAGTGAATCCCGCTTTGCTGCTCTAACACACTTTCGAGCAAGCTCGCCATTTGTGAAGGCGTAATCAAGTGTTCAATGATTTCCGAAAGCTGCATTGATAGATGCTGGCTTTCGGTCAATAGCTGAGAGATGGATTGATCAATTTCGGCATTCGGATCTTTCTTGAGCTGAGCTTGAATACGCAATATCTCAATTTCCGTCTGCTGATTAGTCAGTTTCGAATTACGTAGCTGTTTATCGTTGCTATTCACTTCATTCAGTTTTGGCTCTAGCACCAAGGTAAACAGCAGCATGACGACCGTGACAAGACCACACAAGGCAATCAATACCTTTTCGCGTGCGCTCATCTCATCAAAACGCTCTTCTAACGAGGACCAGAATTCGTTCATTTCTCTTTGTCTCCACGCGTCTTCAATTCAAAGGTCACAATGTTGTCTTCGTTGCGACCAATCTTCACATCATCAAAAGTACGTCCAACAAGACTAATTTCATTCTTAAATTGGCTCACCCAGTTAGGCACCGCACTTGGCGATCTTGCCAAGCCTTTGAGATCTAAAGTGGTATCGTCGATACGAATGGTAGAAAGAGAAATGTTGTTGCTGCCCAACTTAGCAAGAGACTGCATCACACCAGAGTATCCTGTGCGCTGCGAGTCATCGTATTTGCCGACAGCTTTGAGTGAGTCACGCTTCGCTTTCACTTCGCGCTCCAAACGTGCTTTCGCCGCCAGTTTGTTGGTATCTGGTTGGTGCTTGCGAAGCTTAGCCTGTTGATGTTGCAACTCAGACTTCATAATGTCACCACGACTTTTCACGATCTTAATTTCATCTTCGACGCCTCGGCTTTGCCAAGTCACATAGCCATAAGAGATAAAGATAAATGAAGCAGCAACACCCCAAGAGATAGTAACATTTTTAAGTGTTAACAGGTTCTTCTTCGGTTTAAGGAAGTCTGGATAAAGGTTGACACGTCGAGCACTCGCTGTGGCCGCCGCGGTGTCCGCCAATACATGACCTGATAGCTCATGCTCTTCTGCAAGCAGAGGAGACACCTTGGTGCTTAGACGGTAATTGAGTGATTCAACCAGCTCTTTCTCGTCTTCATCATCACAACACACTTTCAATTGATGTAACTGGACATGACGCAGTTGAGAAGAGAGGTAATCTATCGATCGTTGCAGTTCCAGTGACAAAGTGTCCATTTGTAAGTCACTTGAAGGTACGCCTGTTAATGGTGGCGTCACACTGCGAATGGAACGATGAAATGCAATGGTGT
The DNA here is from genome assembly GCF_002163755.1 of Vibrio campbellii CAIM 519 = NBRC 15631 = ATCC 25920. Classification (NCBI taxonomy): domain Bacteria; kingdom Pseudomonadati; phylum Pseudomonadota; class Gammaproteobacteria; order Vibrionales; family Vibrionaceae; genus Vibrio; species Vibrio campbellii. The sequence continues at coordinate 2,934,558 of NZ_CP015863.1, forward strand.
GCTCAACGAATGCGCTAATACGGAAGTGACCGCGCGCACTGCGTTGTAGAAGTAGGAAGTTGCCTAATTCACCCGAAGTGTCACCCCAGATGTCATCTTCAGGAATGATAGATTCAAGTGTAAGTTGTACTCGGTTGGCAAGCAGCACAATCTTATCGAGGATTTTGCGCGACAACACATATGTTTGAACTTTATTTGAGTTAGGCAGTTCTGCGGCATCAGCAATAATGTCGATAGCACGCTCAGAAATAAGCTCTTTTAACAAGAACGGCAACGCCGAAGGCCACTCGTTTCGTGGCATTGCTGGCTTGTCGATTTGGTACATCTGGTAATAGTTGTGAGAAAGCACAACCGCCAACGAGTCGTAAGAGCTGGCAGCAACACTGAGTGCTTGCTCACAAGCGCGCTCCCAATTTGATTCTGTGATTTCAAATTTGGACGGTCGACTGCTTTTCGTTGGTGATGATAAATAAACTGTGTCTGGCTGAATGACCAAAAAGCACGTACGACCACCAACCGATGACCGCTTGAACTTATCGAGTACTGCTTTAAAATCCATGATTATTATCTTTATTTTTTTCGCCAGCGATTTCGTCGTCCCAGTTTCACTTGAGAGTCCGCTTGAGAAATAATGGTTGGCTTGGATCTAGGTAGATACTGCTCTTCTGGAGAGAAATAACGTCCCTGCCCGCCATGAACACCTAATTCGTTCAGGGTATTCAATTCGTGCTTATTCTCAATTCCCACTGCTATTATTTTTGTTTTGCTGTTTGCGGCCGCACCCAACATACTGCGGACAAACAACTGGTTCTCATGTCTCTGATCGATTTTAGTTACCAAACTGCGATGGAGCTTAAGGTAACGAATGTCAACTTCTTTTAGATAATGGGTACTGACGATCGTGCGTCCAGCTTGCCCAATCATGACGTGACACTCTAAACCGGCCAGCATTTTAGCGACTGGTCGCATAAAGTCTAAGTGTCTTACAAATTGTGCTTCGACAAACTCAAAAGTGAGACACTTTCTTTGCTCTCGTGACAACTGTAAGAGTTCATCACGGAACCATTTGAAATATTCTCGTTGTCCAAAAGGCACAACATGTAAGTTAAGTACATAGCATTTAGAGCTATCAAAACTATATTTAAAGTCTTTTAAGAATTTATTAACCACTGCGCGGTCCATCTGCGCTTCATAGCCGACTTGTCGAACGGCAGAAATAAAGCGGGAAGCTTTAACAATGCCATTTTCCGGATCACGAATCCGACATGTTAACTCTTCGTGCAAAGGTTTTTTATGCAACACATCACTTATTAGATAGGCAAATTGTGCGTAGAGTATCACATTTTCAGCTGTGAGTGCTGAATCAAATAGCGTACGCCATCTCACACTGCCTCGTGCTTCCTCGTCGTGATTCCACTTCTTAAAGCGGCTCCAGTTGTTGTTATTTTGCAACTGGGCACTGCGTAATGCAGTCTCTGCTTCATCAATGATTTGACTATGACGCTCCCCCTCTTTGTACATAGTGATACCGATATGGCACCAATTGTCAGCATCCAACGGATAAGGAGGATGGAGTTTTTCTAGCTGGCGAATACATTGAGAAGCTAAATTCGCCACGTCCTTGCCCGATTGATGAGGCAAAAACAATGCAAAGTCTGCATTGTAGTAGCGTGAGAACACGACATCGGGATAACGCTGAACTAAGTTTGAAAGCAAACTACCCACTTCGACAATAAACTCGTCGCAAGTTTGCTTATCTTGCTCTTCTTCAACGGATTTCCAATCTTGAATGCGGATCAGCATCACTGAGCCACGTGCACCACTTTCCAACAAAGCAGATTCAAGCTTGCTGTCAAACAACACTCGGTTGGCCGTGCCAGTCAATTTATCGAGGAAAGTTTGCGTACGGATAAAGGTATCGAAGCGACTGCGTTCTTGGCGAGCATCTTGAAGTTCTTCGATCAATACATCTAATGCCTCACTGGCCGTATAAGGCCATTCTCGCTCATCACCTTTTGCGTATTGCTCGACTCGGCCCGCTAAAATCATTCGTCCACGCTCTTCGAGCATTTCCGATCCTGCGAGCTGTTCTTTGAGCCACTTAACACCGCGCATCAAACAGAAAATGATCAGAACGACGGCAAGCGTGATTGACCACAATGCCTGCATCGAGTAGCCGTAGCCTAAATAAGGAGGGATCGCTTTAAAATAGATGACGTAGTCTTGGTTGTGAGTGAGTTGGTACTCATGCTCAAACAACACCGAGCTATCCAACTTATGAGAAGTATCTTTGAAACGGTAAACAACGGCGTTATTCGTCGACAACGTCATTTCGACAATGTTACTCGCCTGCAGCATCTTCGGCATCCAGCGCTGCATCGAATAGGCTGCGTCTGGGTCTTCCATCTCTTTGTCAACTACTTCAACGATCCCTTCCAAATAATGGTTGAGATACTCTTGTCCTAGTCGTTTGAAAGAGAGGGTGCCACCGACAAACAAGATAAACATTGCGCATATAACGATCATAGTGACAAAGGCCACCAGTCGCGTGCTTAGCTTAAGAGTTGGGGTATACCTCATGAATACCAAATTCCTTTTCTATTCATCATATACCTTATTGAAATATTTATACTTGATAAGCCTTCACTAGACAATCGCATTCGCGTGAATGTGAGAAGCTGAGGCGGAAAGAAACAAGACATCATTCGTGATTTGAGAGTTACTGTCTTTTAATTACAATTTGAAATGATTGAGCCCGTGATACAAGCACGAAGATAATAAAAAAGCCGCGAAATTCGCGGCCTTTTAAATTCAATACCCAGTCGACTTAGAACGGAATATCGTCGTCGAAATCCATTGGTGGCTCGTTGTATTGCTGCTGAGGTTGCTGCGGAGCCTGTTGCTGAGGAGCATTATATTGCTGCTGAGCTGGTTGTTGAGGTTGACCCCAACCACCTTGTTGCTGCTGCTGTTGAGGCTGACCACCACCCATTGGTGCGCCACCTTGAGCACGGCCACCAAGCATTTGCATTACGCCATTGAAGCCTTGAACAACCACTTCTGTTGAGTAGCGGTCTTGGCCACTTTGGTCTTGCCATTTACGAGTTTGAAGTTGACCTTCAACGTAAACTTGAGAACCTTTACGTAGGTACTCACCTGCTACTTCAGCAAGTTTGCCAAACAGCACAACACGGTGCCATTCTGTTTTTTCGCGCTGTTCGCCAGTCGCTTTATCACGCCATGACTCAGAAGTTGCAATCGTGATGTTTGCTACTGCACCGCCATTAGGCATGTAACGAATTTCAGGGTCGTTACCTAGATTCCCCACCAAAATAACTTTGTTAATTCCACGGCTGGCCATGATGTGCTCCGTTTCACTCTGGATCTATATAAAATTTTAGCGCATAAGAATACACGCTTTGATGTTTTGATTAAAGCCTAATCCCCATTGTGTTCTGAGGCAACGTATTGTGGAATCGAAATCTCACTTCAAGTTCAAGGTGTAGCATTTTTGATTCGTTTTGCAGACATCGTTTCGTGAACCTTTGAATCTCAACGCATTTCTCCTCCCTTCCAATAGCTCTGAGTGATGATTGATGCCAACATATCTGCGTTTTCGAACTCAAGAAACTTTACTCAAGGAGATTAAGGCGCGTGAAAAAATCGGCTTATGCGAGAAAACTTTTTCTAATCAGCATGGAAGAGGATGCAGGGAAAAAGGTCGAAGCTCTGGAGAAGTATACAGATATCGACATCCCCGTCATTTCGACCCAAGCACTGATGGAAGCAAACCCGAAGTACCGCAATAAAATCTTGCTTATCGACTTCAGTGAACACAAAGAGTTGGTTCTATCGATAAAAAACCTTCCTCTGATTTGGAAGAATTTCGAAACAGTCGTGTTCAACGTTCCTAAACGTTTGACGACAGATGAGCTATTGGCGTTTGGTCAATTGAAAGGCATCTTCTACGAAAAGAGTTCTCTTGAGCAGATTGGCGAAGGGTTAAAGGAAATCATTAATGGTCAAAACTGGCTGCCTCGTAATGTCACCAGTCAACTTCTCCATTATTATCGTAACGTCATTAGTACCCACACCGCTCCTGCCACCGTCGATTTGACCATTCGTGAACTGCAAGTACTTCGCTGCCTGCAAGCTGGCGCATCAAACAATCAAATGGCCGAAGAGTTATTCGTGAGCGAATTCACTATAAAGTCTCACCTGTATCAGATTTTTAAGAAGCTTTCGGTCAAAAACCGTGTACAAGCGATTGCTTGGGCTGACCAAAACCTGATGTCATAAAACAATGATGAGCAACACAAATTTTGTAAAAGTGGTGATTGCTCATCTTCTTTAGACTCCGATTCTCATATTTTTTCCTACTTAATTCATGATTCATATGCACCTCTCGTGTTAAAGTGATGCTCAGATTCTTGATTAAATAATGAGAAAGGATATTCCCCCAATGATTAAAAAATGTCTGTTCCCTGCAGCGGGCTACGGTACGCGCTTCCTCCCTGCGACCAAGTCTATGCCTAAAGAAATGATGCCTGTAGTGAACAAGCCTCTGATTGAATACGGTGTTGAAGAAGCGATCCAAGCAGGCATGAATGGCATGTGTATTGTTACTGGCCGTGGTAAACACTCAATCATGGACCACTTCGATAAAAACTACGAATTGGAACACCAAATCAGCGGTACAAACAAAGAAGAACTGTTGGTTGATATCCGTGAAATCATTGACTCTGCAAACTTTACCTACATTCGCCAGCGTGAGATGAAAGGTCTAGGCCATGCGATCCTAACTGGTCGTGAGCTTGTAGGTGATGAACCATTTGCTGTGGTACTAGCTGATGACCTTTGTGTGAACGAACAAGAAGGCGTACTGGCTCAAATGGTAGCGCTATTCAAACAGTTCCGTTGCTCAATCGTTGCAGTTCAAGAAGTACCAGAAGAAGAAACTCACAAATACGGCGTTATCTCTGGCGAGATGATCAAAGATGACATCTACCGCGTAGATGACATGGTTGAGAAGCCAGAGAAAGGTACCGCGCCAAGCAACCTAGCAATCATTGGTCGCTACATCCTGACTCCAGATATTTTCGAGCTGATCGAAAACACGGAACCAGGTAAAGGTGGCGAAATCCAAATCACTGACGCACTACTTAAGCAAGCAAAAGCAGGCTGTGTGTTAGCATACAAATTCAAAGGCCAACGTTTCGACTGTGGTAGCGTAGAAGGCTACATCGAAGCAACAAACTACTGCTTCGAAAACCTATACCTAAAAGATGAAAAGAAGTCTGAGCTAGGCAAACACGCTACGAAGAAAGAAGCGTAACCAACTCGAACTTATTGATTAGAAAGCCCAGCTTAATGCTGGGCTTTTTGTTTACTGTTTTTTTGTCCAGTATTTTCTTTGCACATTTCTCACACTATGTAATACTTGCGTCACTTGGTTATACATAGAGCAAAAACGATGGATAAAATAGAAGTTCGTGGTGCCCGCACCCATAACCTCAAAGACATCAACCTCACTATCCCCCGCGATAAACTGATTGTCATTACTGGTTTGAGTGGTTCTGGTAAATCCTCTCTCGCATTCGATACTTTGTACGCTGAAGGACAAAGACGTTACGTAGAGTCACTATCAGCTTACGCGCGCCAATTTTTGTCTCTTATGGAAAAGCCAGATGTTGACCACATCGAAGGTTTGTCTCCTGCGATCTCGATTGAGCAGAAATCAACATCACACAACCCACGTTCTACCGTCGGTACCATTACCGAGGTATACGATTACCTGCGTCTACTTTATGCTCGCGTTGGTGAGCCTCGTTGTCCGACGCACCATACGCCTCTAGCCGCTCAAACCATCAGCCAGATGGTCGATAAAGTCTTAGAGTTGCCAGAAGGCAGCAAAATGATGCTACTTGCTCCTATCGTGAAAGAGCGTAAAGGTGAGCACGTTAAGACTTTAGAGAACCTTGCTGCTCAAGGTTTCATCCGCGCACGCATCGATGGTGAAACTTGCGATCTTTCTGATCCACCGCCGTTAGAACTGCACAAGAAACACACTATTGAAGTGGTTGTGGACCGCTTTAAAGTCCGCCCGGATTTGCAGCAACGTTTGGCTGAATCATTCGAAACCACACTAGAGCTATCTGGAGGTATCGCTGTTGTTGCTCCAATGGACGGCGATGGCGAAGAGGTGATCTTCTCAGCTAACTTTGCTTGCCCTATTTGTGGCTACAGCATGCAAGAACTTGAGCCTCGTTTGTTCTCATTCAACAACCCAGCAGGTGCGTGTGGCACTTGTGATGGTTTAGGTGTGCAGCAATATTTCGACCCAAGCCGAGTTATTCAAGATGAAACTCTGAGTTTGGCACAAGGTGCGATTCGAGGTTGGGATCAAAAGAACTACTATTATTTCCAGATGCTGACTGCGCTGGCAGATCATTACGACTTCGATCTTCACGCACCATTTAACTCTCTACCAAAGAAAACCCAAGACATCATTCTTAAAGGATCGGGGCGTACTGAAGTAGAGTTCAAGTACATTAACGATCGTGGTGACATTCGCGTTAAGCGCCATCCTTTTGAAGGGATCCTGAACACACTTGAACGCCGTTACCGCGATACTGAATCTAACTCGGTACGTGAAGAGCTTGCGAAATACATCTCTACTAAGTCTTGCTCAAGCTGTGATGGTACTCGTCTACGCCTTGAAGCTCGTAACGTCTTTATCGCCGATACGACACTACCGGAGATTGTTGAACTCAGCATCGCCGACGCATTGGAATTCTTCCACAGTTTGAAGCTCGAAGGCCAACGCGCCCAAATCGCTGAAAAAGTGATGAAGGAAATCAACGACCGCCTGCAATTCTTGGTTAACGTTGGTTTGAACTACCTCAACTTATCACGCAGCGCGGAAACCTTATCAGGCGGTGAGGCTCAACGTATTCGTTTAGCAAGCCAAATTGGTGCGGGTCTAGTAGGTGTTATGTACGTACTGGATGAGCCATCAATTGGTCTCCACCAGCGTGATAACGAACGTCTATTGAAAACTCTGACCCACCTAAGAGATTTAGGTAACACGGTATTAGTGGTTGAGCACGATGAAGATGCGATTCGTTGTGCTGATCACGTGATCGATATCGGTCCAGGTGCCGGTGTACACGGCGGTAACGTGGTCGCTGAAGGTACTATGGACGAGATCATTGCCAATCCGAACTCGCTGACTGGTCAGTACCTCAGTGGTGCGAAAGAGATTGCGGTACCAAAAGAGCGTACACCACGCGATCCAAAGAAAACCGTTGAATTAGTTGGCGCGACAGGTAACAACTTAAAGAATGTCGACCTTTCCGTTCCTGTTGGATTATTCAGCTGTATTACCGGTGTATCCGGCTCAGGTAAGTCGACTCTGATCAACGATACCTTCTTTAAGATTGCTCATACCCAGTTGAACGGCGCAACAACGGCGCACCCTTCACCATACAAAGCGATCAAAGGTTTAGAGCATTTCGATAAAGTTATCGACATTGACCAAAGCCCTATCGGTCGTACACCACGTTCAAACCCAGCCACTTATACGGGAATCTTTACTCCGATTCGTGAACTGTTTGCTGGCACGCAAGAGTCGCGCTCTCGCGGTTACAAACCGGGGCGCTTTAGCTTTAACGTACGCGGAGGTCGCTGTGAAGCGTGTCAGGGTGATGGTGTAATCAAGGTAGAAATGCACTTCTTACCTGACGTTTACGTTCCTTGTGATGTATGTAAAGGTAAACGCTACAACCGCGAAACACTTGAAGTACGTTACAAAGGCAAGACCATTGATGAAGTATTGGAAATGACGGTAGAAGATGCACGTACTTTCTTCGATCCAGTTCCAGCAATTGCTCGCAAGCTGCAAACTCTGATGGATGTAGGCTTGTCTTACATTCGCTTAGGTCAAGCAGCAACTACGCTGTCAGGTGGCGAAGCTCAGCGTGTAAAACTGGCTAGAGAGCTGTCTAAGCGTGATACAGGCAAAACCTTATACATTTTGGATGAACCGACAACAGGTCTGCACTTCCACGATATCCAGCAGCTACTAACTGTACTGCACCGTCTGCGCGACCACGGAAATACCGTTGTCGTCATTGAGCACAACCTCGATGTCATTAAGACGGCAGACTGGATTATTGACTTAGGTCCTGAAGGTGGACAAGGCGGCGGTGAGATCATCGCACAAGGAACGCCTGAAGATGTGTATCAGATCGAAGGTTCGCACACAGCTCGCTTCCTTAAGCCTATGTTGAAGTAGAAAAAACAGGTAAAGTACAAAGACCAGCCAATGCTGGTCTTTTTTCATTCAAAACAACACAATAACTATGGCAACTATACACGTCAGTGGAACTAAGCTTTCCCCAGGTAAAGTGCAAGTTCCTCTTAACCGCAAGTTTCTCATCGCGTTAGCAGCACTATTTCTGCTCGCGATGCATTTCTTCATGCCAAATCCGGGTGGCTCTGGACTAGCTCTGTCTTTCAATGCGACCACATGGATTGCGTTCAGCTTTGTACTCGGTATTGGCTGCTACCAACTTGCGACCAACCGTGTGTTACGTTATTCCAAATTAACAATCGGTCTGTTGATCAGTTGTATCATCATGACGCTGTCCATTTTCTACCCCAACGCGGATAGTATGCTCGCCGTAAATAAGCTGATTGGCCTGTGGTGCGGTATGTTGTTCTTCGTCGTACTGCAACAATTCCATTTCAGTAATAAGCATCGCCAACGCTTGTTGTGGTTTATTGTCCTTGCTGTTGTTATCGAAGCGATTTTCGGCTTAACGCAATATCTTTATCTTAAACCAGGAAACGTATTTGGATACGACACGGTAGCTAACCGCCCTTATGGCATCTTCCAGCAACCCAATGTCATGGCGAGTTTCCTTGCGACTGGTTTAGTGATTGCCAGCTATCTACTCGCCCGACAACCTTACAAATACTCTCGTAAACTCAGCGATGTTTACCTGTTGTACGCCGTACCTGTACTGACACTGCCTTTGATTGTTGCCCTTGCCTCTCGAACTGGTTGGCTAGCATCCATCATTGCCATTTTGCTAGTGATTCCATACATGTATCGCTTTGCAACACGTGCGCGCTTTGCTCGTTGGGTAATGGCTATGGCAGCAGGTCTAGCTCTGTCGGTTGTGGTAATAAATATTGCCTTTCCAGATGGAAGCGGCCTAGCCAGCGAAAAAGTGAACATGGAGTCACCGCGTGCTTACACCTTCCCACAAACCTTGGATATGGTGATTGAGAAGCCATTCACTGGGTACGGTTACGGCAAGTTTGAGTCAGAGTACATGCTATACACAGCACGTCAGCATGCACTTAATGAAAGCTATCCTGCGGGCTTGCCATCGATGGACCACCCGCACAATGAATTGTTGTACTGGGCGGTAGAAGGCGGATTGTTGCCAATTCTGGGGATCTTTTTAGCAATGGCATTGGTGTTGTATCGCATCTACCAAGCTAAACGCGGCACTCGTTTAGCACTGCTGGCACTGTTTATTCCAATCGTGCTGCACTCGCAATTAGAATACCCTTTCTATCATTCATTGGTGCATTGGCTGATCTTTGTGATTCTACTTTATTGGGTCGATCAGCGAGTGTCTCGCTACCGACAAGCACCATTTAGCAAAGTAACCAAAAGTTTATTGCGAGTATGTAGCCTAGTCGTTCCGGCAGTATTTACCTTCTACATGGTTAGCGCATTGCACACCAACTATGTCTTAACCAAGTTTGAAACAACGCGCCCGACTAACCCGGACATCTTAAATCAGGTGACAAACCCTGTGGTTTGGAAAGATCGTTTCGATTGGGATGTATACAGTACTTTCTTAAACATCGGTTTATACAAGCAAGACCCTACCTTGATTCAGCCTTACATTGATTGGTCTTTGGAAATCATTAAAGACAAGCCACGCCCAGCGTTTTACAACAACTTGATACTGGCATATCAAGGGTTGGATGACACAAGCAAGGCGGAACAAATTCGTGCAGAGGCACAGTTCTTGTTCCCTAAAATTGATTTCAGTGGCGTCAACTATCAGCCGCCTTCCAAAGCAATCTCTGCTTCACCAGCACCGACTTCAGGTGCTGAGCAATAAATACAAAAAAGCGAAGGTTATTCCTTCGCTTTTCTTTACCTCATTACCGAGGCAGTTTATTCAGTCAGAGACTCTTCTAAAGCTCGCAAACACAAAGCTACATTTTCAGGTCGAGCACCATAGCCCATCAGTCCAATTCGCCATGCTTTACCAGCCAGCGCACCAAGACCTGCACCGATTTCTAGGTTATAAGTTTCAAGTAAGTGATTCCGCACTTTTGCTTCATCAATTCCTTCAGGGACATAAATCGCATTCAATTGCGGTAGTCGATACTCTTCTTCTACCACAAATTCAAAGCCTAGTTTTTGCAAACCTGCTTTAAGCTTCTCATGCATTAACTGGTGACGCGCCCACGCATTTTCTAAACCTTCATTCTTAAGGATAAGTAGAGCTTCATGCAGGGCATACAAACTGTTCACTGGTGCAGTGTGGTGATAGCTGCGCTTTCCTTCTCCGCTCCAGTAACCCAATACTAAGCTTTGATCCAAGAACCAGCTTTGAACCGGTGTCGTTCTGGATTGAATCTTCTCAATAGCTGCCGGAGAAAGTGTCACAGGTGATAAACCTGGAACACACGAGAGACATTTTTGGCTACCGGAATACACCGCATCTAACTGCCACTCGTCAACTTTAAGGGGCACACCACCAAGCGAGGTCACAGCATCGATAATCGATAACAAACCGTATTGCTTCGCAAGCTTGCTCAGAGCTTGAGCGTCACTTACCGCGCCCGTCGATGTTTCTGCATGAACAAAAGCAAGAATCTTAGCATCAGGGTGCTGTTTTAACGCTTCTTCAACTTTATCGACCGATACAGGCGTTCCCCACTCATCATCGACGACAACCGCTTTCCCACCAGCACGAACTACGTTTTCGCGCATACGCTCACCGAAAACACCATTGCGGCAGACGATGACCTTGTCGCCCTTTTCAATCAGGTTAACAAAGCACGTTTCCATGCCCGCGCTGCCCGGCGCAGAAACTGCGATAGTAAATTCATTTTCTGTTTGGAAAGCATATTTAAGCAGTTGTTTTAGCTCATCCATCATGGCGATGAAAAGTGGGTCTAAATGGCCAACTGTTGGTCGGCTAAGCGCTTGTAAAACTTGAGGGGAAATATCAGAGGGACCAGGTCCCATCAAAATGCGGTGGGGGGGGATAAAGCTTTGGATCGGCATGTCAGCTCCTTGATTGCAGTCATTCATCCTGAGCGTTATAAAAGTTCTATTCAAAGGGTTGGCTCAGGTATCGAAGTTTTCACCCTAATAGATTTTTCCTCTATCGGCAATTAGCCCTGAGTATAGAGGTCAAACCACTGTCACAAATTCGTTAATAAAAACTTTCATAATGGTTGAGATATTGGTTGACAATGTGACAGCAAAACCGTTCAATGTTTAAGCTTTATGCAGAAGAGGAGCACTGCCCAGGCAGGTGATTTGTGGAACCGCAATTCCAATACCAATCACTCAGGGGGAGTAGTGCCGAGGTAAGTCAAAGTTGCAGGATTTGGCTTGTCGGTTGACTTGGGTTGAGTCCCATCAACTGTCATCAGCGCCGTATGATGAAGAGCTTCTGAGGGTAAATTTTCAAATTACATTCTAACTACCTCTCTATTTGCTCTGTTCCTTTCCTCACCAAACATCGGATGTATTAGGCAACCAATTAATTGTTGTTATTTTTTTCAGGAAGTCGTGGGAGAACGCAGTGAGCGCATTTAACGTAGCAAAATTCGGTGGAACCAGTGTTGCCAACTTTGAGGCAATGAGTCGTTGCTCCACTATCATAGAAAACAACCCAAATACTCGCCTTGTGGTTAGCAGTGCTTGCTCAGGTGTCACTAACCTATTGGTTGAACTGGCAAATGGTGTTCAAGACCAAGAACATCGTGCGGAAGTACTTCAGAAACTAGCAGGCATCCACGAATCGATTCTGTCGCAACTTGAGGAGGCAACCGAAGCTGCGGCAGAGGTTTATTCAATTCTTGATACTGTCACTAGCTTGGCAGAGGCCGCTTCAATCCAAGCAAGCACGAAACTGACCGATCATTTAGTCGCTTGTGGTGAATTAATGTCGACTCATATCCTTTCGCAACTAATGCGTGAGCGTGGTGTGAATGCAGTTCGTTTTGATATTCGCGACGTGCTAAAAACCGATGGCAATTTTGGTCGAGCTGAACCTAATGTCGAGACCATTTCACAGCTAGCACAAGAAAGATTGGTACCCCTTTGCCAAGAATACGTGGTTATCACCCAAGGTTTCATTGGCTCAGATGAAGAAGGTAATACCACCACGCTTGGCCGTGGCGGCAGTGACTACAGTGCAGCACTCATTGCAGAAGGTGTGAAAGCAGCAGGTCTAGAGATTTGGACTGACGTTCCGGGCATCTACACCACTGATCCACGTATCGCCTCAAAAGCAGCGCCAATCCCAGAGATCAGCTTTAGCGAAGCATCAGAGATGGCAAACTTTGGCGCAAAGATCCTGCACCCTTCAACATTGGTTCCAGCTCTTCGTCACGATATTCCGGTATTTGTTGGGTCATCTAAAGAGCCAGAAAAAGGCGGTACATGGATTCGCCACCAAGTAGAGAGCTCGCCTTTATTCCGAGCACTTGCTCTGCGCTGTAACCAAACCATGGTGACATTACGCAGTGCTAACATGTTCCACGCATACGGCTTCTTAGCGAAAGTGTTTGAGATCCTAGCGAAGCACAAAATCTCTGTAGATCTGATCACCACATCTGAAATCAGTGTGTCACTCACTCTTGATCAAACAGACACATCTGGTGGTGCTCCTCAGTTACCACAAGCCGCGCGTGAAGAGCTTGAAGAGCTGTGTAAAGTAGAAGTGGAACACGACCTATGTCTCGTCGCTCTGATTGGTAACAACATGAGTGAAAGCAAAGGCTATGCGAAGCAAGTATTTGGCACATTAGAAGACTTCAACCTACGTATGATCTGTTACGGAGCAAGCCCACATAACCTGTGCTTCCTTGTTCACGAGTCCGTATCTCGCCAAGCGATCCAAAAACTGCATACTGAATTGTTCGAGCAATAAAAACTCTTTCATTCACTAATAAACAAGGGCTGCACATGGCAGCCCTTTTAGTTTCTATATGGTTTGATTAACCGTTAATGTTGGGACCTAACCATTTCTCCGCTTCGATCCTATCCCAGCCTTTACGATCAGCATAACTTTGCAACTGATCCTCTTGGATCTGAGCGATCGCAAAGTAACGAGAGTCAGGATGCGAGAAGTACCAGCCCGATACGGAAGCACCTGGGAACATCGCATAGCTCGATGTCAGTGACATACCGATATTTTCTTCAACATTCATCAGGTCCCAAAGTGGTCCTTTTTCAGTATGCTCTGGACAGGCAGGATAGCCCGGAGCTGGACGAATGCCTTGGTATTTCTCACGAATCAGTTCTTCATTCGACAGAGCTTCATCTGTAGCGTAACCCCAAATATCTTTACGCACACGCTCATGTAGATACTCAGCAAATGCTTCCGCCAGACGGTCCGCTACCGCTTGGATCATGATGGCATTGTAATCATCACCTTGCGCTTTGTATTCGTCAGCAAGTTCGCGTTCACCGATACCGCCGGTTACAGCAAAAGCACCAACCCAATCGAGCTTACCAGACTCTTTCGGGGCAACATAATCCGACAGGCAGTAGTTGAAGCCTTTTGGTTTCTCCGTCTGCTGGCGCAAGTTATGCAGCACTTTCGCCACTTCTGTACGCGATTCGTCGGTGTAGACTTCGATATCATCACCCACGCTTGCTGCAGGGAACAGGCCACACATGCCGCGCGCTTTGAGTAACCCTTCACGCTCAACACGATCTAGTAGTTCGTTAGCATCTTTGTACAGGCGTTGAGCCTCTTCACCCACTTCTTCATGGTCAAAGATTGTTGGATACTTGCCGACTAACGACCAAGTCATAAAGAAAGGCGTCCAGTCGATGTACTTACGCAAAGTAGACACTTCAAAGTCATAAAAAATATGGATACCCGGCTTCACAGGAGCAGGAGGCGTATACTTATCCCAATCAATCGCGACTTTGTTCGCTCGTGCTTCTTCTAAAGTAACAGGCTTGGTGCGCGGCTTCTTGCGGTTATGCTGATCACGCACGCGTTCATAGTCCACGTCCAGCTTCTCAACAAAGCCAGGACGAAGTTCGTCTGAAAGTAATGATGTGCATACACCAACCGCACGAGAAGCGTTATTGACGTATACCACTGGATTCTTGTAGTTCTGCTCAATCTTCACCGCCGTATGCGCTTTGGATGTTGTTGCACCACCAATCAGAAGTGGAAGATCGAAATCAAGACGTTCCATTTCTTTCGCGACATGAACCATTTCATCGAGGGACGGTGTGATCAAGCCAGAAAGACCAATGATGTCGACGTTTTCCTCTTTGGCTACCTTGAGGATCTTCTCACATGGCACCATTACGCCAAGATCGATGATCTCATAGTTATTACATTGCAGTACCACACCAACAATGTTCTTACCGATATCGTGTACGTCACCTTTAACCGTAGCCAGTAAGATCTTACCGTTGGAAGAACCCGCTTGCTTCTCTTGATTAATAAAAGGCTCTAAGTGCGCCACAGCTTGCTTCATAACACGCGCAGATTTCACTACCTGAGGAAGGAACATCTTACCTTCACCAAATAAGTCACCCACCACGTTCATGCCGTCCATCAATGGACCTTCAATGACTTCAAGTGGCTTAGAGGCATTAAGGCGAGCTTCTTCGGTATCTTCAACGATGAACTCCGTAATGCCTTTAACCAGCGCATGCTCTAGACGTTTTTCTACCGACCAAGTACGCCACTCTAATGCAGAAGCATCTTCTTCTTTGCCGACACCCTTTCCGGCGTATTCTGCCGCGATATCAAGTAGTCGCTCGGTCGAATCATGACGACGGTTAAGAACCACGTCTTCTACCGCCTCACGCAGCTTATCAGGAACGTTATCGTAAATTTCTAACTGACCCGCGTTCACAATGCCCATGTCCATACCATTTTTAAAACAGTGGTATAGGAATACCGCGTGAATCGCTTCACGGACGTAGTTATTACCACGGAATGAGAAGGAAACGTTAGAAACGCCACCGGAGATCATCGCGTGAGGCAAGTCGCGCTTAATGTCGGCAACCGCTTCGATGAAATCCACGGCGTAGTTGTTGTGCTCTTCGATGCCCGTCGCAACCGCGAAGATGTTCGGGTCAAAGATGATATCTTCTGGTGGGAAGCCGACTTCATCAACCAAGATACGATAAGCGTTAGTACAGATTTCTAACTTACGCTCACGTGTTTCTGCCTGACCAACTTCATCAAACGCCATAACGATAACTGCAGCACCATAGCGACGAATCAGTTTTGCTTGCTCAACAAACTTCTCTTTACCTTCTTTCAAAGAGATGGAGTTCACGATGCCCTTGCCCTGAATACACTTCAGACCCGCCTCGATAACCTCCCATTTAGAAGAATCGACCATGATAGGCACTTTGGAGATCTCAGGCTCAGAGGCACATAGGTTTAGGAAACGAACCATACAGGCTTCTGCATCCAACATGCCTTCATCCATGTTGATGTCGATGATCTGAGCGCCGTTCTCAACTTGCTGACGAGCAACTTCCAGCGCTTCATCGTAAAGCTCTTCTTTGATCAGACGCTTAAATCGAGCAGAACCAGTTACGTTAGTGCGCTCACCCACGTTGATAAACAACGTCTCTTTTTCAATCGTAAGAGGCTCAAGACCGGATAAACGACACGCAACCGTAAGCTCAGGCAGATCACGAGGTTTTACACCTTCAACTGCCATTGCCATATGGCGAATATGCTCTGGCGTGGTACCACAACAACCACCAATTAGGTTGAGGAAACCACTCTCCGCCCACTCTTTAACGTGTTCCGCCATATCTTCAGGTGAAAGGTCATACTCACCAAACGCATTCGGTAGACCCGCATTTGGGTGAGTAGAAACAAAAGATTCCGAAATACGAGAAAGCTCTTCTACGTATGGGCGTAGTTCGTCAGGGCCAAGTGCACAGTTCAAACCAAATGAAATCGGGTTAACATGACGAAGAGAGTTATAGAAAGCTTCCGTTGTTTGACCAGAAAGCGTACGTCCAGAAGCATCGGTAATGGTACCGGAGATCATCACCGGTAACTCGATACTTAGTTCTTCGAAAACACTATCAACCGCGAAGGCACAAGCTTTAGCGTTAAGCGTATCGAAGATGGTCTCGATCAGAATAAGATCAGAACCACCTTTTATCAGCGCTCGAGTGGATTCTGAATAAGCTTCAACAAGCTCATCGAAGCTGACATTACGATAGCCCGGATCGTTTACATCAGGGGAGATAGAACAAGTACGGTTTGTTGGACCAAGCACACCCGCGACATAACGTGGGCGCTCTGGCGTTTTTGCCGTCCACTCATCAGCGGCTTCACGAGCAAGCTTTGCAGCGGCATAGTTGATTTCCTCACTCAGGCTTTCCATCTCATAGTCAGCCATCGCGATCGTCGTCGCGTTAAAGGTGTTGGTCTCAAGAATATCAGCGCCAGCTTCTAAGTAAGCGCTGTGAATTTCCTTAATCAATTGAGGCTGAGTGAGCACCAACAAATCGTTGTTGCCTTTTAGATCACAATGCCAATCCGCAAAGCGCTCTCCTCGATAGTCTTGCTCTTCAAGTTTGTATCCCTGAATCATGGTGCCCATACCACCATCAATCAGCAAGATACGTTGCTTTAGTTGAGCTTCAATCTGTTGTCTTACATTACTTCCCACAGTACAGCCTCATTCCTTTAGTTATCTCTCCATCCTATCACACAAATTAAAGGAGTCTAGACGTCTAAAATGCGAATTACTGATTATTTTGCTTCCGTCGAGTGACAAAATAATCTCGAAAAAATGTTTGCTATTTAGTCAACATCGTCCGAGAATTCGATTCATAAAATGTTACAAATAGAGAGCTCTATGTCGGTCTATCATACTTTATGTTTTCTATCTGCAGCCGCAATGGTTATTGCCTTTGTAAACAGTAAGATAGGAAAGATGCAAACCACCATCGCAATCACTGCCGGTTCGATGATTCTTTCACTCCTCATTCTAATCGCAGGCCAAAATGATTGGTTTCATCTCACCGAGATAGCAACCGAAACTGTGACCAGCATTAATTTTGAAGACTTTCTTCTCAAAGGCATCCTTGGATTCCTACTTTTTGCCGGTGGCTTGGGGATCAAGCTTCCTAACCTCAAAGACCAAAAGTGGGAAATCACTGTACTCGCTTTAGGCGCAACCCTCTTCTCAACCTTCTTCATTGGTTTTGTGCTTTACGGCTTCTGCCAAGTTATCGGTATTCAATTCGATCTTGTTTACTGCTTACTCTTCGGTGCGCTTATCTCTCCTACCGACCCGATTGCAGTTCTCGCCATTGTCAAAAAGCTTAATGCCCCAAGACGTATCTCGACACAGATAGAAGGTGAATCTCTGTTTAACGACGGATTTGGCCTCGTGATCTTCGTGACACTCTTCACCATCGCGTTCGGTACCGAAGCACCAACAGTAGGCAGCGTTACACATCTGTTTATTCAAGAAGCTATCGGAGGCATTGTTTACGGCTTCGTATTGGGTTTGATTTTCCACTACCTAATCAGCGCAACTGATGACCACTCAATGGAACTACTGCTTACTATTGGTGTTCCTACCGCTGGTTACGCATTGGCAGAATATCTTCACGTATCGGGACCGCTAGCAATGGTGGTGTCGGGTATCATGATTGGTAACTGGACGCGCTTTATTGGCTTCTCGAAAGAGAGTGAAGATCATCTGGACCACTTCTGGGAGCTAGTTGATGAATTCCTAAATGGCGTCTTGTTCCTACTGATCGGTATGTCGATGCTACTGTTCGAATTCCACAAAGAAGACTGGATTATGATGGCTATTTCAGTACCACTGGTGCTCACTGCTCGCTATCTCAGTGTATTCATCTCTTATATTGGCTTTAAGCGCTACAGAAAGTACAACCCATGGTCAGTGAAGATCCTTACTTGGGGTGGTCTGCGTGGTGGTCTTGCATTAGCAATGGCACTATCAATCCCTTCCGGCATCTTGGTTATCCCAGAGAAACTGATTGATGTAAAAGAGATCATTATGGTCATGACTTACTCTGTGGTAGTGTTCTCAATCCTTATTCAAGGCTCAACTATTACACCAATGATTGAGAAGGCAAAACAAGCAGAGAAAGAAATGGAAGCAGAAGGCTCAGTTGAGCCACAAGAAGCAAAAGCTTCTCAAGAATAAGTACTTTTATAATGATCAAACTAGGCAGCCATTTGGCTGCCTTTTTTGTGCCTAAAGTCTAAGGTGCCTACAACAAAAACAATACACAGATGCCAACCTACCTTAAGTAACTTCACGCAGCGGTTCTTAATCCATACTCATGCACATAGACCAATGTAACACTAAGAGCAGAGTCGCTAGTAACTTACCAAATTGAAAAGAAGAAGTACCTCCTCTCCATATAATAAAAACAACTCGGAGACTGAGCTGAGAATGAATTACGGAAGATAGGAGTCTTCAGGCTAAAGCCAACTCAGCAGAAATAAGTGAAGACGACTAGGCGAGAGCTATAGAGTTCATCTACTCAAACATCAAAATCTTTACTAGATAAAGATAAGACGTTCTAAATTAGCTGATAAGTCTGAGCATCAATATCCACTTCGATTACATGCTAGCTAAACTTTATTAGAGAATTAACAAGCCCATAGATACAAAACATCGTCTCTTAGTATTTTCCTAAGTAAGAGAGTCTAAATCGGGAACGCCTGAAGAAACGATTGACTAAGAGGAAACTCTTTGGAGATCTACTCCCTAAAAGGGAGCTCATTCTGCTCTAGAAACGATGAAAACAGTTCGAAGACTGGGGTTCTAAATAAGAGGCGGAGCGGCTGGGCTTACACTCAATTGGACTCGTACACGAGCGGGACTCATTGGTCATAGACCAATCGCAAATACGAAAAGACCTCAGCAGAAATGCTGAGGTCTGTAATAAGTGGCTGACGGCCGGGGTTGCGGGCAACCGGGACTCGTTGGTCGTAGACCAAAATAATAGCGCAAACGAAAAAGCCCTAGCATTTCTGCTAGGGCTTTGTCTGAATAATTGGCGGAGCGGACGGGACTCGAACCCGCGACCCCCGGCGTGACAGGCCGGTATTCTAACCAACTGAACTACCGCTCCGCACTGGTTAGACATAAAGTCTAAATTTAAAGCCTGGCGATGTCCTACTCTCACATGGGGAAGCCCCACACTACCATCGGCGCTAATTCGTTTCACTTCTGAGTTCGGAATGGAAATCAGGTGGGTCCAAATCGCTATGGTCGCCAAGCAAATTCTTGCTTTTACTTTCAGCTTTTTCTAAAAACTGAAGGCAAAAAATTTGGAAAGCTGTTTCAGTTCTTACACATTCAATTCGTTCTTGCTTTGAGT
Organism: Vibrio campbellii CAIM 519 = NBRC 15631 = ATCC 25920; assembly: GCF_002163755.1. Classification (NCBI taxonomy): domain Bacteria; kingdom Pseudomonadati; phylum Pseudomonadota; class Gammaproteobacteria; order Vibrionales; family Vibrionaceae; genus Vibrio; species Vibrio campbellii. Next base: position 2,954,212 of record NZ_CP015863.1, read on the forward strand.
CCATCAAAACCCCTTGGGTGTTGTATGGTTAAGCCTCACGGGCAATTAGTACAGGTTAGCTCAACGCCTCACAACGCTTACACACCCTGCCTATCAACGTTCTAGTCTCGAACAACCCTTTAGGATACTTAAAGTATCAGGGAAGACTCATCTCAGGGCTCGCTTCCCGCTTAGATGCTTTCAGCGGTTATCGATTCCGAACTTAGCTACCGGGCAATGCGTCTGGCGACACAACCCGAACACCAGAGGTTCGTCCACTCCGGTCCTCTCGTACTAGGAGCAGCCCCCTTCAATCTTCCAACGCCCACGGCAGATAGGGACCGAACTGTCTCACGACGTTCTAAACCCAGCTCGCGTACCACTTTAAATGGCGAACAGCCATACCCTTGGGACCGACTTCAGCCCCAGGATGTGATGAGCCGACATCGAGGTGCCAAACACCGCCGTCGATATGAACTCTTGGGCGGTATCAGCCTGTTATCCCCGGAGTACCTTTTATCCGTTGAGCGATGGCCCTTCCATTCAGAACCACCGGATCACTATGACCTGCTTTCGCACCTGCTCGAATTGTCATTCTCGCAGTCAAGCGGGCTTATGCCATTGCACTAACCTCACGATGTCCAACCGTGATTAGCCCACCTTCGTGCTCCTCCGTTACGCTTTGGGAGGAGACCGCCCCAGTCAAACTACCCACCAGGCACTGTCCGCAACCCCGATAAGGGGTCGACGTTAGAACATCAACACTACAAGGGTGGTATTTCAAGGACGGCTCCACTAATACTGGCGTACTAGTTTCAAAGCCTCCCACCTATCCTACACATGTAGGGTCAATGTTCAGTGCCAAGCTGTAGTAAAGGTTCACGGGGTCTTTCCGTCTAGCCGCGGGTACACTGCATCTTCACAGCGATTTCAATTTCACTGAGTCTCGGGTGGAGACAGCGTGGCCATCATTACGCCATTCGTGCAGGTCGGAACTTACCCGACAAGGAATTTCGCTACCTTAGGACCGTTATAGTTACGGCCGCCGTTTACCGGGGCTTCGATCAAGAGCTTCGACCGAAGTCTAACCCCATCAATTAACCTTCCGGCACCGGGCAGGCGTCACACCGTATACGTCATCTTACGATTTTGCACAGTGCTGTGTTTTTAATAAACAGTTGCAGCCACCTGGTATCTGCGACTCTCAATAGCTCCATCCGCGAGGGACTTCACCGTCGAGAGCGTACCTTCTCCCGAAGTTACGGTACCATTTTGCCTAGTTCCTTCACCCGAGTTCTCTCAAGCGCCTTGGTATTCTCTACCCGACCACCTGTGTCGGTTTGGGGTACGATTCCTTACAATCTGAAGCTTAGAGGCTTTTCCTGGAAGCATGGCATCAATGACTTCACTACCGTAGTAGCTCGACGTCGTGTCTCAGCCTTAAGAAGAGCCGGATTTACCTAACTCTTCAGCCTACACACTTGAACCTGGACAACCGTCGCCAGGCCCACCTAGCCTTCTCCGTCCCCCCATCGCAATTGTAAGAAGTACGGGAATATTAACCCGTTTCCCATCGACTACGCCTTTCGGCCTCGCCTTAGGGGTCGACTTACCCTGCCCCGATTAACGTTGGACAGGAACCCTTGGTCTTCCGGCGAGGAGGTTTTTCACCCCCTTTATCGTTACTCATGTCAGCATTCGCACTTCTGATACGTCCAGCATGCGTTACCACACACCTTCAACCGCTTACAGAACGCTCCCCTACCCAATGCACAAAGTGCATTGCCGCAGCTTCGGTTTACTACTTAGCCCCGTTACATCTTCCGCGCAGGCCGACTCGACCAGTGAGCTATTACGCTTTCTTTAAATGATGGCTGCTTCTAAGCCAACATCCTGGCTGTCTGAGCCTTCCCACATCGTTTCCCACTTAGTAGTAATTTGGGACCTTAGCTGGCGGTCTGGGTTGTTTCCCTCTCCACGACGGACGTTAGCACCCGCCGTGTGTCTCCCGGATAGTACTTACTGGTATTCGGAGTTTGCAAAGGGTTGGTAAGTCGGGATGACCCCCTAGCCTTAACAGTGCTCTACCCCCAGTAGTATTCGTCCGAGGCGCTACCTAAATAGCTTTCGGGGAGAACCAGCTATCTCCAGGTTTGATTGGCCTTTCACCCCTAGCCACAAGTCATCCGCTAATTTTTCAACATTAGTCGGTTCGGTCCTCCAGTTGATGTTACTCAACCTTCAACCTGCCCATGGCTAGATCACCTGGTTTCGGGTCTATATCCAGAGACTGAACGCCCAGTTAAGACTCGGTTTCCCTACGGCTCCCCTAGATGGTTAACCTTGCCACTGAATATAAGTCGCTGACCCATTATACAAAAGGTACGCAGTCACACCACGAAGGTGCTCCTACTGCTTGTACGTACACGGTTTCAGGTTCTATTTCACTCCCCTCACAGGGGTTCTTTTCGCCTTTCCCTCACGGTACTGGTTCACTATCGGTCAGTCAGTAGTATTTAGCCTTGGAGGATGGTCCCCCCATATTCAGACAGGATATCACGTGTCCCGCCCTACTCGATTTCACTTTAAATGCGTTGCCGGTTACGGGGCTATCACCCTGTATCGCACAACTTTCCAGAAGTTTCACCTGACGCATAAAAAGCTTAAGGGCTAGTCCAATTTCGCTCGCCGCTACTTTCGGAATCTCGGTTGATTTCTTTTCCTCGGGGTACTTAGATGTTTCAGTTCCCCCGGTTCGCCTCGCTGCGCTATGTATTCACGCAGCGATACTAGCTTATGCTAGTGGGTTTCCCCATTCGGAAATCCCAGACTCAAATGGTTTTTACTACCTAATCTGGGCTTATCGCAAGTTAATACGTCCTTCATCGCCTCTGACTGCCAAGGCATCCACCGTGTACGCTTAGTCACTTAACCATACAACCCGAAGGAGTTTCGAATTGAAGTTAAACAACCAAAGTTGCTATCTCATTATTTGAATGAGCGAGATAGCTTTCGATTTTGCCGGACTCAAATTCCAAGAACACTTGAATGTGTTGTATTGGTGTTTGTCATAAAGACAAACATTGAGAACTTTACAATCAACAATAAATTGTTGATTTGTCAGCTTTCCAAATTGTTAAAGAGCTAGATTTCTTAATGAAACCATTTTTAAAAGCACTCTACTTTCTATAGCAAAGAAAGTGCGCTTAAAGATGGTGGAGCTAAGCAGGATCGAACTGCTGACCTCCTGCGTGCAAGGCAGGCGCTCTCCCAGCTGAGCTATAGCCCCATCAAGGTGTCGATACTGTATGCCAATTCCTTGGGAAGGGAATTGGTGGGTCTGAGTGGACTCGAACCACCGACCTCTCGCTTATCAGGCGAACGCTCTAACCACCTGAGCTACAGACCCAGTATCGTCTCTTTCGTATAAACCGTATCAATCTGTGTGGACACTCATCGTGAGTAATCATCGTATAAGGAGGTGATCCAGCGCCAGGTTCCCCTAGCGCTACCTTGTTACGACTTCACCCCAGTCATGAACCACAAAGTGGTAAGCGTCCTCCCGAAGGTTAAACTACCTACTTCTTTTGCAGCCCACTCCCATGGTGTGACGGGCGGTGTGTACAAGGCCCGGGAACGTATTCACCGTGGCATTCTGATCCACGATTACTAGCGATTCCGACTTCATGGAGTCGAGTTGCAGACTCCAATCCGGACTACGACGCACTTTTTGGGATTCGCTCACTCTCGCAAGTTGGCTGCCCTCTGTATGCGCCATTGTAGCACGTGTGTAGCCCTACTCGTAAGGGCCATGATGACTTGACGTCGTCCCCACCTTCCTCCGGTTTATCACCGGCAGTCTCCCTGGAGTTCCCGACATTACTCGCTGGCAAACAAGGATAAGGGTTGCGCTCGTTGCGGGACTTAACCCAACATTTCACAACACGAGCTGACGACAGCCATGCAGCACCTGTCTCAGAGTTCCCGAAGGCACCAATCCATCTCTGGAAAGTTCTCTGGATGTCAAGAGTAGGTAAGGTTCTTCGCGTTGCATCGAATTAAACCACATGCTCCACCGCTTGTGCGGGCCCCCGTCAATTCATTTGAGTTTTAATCTTGCGACCGTACTCCCCAGGCGGTCTACTTAACGCGTTAGCTCCGAAAGCCACGGCTCAAGGCCACAACCTCCAAGTAGACATCGTTTACGGCGTGGACTACCAGGGTATCTAATCCTGTTTGCTCCCCACGCTTTCGCATCTGAGTGTCAGTATCTGTCCAGGGGGCCGCCTTCGCCACCGGTATTCCTTCAGATCTCTACGCATTTCACCGCTACACCTGAAATTCTACCCCCCTCTACAGTACTCTAGTCTGCCAGTTTCAAATGCAATTCCGAGGTTGAGCCCCGGGCTTTCACATCTGACTTAACAAACCACCTGCATGCGCTTTACGCCCAGTAATTCCGATTAACGCTCGCACCCTCCGTATTACCGCGGCTGCTGGCACGGAGTTAGCCGGTGCTTCTTCTGTCGCTAACGTCAAATAATGCAGCTATTAACTTCACTACCTTCCTCACGACTGAAAGTGCTTTACAACCCGAAGGCCTTCTTCACACACGCGGCATGGCTGCATCAGGCTTGCGCCCATTGTGCAATATTCCCCACTGCTGCCTCCCGTAGGAGTCTGGACCGTGTCTCAGTTCCAGTGTGGCTGATCATCCTCTCAGACCAGCTAGGGATCGTCGCCTTGGTGAGCCCTTACCTCACCAACTAGCTAATCCCACCTAGGCATATCCCGACGCGAGAGGCCCGAAGGTCCCCCTCTTTGGCCCGTAGGCGTTATGCGGTATTAGCCATCGTTTCCAATGGTTATCCCCCACATCAGGGCAATTTCCTAGGCATTACTCACCCGTCCGCCGCTCGACGCCGTTATCGTTCCCCGAAGGTTCAGATAACTCGTTTCCGCTCGACTTGCATGTGTTAGGCCTGCCGCCAGCGTTCAATCTGAGCCATGATCAAACTCTTCAATTTAAGATTTTGTCGGCTCAATGAATACTGAACATTACATAAAGTAATGTTTGAATTGACTGTGCTGAATCTTTTGATTCAATGGTCACTTCGTTTCATTGAAACCTAATTTGATACCGAAGTATCTAATTGGATTATCATCAACGAGTGCCCACACAGATTGATAGGTCTATATTGTTAAAGAGCTTGGCTTTCAGTGCCTTAGCACTTAAGCGAGGTGCGTATAATACGCTTTCCACTTTGAAAGTCAACATAAAACTCTAAAATAATTTAGAACTTTATGGTGACTTGCTTATTAAATAAGCAAGTGGGAAATAAAGCCTGGCGATGTCCTACTCTCACATGGGGAAGCCCCACACTACCATCGGCGCTAATTCGTTTCACTTCTGAGTTCGGAATGGAAGTCAGGTGGGTCCAAATCGCTATGGTCGCCAAGCAAATTCTTTAATTCGGAAAGCTGATTTTAAGTTCTATTTATACACATTCAATTCGTTCTTGCTTTGAGTCCATCAAAACCCCTTGGGTGTTGTATGGTTAAGCCTCACGGGCAATTAGTACAGGTTAGCTCAACGCCTCACAACGCTTACACACCCTGCCTATCAACGTTCTAGTCTCGAACAACCCTTTAGGATACTTAAAGTATCAGGGAAGACTCATCTCAGGGCTCGCTTCCCGCTTAGATGCTTTCAGCGGTTATCGATTCCGAACTTAGCTACCGGGCAATGCGTCTGGCGACACAACCCGAACACCAGAGGTTCGTCCACTCCGGTCCTCTCGTACTAGGAGCAGCCCCCTTCAATCTTCCAACGCCCACGGCAGATAGGGACCGAACTGTCTCACGACGTTCTAAACCCAGCTCGCGTACCACTTTAAATGGCGAACAGCCATACCCTTGGGACCGACTTCAGCCCCAGGATGTGATGAGCCGACATCGAGGTGCCAAACACCGCCGTCGATATGAACTCTTGGGCGGTATCAGCCTGTTATCCCCGGAGTACCTTTTATCCGTTGAGCGATGGCCCTTCCATTCAGAACCACCGGATCACTATGACCTGCTTTCGCACCTGCTCGAATTGTCATTCTCGCAGTCAAGCGGGCTTATGCCATTGCACTAACCTCACGATGTCCAACCGTGATTAGCCCACCTTCGTGCTCCTCCGTTACGCTTTGGGAGGAGACCGCCCCAGTCAAACTACCCACCAGGCACTGTCCGCAACCCCGATAAGGGGTCGACGTTAGAACATCAACACTACAAGGGTGGTATTTCAAGGACGGCTCCACTAATACTGGCGTACTAGTTTCAAAGCCTCCCACCTATCCTACACATGTAGGGTCAATGTTCAGTGCCAAGCTGTAGTAAAGGTTCACGGGGTCTTTCCGTCTAGCCGCGGGTACACTGCATCTTCACAGCGATTTCAATTTCACTGAGTCTCGGGTGGAGACAGCGTGGCCATCATTACGCCATTCGTGCAGGTCGGAACTTACCCGACAAGGAATTTCGCTACCTTAGGACCGTTATAGTTACGGCCGCCGTTTACCGGGGCTTCGATCAAGAGCTTCGACCGAAGTCTAACCCCATCAATTAACCTTCCGGCACCGGGCAGGCGTCACACCGTATACGTCATCTTACGATTTTGCACAGTGCTGTGTTTTTAATAAACAGTTGCAGCCACCTGGTATCTGCGACTCTCAATAGCTCCATCCGCAAGGGACTTCACCGTCGAGAGCGTACCTTCTCCCGAAGTTACGGTACCATTTTGCCTAGTTCCTTCACCCGAGTTCTCTCAAGCGCCTTGGTATTCTCTACCCGACCACCTGTGTCGGTTTGGGGTACGATTCCTTACAATCTGAAGCTTAGAGGCTTTTCCTGGAAGCATGGCATCAATGACTTCACTACCGTAGTAGCTCGACGTCGTGTCTCAGCCTTAAGAGAAACCGGATTTACCTAATCTCTCAGCCTACGCACTTGAACCTGGACAACCGTCGCCAGGCCCACCTAGCCTTCTCCGTCCCCCCATCGCAATTGTAAGAAGTACGGGAATATTAACCCGTTTCCCATCGACTACGCCTTTCGGCCTCGCCTTAGGGGTCGACTTACCCTGCCCCGATTAACGTTGGACAGGAACCCTTGGTCTTCCGGCGAGGAGGTTTTTCACCCCCTTTATCGTTACTCATGTCAGCATTCGCACTTCTGATACGTCCAGCATGCGTTACCACACACCTTCAACCGCTTACAGAACGCTCCCCTACCCAATGCACTAAAGTGCATTGCCGCAGCTTCGGTTTACTACTTAGCCCCGTTACATCTTCCGCGCAGGCCGACTCGACCAGTGAGCTATTACGCTTTCTTTAAATGATGGCTGCTTCTAAGCCAACATCCTGGCTGTCTGAGCCTTCCCACATCGTTTCCCACTTAGTAGTAATTTGGGACCTTAGCTGGCGGTCTGGGTTGTTTCCCTCTCCACGACGGACGTTAGCACCCGCCGTGTGTCTCCCGGATAGTACTTACTGGTATTCGGAGTTTGCAAAGGGTTGGTAAGTCGGGATGACCCCCTAGCCTTAACAGTGCTCTACCCCCAGTAGTATTCGTCCGAGGCGCTACCTAAATAGCTTTCGGGGAGAACCAGCTATCTCCAGGTTTGATTGGCCTTTCACCCCTAGCCACAAGTCATCCGCTAATTTTTCAACATTAGTCGGTTCGGTCCTCCAGTTGATGTTACTCAACCTTCAACCTGCCCATGGCTAGATCACCTGGTTTCGGGTCTATATCCAGAGACTGAACGCCCAGTTAAGACTCGGTTTCCCTACGGCTCCCCTAGATGGTTAACCTTGCCACTGAATATAAGTCGCTGACCCATTATACAAAAGGTACGCAGTCACACCACGAAGGTGCTCCTACTGCTTGTACGTACACGGTTTCAGGTTCTATTTCACTCCCCTCACAGGGGTTCTTTTCGCCTTTCCCTCACGGTACTGGTTCACTATCGGTCAGTCAGTAGTATTTAGCCTTGGAGGATGGTCCCCCCATATTCAGACAGGATATCACGTGTCCCGCCCTACTCGATTTCACTTTAAATGCGTTGCCGGTTACGGGGCTATCACCCTGTATCGCACAACTTTCCAGAAGTTTCACCTGACGCATAAAAAGCTTAAGGGCTAGTCCAATTTCGCTCGCCGCTACTTTCGGAATCTCGGTTGATTTCTTTTCCTCGGGGTACTTAGATGTTTCAGTTCCCCCGGTTCGCCTCGCTGCGCTATGTATTCACGCAGCGATACTAGCTTATGCTAGTGGGTTTCCCCATTCGGAAATCCCAGACTCAAATGGTTTTTACTACCTAATCTGGGCTTATCGCAAGTTAATACGTCCTTCATCGCCTCTGACTGCCAAGGCATCCACCGTGTACGCTTAGTCACTTAACCATACAACCCGAAGGAGTTTCGAGTTGAAGTCAAATCACCAAAGTTGTCTGCAATTTTTATACATGATGCAGACTCGATTTTGCCGGACTCAAATTCCAAGAACACTTGAATGTGTTGTTTGGAGTATTCAATTAAGAATACTTTGAGAACTTTACAAACAATCTTAAAGATTGTTTTGTCAGCTTTCCAAATTGTTAAAGAGCTATGTTAGCTACAAGCTTTCGCTTGTGAACTATCAATCTGTGTGGACACTCATCGTGAGTAATCATCGTATAAGGAGGTGATCCAGCGCCAGGTTCCCCTAGCGCTACCTTGTTACGACTTCACCCCAGTCATGAACCACAAAGTGGTAAGCGTCCTCCCGAAGGTTAAACTACCTACTTCTTTTGCAGCCCACTCCCATGGTGTGACGGGCGGTGTGTACAAGGCCCGGGAACGTATTCACCGTGGCATTCTGATCCACGATTACTAGCGATTCCGACTTCACGGAGTCGAGTTGCAGACTCCGATCCGGACTACGACGCACTTTTTGGGATTCGCTCACTCTCGCAAGTTGGCTGCCCTCTGTATGCGCCATTGTAGCACGTGTGTAGCCCTACTCGTAAGGGCCATGATGACTTGACGTCGTCCCCACCTTCCTCCGGTTTATCACCGGCAGTCTCCCTGGAGTTCCCGACATTACTCGCTGGCAAACAAGGATAAGGGTTGCGCTCGTTGCGGGACTTAACCCAACATTTCACAACACGAGCTGACGACAGCCATGCAGCACCTGTCTCAGAGTTCCCGAAGGCACCAATCCATCTCTGGAAAGTTCTCTGGATGTCAAGAGTAGGTAAGGTTCTTCGCGTTGCATCGAATTAAACCACATGCTCCACCGCTTGTGCGGGCCCCCGTCAATTCATTTGAGTTTTAATCTTGCGACCGTACTCCCCAGGCGGTCTACTTAACGCGTTAGCTCCGAAAGCCACGGCTCAAGGCCACAACCTCCAAGTAGACATCGTTTACGGCGTGGACTACCAGGGTATCTAATCCTGTTTGCTCCCCACGCTTTCGCATCTGAGTGTCAGTATCTGTCCAGGGGGCCGCCTTCGCCACCGGTATTCCTTCAGATCTCTACGCATTTCACCGCTACACCTGAAATTCTACCCCCCTCTACAGTACTCTAGTCTGCCAGTTTCAAATGCAATTCCGAGGTTGAGCCCCGGGCTTTCACATCTGACTTAACAAACCACCTGCATGCGCTTTACGCCCAGTAATTCCGATTAACGCTCGCACCCTCCGTATTACCGCGGCTGCTGGCACGGAGTTAGCCGGTGCTTCTTCTGTCGCTAACGTCAAATAATGCAGCTATTAACTGCACTACCTTCCTCACGACTGAAAGTGCTTTACAACCCGAAGGCCTTCTTCACACACGCGGCATGGCTGCATCAGGCTTGCGCCCATTGTGCAATATTCCCCACTGCTGCCTCCCGTAGGAGTCTGGACCGTGTCTCAGTTCCAGTGTGGCTGATCATCCTCTCAGACCAGCTAGGGATCGTCGCCTTGGTGAGCCCTTACCTCACCAACTAGCTAATCCCACCTAGGCATATCCTGACGCGAGAGGCCCGAAGGTCCCCCTCTTTGGCCCGTAGGCGTTATGCGGTATTAGCCATCGTTTCCAATGGTTATCCCCCACATCAGGGCAATTTCCTAGGCATTACTCACCCGTCCGCCGCTCGACGCCGTTATCGTTCCCCGAAGGTTCAGATAACTCGTTTCCGCTCGACTTGCATGTGTTAGGCCTGCCGCCAGCGTTCAATCTGAGCCATGATCAAACTCTTCAATTTAAGATTTTGTCGGCTCAATGAATACTGAACATTACATAAAGTAATGTTTGAATTGACTGTGCTGAATCTTTAGATTCAATGGTCACTTCGTTTCATTGAAACCTAATTTGATACCGAGGTATCTAATTGGATTATCATCAACGAGTGCCCACACAGATTGATAGGTTCTTATTTTTAAAGAGCTACTCTTCTTTGCGATTCACATCACTTCGGAAGAGGCGGCCATTCTAGCGAGATAATTTTCTGTGTCAAACACTTTTTGACATTTATTTTACTTTTTAAAAGTAAAAGCAATTAACTATTTCGTTTTTCTTTCTGACCTTGTCGACTTTGCCTTGAAGCCTTGTGAGCTCTGCCCTGTCGACAAGGAGGCATTATAGAGATCGCGCTCACATTGGCAAGCGTTATTTTGCAAAAATTGCAAAAAACAATGATTAAACGATGAGTTTTCGATCAAACCTTTATTTATCCAACTTTACCCCAAGAAAGCAAACAACTTATCCACAGAGTTATCCTTTTTCACCCTCTTTTTCTTCCTCTATAAATAAAGAAAGCTGCTTTACAGCAGCTTTCTTTATTTACCCTGAACACGGCTTTCGCCAGATTAGCATCTAAATGCCTGAGCCATCCTGCTCACTACCGTCGTCTTCATGTAATCCACACTCACGCTTTAAGCCAAAGAAACGGGTTTCTTCTTCTGACATACCCGGCTCCCACTTTCTACTGGTATGGGTATCTCCTACTGATAAGTAACCTTGCTCCCAAAGAGGGTGATAACTCAAACCATGCTCTTCTAGGTAGTAGTGCACATCCTTATTAGTCCAGTCGATCACTGGTAAGAATTTAAATACGCCATTTTGAATCGACAAAATTGGTAGACCTGCACGAGATTGACTTTGCTCTCTACGCAAACCTGAAAACCAAGTACCGACGTTTTGCTCACGTAGAGCTCGTCGCATTGGCTCGACTTTGTTTATCTTGTTGTACTTTTCAATTCCCTCTATACCTTGTTCCCAAAGTTTTCCATAACGTGCTTCTTGCCAATTGGCACTTTCTTTTGCTCGGTACACTTTAAGGTTGAGGTTCAGTTGCGCTTTCAGCTGGTCGATAAATTGATAAGTCTCTGCAAATAGATAACCAGTGTCCGTTAGGATAATTGGAATGTCCGGCTTTTGTTGTGTCACAAGATGGAGCATCACTGCGGCTTGGATACCGAAACTGGAAGAGACTGCGAACTCCCCTTCCAAGTTCTCCAATGCCCACTTTACTCTCTCTTGTGCCGAAAGCTGTTCGAGCTCGACATTGATTTGAGCAAGACGGAGGATTTGCTCCGTCTTTGTTAATGTCAGTAACTCTGCTAGCTCCGGTTTGGACGCTACAGAATCAAGCATGGAAGTCCCTCTTTGATACGAATACTTCTTGAATAATGCCAGCTCGAATTGTGAAGTCACCAAATGCTTCGCCTTCTTCACGTTCAGCAGCCCAACGAGCCACCAGCTGATCAATCTCTTCTAAGACTTGCTTATCCGTAATGTTCTCTTTATACATCTTCGGTACTCGTGTACCACCGCGGTTACCACCTAGGTGTAAGTTGTATCGACCTGGTGCTTTACCAACTAAGCCGATTTCTGCCAGCATTGCTCGACCACAACCATTTGGACATCCTGTTACTCGCAGAATGATATTGTCTTCTTCAGGGATACCATGCTTTTCTAGAATACCTTCTACATCGGTTACGAACTGAGGAAGGAAGCGCTCTGCTTCTGCCATTGCTAATGGACATGTTGGGAACGCCACACACGCCATCGAGTTCTTACGCTGTTCACTTACGCCGTCATCCATTAAGCCATGTTCACGAGCAATCTTTTCGATCTTCGCTTTTTGGCTTTTTGGTACACCAGCAACAATCAGGTTTTGGTTTGCTGTCATACGGAAATCGCCTTTGTGGATTTTGGCAATTTCAGCAACACCTGTCTTAAGTGGCTTACCTGGGAAATCTAATAGACGACCGTTTTCAATGAAAAGAGCTAGGTGATGCTTACCATCGATCCCCTCAACCCAACCGATACGGTCACCACGTTCCGTGAATTCGTAAGGACGGCTTTGTTCAAACTTAACACCGGCACGTTTTTCTACTTCCGCTTTAAACACATCACTACCAACACGATCTAATGTGTATTTGGTTTTTGCATTCTTACGATTAGAACGGTTACCCCAATCACGTTGAGTTGTTACTACAGCAGCAGCAACATCAAGTGTTTTCTCCAATGGAATAAAACCAAAGTCATCCGCTCTACGTGGATAGGTTGACGTATCACCATGCGTCATCGCTAGACCACCACCAACAAGCACGTTAAAACCAACCAACTGTCCGTTATCTGCAATCGCTACGAAGTTAAGATCGTTAGCGTGTACGTCTACGTCATTTTGCGGTGGGATAACCACTGTGGTTTTAAACTTACGTGGTAAGTAGTTCTTACCTAGAATCGGTTCGTCTTCTTCCGTGCTTTCTACTTTTTCACCGTCTAACCAAATCTCTGCATAAGCGCGCGTCTTCGGTAATAGATGCTCACTGATCTTCTTCGCCCATTCGTAAGCTTCTTGGTGTAGCTCCGACTCCACTGGGTTAGTGGTACACAACACGTTACGGTTAACATCACCCGCAGTTGCAATCGAATCAATACCAATGCTGTTGAGCGTTTGGTGCATTAACTTGATATTTGGTTTTAGCACGCCATGGAACTGGAACGTTTGACGAGTAGTAAGACGAATACTTCCATATAGAGAGTGCTCGGTTGCAAACTTGTCGATCGCTAGCCATTGCTTTGGTGTAATGATGCCACCCGGCATACGCGCACGAAGCATGACATTGTGCAGCGGCTCCAACTTTTGTTTAGCACGCTCGTTACGGATATCGCGGTCATCTTGCTGGTACATTCCGTGAAAACGAATCAATTGGAAGTTGTCTGCAGTAAAGCCACCAGTAATGCGGTCTTGCAGATCTTGTTCAATCGTTCCACGCAGTAAATTACTTTCTCTTTTAAGGCGCTCGTTATCCGAGAGTGGACCAAGCACCTCACCTAATACTTCTTGGCTGTTTGATTGTTGATTCGCGCTCATTAGTACACATCCCTTTGGTAACGTTTCGCTTTACGTAGATCGTTGATAAATGCTTCGGCTTCTTCACGAGATAGCTTGCCTTGTTGCTCGGCTACAAATACCAGCGCATCGTGAACATCTTTTGCCATACGAGTGGCATCACCACATACATAGATGTAGGCACCATCTTGAATCCATTGCCAAACTTGTTCAGCGTTTTCTAGGATGCGATGTTGAACATAAACCTTCTCTGCTTGGTCACGGCTAAACGCAACATCAAGGCGAGTCAGCAAACCTGACTTGAGGTACTTCTGCCATTCCACTTGGTAAAGGAAATCTTGAGTAAAGGTACGGTCACCAAAGAACAACCAGTTCTTGCCTTCCGCGCCACGGTTATCACGCTCTTGAATAAAGCTACGGAAAGGCGCAATACCGGTACCAGGACCAACCATGATGATTGGAGTGTTGTCATCTTGTGGCAGTTTGAAGTTATTGTTGTGCTCAACAAACACTTTCACTTCACCACCTTCTTCTAGACGTTGAGCGAGGAAACTCGATGCTCCGCCATAGCGCTTTTCATCACCTTTGTCGTATTCAACCAAGCCTACGGTTAAATGAACTTCTTCATCGACTTCCGTTTGACTCGAAGCGATAGAATATAGACGAGGTGTCAATCGACGAAGCAAACCAACCAATTCTTCTGCACTTAGCTTGGTCTTCTTCTCTGCAAGTACATCTACAACTTGGGTATTTGCAGCGTACTCACGAAGCTTGTCTTTATCTTCCACTAGCTTTTGTAGTTTCTTGCTACCAGATAGCTCTGCGAATTTAGTGACAAACTGAGGGTTTGATGCGGTGATTTCGTACTTGCTAACCAATGCACTGTGAATAGAAAGGCTTTCGCCATCCACTTCAACACTTTCTACACCGGATAGACCAGCCTTAGCTAAGATAGCGTTGGCTAATTCTGAACTATTGTCGAACCAAACACCTAGCGCATCACCTGGCTGATAGGTCAAACCCGACTCTTCAAGATCAATCTCTACATGGCGAACGTCTTTACCTGAATCACGGCCCGTGATTTTCTGGCTAGTAAGTAATGTTGCGGTATATGGGTTTTGCTTGTTATAAGCATAATGTCCTGGAGCGGCATGACCAACAGGTAGTTGAACGACTTCTGCTTCATTACCTGAAGAAAGGGCTTCTTTTACTTGTTCAAGCGCTTGCTTACGCCATTCAGCAGCCGGCGCTTCATAATCCACATCACAATCAATGCGATCGATGAAGGCTGTTGCGCCTAACTTAGACAAGTAACTATCAAAGTCTTTGCCCGTTTGGCAGAAGAACTCATAACTAGAATCGCCCAGTGCAATCACGGCGTATTGTAGATTTGGTAACTTGGGTGCTTTTTTAGATTGAAGGAACTCATGCAGTTCAATGGCATTATCTGGTGCTTCGCCTTCACCATTGGTCGACGCCACGATAATCACGTGAGTCTCTTTTGCTAAGTTCTTGCCTTTGTAATCGCTGGCATCAAACAGCTCTACAGCAATACCTTCAGCTTTAGCTTCTTGCTCTAGTGCCTCAGCAACACCTTTCGCGTTACCGGTTTGAGAAGCAAAAATGATGCTCAGTTTGCCTGCTGGCTTTGCAGCTACTGCAGCCGCCGCTTGTGCGATTGGTGTTGCAGCCGCCGCGCTTGGTTGGTTTTGAGCGAGTCCCCAGAAGTAACCGCTGACCCATGCAAGTTGCTGTGAAGACAACTCTGAGACAGTTTGCTGGAGTGAGTTAAATTGCTGGTCATTTAGTGGGCTTGCAATTGGTGGATTACCACCCTGCCCATTATTATCTTCCGACACTTTCTTGTGAGAATATTCATTCTGTTGAAAAGACATTGTCACGACATCCCTATTCATTGCGTGACGATAGATTAACCACTCTCTCTAATAACAAGAAAGAATAGAAGAGAATGTTTTATAACTTTTTGGAAGTAAGAACGCTGAACCTAGTGCTCAGCGATCCTCAATACGAACCTGTTGAAAGCCAACCGCCAACGCGGATTTTGAAGCCGTATCGAGGTCATCATACTGGCACTCTTCTCCATGACTGTCTGTGAGACAAACAAACCCTCCACGGGCATGACGAAACTCAACAACCCAACCTCCCTCTTGAATTGAAGGCTCGATGATGGCTTCTACTAGCTGGTTGTCACGAAATAGATGTCGTAATTCATTTATTGTCATCGCAATCCCTGCTCCAACTTTTCTACATTGCTCTCAATAAGCATGGTCGAAGACTGAAACTTGGGCGAGAAATTCGATTTAATATAATGAAGTGATATAAAAAAACGCCGCTTATAAAGCGACGTTTTAAAGGAATGAATGCAGCGTACTTAGAAAGAAAACTGAGCACCAACAAAGAAGCCGTCTGCAAAAATGAACTCTTTACCTAGGTTCGACAAGAATTCTTCAGACTCTAAATCAATCACACGGTAGCCACCACGGAATGTTAACTCAGACTCTTGGAAAGGAATTCGGTACTGAACACCAGCCATTAGATCGGTACTCTTAATACCTTTGTTATCGCCGAAGTTCATCTCACCAATCACATCAAAGTTTGTGTTTGGCACTGTGATTTCTGCATAGCCGTACCAAGCCCAAATCAGCTCATCAAAGTCTTCAGTGCGAGCATTAGTGCCTGCGTCTACGTATTTTGTATCGCTCAAATTACTAAAGGTCAGACCCGCATCAAAATGCATCAAGTCGTGTTCAAGAATTTGGTAGTAAAGAGTGAGATCAAGTTTGTCGAAACCCATGTAATCCGCATCAACACTTGAGTAACGAAGGCGCGCATTGGGAACGTACTTTACGTCATGCTCTATCGCAGCATAATAAGAACCCGTTGTGTCGCTATCTCTTCTTACTTCATTCACTTTGGTATCCGCTACCCAAACTTCCGCACCGACCTTGGTAGTGAAAGAAGACTCTTGCTCTGCAAAACAAGGGTTAGACGCTGCCAACGATAGTGTCGCTAAAGCGATGGTCGCTTTATATGTCATGTAATTTTTACTCCGAGATAGCTGATTTCAACATTAAGGGGCATGTGAGAAATACTAACATACTCTCACAGCCCGCTATCAACTAAATCTCTATAATCCGTTACTTATAACGAGGCTGAGCGACGAAGTTTTTAAAAAACCATATACCTAATGCAATGACTATCAACCAAGGCAATAGTTTTAATACTGCGCCCACCATCCCCAACAAGAACATCACAACCAATGCGATACCTGTCGCGGCAAATACGGTCACCATGGTAATACCGGTTACCAACAGGGTTGCTGTGAAAACTAAAATAAAGATCAGCTCCAACATAATCACTTCTCCTTTGTTTTAGTTTTACTAGAGCAGGTTCCATACCAACTTACAAAAAACAGCATAAGCCAATGATATTTAGATAAAAAATAAAGCCAGAGGCATTTCCACACTCTGGCTTTATCATTTGTCAGTTGGTCATTTTCACCAACCACTGGTGAAATTTACACATTCAATTCTTTTGGGATCTTCGCTAGTGCGTCTTGCAGCACTTCTAGGCCAGAACCCGGTTTGTGCGCGTTTTCACTGATGTGACGACGCCATTGACGAGCACCCGGCATGCTTTGGAACAGACCCAGCATGTGGCGTGTGATGTGACCTAGGTAAGCCCCTTTTGCCAATTGCGCTTCAATGTACGGGT
This sequence comes from Vibrio campbellii CAIM 519 = NBRC 15631 = ATCC 25920, assembly GCF_002163755.1. NCBI lineage: Bacteria > Pseudomonadati > Pseudomonadota > Gammaproteobacteria > Vibrionales > Vibrionaceae > Vibrio > Vibrio campbellii. The sequence goes on from NZ_CP015863.1 coordinate 2,971,295, forward strand.
ACATCTCTTCAACAATTTCGCTGCGCTTTTTCACTGGCGTGTTTGAACCAAATAGTTCTTGGTCAACAGATGCCAACAAATAAGGGCTTTGGTACGCTTCTCGACCGATCATCACACCATCTAGGTATTGTAGATGCTCTTTCGCTTCTTCTAATGATTTCACACCACCGTTAATCGCAATCGTTAAGTGTGAGAAATCTTTCTTCAGTTGGTAAGCGCGTGGGTAATCCAATGGTGGGATCTCACGGTTCTCTTTCGGGCTTAGACCACTTAGCCATGCTTTACGTGCATGGATAGTGAATTGCTCACAACCGCCTTTCTCAGAGACTATAGATACAAAGTCCGTTAAGAACTCGTAAGAATCTTGGTCATCAATACCGATACGAGTTTTTACCGTAACAGGAATATCAACCACATCTTTCATCGCTGCAACGCAGTCCGCAACCAACTGAGGCTCTGCCATTAAACATGCACCGAAGCGACCATTTTGAACACGATCCGACGGACAACCTACGTTTAGGTTGATTTCATCATAACCACGCTCTTGAGCGAGTTTGGCACACGTAGCCAAATCGGCTGCATTTGAACCGCCAAGCTGAAGGGCTAACGGATGCTCTTCTTCGTTATAAGCAAGGAAATCCCCTTTTCCATGAATGATCGCGCCTGTAGTCACCATTTCGGTGTACAACAGGGTTTCTTTGGTCATTAAGCGATGGAAGTAGCGACAATGACGATCCGTCCAATCCAACATTGGTGCTACAGAGAGCCTGCAAGAATGAGTCATGATATAAACACCCGTTTTTACGTTGCCAAGATAGAGCGCGACGGTGCGCTCAAAAAATGAAGTCGAGTATTGTATACCCACTGTGCAGTGGATGCGAGTGTTGTGAGCTTACTTCCCAACTGGTGTATTTCGGCATTGGGATCTCGTTCTGTGATATCGGTTACTCTCTCTGATATACACCTACTTGCTTTAATTCATGATTTTCGGTCTGATAGTGGGTAAAATGAAGTCTTTCTAAACGAAGTTCGTATAGAAATGGTTTATCATAAAGCACGTCCGATAGTTATGGTGAAAGATTTGGACCCAACAATCCTTGAACAAATTGAACATATCTGCGCAGAGCGCGGAGTAAGATTGACGCCGCAACGCCGACGCGTTTTTGAGCTCATTTGTTCTAATCGCCGCGCCTCTAGTGCGTATGAGCTATTGGAGCAACTGAAAGAGAGTGAGCCACAGGCTAAACCACCGACGGTATACCGAGCATTAGATTTTCTTCTAGAACAAGGCTTTATTCATCGAGTGGAATCAAACAACAGCTTTATCACTTGCTGTTCGTTCAACACTCAACAGCACTTTTTCCAACTGCTAATTTGCGATAAATGTGGCGATGTCGTTGAACTTGAAGACGAGACGCTGATATCCTTGTTGGCCAATAACGCCGAGAAACATGGATTCAAACTGACGAATCACGTTATCGAAACCCATGGCGAGTGCCAGGCATGTTCCTCGGAGACGAAATAAGAAAGATAGAAGAACGTTATGCGCGCTGAATTTGTAAACCCGTTTTTGGCTTCTTTAATGAATGTGCTAAAAACCATGGCTTCGCTTGAATTGAAGCCACAAAAACCGCGAATCAAGAAAGATGAGATCGCACGAGGTGACGTTTCTGGCCTTATTGGCATGGTTGGCCCGCAAACTCGTGGCTCTATGTCGATTACCTTTGACGAAGCGTTAGCACTTGAAATCATGCAGAACATGCTTGGTGAACGTCCAAATGGACTGAACGAAGAAGTGACTGATATGGTAGGCGAAATCACGAATATGGTGACAGGCGGAGCGAAGCGCATTCTAGCGGAAAGTGGGTTTGATTTTGATATGGCAACACCAGTTGTGGTATCAGGTCGAGGTCATACCATTCGCCATAAGTGTGAAGGCTCAATCATCATCATGCCTTTCTCTTCACAGTGGGGAAATGCCTTCATCGAGATTTGCTTCGAATAATCGAGAAGAAATAGGTTGGTCAGTGCCAACCTATTTTTGTTTCTGCCTCAGGCAATAAAAAAGGTCAGCGTTTGCTGACCTTTTCTTTTTCTAATCAAACATTAAGCTTTGAACGCTTTAAATGCATTGATTAGACCATTTGTCGAGCTGTCATGTGAGTTGATTTCTGACTCATCCGCTAGCTCAGGTAGGATTTGGTTTGCTAGCTGTTTACCTAGCTCAACGCCCCATTGGTCGAAGCTGAAGATGTTCCAGATAACGCCTTGAACGAAGATTTTGTGCTCGTACATTGCGATCAGGTTACCTAGTGTGCGAGGTGTGATTTGCTTAACTAGGATCGAGTTCGTTGGGCGGTTACCTTCAAACACTTTGAATGGTACTAGAGACGCCATTTCTTCTTCGCTCTTACCTGCTTTCGCAAATTCTGCTTTCACAGTTTCTGCAGACTTACCAAATGCCAGTGCTTCTGTTTGTGCAAAGAAGTTAGACATCAGTTTTTGGTGGTGGTCGCTTGCTGGGTTGTGGCTGATTGCTGGTGCAATGAAGTCACATGGGATCAGCTTAGTGCCTTGGTGGATCAGCTGGTAGAACGCGTGCTGACCGTTAGTACCTGGCTCACCCCAGATGATAGGACCCGTTTGGTAAGTCACTGCGTTACCTTCACGGTCTACGTACTTACCGTTAGATTCCATGTTACCTTGCTGGAAGTACGCCGCGAAGCGGTGCATGTACTGATCGTAAGGTAGGATTGCTTCAGACTCAGCGCCGTGGAAGTTGTTGTACCAAATACCGATCAGAGCAAGAATCACCGGGATGTTGCTTTCTAGATCTGTCGACACGAAGTGGTTATCCATCTCGTGAGCACCGTCTAGAAGCTCAATGAAGTTGTCGTAACCTACAGCCAGTGCAATTGAAAGACCGATTGCAGACCATAGTGAGTAACGACCACCAACCCAGTCCCAGAACTCAAACATGTTGTCTGTGTCGATACCAAACTCAGATACCGCAGGAGCGTTAGTAGAAAGCGCTGCGAAGTGCTTAGCAACGTGTGCTTGATCGCCAGCAGTTGCTAGGAACCAATCACGTGCAGAGTGCGCGTTTGTCATAGTTTCTTGAGTCGTGAACGTCTTAGACGCGATCAAGAATAGCGTTGTCTCTGGGTCTACTTTCTTCAAAGTTTCAACGATGTGAGTACCATCAACGTTAGAAACGAAGTGTAGGTTTAGGTGGTTTTTGTATGGTGCTAGTGCTTCAGTCACCATGTAAGGACCAAGGTCAGAACCGCCGATACCGATGTTTACGATGTCTGTGATTGCTTTACCTGTGTAACCTTTCCACTCACCGCCGATTACGCGCTCAGTGAATGATTTGATTTTCTCAAGAACCGCGTTTACCGCAGGCATTACGTCTTCGCCGCCAACCATTACAGGCTTGTTCGAACGGTTACGTAGTGCAGTGTGAAGAACAGCGCGATCTTCTGTTTTGTTGATCGCATCACCACTGAACATCGCTTCAATAGCTGACTTAAGCTCAGTCTCGTTCGCAAGAGCAAAAAGGTGCTTCAGAGTTTCCTCGTTGATTAGGTTCTTTGAGTAATCGACTAGGATGTCTGAGCCGAAGCGCGCAGAGTATTTGTCGAAACGCGCTGCGTCTTGAGCAAATAGCTCTGTCAGATCCATATCTTGTGCAGATTCGAAATGCGCAGTTAGCGCTTTCCAAGCTTGTGTTTGCGTTGGATTGATATTTTTCAACATGGTCTTTATCCCGATGTTACAGTAGGTTCCATTCCTGACAGTCTAGCGAAAACTGCGGAATCCCCGATTAAGCAAATAGAATATAAATGAGATGTTTGGGCAAATTGCCACAAAACAAGTCTTTGTAATTTTTTTTCAGTCGCCAATTATGACTGAGTGCCCTTTCACTCGCATTGAGTTAGGTCACGTTCCCTGTTTCGAATGTAAACAATTCATTTATGATGCTGGGAATCATATCATTTCGTAATGACAGGCTCTAATTTGATTAGGATAGACGCCAAACCAAATTTTTCCAAAGGAACGCATATGTGGGCACAAAAAACACTGCAATTAAAAGCGCGTCAGCGTGGTTTCCATCTGGTCACTGATGAAATTGAACAACAATTACCACAAATCCAATCGCTTTCAGTAGGTTTGTTACATTTATTCATTCAGCATACCTCTGCCAGTTTGACCTTAAATGAAAACGCAGACCCAACGGTGCGTATGGACATGGAAGCCCACTTCAATAAGTTTGTGCCTGAACGAGCGCCTTACTACCAACACACTTATGAAGGCGATGATGATATGCCCGCACATATTAAAGCCTCTCTACTTGGCAGCAGTGTGACAATTCCTATCCAAAACGGTCAGTTAGCTTTAGGAACATGGCAGGGTATTTACTTAGGTGAACACCGAGATTACGGTGGCAGTCGTCGTATTATTGCCACCATCAACGGTGAATAGTTCAGATAAAACAAAGGCTAACTCACTAAGTTAGCCTTTTTGGGTTTAGAACGGTTGGTTTATCATAACTCGGAAAGTGCCTTCATCGGCACCTTTGGCCATTTCAGCACGAACCACAATCCCTTCGACTTGGAAGCGCACCGCACCGCCGACGTTCCACTTCATGTCTTCATGCAGTATTTTTAAATCATAATCGTCCGCGACTCGCCCCACTTCAGCAAACGCGACCCATTGCCACCAAGGCAGATCGTAGTAGTTGATGAGAGGGATATCATCGAGCGGCTGCCAGTCTGGTAATACGCGGTACTCCGCAGAGTAGTGAATCGCGCTGCGTCCATGATAACGACCCGCCGTGTAACCACGCAGACGATACAAGCCACCCAAGCGAACTTGCTCTTGCTCTGGTGGACGAGCACATACTGCACCATCGCATTTATTCCATGTCGGCGTATCTGCAGTATAGAAGTCAAACGCCAGCACTTGCTGATCGAACCAATCACCGAGTGGACCTAACGAGTAGTACTGACTGTTTTGGAATTCCCACTTCAACCATAAGTCTTCCGACTGTAAGCTTTCTGCACCCGTGGTTAAATCAAACGACGTATGAGAGCCTCGTGTCGCGTTACGCACACTGTCGCGGTTGTCCCAGTCAAATGTCAGGCTGAACCCTGTCGCTTCTTCTCTCTTATCGTTGTAGATGTCTAACTCACGAGAAGAATAAAACGGCGTGAAGATAATTGAGCTCACACCAGAATCGACCGGAGAAGCAAAGCTCACATCTCTTACTGGTTGGAATGCACCAAGCAGTCCGTGTTCACGAACATTACCCCAAGGAAGCAGGTACTTGAACTCCAGTTTGTAGTTCTCTTCGTCGCCATTGGTTACGGTTTTATCTTCCGTTGAAGAGTTATTCGAACCTTGGTCACCTAAGTAATAAGGGTTGTCGTTAAAACGCGCTTTATACATCTGCGTGCTAAACAAAAGGTTTGAAGACAAAGCGTAGTTGAAGGCCGAAAGAAAACCGACGTAGCTATCTTTCTCTGAATACAGGCCCATACCAAACAAGGCTGCTTGCGGTTGCCCTACTCCTTTTGCAACGCCAGCAAGGCCTACTGTACTTCCGAGCGTTTCAGTACTGAAATAGAACGGAACAAATGCTGAGTCTTTCTCTTTCGCGACTATCTGTGGAGATAAAAAAAGGCTGACAGAAAATGCCAGCACTGAGAATAATCTTTTCTTCATGGGTTACTTCGAATATTCCATTTCGACACGAGAAGTCAATTTAGTCACCAACTCATAAGCTATGGTGCCTATGTGGCTTGCTACCTCTTCTACCGGTAAGTCCTTGCCCCATAGAATCGCTTCATCACTCACTTTATCAGTCGCATCTGGCCCTAAATCGACCGTCAACATGTCCATAGAAACACGCCCAGCAATCGGCACTTTACGTCCATTAACCAGAACAGGCGTACCATTTGGTGCTGTACGTGGGTAACCATCACCGTAACCCACCGCAATCACGCCGACTTTGGTATCACGCTCGCTGGTCCACATGCCACCGTAGCCGACACTTTCGCCTTTTTTCACTTCACGTACTGCGATCAAGTGCGACTTCAGTGTCATAACAGGTTTGTAACCCATATCTTGCGCGGTTTTATCGTTGAATGGAGACACGCCGTACATAATGATACCCGGACGAACCCAATCTAACTGACTTTGTGGCCAAGCAAGCAAGCCTGCTGACGCCGCCAAAGAACGCTCGCCCTGACAGCCAGCGGTAAGCGACATAAACAAGTCGATTTGCTCTGTCGTGATGCTGTTATCCAGTTCATCAGCGCAACCGAAGTGGCTCATGTAACGCAGCGGTTTCGCTACATTTGGACACTCTTTCAGGCGTGTGATGAATTCATTGTATTGCTCTGGACGTACACCAAGACGATGCATACCACTGTCGATTTTGAGCCAAACCACAACGGGCGTTTCGAGCTCAGCTTGCTCTAATGCCGCCAACTGCTCTTCACAATGGACAACCGTTTGAATGTTATTAGTCACCAACACGGGTAAGTCGCCAGGTGAATAAAAACCTTCTAGTAATAAAATCGGCTTCACCACACCACACGCGCGTAGCTGAAGCGCTTCTTCAATGCGAGCAACGCCAAAGGCATCAGCATGCGTAGCGTGTTTAGCCACATGACGCAGACCATGACCGTAGCCATTTGCCTTCACCACCGCCATCACTTTGCTTTCTGGCGCCTGTTCTTTTACGCGTTGTAAATTGTGCTGCAGTGCTGACAAGTCAATACATGCCATCGCAGCTTTCATGTAGCTCATTGCATTACTCATCATCGATATCAAATGCAGGGCCCGCGTAGTTATCGAAACGCGAGTGTTGACCTTGGAAGGTTAAGCGAACCGAACCGATAGGGCCGTTACGTTGCTTACCAAGAATAATTTCTGCCGTGCCTTTGTATGGGCTATCTGGGTTGTAAACCTCGTCACGGTAAATAAACATGATCAAGTCGGCATCCTGCTCGATAGAGCCCGATTCACGCAAGTCTGAGTTAACTGGGCGTTTATCGGCACGTTGCTCTAGGGAACGGTTTAGCTGCGACAGTGCTACCACAGGAACGTTCAACTCTTTCGCCAACGCTTTAAGTGAGCGCGAGATTTCCGCGATTTCCAAGGTACGGTTATCCGAAAGAGCAGGCACACGCATTAGCTGAAGGTAGTCGACCATGATCATCGAAAGACCACCGTGTTCACGCGCCACACGACGAGCACGGGAACGTACTTCTGTTGGTGTCAGGCCAGAGCTGTCATCGATGTACATGTTTTTCTTCTGCATTAGGATACCCATGGTAGAAGAAATACGAGCCCAATCTTCATCATCAAGCTGACCTGTACGGATCTTGGTTTGGTCAACGCGAGATAGGGACGCAAGCATACGCATCATCAACTGTTCGGCAGGCATCTCTAGCGAGAAGATAAGTACCGGTTTGTCTTGGTCCATCGCTGCATTTTCACACAAGTTCATCGCAAAAGTGGTTTTACCCATCGATGGACGTGCCGCCACGATAACCAAATCAGAGCCTTGTAGACCCGCCGTTTTTTTGTTGAGGTCGTTGAAGCCAGTGTTCACACCTGTCACACCATCTTGAGGTGTTTTGTATAGCATCTCGATACGCTCTAGCGTTTTTTCGAGGATGTTGTCGACGTTTTGTGGGCCTTCGTTTTCGCTAGTACGAGATTCTGCAATGGCGAAAACTTTACTCTCCGCCATATCAATTAAGTCTTCTGAGCTTCGACCTTGTGGATCATAACCAGCGTCCGCAATTTCATTTGCAACACCGATCAAGCCGCGCACGATTGCACGCTCCGCTACGATGTCCGCGTAAGCGTTGATGTTCGCTGCACTTGGTGTGTTTTTCGCAAGATCCGCAAGGTACGCAAAGCCACCCACGTCTTCCAATTGTTCGTGACGCTCTAGGTGCTCCGACAGGGTAATCAAGTCGAGAGGCTTACCATCTTCAAGAATGGTTTTTACGCCTTCGAAGATTAGACGGTGAGGACGGCTATAGAAATCACTGCTCACAACACGCTCGGCGACCGTGTCCCAACGTTCATTGTCCAGTAAGAGACCACCAATTACTGATTGCTCGGCTTCTAGCGAGTGAGGTGGCACTTTGATTGCGTCGACCTGACTGTCTGAAGGTTTGCGATTTCTGTTTTCCGCCATGACTTTGCTCGATAACTACTAATGACCCAAGATTATAACCTTAAACCTAGCCAATATGCTTCCCTGAAGCGACAATTACTTGTTAAGAATTCAACAAGTGAATGACTGTGAAAGCGCTTTTTATGGTGCGAAATTACGCAATTGCGGTAGAATCTCTCCCAATCGCGCTGAAACAGACAGTGAGAAAAGTTCAATGCGCAAAGCGGGCCTGATGATAAGGTTCTTCAGCTTAGGTCTAATAAAAATTAACCTATCATTGACCGAATAAAACATCTGTATCAGTATCATGCCCCTCCTTTCTTATTACGTTCGAGGTATTTGTGTCCCGATACTGGTTACTTGGCTTTAGCTTACTTTGCACGGGAGCATCGTACGCTGAGGAGGCAGTACAGCCAGAGCAAGAAATTGAAGTGCCCAATCCTCTGCAAACTGAGGTCGAGTTCGGCTATCAAGCTCACACAGGTAACACGGACTCTCGTTCCCTGAATGCTCGCCTAAGTGCTGAATACACTTCTGGCCGACACCGCTCTAACGGCGAATGGAAATTCTATAACCTTTATGAAGATGGAGAGGAAGACAAACGCTCTTCAACCTACAGCGTGCAAAGCGACTATAAGTTAGGACCAAAAACCTACTTGTACGGCAGCTTTAAAGGGGTTGATTCACGCTACAGTGCATACTTTAAAGATTACACCCTTTCTGGCGGTCTTGGTTACCAGTTCGCGTATACAGAGGAGTTTACTCTAGAAGTGGAACTAGGCCCTGGTTTTCGTTACCAAGAACCAAACTTAGACGAAATTGACGAAGACGACATCATCTTTCCAGACATCGTTCGGGAGGGAATCGTCCGTGGTAACATCAATACCACATGGAATCCTTTGGATAACTTAAGTCTCTCTGCCAATATCACTTTAGTAGCCGGCAAAAGCAATACTCTTGTTGATAGCGACCTGAGCGTAACGAATAACATCACTGAGGGTATAGCGTTAAAACTCACTCATTCGCGCCAGTACCACAATAAAGTACCAAATAATTTAAACAAGGCAGACAGCGTATTCGCGGTTAATTTACTATTTCTTTTCTAACTGAGCTGCACTTTATTTTCTAGCGTAGTGACATAAAAAAAGCACCTCCGAGGAGGTGCTTTTTACTATTTCGCTTGGTACTGAATTACTCAGCAGCAACAACTTGTAGGTTGATTGTAGCGAAAACTTCAGAGTGAAGTTGAACGCTGATTTCGAACTCACCAGTGTTACGTAGAGCACCTTCAGGAAGGCGAACTTCGCTCTTAGCAACTTCAACGCCTGCAGCTGTGATAGCTTCAGCGATGTCACGAGTACCGATAGAACCGAATAGTTTGCCTTCGTCACCAGCTTTAGAAGCAAGAACAACTGCTTCTAGAGCGTTAACTTTCTCAGCACGTGCTTCAGCAGCAGCTAGTTGCTCAGCAACTTTAGCTTCTAGTTCAGCGCGACGAGCTTCGAACATTTCAACGTTGCCTTTAGTCGCCATAACTGCTTTACCTTGAGGGATAAGGAAGTTACGAGCGTAGCCAGATTTAACGTTTACTGTGTCGCCAAGACCACCTAGGTTACCGATTTTATCAAGTAGAATAACTTGCATTGCTTAATCCTCTTTCTTAATAAAACGACCGATTACTGATGCTTATCAGTGTACGGTAGTAGAGCTAGGTAGCGTGAACGCTTGATAGCGCGAGCTAGTTGACGTTGGTATTTAGCGCTTGTACCAGTGATACGGCTAGGGACGATTTTACCAGCTTCAGTGATGTAGTTTTTAAGAGTTGCTACGTCTTTGTAATCAATCTCTTGTACGCCTTCTGCAGTGAAACGGCAGAATTTACGACGACGGAAGAAACGAGCCATGGGCTATCTCCTGATCTTAAATTTGAGTAATGTTGTCGGCATGTAACACTAATTTCCCAACGCCATTTCGGCCGGTCTGATAGGCGACGAATCCACCTACCTTAATGTTACTGCCTTGTACTAAATTCTGAGTAAATGCTTGTGACCCAAGCCCACTGACGACTACCGGCATTCGACAATAAACTTGTCGAGGTAGGTCAGCTTCGATAACAGTAGAGCGATGCTCTAACCAAAACCGACAGTGTTCAATGCCACCAGGGCTTTTACTACGAATGGGCGGCTTGGCAATGGTGCCACTCAGCTCCATTCGATTGGTCATAAGAAATATTACTCAGCAGCTGCTTCTGGCTTAGCTTCAGCACGCTCTTCACGACGAGGAGCACGCTCAGCACGCTCTTCTTTCTGCTTAAGCATGATAGATTGCTCAGTGATAGCCGCTTTAGTACGCATGATCATGTTACGTAGAACTGCATCGTTGAAACGGAAAGCAGTTTCTAGTTCGTCGATCACTTCTTGACCAGCTTCAACGTTCATTAGAACGTAGTGAGCTTTGTGAAGCTTGTTGATTGGGTAAGCCAGTTGACGACGGCCCCAGTCTTCTAGACGGTGGATTTTACCGCCAGCTTCAGTGATTGAACCAGTGTAACGCTCGATCATGCCAGCAACTTGCTCGCTTTGATCTGGGTGCACCATGAATACGATTTCGTAATGACGCATTGGTTGCTCCTTACGGATTATTCAGCTTCCACAAATGGCTCAGTCGTCCAGAGGAAGCAAGGAACTAAAGAAAATTGACTGAGTTTTAAGGAGCACGAATAGTACAGAAAGGACGCAAAATAGGCAAGTGATTATTTGCACACCACGTTGGATATTTTTTCTAGCCTCGGGCCAGAAACAACAAAGGCTGCCAGCAAAGTGGCAGCCTTTTAAGTCATAGCGTTATCGCGCTGGTTTCAGGGCGGTTTGTCGCGCTTATTTTACTTCTGCAAGTTCAGCTCGCATTTTGTCGATCACTTGCTTGTAATCTGGTTCACTGAAAATCGCAGAGCCCGCTACAAACATATCTGCACCCGCTTCGGCGATTTCACGGATGTTATCTACCTTCACGCCACCATCAATTTCTAGACGGATATCGCGACCAGACTCGTCGATCATCTTACGTACTGCACGTAGCTTATCTAACGTGTGAGGAATGAATGATTGACCACCGAAACCAGGGTTTACAGACATCAGTAGAATCAGGTCAACTTTGTCCATGATGAATTCAAGGTGTGCAAGTGGTGTTGCTGGGTTGAGAACCACACCCGCTTTACAGCCGTGCTCTTTGATCAGTTGAAGAGTACGGTCAACGTGCTCAGATGCTTCAATGTGGAAAGTAATCATCGATGCGCCAGCTTTGGCGAAATCAGGGATGATGCGATCAACAGGCTTCACCATCAGGTGAACATCGATTGGCGCTGTGATGCCGTAATCACGTAGCGCTTTACACACAGGCGCACCAAAAGTCAGGTTTGGTACATAGTGGTTGTCCATAACGTCGAAGTGCACCACATCCGCACCCGCTGCGAGTACTTTTTCTACGTCTTCACCGAGACGAGCAAAATCAGCTGATAAAATGGATGGAGCAATTAGAAAATCTTTCATACCTGACCTCAGTAGTGGCGAGCAAACAGCAAACAATTTGTTGCGCGCAATTCTACCGAAGCCAGTGGGGAGATCCACTATTTAGATACAATAGTGTGAGAGCTAGGAGCCAGATTTGTCCGTATCAGGTGCTCGGAACAGAGCAAGAAGCTCATCAACTTTATTACGACCACTGCCATTGCGACTGATGGTTCGCTTCACTTTCACCACATTCAGTTCAGCGCCATGATAAAGGCGACGCGTTAGTGTGGTGTCGTGGTTTGAAATCAGAACAGGAATGCCACGTTCAGTTGCAGCTCTCTCTGCGATATCAGCCAATGCCGCTTGGTCATCAAGCGTGAAGCCGTTACCAGCATAAGAAGTAAAGTTCGCCGTATTCGACAACGGTGCGTAAGGTGGATCGCAGTAAACTACGCTGCCTTTGCGTGCTCGGCTGAACGTCTCTGGGTAACCTTCACAGACAAATGTTGCCTTCTTCGCTTTTTCAGCAAAGAACTCTAGCTCAGCTTCAGGGAAGTAAGGCTTTTTGTAAGAACCGAAAGGAACATTAAAACCGCCCTTTTTGTTGTAACGACACAAGCCATTAAAGCCAAAACGGTTCATGTACAAGAACGCTAAAGAGCGATACATCACGTCATCAGTTTTATTAAACTCGGCGCGAATATCTAGGTACGCTTCTTTACGATTGTTCTCAGCAACAAACCAACGTTTTGCTTCAGAGATATACTCTTCAGGACGCTCTTTCAGTAGGTTGTAGAGATTGATCAGGTCGGGGTTGATGTCCGCTAGCAGATAGTGGTCGTAGTCGGTATTAAGAAAAACCGAGCCAGCACCAACAAAAGGTTCAACTAGCTTTCGAGCCGGTGGCAAATGACGTTGGATATCTTCAACCAGACCGTATTTTCCTCCTGCCCATTTAAGAAAGGCTCGTTGCTTTTTCATCTACTGCTCTATCTATCGACCAAAAATTAAGGCTGCGGAATGTAACATATTTTTCAACGAAGCTCAGGATTATTTCACGCGATCAATTTCACGATGCACCTGACCCAAGGATTTTGCCCAAGGACTCAGCGATTTAAGCGCATCCGGTAAGCTTTCGACTGCGTCACGAGCCAATTGAATGGTTGGGTAATCTTGGTAAGTGATGATGTACCATTCCGTTCCACTGCGCACCGTTGGGTAAATTCTTACCTTACCGTTTAAGTCGTATTTATCGAGAAACGCTTGCACATCTTCCATTGCGGTCATCGCACCGAGCTGTAGCGTATAGCCGCGTGGCGATAAGGCCTTAAGCTCTTCACGAGCAAAAGAGAACTTCACCACTGGTTTAGTTGGCATAACTTGAGCTTCTGCAGACTGTTCACCTGTCTGAACAACATTGATGAGCGAAGAACTCGAGCTGCTTTGCGCTTGAGGAACCGATTCTTCAACCAGTTGTTTGATTTCATCAGTATCCGCTTCTTCTGGCTTACCCTCGAGCAATGCATCCACCACATCAGACTCAATCACAACACGTTGTTGCTTGTCTTCCATGCCAACACTCGCCACTTCATCCGTTACGGTTGGTGGTAATGAATCAGAGTCATCCGTCGCATCAGTAAGCACCGTGCTATCTTCAGCTTCGTTGCTCATCGTCGAATCTGCGCCACTGGTAGCTCGAGATTCGCTTAGGGTTGGAATCGCCGTTTGCTCAATAGCGCCAGTGATTTGCTGTGCTTTATCATCAGGGCTCGGCTGATTGTACATCCACCAATAGCCACCAGCAGCTAACAATAGCAGCACCAATACAACCAATGCGATATTAAGGGGTGAGCCTACAATTGAGCGGATAATGATCCTTTTTTCCACTTTCATCTCTCCTAACGCCATGATGTCCCCCGGAACCGGGTCGACTTTCTTAAATGCATCTCGAACGCGCTTTTCTGATTCATCGTCGACATATCGAATTACCAAAGATTCAAAAAAGCAACGCGCTTCAACTTCTGACAACATCTCAATATCGAGTTCAACTGGCTTAAGTTCTTGCCCGTAGCTGATACGCAACAATACCGATTCCAAACGCCCACTTTGAGTAAACAGTAAGATGTTGATTTTCCATTTTGGATTCGCTTGTGCTGCTAGCACCAACATCCATAATTCTGAGACCAGTGTTTCACTCAACAAGTGCGCATCATCAACCACAATCGCGATATCACACGCTTCATTACCTAAGATACGCTCCAAACTATCAAGCAACGTATCTTGCTGATTGAACAGTGCATCAGAAACAATCTGGCTCAAGATGAGCATACGACGCTGCACATCATCTTGATTTGAATGACAAAGTAACAAACATTGGTTTTTGTTACTTGCACCGAGTTCAAGATATCGCTGTGCCAACCAAGACTTTCCGTACCCAGTTTGGCCATTTACTGCGATCAAGTTAGAACCAAAATTGGTCAACAAGCTTAATCTGTCTAAAAGCTCGGTTTGCGAATCCAATTCAAGAACGTGAGCGAAACTCATCTAAATAACCTTAATAAACTACAAGAATGACGCCGATAGGCGCCATTACAAGGTTAAATGTCACGACCGAAGTCGATAGCTTGTTTGATGATATCTTGCGGTGTGTCTGCAATGACTTCGGCACTGCCGATGCCCGTTGGCAGAACTAAACGCAGCTGACCGGATAAGACTTTCTTATCACGCATCATGTGCGTCATGAAATCATCAAAGCTCATTGTATCTGGCGTATGCACAGGCAGTTTAGCGCGGCGCATAATATTGATGATGCGGTCCAGTTGCTCTTGCGAAATCAATCCACGCAAGTGAGAGGTTTTCGCCGCCATCACTGTACCGGAAGATACCGCTTCACCGTGTAGCCAGTTGCCATAACCAAGTTCAGCTTCAATCGCATGACCAAAGGTATGGCCCAAGTTCAGCAGTGCTCGAATGCCTGACTCTTTCTCATCTTGTGCTACAACTTCCGCTTTGATTTCACAACAACGTGCAATCGCGTAAGTCAGTGCCTCTTCATCCAATGCATATAGACGATCAAGATTCTCTTCTAACCAATCGAAGAAAGCACCATCGTAAATAATGCCGTACTTGATCACCTCAGCAATACCTGCTGCAAACTCACGCTCTGGGAGCGTCGATAGACAGTTGGTATCGATGATAACCGCTTTAGGTTGATAAAAAGCACCAATCATGTTTTTGCCTAGCGGGTGGTTAACTGCGGTTTTACCACCTACAGATGAATCCACTTGAGACAACAATGTGGTTGGAATCTGGATGAAATCCACACCACGTTGGTAACATGCAGACGCGAACCCAACGAGATCGCCAATAACACCGCCACCCAATGCAATAATCACTACATCGCGTGCGTAGCTTCCCTCTAGCAGGAAGTTCATGACTTGATTAAACGTGTCTAGGCTTTTGTATTGCTCACCATCAGGCAATTCAAGTAATGAGGCATCACAACAGAGCTGTTCAAGCTGACCAAGAATTTTTTCCGCATACAGTGGAGCAACCGTGACATTACTGATCACGACAACTTTCTGATTTGCGTTTTTGTTTGAAAGAATTTGAGAAAGGTACGCCGGGTCTTCAAATAACCCGGCGCCAATTGAGATTGGGTAGCTACGCTCTGCTAGATTGACCGTAATCCGTTCCATCGGTGTGCTCCAATTTGAAAAAGATAAATGCTTATCTCTCTTCTAGCATTTTTACGATCTGGTTGGCTACCACTTTTGCACTCTGATCGTCAGTACGAACTGTGTAATCCGCTACTTCTTCGTATAGAGGGTTACGTTCGCCTGCCAAACTTTCCAATACTTCACGAGGGTTGTCAGTTTGAAGTAGAGGACGCTTCTTGTCGCGGTTTGTGCGAGCAAGTTGCTTTTCAATAGTTGTTTCTAGGTAAACAACAACACCACGTGCTGAAAGACGGTTGCGGTTTTCTTTGCTCTTAACAGAGCCACCGCCCGTTGCTAGCACGATGCCTTGCTCTTGAGTTAGGTCTTCGAGTACAGCTTCTTCGCGTTTGCGGAAGCCTTCTTCACCTTCAACATCAAAAACCCAAGCGATATCTGCACCAGTGCGTTCTTCGATCACTGTATCAGAGTCCACGAACTCCATATGCAGTTGCTGTGCTAGGTGTCTACCAATTGTACTTTTGCCGGCGCCCATTGGGCCAACAAGGAAAATATTACGTTTCTCAGCCATATTTAGCGGTAATTTACAACGTTAATTCAATAAGATCGCCACAAGAAAACACAGCCAAACTGCTGTTTCACAAGGCTTGTGGCACCAATTCCTCACAGATAATTCGTGATAAGACCCGAAATTATCCAAGCATGATGCCACTAATGCAACTTTATTTTTGATCTAATCGTTTTTTTGCCTACCGATTCTTACTGAATCACAACTTTAGGTGTAACAAAAATCAGTAGTTCACTTTTACCGACATTTTCGTAACTTCGATGGAAAAGCGCACCTAACAGCGGCAAATCACCTAATAAAGGCACCTTATCGACGGAGTTTGTAATGCTGTGTTGAAAAATACCGCCCAACACGACTGTCTCGCCATTATTAACTAAAACCTGTGTACCAATACGTTGCGTATCTATCGCCACCGCCTCACCAGTGCCTGTTTTTACCACTTGGCCCGGTCTGTCTTGCGTAACACTCAAATCCAACACCAAACGGTTGTCAGGCGTAATCTGTGGCGTCACTTTCAAGCTCAATACCGCTTTTTTGAACGTCACAGAAGTCGCACCACTGGAAGAAGATTCAAGGTAAGGGATCTCGGTACCCTGCTCAATGTAAGCTGGCTTCTTATTCGTGGTTATCAAACGTGGGCTAGAAATAATTTCTGCTTTCGATTCTTGTTGCAGCGCCGAAAGTTCCAAATCTAGTAAGGTGTCCGAACCTAACTTAGCAACTTGGAAGGCTATACTGGTCGCATTTGGACTGGTCGCGGCAAGGTTAACGTTGAGAAAGTCATCAATACCCACACTGCTGCCACCGTCATCACCTTCACCGTCACCGCCGCCATCGTACAGGCCGATTGTCGCAAGGTTATTCTCAATTGAACCACCCACAGTATGACTGCCATTAATGGAAGTGAAGCCCCAACGAACGCCAAGTTCGTCCATGTTACCTTCATTAATAGTCACAATACGTGCTTCAATCTGAACCTGTTTTACAGGAATATCCAATGATTCTATGATCTCGCGAATCACTTCAATATTCTCAGGTAACTCACGAATCAATAACGAGTTGGTACGCTCATCAATGGTCATGCTGCCTCGATCTGAAAGCATACTGATGTTGCCCTCTCCATTGATCATCTCAGCAATGTCTGACGCTTTAGCGAAGTTCACCTTGATGATCTCTGATGAAAGCTCACCGATCTCTTTCTCTAGCTTTTGCTTTTCGAGTTGCTGCTTCTCGCGCAGATCCAATTCATCTTTTGGTGCGACGAGAATGACATTGCCATCAACACGCTTATCTAACCCTTTCACTTGCAGGATAATGTCGAGTACTTGCTGCCAAGGCACACCATCAAAACGCAAGGTCAAGTTACCCTCGACCGAGTCAGAGACGACCAAGTTAAATTGATTGTAGTCGGCGATAAGTTGCAACACGTTTCGCACAGGAATGTCTTGGAAGTTAATCGAAATTAGCTTGCCTTCTTTTTCCAAAATGCTTTTATCCAGCGCTTTTTCGTTGGCTTTAAGCTTGCCAACCTTTACCTCTAAATAACGACCAGTAAGACGGTAGTCGTGAGAATAGTCCTCATCGATATAAGCCACCAGACGTGTTGTAGAAGTATCGCGGAATACCTCAACGCTCTCGACAACCGTCGAGAAATCTTTCACATCAAGTAGGTAAAGCTGGTCATCTTTAACGGAGGTGTTGAGTAAGTCGATACTCAAGCCTTCTTGTACGCGTTTAATATCAACAATTGCAGCGGGTGATGCGAGCTCAACCACAATCACGGCGTCTTTGTCTTTGTTCGTACGGAAGTCGATGCTCTTAAGCGAGTTAGACTGTACTTCTTCTGCTGCGACAAAAGGGGCTAAAAGTAGAGAGAACCATAAATAGAAGAGCCCTGTTAGCTTCCTTGGTGTCAGTGTTAATCCGTGTCTCATTTTCATCATTACTCAATATCAAAAATAAATGCCGCTATGCCTATCTCAACGCCAACTTCACTTTGCGCTTTTGCCAACAACCTAAACCGTCTGGCAAGGTTTCATTAATCAATAAATAGCTGTGGGATACGTGGGTTACCTTGCCATTGTTACGTCCGAGGTATTGACCTGGCTTCACTTTGTAAACTATGCCATTCGGAGCTTGAACCAAACCCGAGACGCTGCTGCCCATTCCCATCACACCCTTAAGGCGAAGTTGGTTGAGTGGGAAACGTTCCAGTTTGTCTGTGCGCTTTCTTGACGGCGGTTGCCAACAGTCTTGCCTCGCAACAGGTTGAGTTGAGATGGTGGCCTCTTTTGGCAGTTCAAAAGGGGCACGCAAAATTTCAGGCTCGTAACTCACCACTACATATTCTTCAGTCGGCTGGAGTTTGGCGACATCACGGCGTGCTTGGTTTTCTACACCGCGAATAAAGTCGGTTAGTGACTCATCATTGGCTTGGCAACCACTCAGCAGACTCACCATACAAACCATCAGCAAAGATTTATTTCGCATCTTTCTTTTCCTCTGGTTTGAATTGGTAAGTGTTTGCTCTTACACGGAAGTGCAAGGTTTCACTCTCTTGACTGACTCGCTGCCAAGTTACATCTTGAAATGTGATGATGCGTGGTAAGGTGGCGATGGCCTGTGAAAAACGACCGATGTCATGGAAGTCACCCGTTAGCTCAATATTGAGCGGCAAACGGTAAAGGAAGTGCTCTGACTCTTTATCTCCCCAATCAATACGCGTAAATGTCAGCTTGTTATCGATGCCGAGTTCATTAACCGACGCTAGCATGGTCGCCAATTCTTTCTGTGCCGGCAGTTGTTGCAAAAGCAGTTCATAGCGGGTGGTCAGTTCATCAAGTTGTGACTGAAGCTGCGGCAGTGCAGCGACTTTATTGGCTTTGATCCTCAGCGCGACTTTTATAGTCTGCTCTTCTTGGATCAAGGTATTAAGGCGAGCTTCCTCTGGCTTCAAATAAAACCAGTAACCAAAACCTTGGATCAACACCACCATAAGAAGAATCGCCACCAACTGAGGTACCAGCGGCCATTCAGCGATTTCATCCATTTCTAGGTCTTGCCAATTAACCATGCTGCTTACCTCCTTTTATAGAGGCATCTTTAAACATAAAGGAGACTTTGAACGTCTGGAACTCTTTACCAAAGAGCGCTTTACCATGGACAATGGAGTGCATATCAACATCCAGAAGCTTGGCAGAACGCTCCATATTATCGAGCATGGTGGCAAGACGAGAGGTGCTATCAGAAATACCCGAGATCTCAATCTCGTAGTCGTTCATTTTGATCTTATCGACATAGACGCCTTCAGGGATCACTGAGGGCATCAGGTTCATAAACTCAGTGGTTTTATTGCGCCCATTTTGCAGCCCCTCAACGGTCTTTAAGCGCTCTAGAATTTTGCTGTGCTCTTGCTCTGCTATCTTCATGGCTTCAATACGTTTATCGAGTTGAGAGATATAGTGAGCAAGATAATCGAAGCGCTGTTGCTGCTGATCTTGTTGGTATTGGTAGTACTTACCGATCCCCCATTGCACGCCCAGAGCAGCGATCGCCCCGAGTAAAATCAAGCCAATAAAACGACGACGATGCTCTTCACGTTGGTTTTCACGCCAAGCAAGAAGATTAATGTGATACAGCATTGTCACCTCCTAGCCACTGAATACCACGTACAGCCAGTCCGGCTGCAGCAGTGAAGTGTTGCCAATCCGCGGCACGACGTTTGCGCTTAGACACCTTCATTTCAAACAAACCAAGCGGATTAAGCAGTTCACACTCTAGTGCCAACTGGCTAGACAGCTCCTCGGCCAACATAGGTGTTGCAACGCCCTCTCCCGAAAGCCAAACGCCTTTTATATCTTGGCTTCCATTAATTGAGGTATAGAGCTGCATCTGACGTTTAACACGCTCGACGATTTGTCGATTAAATTGATCCGTTGCCACTTGTGCATCGTCTGCTAATGGATCTTGTTGAAACAAACTGCCCGTAGTGCGAGTACCGCAGGGAAATTCTTTATGAAACAATTCGCCTTGTTCGGTGAACATCGTGAAAGAACTATTCAAAGAACCAATGTCCAGTAAACAATACTTGTTCTTTTCAGGAAAACGTTCCGCTACCAATTTCCACATATGACCAAGACTTTGTGAGTGCACGTCCACCAGTACTGGTTTCAAGCCTGATTTCTGCAATGCCTCAACTCGGGTTTCTACCACGCCTTTACGAGTCGCGAAGACCTGATAACTGTCATTGCCTCGCATCTGCTCATCCGTATCAACCTTGATGAAGTCAAGACTCAGCTCTTCCACGGGGAATGGAGACTGATGTGAGAAGGCTTGCACAACAGCAAACTCCTTTTCACTCTCTTCTAAGTTCTGCTCTATCTGCAGCTTTTTACTGATCACAGCATTATCTGGAACTGAAATTGCGACCTTTCGAGCACGAAAAGGTAGCTCTTTTTTCATCTCTTTAAGGGTCTTTACAATTTCTTGATGATTTATGGTGTTATTTTCAGCGACAATACCTTCCTTAAGTATTATTTCTTTGTAACCCAGTAGTGCGTAACTGTTGCCATTGGGTTTAAGTACCACGGCTTTGAGGCTGTTATGGCCAATATCTATGCCCGTAACTAATAGCTTATCCATCTCTACTCTCGCTCCGAAATTCTTGCGTGCCGATGTTGTTAGCACCCAGAGAATTTTCTTCGTGCAAAGGTTGTTATTAGCATCCAAATAAGAGTTAATATCTCATATGTGCTAAATTTTTGACCTAAGAGTACAAGGGTTTGCCGTTACACAGCCTCAACCAATCAGGGATTCTCCGGTGAAGTTCATAAAGCGTTTATTATTTTTAACATTGATTTGCATAATTCTTGGAGTCACCACAATTTTTGGCTTCTATCAATACGTGAAGCCTGAATTGCCAGATGTTGCAACCTTAAAAGATGTTGAATTACAAACACCTATGCAGGTTTTTAGTCAAGACGGGAAACTGATCGCACAGTTTGGTGAGAAACGCCGAATTCCTGTTACTTACGACGAAATTCCGCAAGATTTAATTCATGCGCTGATCGCGACCGAAGATAGCCGATTTTACGAGCACCCAGGTATCGACCCAATCGGTATTACACGTGCGGCAGTCGTCGTTGCATTATCTGGTTCTGCAAAGCAAGGTGCGAGTACCATTACTCAGCAGCTAGCGCGTAACTTCTTCCTATCCAACGAGAAGAAGATCATGCGTAAAGTGAAAGAGATCTTCATTGCGATTCACATTGAGCAGCTTTTGACGAAGCAAGAGATCATGGAACTGTACGTTAACAAGATCTTCCTTGGTTACCGCTCATACGGTTTCGGTGCCGCAGCTCAGGTTTATTTTGGTAAAAGCCTAAATGAACTCACGCTAAGTGAAATCGCAACGCTTGGTGGTATGCCAAAAGCACCATCAACCTTGAACCCACTCTATTCACTCGAACGTGCAACAAACCGTCGTAATGTCGTTCTGATGCGTATGCTCGATGAGAAATACATCACTCAGGAGCAATACGATGAAGCACGTGCTGAGCCAATTGTCGCTCGCTACCACAGTGCTGAGATTGAGCTTTCTGCCCCATATGTTGCAGAGCTTGCACGCTCATGGGCAGTGAAAGAGTACGGTGCAGAAAAAGCCTATACCTCTGGCTTAAACATCTACATGACAGTAGATTCAAAACTGCAAGACGCAGCAAACAAAGCGGCGATCAATAACATCCTTGCTTACGACGAGCGTCATGGCTACCGCGGTGCTGAGAAAGTATTGTGGAAACAAGGTGAAACCGCTTGGGATACAGAGCAGATTGAAAAACATCTGAAGAAGCAACCGACTTACGGACAACTTTACCCAGCGGTCGTGACTAAAGTCGATGACAAAACAGCGCAAGTTTGGGTCAAGAACAACGATGAACAAACCATCGCTTGGACTGGTATGAACTGGGCTCGTAAGTACCTGACGGATGAACGCCAAGGCGCCGTACCAAAGTCAGCTAAACAGATTTTGGAATCAGGCCAACAAATTTGGGTTCGTGAAATCAGCACAACCGATAAAGACGGCAACACCATCAACAGCTGGAAGCTAAGCCAAGTACCAAGTGCAAACACGGCATTTGTGGCAATGAATCCGGAAAACGGTGCTGTGCTTTCTCTGGTTGGTGGCTTTAACTTTGTTCACAGCAAGTTTAACCGTGCGACTATGTCAGTGCGCCAAGTAGGTTCAAGTATCAAACCTTTCATCTACTCAGCGGCAATAAACAAAGGTCTCACTCTTGCTTCTCTAGTGAACGATGCGCCAATCAACAAATGGGATGCAGGTTCTGGTTCTGCATGGCGTCCAAAGAACTCACCACCAACATACGTGGGCCCTACTCGTCTGCGTATCGGTCTAGCACAGTCTAAAAACGTAATGGCAGTGCGTACTCTTCGTGAAGTTGGTTTGGACGAGACTCGTGAATATCTAACGCGTTTTGGCTTTGATATTGACGAAGTGCCACGTTCAGAGACCATCGCGCTTGGTGCAGGTAGCTTAACGCCAATGAAAGTGGCACAGGGTTACTCTGTATTTGCCAATGGCGGTTACTATGTAGAACCTTTCTACATTGACCATGTAGAAGACTCATTCGGTGAAGTGCTGTTTAAAGCAAACCCGAAAGTGATCTGTCAGCACGATTGCCCTCAAATGGAACAGCACGTTCCAGCTGAAGATAAGTTTGCTGCAGAGTTTGGTGAACAAGACGTAACGCCGGAAAACATCGCTCCAGACAACGCTCTAGAAAACGATACTCCGCAATACGCGAAACAAGTTATCTCAGCGCAAAACGCGTTCCTAATGCGTGAAATGATGTACAGCAACATCTGGGGTGGCGGTAGCTGGCGTGATGGCACAGGTTGGAACGGTACTGGCTGGCGTGCACAGAAACTTGAACGTCGCGATATCGGCGGTAAAACCGGTACAACCAACGACTCAAAAGATACTTGGTATAATGGTTACGGCCCTGGCATTGTGGCGATCGCATGGGTTGGTTTCGATGACCACTCTCGTACGCTTGGCCGCACAACCGTGAACAGTAACCTTGGTAAAGGCCAGATCTCTGGTGCAGAATCAGGTGCTAAGACGGCTGAGCCAGCTTGGATTGACTTCATGCATGCTGCTTTAGAAGGTAAACCACAGCAGAGCAAGAATATTCCAGATGATATCGTTCGTGTACGTATCGACCGTGATAGCGGCCTATTGACGCACAAAGTCGATGGCTCATCGATGTTCGAATACTTCGAGAAAGGTACAGAGCCAACTGAGTACGTCGGTAACAGTCTAGAAGACAGTATCTACTCTGGTGGCGGTGGCTCAGAAGAGCTGTTCTAGTACCGAACTAACGATATGAAAAAGGGAGCCATTAAGCTCCCTTTTTGTTTATCTGGATTATCTGATTTAAGCAGAGACTTAAGCTGCAATAGAGTTTTGTTTCGCTTCCAGAATACTTTTAATTGTCGAAGCCAGCGCTTCGAAGCGAGCACGCAGTGGTGAACCTGGACGGTAAACCAAAACAATACTGCGAGAAGGCGTAGGGTTCACAGCTGGAACGTAACATACGCCATCTTTTTTCTTCTCATGCGGCACAGATAACTCTGGAAGCAACGTAATACCAGCGCCAGCAGCTACCATGTTACGCAGCGTCTCTAGACTGGTCGCTTTGAAACGCTCGTCGTCTTTGGCTCCAGCAGCAAAGCAGAACCCCAGAGCTTGGTCACGCAAACAATGGCCATCACCTAACGCCAATACGGTTCGACCATTAAGATCCAGCATGTCGATATGATCTAAGCCTGCCCATTCATGGTCACAAGGTACAGCAACGCTCAACGGCTCATTGTAGACTTCAATCTCTTTGAAAGGCGCTGTCTCGTCAACAGAGGCCAATACTAGGCAATCTAGTTTGCCCTCTTCTAACTGACGAACCAATTGGTGGGTTTGAGCCTCATGCAGAAACAGTTCCAATTCAGGAAACTCTTCTTTTAATCGAGGAACGATCTTAGGTAGCAAGTAAGGCCCAACGGTCGGGATAAAGCCAATATGCATTGGTCCCGTCATGGCACCACTTTGGCCACTCGCCATATCTTTGAAGGTTTTTACTTCACTTAAGATGCGTTTTGCTTGCTCCACCAACTGCAAACCAGAATCGGTAAACAGCACTCGACGGCTGCTTCTTTCTAGTAATGCCGTGCCCAGTTCATCTTCTAGTTTACGAATCTGGCCACTCAAAGTTGGTTGGCTAACAAAACAGGCTTCCGCTGCTTTTCGAAAATGCTTGTGCTCCGCAAGCGCCACCAAGTACTCAAAATCTCGGATATTCATACGTACGATTCGCTTCTTGTTTAGCGATAGAAATAATCTATCAAAACCATAGCATTAAACGATTAGAACTATCAAAGTTTTTTTTCAATAATGAGCTCAACAAAACGAAACTGAGCGACAAATAACGCTAAGCTCGAAAACGAATTATTTCATAAATTTAAAAAGGAAATCATCATGTTTGCATCAAAAGAAGGTCAAGCTGTACCACAAGTTACTTTTCCGACTCGTAAAGGTGACGCATGGGTGAACGTAACCACGGATGAGCTGTTTAAAGACAGAACGGTTATCGTATTCAGCTTGCCAGGTGCGTTTACTCCGACGTGTTCGTCGAGCCACCTACCTCGTTACAACGAGTTGTTCTCAGTATTTAAAGAACACGGCGTGGATGAAATTCTATGTGTGTCAGTGAACGATACGTTTGTAATGAACGCATGGAAAGCTGACCAAGAAGCAGAAAACATCACTTTCATTCCAGATGGTAACGGTGAGTTCACAGACGGCATGGGTATGCTAGTGGACAAAAACGACATCGGCTTCGGCAAGCGTTCATGGCGTTACAGCATGCTAGTGAAAAACGGCGTGGTTGAGAAAATGTTCATCGAACCAAACGAGCCAGGCGACCCGTTCAAAGTTTCTGACGCAGACACAATGATGAACTACGTAGCACCTGAGTACAAAACTCAAGAATCTATCACGGTGTTCACTAAACCAGGTTGTCCTTTCTGCATGAGGGCGAAACAAAATCTGATTGACCACGGTCTTCAATATGAAGAAGTGATTCTGGGTAAAGACGCAACAACAGTAAGTCTACGTGCAATATCTGGTCGCACAACGGTTCCTCAAGTCTTCATCGGTGGTAAACACATCGGCGGTAGCGAAGAGCTAGAAGCTTACCTAGGTTAATAGTTTGCCTAATGGGCTTGGGTTGGCAATCTCGCTGTCCAGAATTCAGCCCTAGGTCTCCCGGAGCATCCCTCGCCCGGGAGACCATCCCTCTCAATTACTTCCTATGCTTAGTCTTGATAACTGGTTGTCTTCACCGTTCAACCGGTTATCAAGATTAATGAACTCAAATTCACTCATCCAAACTTAGTCACTTCAACTGCGTTTGGGAAAAACGAGAATCCATTATGAAACGGTTAAATGTCGACGTAGCAATTATTGGTGGTGGTACTGCAGGTCTTGGCGCCTACCGCGCAGCAAAAGCACACACCGACAGTGTTGTGATGATTGAAGGTGGTCCTTACGGCACAACATGTGCTCGTGTCGGATGCATGCCATCGAAGCTATTAATCGCCGCAGCAGAAAGCGTACACCAGATCGAGAAAGCACCGGGCTTTGGTGTACATCCACAAGGCGAGATTTACATTAACGGCCGTGAAGTCATGGATCGAGTAAAGCGTGAACGTGACCGCTTTGTTGGCTTTGTGTTGGAAGGCGTCGATGAGATCCCTGCTGAAGATAAAGTGTCGGGTTATGCTAAGTTTGCCACAGACAACACGTTAATCGTTGATGACCACACTCAAATCACAGCTAAGCGTATTGTGATCGCAACAGGCTCGCGTCCAGCATACCCTGCTGTATGGAATGAACTCGGCGACCGCTTAGTAATTAACGATGATGTATTCGATTGGGATGACTTGCCAGAATCTGTTGCCGTATTTGGCCCAGGTGTGATTGGTCTTGAATTAGGTCAAGCACTGCATCGTTTAGGTGTAAATGTGAAGCTATTTGGTCTTGGTGGTCAAGTAGGACCATTGACCGATCCTGAAGTGATGGCGTACGCCGATAAAGCCTTCAAAGAAGAGTTTTACCTTGATGCCGATGTAAAAGTCGAAAGCATGAAACGCATTGCTTCATCAGACAACAGCGAAGAGGATAAAGTTGAGATCCAATTCATCAACCACGATGGTGAACTAGAAACCTTTATTGTTGATTACGTATTGGCAGCAACTGGTCGTCGCCCGAATGTCGACAAGTTGTCGATTGAAAACACCAATGTGGCACTGGATGAGCGCGGCGTACCAACGGCGGATCATTACACGTTGCAAACCTCGGTAGAGAGCATCTTCATCGCAGGTGATGCAAGTAACCAAATTCCATTGCTACACGAAGCGGCAGACCAAGGTCGTATTGCCGGTGACAACGCAGGTCGTTTCCCTGATATTCGTGCAGGTCTACGTCGCTCATCGATCTCTGCCGTTTTCTCAGACCCACAGATTGCGATGGTAGGAGAGACCTTCAAGCAACTAGAGACGCGTTTAGGCACCTGTGGCTGCTTCGCAACGGGTGAAGTCTCATTTGAAAACCAAGGCCGCTCTCGTGTCATGCTTCGTAATAAAGGCATGTTGCATGTCTACGGAGAGCAAGGTACTGGCCGCTTCTTGGGAGCTGAAATGATGGGACCAAATGCCGAGCATTTAGCACACCTACTCGCTTGGGCACATCAGAACAAGATGACGGTTTCTGAGATGTTGGATATGCCGTTTTATCACCCAGTGATTGAAGAAGGCGTTCGTACCGCACTACGAGATTTGAATGCGAAGCTTCACTTAGGTCCAGAGATGATCAAACACTGTCTTGATTGTGGTCCTGGTTGCTAAGGCTCACGCTTTACCTCCCGCCAAAAAACAAAAAGCCTCGTTTACACGAGGCTTTCTTATTCCAGCTTTATCAATTCAGGAATCAATAGAGTGGCGATTATGCAGTCATCATTGCGTAACGGCTCACAAGCACAATAGCGGTAAAGCCAATTGTGAAGAAACCACCAGCAAGGCCTAGTGCTACTTTGAGTTCTGTCGACATTATAATTTTTCCTATTGTCAGGCTGACAGCGCACCATACACCAATTACGTGCTACACATTTTTAACCAAGTTAATTTTCCATTTTTGGTTCGATAGACACGACATAGAATCCTGACAAAGAGAAACTCAAACATGAGTTAGCCGTTATAATCAGGGACAAATAGATAGTGTGGATAGAACAATGGCTTGTCGAAGTTGCCAAGAGCACTGGTTTTGGAAAAAGATCGGACGTTGCCAACGATGCATGGATCAACTGACGGTACTTTCTGTTTTATGTTGGATCGTGTGGTGGTTTGCGTTTAAAGATGATCCGCAAAGTATTGAATCGATCGCACTGATCTTTGCCGGATTTACATTTAACGGCTTACTGTTTTTGCACCTATGGATTCGCTTTGTGGTTTTGCCGTGGCAGCGCCGTCGTGGAAAAGAAAGTAAGGATGATCATCACTCAGATAACAGATAGAAAAAAGCCCCAAAACCAATACCGGTCTTGGGGCTCTCTTAGATTCTTCTAAGAAAAAGCAGTGGTACTTTAATAGACCGGGCTTCCTCTCAAAGGTTCCAAATTTTTTTCTGATTTTTTTAGTATTTTCTTAAATACTAATAGAATCATCAACCTAGGCCACGTTACTTTTCTGGATCAATTGTTCGAACAAGTTGATCTCTAGTGCAACTTCATCACACGCATGCTGACGCGGACACTGATCGCAATCTTTCAGTACTTTCTCAGGCAACAATGACTTCGACGTTGGCAAGAAGCTCTGCTTCATAAAGAATTCTGGCGTACGTGTCAGCACAAAGACTTTCTTGATGGCCATTTGGCGCGCTTTCTCAACCAGATAGTTCACAATCGCACTGCCCTGCCCTTGGCCTTGCCAACCGGCTTCAATACCGAGAGAGCGAATCTCTGCCAACCCTGAGTCATAGACATACAAAGATGCACATCCGGTTACTTCTCCGTGGTGCTCGGCAACCGCGAAGGAGCCAATATCACGTACCAACTCATTGCGTGAGCGTGGTAAGTTTTCACCCATGTTTGCCCAGTATGCCACCATGCCTTCTAACGTTTCGATGTCCGTTAAGCGAGCAGGGCGAACGTTGACGGCTGATGTATCGCGTTGAGATAGACGCTTGTCTGCTTGGTCAACAGCGTAAGCCACTTGTTGAGGAGACACACCACCTAGTGCACAACGTTTCTCAAGACACGAGTCGATGGTTAAGATGTCATACACATCCGCTTCAATCACATCAGAGAAGGCTTTCAGCTCATCAATTGACAGCTCTTCTAGTGCACAGCCTTTGGCAATCGCACCAACTACAGCAACACCAACGATATGGTGCGCTTCACGGAATGGGATACCTTTCGCTACTAGGTAGTCAGCCAGTTCGGTAGAGTTTGCGTAACCTTGTTTCGCCGCTTCTAGCGTGCGCTCACCATTAACCTTGATGCCATCAAAACACAGTGCAGCCATTTCCATGCAGTCGTTCCATGTATCAAGTGCATCGAACAGGCCTTCTTTGTCTTCCTGCATGTCTTTGTTGTAAGCCAGCGGCAGCGCTTTCACTATCATCA